>NZ_CP027773.1:3932500-4532500 GCF_003019815.1 Variovorax sp. PMC12
CGTCAAACTTTTTTCGCTTTCTTCAAACTTCCCGGCAGTCAGCAACTTCCGTCACCAGCCGCCGAATCGTTTTCAGCGAAGCCTCCGATTATGCACCGACTTTTCTGTCAGCGTCAACTTCGAAGGAAGTTTTTTTATCGGCCGACTTGATGAAACCCCTGAGAGCACCAGCCGTCCGCCGAGCCTTCGATCATACAACGGATTTTCCTATTTCGTCAAAGTTCGAAGAACTTTTCACATCGGCGCCAAGAGCCTTGTCTTCTTCTATATATAGAAATGAGAAAGCCGCCCGGAGGCGGCTTTCTCAGATCGAAGCTACGCGAGCTTAGTAGTAACGCGAGTTGTTCGTACGGCGCATCGCTTCATACAGCGTGGGCATGCGCACTTCCTGCGAGCGCTGGCTCATACGGGCCAGCGCGTCGATCTTGGCGGCTTCAGCGGCAGGCACAGTGCCTTCGGATTGCTGGCGCCACACAGCGGCTTGCAGTTCCTGCATCACGCGCGGGTCGTTCTTGGCAGTTTCCAGGAAGCGAGCATCCGCACGAGCTGCGGCACGGCGTTGCGAGGCTGCGCGCCAGAGACCGGCGACGCCGCTCTTGCCGACCGAACCGGCAAACAGGGCGAACAATGCGATTGCAGCAACGCAGAGCACAGCCCAGACTGCGAGCAGCCCGCCTTCGCTCCAATTGGAAACAAGCGCATCAGTCACCACCAGCACGGCTGCGGCGACGGCGACGATTAGCAGCGCGATGAGCGGACGGGCGCCGTTGGCACCGGCGCGTGCGGCCTGGATCTGGCCGAATAGAACTTCGGCGCGACGCACGCCGGGGTGGACGGTGGGTTGGTCAACGTGAACAAAGCTGGTCATGATGTCCTCCTGGGACGTTGGGAATCGGTGGTGGCGAACAAGGCCTATGCGCCAATATTAGGGCTTACCCTAGTACGATTCCACTTTATCTTTCTGATGTTTATCATTCACAAGACTGATGGATGTCAACTTTCGCACGCTCGACCTCAACCTGCTTCGCGTCTTCGACGAGGTGATGGCAGAGCGCAACCTCACGCGCGCTGCCCGCAATCTGTCGATCACGCAGCCTGCGGTGAGCAACGCGTTGCGGCGCCTGCGCGATGTACTGGGGGATGAACTGGTGCGCCGCTCCGGCGCCGGCGTAGAGCCCACGCCACGGGCCCTGGCTCTCTGGCCGACGGTGCGCGACGCGCTTCGCCAGCTTCAGCACACGCTGGCGCCCGGCGAATTCGATGCCGCCACGGCCGACACAACCTTCCTGCTGGCCATGGCCGACGCAACCGCGGCCGAGCTCATCCCGGGCCTCGTGCAGATCGCCGAGAAAGAAGCGCCCGCCATCTCGCTGCGCGTGCTGCCGCTGACCACGCGCGACCCGCGCCGCATGCTCGAGCTCGAAGAAGTCGACATGGCCGTCGGCTACTTTCCGGCCGTGATCGCCAGCCTCGCGGCGCGTGGCCAATCAGGCGTCGGGGTTGCGTTCGAGACCCAGCGGCTCTACCTGGGCCAATATGTATGCGTGATGCGCCGGGGCCATCCGCTGGCGGATGCGCCCCTAACGCTCGACGACTACTGCGCGGCGCGGCACCTTCTGGTGAGTTTTTCTGGGCGGCCTTACGGCTTCATCGACCAGACGCTGGGCGCCATGGGGCGCGAGCGGCGCATCGTGGTGACGGTGAACCAGTTCTTCACCGCAGGCCGTGTGGTGGCCAATTCAGACTTGCTGACCGTGCTGCCGCGTCACTTCGTGACAGTCACCGGCATCGACGACCAACTGGTACTGCGCGACCTGCCCTTCGACCAGCCGCCGGTGCACGTGGATGCCATCTGGCACCGGCGCGCCCAGCACGGGCATTCGCACGAGTGGCTGCGCACGGCGCTGTTGCGCTCGGCAGCAGCGGCTTTCGCCGGATCGGTCCTCGGGCAGAGGGTGCCCGACTGACCTGCCAGCCCGTCGACCGCTCAGCGGACGACGCTGAGCCAGGCCGAGGCGGCGGCGCGCAGTTCCTGCGCGTGGTGGGCTCCGCGACCGGCGCGAATGTCGGCGCTTTCCATCAGTGCTGCGGCGTGGCTGGCCGGGGCGTTGACGGTCGAGGAGCGAAAGAAGCGTGCCACTTGGGCGATGAGGCTGAACATGGTGTTGCGCGGCTTGTGGCCGTGCTCTGAGTGGTTGATGTACCAAGAATAAGGGTTATCCCTAGGTTTTCAACCCTGACCTTATGCGCTTCATGCATGGGTCAATTCCCCTAGACTGGTTCGACGATGAAGTTGCAACTGTTGTCCGACCTTCACCTGGAATCCCATCCCCGCTTCCATGCCGAGCCCGTTCCGGGCGCCGACATGCTGATCCTGGCGGGCGACATCGGCTCCTACCAGCAAGGCTCCCGCCTGACCGACACCGACTTCGGCCTGGGCCGATTCTCTCCCCGCAACGGCTGGCCGACGCCCGTCATCTACGTGCCGGGCAACCACGAGTACGACAACGCCGACTTCGACGAAACCCACGAACGCCTGCGCACCTTGTGCGAAGAGCTCGACATCTTCTGGCTCGAGCGCGAAACCCGCGTCATCGACGGCATCCGCTTCGTCGGCACCACGCTCTGGGCCGACTTCGACGCACTGGCCACCCCTGCCGACAGCCTCGCCGAAGCACTCAAGAAACGGGGCAAGGCAATGCGCGCGGCCGATTTCTACCTTGAAAAAGCGGCCACCATGCGTAACGGCCAGTTGTTCCTCGCCGCCCAGTTGCGGGAGCAGGCGCTCGCCTGCCAGGCCTGGCTCGAACACGCACTGGCCGAGCCTTTCGACGGCACCACGGTCGCCATCACGCATTTCGCACCCAGCCTCGACAGCGGTGATCCGCGCTACGGGCTGACTCCCGGCACCGCCGGTTTCTGCAATGCGCTCGACGAACTGCTCCCCCACGCCAGGCTGTGGCTGCACGGCCACCTGCACTGCCCGTCGGATTACATGAAGAACGGCTGCCGCGTCGTGGCCAATCCGCTGGGCTACGCGCGCAACGGCGAGCAGGAAGGCTTCAGGTCCCACCTGTTGATAGACATCCACTGATGAAAAGGCGCGCGGCAGCCCGCGCGCGCTGTAACGGCCGGCAACGCACTGGCCGCACCCGCTGTGTAGACTGCCAAAGGCCCACCCATCCACCCGGAGGAGAGCGCCATGACGCAACAGCAACAACAACGTCGGACTTTCCTTCAACAGTCGGCCGGCCTCGCAGCCGCCACCGGCATGCTCTCCTTCTGGCCCAAGGCATCGGCCCAGGCGCCCGAGACGGGCGGCAAGGCGATGGGCCAGTCGTCGATGGCCGAGCTGTCGCGCCGCCTCGCAGCCGGCTCGGTCAGCAGCAGCCAGTTGGTGGAAGAGGCGCTCGCGGCCATCCAGAACCCCGCCGGCGAAGGCGCGCGCGCCTTCATCCGCGTACACGCCGATTCGGCTCGCGCCGCCGCAGCCCGGCTCGACGCCGACCGCAAGGCAGGCCGCCCCGCCGCCTCTCACATCTCAGGCATCCCCATATCGCTCAAGGACCTGTTCGACGAAGCCGGCGTCACCACGCTCGGCGGCTCGACCGTGCTGGCCGGCCAGCCGCCGGCAGCACGCGACGCCATCGTGGTCGAGCGGCTGCGGCGCGCCGGGGCGATCATCATCGGACGCACCAACACGGTCGAGTTCGCCTACACGGGCCTGGGCATCAACCCGCACTACGGCACGCCGAAGAATGTCTACGACCGTGCCGTCGGCCGCATCCCGGGTGGATCGACATCGGGTGGCGCGATCTCGGTGGCCGACGGCATGGCGGCCGGCGCCATCGGCACCGACACCGGCGGCTCGCTGCGCATTCCCTCGGCGCTCAACGGGCTCGTGGGCTTCAAGCCGACGCAGCGGCGCATTCCGCTCGACGGCGTGCTGCCGCTGTCGACCTCCTTCGATTCCGCCGGGCCGATCGCCTGGACGGTGGAAGACTGCGCCCTGCTCGACGCCGTGATGGCTGGCGAACTGCCACGCCCGATCCGCGTGCCGCCGCTGCGCGGCCTGCGCTTCGCGGTGCCCAGGACCTTCTTCCAGGATGAGCTGTCGCCGGCAGTGGCCGCGGCGTTCGCGGCGGCGCTGTCGAAGCTTTCCGCCGCCGGGGCCACGGTCACCGAACTGCCGATGGCCGAGTTCGCGAAGGCGCCCGCCATCAACCCGCGCGGCATGATCACCGCCGCCGAGGCCTTCACCTGGCACCGCGAATTCATCAAGACCGGCGCCGCCAAGTACGACCCGCGCGTGCTGGCCCGCATCAGGACCGGCGAGACCATCACCGCGCCCGACTACCTGCAGCTGCAGGCGCTGCGCCGCCAGTTCATCCGCTCGATCAACACCGCGGCCGCCGGTTACGACGCGATGCTGATGCCGACCACGCCAGACACCGCGCCGACCATTGCCGAGGTGCTGAAGGACGACGAAACCTACTACCGCATCAACGGCCGCATGCTGCGCAACCCGTCGGTGGTGAACCTGTTCGACGGCTGCGCGCTTTCCGTGCCTTGCCACGAGGCGGGCAGCGCGCCGGTCGGGCTGATGATCGCCGGCATCGGCAACACGGACCACCGCTTGCTGGCGGTCGGCTGGGCCGTCGAGGCCGCGGTGACGCCGCGCCGAGTGCTCAGCAGCTGAGCAGCCGAGCCGAGCCTTCAGCGCGAGGCCAGGCCCTCGAAGCAGGTGGCGAGCACCAGCTCGACGATCTGCTCGTCGGTCTGCAGCCCGCCGGCCTTGAGGAAGCCCAGCACCGGATCGCAGGCCCGCGCGAACAGCGTGTAGAGCACGGCGAGGGCCGGCAGCTTCGGGTTCAGCGAACCGTCGGCCTGCGCGGCCTGGATCCAGCCGCCGAGCTGGTCGCTGATGGTCACCAGGCGGTCGAGGTAGGCGCGGTTGTTCATCAGCGCGGCGCGCAGGGTCGAGTTCTGGTGCGGCAGCGACGGCATCTCGCCGGCCAGCTGAACCTGCATCGACCAACGCACCACGGCGCGCAGCTTGGCGATCGGCTTGTCCTCCGGCGGCACCGAGGCAAGGAACTCCATGGTGCGCTGCATGATGCGCACCATGGCCGCGGCGGCAAGGTCTTCCTTGCTGGGAAAGTGCTTGTAGAGACTGGCCTTGGCGATGCCGACCGCGGCAGCCACCTCGTCGACCGTCATCGATTCGAACCCCTTTTCGGCCAGCAACCGGTTCGCGGTCTGCACGATGGCCTCCTCGCGGGCCTGGAGCATCTGTTCCTTGAACGAGGTCTTGGCGGGGGAAACGGCATTCATGCCGGAAATTCTAGTCTTGTGCGTCGCCAATCAGACGACATGCCCGCCGAAATACCAGCCAGTCTTTTACAGACTGAACAGTAGCTCAGGTGTTGCGCCCCTTGGAGACAAGCCGGATCCCCGGCATCAGCTCGGCCGCCAGCTCGGGCCGTTCCAGCGCGTAGTCGAGATTCATGCGCGCGATTTCGACGTGCTCCTCGCCCAGCGCCTGGGCACGCGAGCCCTGTCCGCGTTCGATGGCCTGCACCATCGCGTGGTGCGTGCGGTGCGCTTGGCGCATCCACTGCTGGCCCTCTTCCATCGACGACTGCATCGGCAGCATCGCGCTGGGCGCGGCGAATGGCTGGCCGCCGAGCATGTCCATCACCCGCTTGAGCGCGAGGTTGCCGCAGCCTTCGAGGATCAGCTTGTGGAAGCGGTCGTTCATTTCGACGTAGGCCGCGTAGTCGTCCAGATCCATGCTGGGCTTGTTGACCGCGCGGTCGCCGGCGTCCAGGCAATCCTTGAGGTCGCGCAGCAGCTGGCGCGGCGCGCCGTCCTCGGCCAGCAGGCGGGCGGCAAAGCCTTCGATCACGCCGCGCACGCGGATGGCGTCGGCCACTTCCTGGGAGGTGAAGCGGCGCATCTGGTAGCCGCCGGAAGGCGACTGCTCGATCAGCCCTTCGTGCTCCAGGCTGGCCAGCGCCAGCCGCACCGGGGTGCGCGATGCCTCGAGCTTCTCGGCCAGCGGGATCTCGGCCAGCCGCTCTCCGGGCACGAATTCGCCCTTGAGGATCATGTCGCGCAACTGCACGAGGACGCGGGATTGTTGGGAGTCCATCGGCGAATTCTAGGAGACGCACCTGACACTGCACGCAGCATATTTGCGCTGGCTCGGTTGTTGCATGCACTTCATGTAAACAAGTGTCAAAAACCGACGTTACGCTCAGCGTTTACCCTGATTTTTGGCGTTTCATGCCCCATTCCGGGGCGAAACCGCAGATGGAAGTTTGACCGGAATCCGGGATCACCAAGACAATGCATACAGTTGCATGCAATGCCTGCAGATCCCTTCCACAGCCCCCAAAGATGGAGCCCGCACGATGATCAGCGCCGAGCAGAACGATTTCATCACCCGCGTCGGACCCGACGCTCCCGCCGGCAAGCTGCTGCGCCGCTACTGGCAGCCGGTGGCACTGGCCGACGAGCTCGCCGGCCCGCGACCGGTGAAGCCGGTGAAGCTCATGGGGCAGGACTTCGTCCTGTTCCGTGACGAAAGCGGCCAGCTCGGCATGCTCGACCGCGACTGCCCGCACCGCGGCGCCGACCTCGCCTTCGGCCGGCTCGAGAACGGCGGCCTGCGCTGCGCCTTCCACGGCTGGCTGTTCGACGCCAAGGGCAACTGCCTCGAAACCCCCGCCGAGCCCGCCACCAGCAAGCTGTGCAGCCGCATCAAGCAGTCGGCCTATCCGGTGGTCGAGAAGGCCGGAACGATCTTCGCGTACATCGGCGAGGGCGAGCCCCCCGCGTTTCCCGACTTCGACTGCTTCGTCGCGCCCGACAGCCACACCTTCGCGTTCAAGGGCCTGTTCGAGTGCAACTGGCTGCAGGCGCTCGAAGTGGGCATCGACCCCGCGCACGCCTCGTACCTGCACCGCTTCTTCGAGGACGAGGACACCTCCGGCAGCTACGGCAAGCAATTCCGCGGGGCTTCGGCCGACTCCGACATGCCCATCACCAAGGTGCTGCGCGAGTACGACCGCCCCGACATCAGCGTCGAGCCGACCGACTACGGCTTCCGCCTGAAGGCGCTGCGCAAGCTGAGCGAAGACACCACCCACGTGCGCGTGACCAACGTGGTGTTCCCGCAGGCCTTCGTGATTCCGATGAGCGCCGAGATGACCATCTCGCAATGGCACGTGCCCGTGGACGACACGCACTGCTACTGGTATGCCATCTTCACCAGCTTCACCGGCCCGGTCGACAAGCAGCAGATGCGAGACCAGCGCCTGAAGCTCTACGAGCTGCCCGACTACACCTCGCGCAAGAACAAGCGCAACGACTACGGCTACAGCATCGAAGAGCAGCTGACCGAGACCTACACCGGCATGGGCGACGACATCAACGTGCACGACCAGTGGGCGGTGGAGTCGCAGGGCGCCATCCAGGACCGCACGCGCGAGCACCTCGGCAGCACCGACAAGGGCATCGTCGCCTATCGCCGCCTGCTGGTGAAGGCCATCGAGGCCACGCTGGCCGGCGAAAGCGCGCCGATGCTCATCGACGCCGAACAGGCCAGCGCGATGACCGGGCCGCCCTCCATCGACGGCATCGGCCGCAACGTCAGCGACGAAGCCGCTACCGAGGCCTACTGGCAGGAGGCCGACCGGGCACGCCGGATGAAGTCCGACTGGGCCTCGGCACGGCTCGCCGCCTGAAGCCCGCGCCATGAGCAGCATCAGCAGCAACAAATTCGTCGACCGCTTCGGTCTCTGGTCCGACGACCAGCATGCGCAGGCCAGGGAACTGGTGCGCCGCATCGACAGCGGCGAGGTCGATCTCGTGCGCTTCGCCTGGCCCGACCAGCACGGCATCCTGCGCGGCAAGACGCTGGTCGCCAGCGAGGCGCGCTCCGCCCTCTGGGAAGGCGTGAACCTCACCTCCACCCTGCTGGCCAAGGACACCTCGCACAAGACCGTGTTCCCGGTGTTCACACAGGGCGGCGGCTTCGCCATCGAGGGCCTGCAGGGCGGCGCCGACTTCACCATCGTGGCCGACCCCGCCACCTTCAAGGTGCTGCCGTGGTCGCCGCGCACCGGCTGGGTGATGTGCGACGCCTACATGGCCGACGGCAAGCCCTGCCCCTTCGCCACGCGGCAGATCCTGCAGCGCGCGGTGCGCCAGCTCGACGAGCTGGGGCTGGACTTCATCGCCGGCCTGGAAGTGGAGTTCCACGTCTTCAGGCTCGACGACGCGCGCATGGGCCTGGCCGACTCGGGCCAGCCCGGCGAACCGCCGCGCGTGTCGCTGCTGTCGCACGGCCACCAGTACCTGACCGAGCTGCGCTACGACCGCGTCGACACGCTGATGGAGCTGCTGCGCTCGCAACTGCTGGCGCTCGGCCTGCCGCTGCGCTCGCTGGAAATCGAGTTCGGCCCGAGCCAGTTCGAGCTGACTTTCGGCCCCACCGCCGGCGTGATGCCCGCCGACACCATGGTGCTGCTGCGCAGCGCCATCAAGCAGATCTGCCAGCGCAACGGCCTGCACGCCACCTTCATGTGTCGCCCGAAGATCCCGAACGTGATGTCCAGCGGCTGGCACCTGCACCAGTCGCTGCGCCGCAAGAGCGACGGCGTGAATGCCTTCATGCCCGAGACCGAGGGCCAGACGCTCAGCGAGATCGGCATGCACTACCTCGGCGGCCTCAAGGCGCACGCCTGCGGCGCGGCCGCGCTCGCGAGCCCCACCATCAACGGCTACCGGCGCTACCGCCCCTTCTCGCTAGCGCCCGACCGCGCGATCTGGGCAAGAGACAACCGCGGCGCGATGCTGCGCGTGCTCGGCGGCATGGGGCAGAGCGCCTCGCGCATCGAGAACCGCGTGGGCGAGCCGACGGCCAATCCGTACCTGTACCTCGCGTCGCAGCTCTTCTCGGGACTGGACGGCATCCGCCACAAGACCGACCCCGGGCCCTCGGCCGATGCGCCGTACGAAACCCCGGCGGAGCAGCTGCCGCGCTCGCTCGGCGACGCCCTCGCCTGCCTGCGCCGCGACGAGATGCTCAACGCGCAGATGGGCAAGACCTTCGTCGACTACCTCTGCCACATCAAGGAAGCGGAAATCGCCCGCTTCAACCTCGAAGTCTCGGAGTGGGAACACCGCGAGTACTTCGACATGTTCTGAACGAGCCCCAAGAACAACAATGCCCACGATCCACTACATCCTCAAGGACGGCACCACGCGCGACGTCGACGCCAAGGTCGGCGCCAGCGTGATGGAAACCGCCATTCGCGCCAACGTGCGCGGCATCGACGCCGAGTGCGGCGGCTGCTGCTCCTGCGCCACCTGCCACGTCTACGTGGACGACGCCTTCATCGACCTGCTGCCGCCGCCCGACGACATGGAAAGCGCGCTGCTCGACGCCGTCGCGTCCGAGCGCAGGCCCGGCTCGCGCCTGAGCTGCCAGCTCGGCATCACCGCGGCCTTCGATGGCCTCACGGTGCGCGTGCCCGATACGCAGGTCTGACAGGCAGCTCGGGCATCATCGCCCGCTTTGCACATCCGGTTACACGACAGCGGCGCCCCGAGGGGGCGCATCCATTCCACCTGAAAGGCGTTTTCAAATGACGGCAATGACGATGACCAAGAGAACCATCCTCTCGACCCTGCTGCTGGCGAGCTTCGGCGTGCTGGGCACGACCGCCGCGCAGGCGGCCGACGAGCCCCTGCGCATCGGCCTGATCGCGACCTACTCCGGACCCTATGCCGACTACGGCCGCCAGTTCGACGCCGGCATCGCGCTCTACCTGAAGGAGCACGGCGGCAAGATGGGCGGCCGAACGGTCGAGATCATCAAGAAGGACACCGCCGGCCCCGCGCCCGACGCCGCCAAGCGCATCGCGCAGGAACTGATCGTGCGCGACAAGGTGAGCGTGCTCACCGGCCTGGACTTCAGCCCCAACGCCTACGCCGTGGGCGCCATCGCCACGCAGGCCAAGATCCCGACCATCGTGATGAACGCCGCCTCCTCGGCCATCACCACCAGCTCGCCCTACGTGGCGCGCCTGTCGTTCACCGTGCAGCAGGTCACCGACCCGATGGCGCGCTACATGCTCAAGGAAGGCATCAAGGACGCCTACACCGTGGTCGCCGACTACGCTTCGGGCGTCGACGCCGAGACCGCGTTCAAGAAGACCTTCACCGCCGGCGGCGGCAAGGTGTCGGGCGAAGTGCGCACGCCGATGAACAACCCCGACTTCTCGGCCTACGTGCAGCGCATCAAGGACGCCAAGCCCCAGGCCGTGTTCTTCTTCTTTCCCTCGGGCGTGATGCCGCCGGCCTTCCTGAAGGTCTGGAAGGAACGCGGCATGGAGCAGGCCGGCATCAAGCTCTACGCCACCGGCGAAGCCACCGACGACAGCTACCTCGACGCCACCGGCGACGTGGCGCTGGGCCTGGTCACCAGCCACCACTACTCGTTCGCGCACCCCTCGCCCAAGAACCAGAAGTTCGTGCGCGATTTCGCCGCCGACAACGGCGCCAAGCTGCGCCCCAGCTACTTCGCCGTGACCGCCTACGACGCCATGGCCGCCATCGACCTCGCGCTGGCCAAGACCAAGGGCGACACCGGCGGCGACAAGTTCATGGAGGCGCTGAAGGGCCTGAGCTTCGAGAGCCCGCGCGGCCCGATCGAGATCGACCCGGCCACGCGCGACATCGTGCAGACCGTCTACATCCGAAAGACCGAGCGCGTGAACGGCCAGCTGGTGAACGTCGAATTCGACAAGTTCGACCGCGTGAAGGACCCGGCGAAGGAAGCCGCGGCCAAGTAAACGCAAAGAACAGAAGCCAGCATTCAGCCAGCGAGCGGGAAATTCATGGGCATCGTGATCTTCGACGGAGTGGCCTACGGCATGCTCCTGTTCCTCATCGGCGTGGGCCTGTCCATCACGATGGGGCTCATGAATTTCGTCAACCTCGCGCACGGCAGCTTCGCGATGGTCGGCGGCTATGTGGCCGCCGTGCTGATGAACCACTTCGGGCTCGGTTTCGGCCTCTCGCTGGCGGCGGCCTTCGTCGCGGCGGCGCTGGTGGGCGCGGTGCTGGAGTTCGTGTTCTACCGCCGGCTGTACCGCGCGCATCCGCTCGACCAGGTGCTGCTGTCGATCGGCGTGGTGTTCGTGTCGATCGCCGCGTTCACCTATTTCTTCGGCCCGACGATGCAGCCCTTCACGCTGCCCGCGGCGCTCGACGGCCAGGTGTCGCTGCTGGGCCTGGAGGTGGGCCGCTACCGGCTGTTCCTGATCGCCTGCGGCGCGGCGGTGCTCGTCGCCCTGCTGCTGGGCCTGGGCAAGACCCGCTACGGCGCGATGGTGCGCGCGGCGGTGGACAACCAGCGCGTGGCCGGCGGCACCGGCATCCACGTGCAGCGCCTGTTCTTCCTGACCTTCTCGCTGGGCTGCGGCCTCGCCGGCCTGGGCGGTGCGCTGAGCCTGGGCATGCTGGGGCTGGAGCCTTCGTTCCCGCTCAAGTACCTCGTGTACTTCCTGATGGTGGTGTGCGTGGGCGGCGCCGGCACCGTCACCGGGCCGTTCATCGCGGCGCTGCTGGTCGGCATCGTCGACGTGGCGGGCAAGTACTACCTGCCCGAAGCCGGCGCCTTTCTCATCTACGTCTTCATGATCGTCATGCTGCTGGTGCGCCCGAACGGCATCGTCGCCAAGAAGGGGCTCGCATGAAAGCCCTGACCGTCTCTCCCGCGCAGTTGCGCGCCGCGGAAGCCGTCTTCTGGATCGCGCTCGCGTCGAGCTTCTTCCTGCTGCCCGACAAGCTCACGCTGATGAGCCAGATCATGATCTTCGGCCTGTTCGCGGTGTCGCTCGACATGGCGCTGGGCTACGCGGGCATCCTCACCGTCGGCCATGCCGCGTTCTTCGGCGCTGGCGCCTACGCGGCCGGGCTGCTCGCCAAGTACGGCTGGAGCGAGCCCTTCACCGGCCTCGCGTTCGCACTGGTCGTCAGCGGCCTGCTGGGCTATGCACTGAGCTACTTGGTGGTGCGCGGCGCCGACCTCACGCGGCTGATGATCACCATCGGCGTGTGCGTGCTGCTGTTCGAGGTGGCCAACCGGCTCTCGGGCATCACCGGCGGCACCGACGGGCTGCAGGGCGTGGTCATCGCGCCGGTGCTCGGCATGTTCGACTTCGACCTCTACGGCAAGACCGCCTTCTGCTACGCCTTCGGCGTGGTGTTCGCGATGTTCCTGCTGGTGCGGCTGGTGCTGCGCTCGCCTTTCGGGCTGGCGCTGCGCGGCATCCACGACAGCCGCAAGCGCATGCTGGCCATCGGCTCGCCGGTGGAAGCGCGTCTGCGCATGGCCTACGCCTTCTCGGCCGCGGTGGCCGGCGTGGCGGGCGCGCTGCTGGCGCAGACCACGCAGTTCGTCGGCATCGAGTCGATCGGCTTCAACCGCTCGGCCGAGGTGCTCATCATCCTGGTGCTGGGCGGCACCGGCCGGCTGTACGGCGGCATGATCGGCGCCATCGTCTACATGCTGGTGCACGACTGGTTCGCGGACATGAATCCGCAGTACTGGATGTTCTGGCTCGGCATCTTCCTGATCGCGGCGGTCATGCTGGGGCGCGGCGGCATCATGGGCGCGCTGTCGCGCTTCGTCCGCACGGGGAAGGCGCGATGAGCCCGGCAACCAAGACGCACACCCTGCGCACCCAGGGCCTGGGCATCCGCTTCGGCGAATTCCAGGCGGTGAGCGACGTGAATCTCTCGCTCGAGCCCGGCGCGCGGCAAGCGCTGATCGGCCCCAACGGCGCGGGAAAGACCACGCTCATTAACCTGCTCACCGGCGTGTTCAAGCCCACGAGCGGATCGATCCACATGGGCGAGCACGACCTCACCCGCCTGTCCGCCGACAAGCGCGCGCGCATGGGCCTGTCGCGCACTTTCCAGATCAACACGCTGTTCCCCAGCCTCACGCCGCTGCTGTCGGTGGTGCTGGCGATCAGCGAGCGCGAGGGGCTGGGCGCCACCTGGTGGCGGCCGCTGAAGGGTTGCACCAAGGTGTTCGACGAGGCGCACTCGCTGCTGGGCATATTCAGGCTCGACAGCCTGGCCGACGTGCCGGTGTCCGAGCTGGCCTACGGCAAGCAGCGCCTGCTCGAGATCGCGCTGGCGCTGGCCGCCAAGCCCCGCATCCTGCTGCTCGACGAGCCCGCGGCCGGCGTGCCGCAGGACGAGAGCGGCGAGCTGTTCGAGGTCATCGCGGCGCTGCCGCAGGACATCAGCGTGCTGTTCATCGAGCACGACATGAAGCTCGTCTTCCGCTTCTCGCGCCGCATCTCGGTGCTGGTCGGCGGACGCATCCTCACCGAGGGAACGCCCTCGGAAATCAGCGCCGACCCGCGCGTTCGCGAGGTCTACCTGGGAAGTTCGCACCACCATGCCTGAAGCACTCGCCTTCGACCGCGTCACCGCCGGCTACGGCAATGCGGTCGTGCTCGACCGACTCGATTTTTCCGTGCAGCAGGGCGAGAGCCTCGCCATCCTCGGGCGCAACGGCGTGGGCAAGACCACGCTGCTCGAAACGCTGATGGGCAACACCCGCGTGATGCAGGGCGCGATCCGCTGGCAGGGCGCGGACATCACGCGCTGGCCCTCGCACCAGCGCGTGCGCGCCGGACTGGGCTGGGTGCCGCAGGAGCGCGAGGTGTTTCCGTCGCTCACCGTGGAAGAAAACCTCACGGTGATCTCGCGGCTCGGCGGATGGAACCTGAAGCGCGTCTACGACTTCTTCCCGCGCCTGCGCGAGCGGCGCGGCAACTACGGCAACCAGCTCTCGGGCGGCGAGCAGCAGATGCTCGCCATCGGCCGCGCGCTGATGACCAACCCCAGGCTGCTGCTGCTCGACGAGCCGATGGAAGGCCTCGCGCCGATCATCGTGGAAGAACTGGCGGCCGCCATCCGCCGGCTGTGCGAATCGGAAGGGCTGGCCTCGATCGTGGTCGAGCAGCACCCGGTGCTGGCGCTGGAGATGACGCACAAGGCCATCGTGCTGGAGCGCGGCACCGTGGTGCACGCGGGGCCGAGCAGCGAACTGGCGTCGGACCAGGAGCTGCTCGAGGGTTTGCTCGGCGTCGGGGTCTAGCTCAGCATCTGGCCGCGGCTGCCGATCACCGCCACGTCCACGAACTGGCCGCCTTCGCGGTTGGTGCGGCCGTAGTTGATCTTCACCCCGCCCAGGTCGAAGCTCTCGATGCTGGCCAGCCCCGACATCACCGACGCGCGCGTCAGCGAGCCACCGGCGCGGCGCATGCCCTCGGCCAGAACGGCGGCATTGATGTAGCCCTCCAGGCTGGTGAGCGAGAACTCCTTGATGCCGCTGGCCACCATGTCGGCCTGGTAGCGGCGCACGATCTCGAACCGGGTCGAATACGGCGAAGGCACCACGATCACGAAGCCCAGGCCCTTGGCCAGGTCGCCCATGGCCGACAACGCACTGGCCGTGATCGACAGGCCGTAGGCCGAGCTGCTGTTGCCCGCCTCGCGCAGCGCCTTCAGGAACACCGGCGCGGTGCCGGCCAGCCCGACCACCACCACCTGCGGCCTGGCCTTGGCGATGGCTTCGGCGGCGGGCCCTACTTCCATGCTGGTGGTGTTGGGCGTGGTCGCGATCACCGCCGGCTCCAGCTTGGCCTTGGCCAACGCGGCCTTGAAGGCCGCCAGCACCGACTGCCCCAGCGGATCGTTCGAATGCACGAGGCCGATGCGGCTCTGGCCCAGCACGGCGGCGGTGCTCACGAGCTTGTCGACTTCCTGGTCGTAGTTGGCACGCACCCAGAAGGTGTTGGGCGAGTTCTTCTTGCGCAACGCGATGGTGCCGGTGATGGGGCCCACCACGGCCATGCCGGGCACCGCGTCCATCACCTCGGCGGTCTGGCGCGTGCCCAGCGGGTGCACCAGCGCGAGCACGGAACTGTCTTTCTCGAAGGCCAGCGCATTGGCCTTGGCCACTTCGGGCTTGAAGGTGTCGTCGGCCATCACGAGCTCGACCTTGGTGCCGTTGATGCCGCCCGCCTTGTTCAGCGCCGCGAAGAAGGCGCTCGAACCCTGGTAGAGCCCCTGGCCGTTGGCCTTCTCGACGCTGCTGTTGTCGAAGGTGGTCCCGACGCGAACCGCCTTGTTCTGCGCCAGGGCCGGGAACCCCAGGCCTGCTGCGGCGGCGGTTGCTGCCAGTCCGGTCAGCGCACGCCGACGGCTGGTGGAAAGCGGCGCAATCGACTCGCGCGGCACGGGAACGGTCATGGTCGAAGTCTCCGGATGGGGATGTTTTGGTGACAAAAACTCACACTCTTTCGAGGAATGTAACGCACCTTCCCTCAATCCGGAATGACACGACGGCGGCTTCGCTAGAGCAATTCCTCGCCCACGATGGGCAGCAGCAGCCAGTTCTTGAAGCGCAGCCAGAGGAACTCGCCAGGCTCGTCCTCGTGCACGATGTCGCCGCCGGCATCGTCGTATTCCAGCCACTGCACGCGGCGGCCGTCCGGCCCGAGGCGCAGGCGGTAGCCGAGGTTGACGCGCTCGCCGCCCATGAGCCTGTCGTAGTCCTTCACCAGCTCGGGACTGTCGATGACCAGCCCCATCTCGGTGTTGACCGCCGCCGAGCGGTGGTCGAGGTTCATCGAGCCGACGAAGAAGCGTTCGTCGTCCACCACCGCGAGCTTGGCGTGCAGCCGGCTGATCGACTTGCCGAAATCGCCGAAGCGCCCCGAGCGCCCGGTCAGCGTGGGCGCGATCTCGTAGATGGTGACGCCGATCTTGAGCATGTCGGCGCGGTAGCGCTCGTAGCCTGCGTAGGCCAGCGGCTCGTCGGTCGCGCCCAGCGAGTTGGTGACCACCGTGATGCGCCCGCCGCGCTGGATGGCCGCCTTCATCATCGCCATGCCGCGCGCGCCCGGAATGAAATACGGCGAGCCGATCTTCACCTCGCGCTTGGCCGAATTGATGACGCCCAGCGCGCCCTCGGTCACGCTGCCTTCGTAGGCTGCGTCGGGCTTGCGCGTGATTTTCTCGGGGTCGTCCACGAACAGCGTCGACGGCGCCCAGTAGCGCTCCACGTTGCCGGCAATGAGCTGCTGCCCCACCGGCGACTTGTCGAGCACGTCGCGCTGGTGCATGGCCACGTCGGGCACCGCCGTGCGCGCGATGGCGTCGAAACGCTTCTGCGCCTCTTCCACCGGCATGCGCAGCGGCGCGATCTGCTCGATGGGGCGCACGTGCTCGCTGTTCCAGTAGCGGTCGAAGCCGGCGGACATCTGGCGCACCACCGGGCCGCTGGACAGCACGTCCATGTCGATGAAATTGGCGGCCGTGCTGCGCATGAAGTACTCGTTGGCGATGTTGCGGCCGCCCGACACCGCGAAGCTGTTGTCGGCCACCAGCAGCTTGTTGTGCATGCGGTGGTTGATGCGGCCGAAGTCGGTCAGCGACAACAGCAGCCGCGTCGCCAGCGAATCGGCGCGCGAGGGCAGCGGGTTGAACAGCCGCACCTCGATGTTCGGGAACGCCGACAGCGTGCTGAACACCTCGTCCTCGCCCGCCGTGTAGAGGTCGTCCACCAGCAGGCGCACGCGCACGCCGCGCGCGGCGGCCTCGCGCAGCTCCTTGAGGAACAGCAGGCCGACATCGTCTTTCTGGATCAGGTAGTACTGCACGTCGAGCGACTTCTCGGCGTGCCGCGCGAGCGAGATGCGCGCGTCGAACGCGAAGGCCGCCTCCGGCAGCAGCCGGAAGCCAGACAGCGACGTGGATCCGCCCGGCGTGCCCCGGGCCGCGAGCTGCGCCAGTTCGGTCTGCGCCACGTCCGCGGCCGTGAAGGCAGTGGCCACGGGCATCGGCTTGCCCGGCGGGAGGCTCACGCAGCCGGCAAGCCAGAGGGAGGCCGCGCCCAGTGCCAGGGCGGCAAGTCGGCGGAGGTTGGCAGCACGCATGGGCCGAACTGTAGCTCGCGGCGGCCCGGCGTGTTCAGCGCCCTATGATCGACCCGCACAAAAGGGAAAAGAAGCGTGCTCAACGGCTTGTGGCTGGGTTTCTTCGGGGTGGCGGCGCTGGCCGCGCTGGGGCGCTGGCTCGTCGGCGGCGACCCGACGGTGTTCGCGGCGCTGGTCGAAAGCCTGTTCGCGATGGCGCGGCTCGCGGTCGAGGTGATGGTGCTGCTTTTCGGCACGCTCACGCTGTGGCTGGGCTTCCTGCGCATCGCCGAGGCGGCGGGGCTGGTGGGCTGGCTGGCGCGGCTTTTGGGGCCGCTCTTCCGGCGCCTGATGCCGGGCGTGCCGGCCGGGCACCCGGCGCTCGGCCTCATCACCATGAACTTCGCCGCCAACGCGCTCGGGCTTGACAACGCCGCCACGCCCATCGGCCTGAAGGCCATGCGCGAACTGCAGCGGCTCAACCCCGACCCGGTGACGGCCACCAACGCGCAGATCCTGTTCCTGGTGCTGAACGCCTCGTCGCTCACGCTGCTGCCCGTGACCATCTTCATGTACCGCACGCAGCAGGGCGCGAGCGACCCCACGCTGGTGTTCCTGCCGATACTGCTGGCCACCAGCGCCTCGACGCTGGTCGGGCTGCTGTCGGTGGCGGTGGTGCAGCGCCTGCGGCTGTGGGACCCGGTGGTGCTGGCCTACCTGTTGCCCGGCGCGCTGCTGCTGGGCGGCTTCATGGCGCTGCTGGGCACGCTGTCGGCGGCGGCCATCGCGTCGCTGTCGTCGCTGCTGGGCAACCTCACGCTGTTCGGCGTGATCGTGTTGTTCCTGCTGGCCGGGGCAATCCGGCGCATCAAGGTGTACGAGTGCTTCATCGAAGGCGCGAAGGAGGGCTTCGACATTGCGAAGAACCTGCTGCCGTACCTGGTCGCGATGCTGTGCGCGATCGGCGTGCTGCGTGCCTCGGGCGCGCTCGACTTCGCATTGAACGGACTGCGCTGGCTGGTGACGGCGGGCGGCTTCGACGCGCGCTTCGTCGACGCCATGCCCACGGCGCTGGTCAAGCCTTTCTCGGGCAGCGCGGCGCGCGCGATGCTGATCGAGACCATGAAGAGCCAAGGCGTCGACAGCTTCCCGGCGCTGGTGGCCGCCACCATCCAGGGCAGCACCGAGACCACTTTCTACGTGCTGGCGGTGTACTTCGGTGCGGTCGGCATCCAGCGCACGCGGCATGCGGTGTCTTGTGCGCTGCTTGCCGAGCTGGCCGGGATGATTGCTGCTGTCGCTGTCTGCTATTGGTTCTTTGGGTAGGTTTGGCGCCGATTCAGGGCGCGCGCACGCCGACGGGGTGAGCGTTGGACAGAGCAGTCGTTGATCGGCCGAACACAAGCAGCGTGCCCTGTGCACAGGACACCGGGTGCTCCCCGCAGCGAAATAAAGGAGGAGGCCGCAGGCCGGGGGACATTCGCGGAGGGGAGTACCCGGTGGCCTGTGCACTCGCCCTGAACAACGAACAGCGAACTACCGCCGCGGCTCCACCACAGGAAACATGGGCTCGAAGGTATCGAGCATCGACATCAGCTCGGCCAGCTTGGAGCGATCCCCTTCGATCTTCACTTTCCCGGTCAACACGGCAGCCGGAAAGCTCGTCTCCTTCAGCGTCACCGCATCGAGCGTGGCCCGGCTCAATGTCACCGTCGCATCCGCGCCCGGCTGCTGTCCCGCGATGTGCGTCAAAGCAGAGTTCTCCAGCGTCAACACGAACTGCTGGTTCGAATCGGTGAAGTTCCAGTTGATGACCAGCTTCTTGCCCTCCGCCTTGGCCGCGTCGAGCCGAACGCCCAGGAAATCGAAGAACAGGTCGTTGCTCACCGCCTTGAGCGTGTCAGCGTTCGCGCTGCTGCCGATCGAAATCTTAGGCACGCCATTGCGCAGCTCCATCGCGCCCACCAGGTAGGCGCTGCGCCAGGTGCCGGCCTCCGACTGATAGCCCAGCTGCTCCAGCGCATCGGCGCCCAGTTCGCGGGCCGCGCGGTTCGACGGGTCCGCGTATACCACCTGGTTCATCGCGCTGGCCACCCAGCGGAACTCGCCCTTGCGGAAATCGTCGCGCGCACGCGCGATCACCGCGTCGGCGCCGCCCATGTACTCGATCGTCTTCTTCGCATACGCCACCGGCGGCAGCGGATCCAGGTTGGCGGGGTTGGCGTCGTACCAGCCCAGGTACTTCTGGTAGACCGCCTTGGCGTTGTGGCGCAGCGTGCCGTAGTAGCCGCGCGCCGACCACTCCTGCGACAGACTCGCGGGCATGCGCAGCGTCTCGGCGATGTCGGCCGCGGTGTAGCCCTGGTTCAGCAGGCGCAGCGACTGGTCGTTGATGAACTTGTACATGTCGCGCTGCTTCTTCAGCAGGTCGACGATGCGGTCCTGCCCGAAGGTGGGCCAATGGTGCTGCGCGATCAGCACGTCGGCCTTGCCGCCGAAGGCCACGCGCGCCTCGTCGATGTACTTCGACCACAGGTTGCCGTCGCGCACCTCGGCGCCGCGGATCGTGTACAGGTTGTGCATGTTGTGCGTCACGTCTTCCGCCATGTTCAGCACGCGGAACTGCGGCAGGTACATGAGCATTTCCGAAGGCGCCTCGGAGCCCGGCACCAGGTGGAACACGAACTCCACGCCGTCGATGGTGCGCGCCTCGGTCGGCTTGCCGATGCTGGCCGTGGGCGCGATCAGCGTGACCGTGCCGCGCGCCAGCGCCTTGCCCAGCCCCGTGTCGACCTGCCCGCGCACGCCCGGCGGCAGCAGCGAGCCGAACTGGTACTGCGAGCGCCGGCTCATCGCGTTGCCCGCGAGGATGTTCTCGGCCACCGCGGTTTCCATGAAGCCGGCGGGCGCCAGCACCTGCACCTTGCCGGCCGCCACGTCGGCCTCGGTGGTCACGCCCTTCACGCCGCCGAAGTGGTCGGCATGGCCGTGCGAATAGATCACCGTGCCCACCGGCTTCCTCGGCCGGTGCTGGTAGTACAGGTCGAGCGCGGCGCGCGCGGTCTCGGCGGTGAGCAGCGGGTCGATGACGATCAGCGAGCTGTCGCCTTCGACGATGGTCATGTTCGCCAGGTCGAAGCCGCGCACCTGGTAGACCCGGTCCGTCACCTGGAACAGCCCGTGCATGGCGTTCAGCTGTGCCTGCCGCCACAGGCTGGGGTTGACGGTGTCCGCGGGCACGTCGGCCTTGAGGAAGTCGTAGGGCTTCATGCTCCACGCCGGGCGCGGGCCGGCGCCGGGCACCAGCGCGTCGGGCACGGTGGCGATGAAGCCGCGCATGGCGTCTTCGAAGTCGCGGCGATCGGCGAAGGGCAGCGTCTTCGCCATGTCGGCGTTGGCCTGCAGCGTGGAAGGCTCGGGCGGCTTGGGGGCCGTCTGCGCGGAAACCGGCGGGGCACCCAGCAAGCAGGCCAGCGCGACGAACCCGGCTGTACGGGAAAGGGAGGAAATCATGGCGCGATTCTCCGAACCGCTGAAAGCATTGGCAAATGCAAAATACGAGGTCTGATCTTCAGGAATTTGCAAAATGCAGCTGCGCCAGCTCCAGCATCTCGTCGCCCTCGCGGACCAGGGCAGCTTCGGCCGTGCGGCCCAGGCCGTGCACCTGTCGCAGCCCGCGCTCTCGCGCAGCATCGACACCCTCGAAGAAGGCCTGCAGGCCCGCCTGATCGACCGCGCCTACGGCACCGTGCGCTTCACCCAGGCCGGCGAGCTGGTGCTGGCCCGCGCCCGCGAGCTGCTGGCCGATGCCGCGCAGATCGAGCGCGACGTGCTGCAGCTCGAAGGCCTGGCCATCGGCAGCCTCGCGGTGGGCCTCGGGCCGTTCGCGGCCGGCACGCTGGGGCGCATGGCCCTGTCGCTCATGACCCAGCGCCATCCGCAACTGCTGATGCGCATGGAAGTGGCCGACACGGCCAGCCTGTGCGAGCGCCTGCATCGCCGACAGCTCGACCTGTTCATCGCCGACACGCGCGACCTGAACAAGCAGCCCGGCTTGAAGCTGGCGCGGCTGCCCGACGTGCCGGTGTCGTTCTTCGTGCGGCCGAAGCATCCGCTGCTGAGGCTGAAGCAGGTCACGCTCGAGAGCCTCATGGACTATCCCGTGGCCGGCCCGCAGTTGCCGGCCGAGGTGGCGGCGCAGTTCGACCGGCAGGCCAGGCACGGCAAAGGCGGCAAGAGCGTCAAGGGCGGCGACCGCAGCCTGTTCAACGTGAGCTGCGACGACGCAGGCACGCTGCGGCACCTAGCGCTCACGGCCAACGCTGCCATCCTTGCGCCGCTGGCGCCCGCGCCGGGGCACGAGACCGGCGCGCTGGTGCCGCTGCCGGTGGCCGGCCTCACGGGCATGCAAACGCATTACAGCCTCGTGACGCTCGCAGGGCGTACCCTCTCGCCTGCGGCCACCGCCTATTCCCGGTTGGTGACCGAGTTGATGAGCCCCGCCAAGCAGCCCCCGGGTCGCTGAGCCAAAATGGCCTTCTGCCCTCCAAGCCCTCGCAGCCTTTTTCAGTGACCACTCTCCGCCGGGCCCAGCCGCCCTCCTTTTCTCCCGACGAGTTTCGTGAAGCGCTCGGCATGTTCGCCACCGGCGTCACCATCGTCACCGCCCGGGCGGCCGACGGCACGCTGGTCGGCCTCACGGCCAACTCCTTCAATTCCGTCTCGCTCGCGCCGCCGCTGGTGCTGTGGAGCCTGGCGCGCGCGGCCGGATCGATGCCCGCGCTCAGCGCCGGTTCGCACTACACCGTCAACATCCTGGCGGCCAGCCAGAAGGCGCTGGCCGAACGCTTCGCCACCAAGAACATCGACCGCTGGGCCGACGTGGCCTTCACCGAAGGCCTGGGCGGTGCGCCCGTGCTGGCCGGCGCCGCCGCGAGCTTCGAGTGCTTCAACCGCAGCCGCTACGACGAAGGCGACCATGTGATCTTCGTCGGCGAAGTGGAGCGCTGCACGCACGACATCGGCGCCTCGCCGCTGCTGTTCCACGGCGGGCGCTTCTACACGGAACACCCCTTGTGACCCTGCGCCCTGCGCTGATGGCCATCCTGCTTCTCGCAGCGCAGGCCGGCATGGCGCAGGAAGCGGGCGGGCCGCTCAAGCAGAACTGGTTCGACGACCCGTTCTTCCAGGTGTCGGCGGGCCTGCCGGCCTGCCCAATGCCCGAGGGGCCGTTCTATACCGCCGAAGAACGCCGCGTGCAAACCCATTCGCGGCTGGAACGCGGCACCAGCTGCTGGCTGGCCGGCAAGTGCACCGACAGCAACGCCTACCGCTACGACAAGCCGCTGGCGCCCAAGGTGCGCGCCGCGCTGCGGGCGGTGCCCGGCGTGGACAAGGGCAGCGTGTGGGTGATGATCCAGCGGCGCTGGGTGTACCTGCAGGGCTGCGTGCCCAACGCCGCGCTGGCAAAAAGACTGGAGCGCACCGCCCGCGCCCTGCCCGACGTCGAGGCCGTGGTGCCCGACCTGATGGTGGGCACGCGCGGCAAGCCGCCCTACCCGCTGGCCGCGCAGTGACAGGCCCGGGGCGCTAGAGCGCCGACTCGTGCCAGTGCCGCAGCAGCAGCCGGCCGATGGCGCTCACCGCCAGGAAGAACACGAAGCCCAGCAGCGTCGCCGCGATCACCTCGGCGAACAGCAGCGCGGTGTACATGCGCCCCTGCGCGAACACGATCTGCACGCCCAGGCCGCCTTCGGCATTGCCCGAGCCGATGATGAACTCGCCCACGATGGCGCCGATCACCGACAGCCCCGCCGAGATGCGCAGCCCCGCGAAGATGTGCGGCAGCGCGCCCGGCAGCCGCAGTTTCCAGAACGACACCAGCCCGCCCGCGCGGTGCAGCGCGAACAGCTCCGCCAGGTTGCGCGAGGTCGAACGCAGGCCCAGCATCGTGTTGTTGATGATAGGGAACAGCGACATGATGAAGCTCACGATCACCACCGACAGCTCGTTGTAGCCGAACCAGAGCACGATGAGCGGCGCGATCGCCACCACCGGCACGGTCTGCAGCAGCACCGCATACGGATACAGGCTGCGCTCCAGCAGCCGCGACTGCGCCAGCACGGCCGCACCCGCGATGCCGAGCACGATGGCCATTGCATAGCCCAGCAGCGCCTCCTTCAGCGTCGACAGCGTGGCGCCGATCAGCACGCCGGCGTTCTCCGCCGTGGCGGCCGCCACTTCCTGCGGCGACGGCAGCAGGTAGCCCTTGCCCTGGTAGACGGTGGCGCTCAGCAGCCACCAGAGGCCGATGGCCAGCAGCGCGACCACCAGCACCGGGGCGGCGTTGCGCACGAAGGCTGCGGCGGGGGAAGAAATGGATCCTTGCGTCATCGCCTCCTCCTCATGCCAAGGCCTGTGCGTGGTGCTGCGCGCGCAGCACCGCCGTCACCTGCCCGGTCAGCGCCGCGAAGCCCGCGCTGGCGCGCAGCTCCGGCGCGCGCGGGAATTCGAAAGGCACGTCGATCACGTCGAGGATGCGCCCCGGCCGCGGCGACATCACCACCACCCGGTTCGACAGGTACACCGCCTCATGCACGTTGTGCGTCACCAGCACGCCGGTGAAGCCGGCCTGGCGCCACAGCGACGACAGCTCTTCCTGCAGCACGTCGCGCGTGAGTTCGTCGACCGCGGCCAGCGGCTCGTCGAGCAGCAGCAGCCCCGGCCGCAAGGCCAGCGCGCGCGCCAGCGACAGCCGCATGCGCATGCCGCCCGAAAGCTGGTGCGGGTACGACTTCTCGAAGCCGGCAAGCCCCACCAGCTTCAGCGCCTCGGCCGCGCGGGGCCGGTAGCTGGCCGGCGCGTGGCCTTCGAGCTCCATCAGCAGCTGCGCGTTGCGCTCCACCGTGCGCCAGGGCAGCAGCGCGGCCTCCTGGAACACGAAGGCGGTCTCCATGCCATCGGGCCGGGTGCAGCGCCCGGTGCTCGGCTCCACGAGCCCCGCCATGATGCGCAGCAGGGTCGACTTGCCGCAGCCCGAAGGCCCGACGATGGAAACGAACTCGCCCGGGCGCAGCGCGAAGTCGACCGTGCCCAGCGCCAGCAACCCGCCATCCTTGCGCGTGTCGAAGCGCTTCGACACGCCCTCCAGCCCGACGGCCGCGCCGCTCATGGGGCGCAGCCCGGCACCAGCGTGCGGTCGTAGCCCTGCTTCGCGTCGAAGTTCGCCGGCAGGAAATTCACGCTGCGCAGCTGGCCCGCCAGCTCGTTCCAGCGCGCGTCGCTCATGCAGCCGATGCGGCCCAGGTCGTGGGAGATCAGCGTCTCGATCATTTCCTTGTTGGCCGCATCGTAGATCTCGGGCGTCATCTGCTTGTTCATGCCGGTGATCAGCGGCTTGAGCCCCTGCGGGTTGCGCACGTAGTTGGCCCAGCCCTTCTGCACCGCCGCGATGGTGGCCTTCACCAGCGCGGGGTTCTTGCGGATCATGTCGTCGGTGGTGAAGAGCACGTCGTACGGCCGGTAGCCCAGCGACGCCAGCGTGATCTGCTGCACCTGCACGCCGGCCGCGGCCATGCGCGCGGGCAGGAAGAGCGAGTAGCCCTGCTGCACCATCTTCGGGTCGTTGCGGAACAGGCTGAGGTCGCCGCTCACCGGGATCTCGCGCGTGCCCGCGAGCTTGTACTGCTTCTTCGTCCACTCCCAGTAGGCGTTGCCGAGGTTCACCGCGAAGGTGCGGCCCTGCAGGTCGGTGATGGACTTCACCGCCGGGTCGGCGTGGTAGACCAGCGTGTAGGGCACGTAGTCGAGGTGCGCGAACACCGCGCGCACCGGCGCGCCGCGCAGGCGGGCCAGCAGCACGTCGTCGGCGTTGCCGATGCCGAACTCGGCCTGGCCCGAGGCCACCTGCGGAATGGTCTGGATCTTCGGGCCGCCCTGCAGCACGCTGATCTCGATGCCGGCCTCCTTGCCGAGCTTGTCCTGCTGGGCCTGCCAGTAGCCGGCCTGGTCGGGCTGGGCGAACCAGTTGCTGAGGATGCGCACCGGCTTGGGTGCATCCGCGGCCTGTGCGGAAAGAGGCAGCACCGCCGCCAGCGCCAGCGGGATTGCGATACGAAGGGCGGAAGAAATCATGATGCGGACACCTTGAGCCAGGGAAGTTGCGCCGCCGTGTAGCGGAAGGTCTGGAACACGCTGTTCTGCCGGCCGGGCACGTATTTGCGCGCGGCTTCGTCGGGGTATTCGGCGAACCAGGGAATCACGTACTCCCACACCACCTCGCCGGCCGGCGTGACCTCGAACAGGCGCCCGGTGGCCGACTCGGTGACGTGCGTGTTGCCGTTGGGCAGTCGCTGCGCGCTGCCCATGTAGGCGGTGTAGAACGCGTTGACCAGTTCGTCCGCGTACTGCCACACGACCTCGTTGGAGGCCGGGTCGATTTCGAGGACGCGGGAGAACGCCACATGCTTGCCGGTGCGGAAGTTGCCGTTGTCGAAAGCAAGAATGTTGCCGTTGTCCAGAGCGACCGGCGCATGCTGGTGCGACAGCACCGACGGCGGAATGTGCAGCTTCACGCCGCCCGTGGCGCGGTCGACGCCCACGATGCCCGAGGTGGTGCGCAGGCTCATGAGCACCAGCCCCTCGCGCGTCACGTCCAGGCCGTTCACCAGCGGCCAGTGGGTGCGGCCGAAGCCGGGGTGGATGGGGAAGTCTTCCGGCTTCAGGTGCTCCCAGGCCTTCCATTCCCACACCAGCTTGCCGTCACGGTCGACCTCGCGGATCACGTCGCCGTACATCGTCTCGTCGGGGCCGTGCGCCGTGCCGCCGGGCACGCGCTCGGCAAATCCGGGCGGCACGGGGGCGCAGCCTGCGTACAGCAGGTGGCCGTTGGCCAGCCAGCGGGCGTCGTGGTGGTGCGTCGGATCCTGGTAGCGCCAGACGATCTCGCCCGCGGGCGTGGCCTCGTAGAAATCGCCGCCGTGCCACAGCGACCAGGCGCCGTAGATCTCGGGCGAATCGGCGTGGTTGCCGTTGTAGCCGAGGTTGCCGTTGGGCAGGATCACGGCCGCGCGGCCCGGGCGCACCGGCATCTTCCACTGGTGCGCGACGCGGCCCTCGATGTCGATCAGGTAGACGTTGCCGTCGTCGGTCTGCGGCGCGATCAGGGTATAGCCGCCGGCGCTGAGCGCCGGGTCGTGGGCGATCAGGCCGACGCCGCGGCGGCGCTGGGTGATCTGGTCTACGGTGGTGGTGGGCACGGAACGAACCTCGGGGAGATTGAAGAATGGCGCGAATGTAGGCCGCATCGCCCGTCAGGAAAATCTGTTTGTTTTGTACGGTGCGTATGGAAATTCCATACACTCTCCGGCCATGCGCGCCATCTCTCAGACCTTCCGCTGTTTCGACGAAGTGGCCCGCCGCGGCTCGGTGCGCAAGGCCGCCGAGGCGCTGCACCTCACGGCGGCCGCCGTACACCAGCAGGTGCTCAACCTCGAGGAACAGGTGGGCACGCCGCTGTTCGACCGGCTGCCGCGCGGCATGCAGCTCACCACGGCCGGCGAGATCATGGTGGCCGCCGTGCGGCGCGGCCAGCGCGACTTCGACAACGCCCTGGCCCAGGTGGAAGACCTGCGGTCGCTGCGGCGCGGGCACATCAACCTGGCGGTGTCGCATTCGTCGGCCGAGCAGCTGGTGCCCGAGGTCATCGAGGCCGCCATGAAGCACTACCCCGGCGTGACCTACAGCGTGCGCTCGGGCAGCGGCGAGAACATCCTGAAGTGGGTGGCCAACGGCGAGTCGGACATCGGCTTCTGCCTGCGCCGCAAGCCGCCGCCCGGCGTGGAAGAGATCCGCGCGTTCCCGCAGCACCTGGGCCTGGTCACGCCGCCGGGCCATCCGCTCACGGCGGCCAGCAAGCTGCCGCGCCTGCGCGACTGCCTCGATCACCCGCTGATCCTCATGACGCCCGACACCGAGCTGCGCGCCATGGTCGACCAGATCGACCACCGCGAGCACCGCAAGGTGCGCCCGCTGGTGGAGACCAGCTCGGTCGCGATGGTGCGGCGCCTGGTGGCCGGCGGCACCGGCATCGGCTTTCTCATTCCAGAGAACGTGGCCGAGGACGTGGAGCGCGGCACGCTGGTGTGGACCGGCCTGGCCGACGCGGGCGCGCGCTCGTTCAGCTGCCTCTACCAGCGCGCCGGCCAGACCACGGCGGTGGCCATGGGCATGTTCCTGCAGTTCCTGGAAGCCGCGCTGCTGGCCATCGAGAAGCGCTTCGAGCGGCAGGCGCCGCTGCCGTCGCTGAACGGCTTCGCGCAGTAAAAACGCCGGCGCGATACGATCATCGGACGAATTACGCGGCTTTTTTTCAGCCGCGACCGACCGACAGCAGCGAATGATCCAGCGCAAGACCCACCTCGACTCCCTCGCCATCGGCCTCCTGATCGCCTGCTGCGCGTTCTGGGGACTCCAGCAGATCCTCATCAAGACCACCGTGGCCGAGGTGCCGCCGATGTGGCAGGCCTCGATCCGCATGGTGGGCGCCACCGCGCTGCTGTGGCTGTGGTGCGTGTGGCGGGGCGTGCCGCTGTTCGAGCGCGACGGCACGCTGTGGCCGGGGCTGCTGGCCGGGCTGCTGTTCTCGGGCGAGTTCGCGGGCATCTACCTGGGGCTGCAGAACACCAGCGCGTCGCGGCTCACGGTGTTCCTCTACACCGCGCCCTTCTGGGTGTCGCTGCTGCTGCCGCGCTGGGTGCCGGCCGAGCGGCTGCGCGGCTTCCAGTGGCTGGGCCTGTTCATCGCGTTCTCGGGCGTGGTGCTGGCCTTCAGCGAGGGCTTCGGCCACATGAGTTCGTCGCAGCTGGTGGGCGACGCCATGGGCCTCGCGGCCGGCGCCCTGTGGGGCCTGACCACGCTCACGCTGCGCACCACCAAACTGGCCACGGCCAGCGCCGAGAAGACGCTGTTCTACCAGGTGGCGGTCACCGCGGCGATGTGCCCGCTGCTGTCACTGGCGCTCGGCGAGCACTGGGGCTTCGCCTATTCAGCCGGCGCCTGGACCTCCATCGGCCTGCAGACCGTGATCGGCGCCTTCGCGAGCTACCTCACCTGGATGTGGCTGCTGCGGCACTACCCGGCCACGCAGATGTCGTCCTTCACCTTCCTCACGCCGCTGTTCGCGCTGGTATTCGGCGTGGTGGTGCTCAAGGAGCCGCTCACGGTGCAGCTGATCGTGGCGCTGATCGGCGTGGCGCTGGGCATCGTGCTGGTGAACCGGCGGCCTGCGGTACAACGCGCCGCATGAACGGCAACACCATGAACTTCCAGCCGGTGCTCGACGAGATCGTCGCCACCCTGCGCCCGCAGATCGACCAGGGTTGCCCCGGCGGCACCGTGGCCAGCTACATCCCGGCGCTGGCGCGCATCGACGCGCGGCAGTTCGGCATCGCGCTGCGCACCTGCGACGGCATCGAGGCAGGCGCGGGCGACTTCGAGACGCCCTTCTCCATCCAGAGCGTGTCCAAGCTCTTCACGCTCACGCTGGCCATGCAGCGCATGGGCGACGCGCTGTGGGAGCGCATCGGCCGCGAGCCCTCGGGCAATCCGTTCAACTCGCTGGTGCAGCTGGAGAAC
Organism: Variovorax sp. PMC12; assembly: GCF_003019815.1. Lineage (NCBI taxonomy): Bacteria > Pseudomonadati > Pseudomonadota > Betaproteobacteria > Burkholderiales > Comamonadaceae > Variovorax > Variovorax sp. PMC12. The sequence goes on from NZ_CP027773.1 coordinate 3,961,153, forward strand.
GAACAGGGCAAGCCGCGCAACCCGTTCATCAATGCCGGCGCCATCGCGGTGGCCGACCGGCTGGTGAGCCAGGCCAAGGCCGGCGGCGGCAGCGCCAAGGCCGACATCCTCGCGCTCATGGCCAACCTGTGCGGCGAGCCCATCGCCTTCGACGACGAGGTGGCGCAGTCCGAAGCCGACACGGGCTTTCGCAACTTCGCGCTGGCCAACTTCATGAAGAGCTTCGGCAAGATCGACAACGACGTCGCCACCGTGCTCGACACCTACTTCCACCAGTGCGCGCTGCGCATGAGCTGCCGCCAGCTGGCGCGCGCCGCCGCCTTCCTGTGCCGCGACGGCGCGCACCCGGTCGACGGCCAGCCCGATATCACCGGCGAGCGGCAGACCCGCCGCATCAACGCGCTGATGCTCACCTGCGGCACCTACGACGCGGCCGGCGACGTGGCCTTCTCCATCGGCCTGCCCTGCAAGAGCGGCGTGGGCGGCGGCATCGTGGCCGTGGTGCCCGACAAGCTCACGCTGTGCGTCTGGTCGCCGGCGCTCGATGCCACCGGCAATTCGCTGCTGGGCATGAAGGCGCTGGAGCTGTTCGTGGCGCGCACGGGGCTGTCGGTGTTCTGATCGACGTTGCGCCTCAGGCCGCGGCCGCCACCGGCGCCGTCGCCAGGCAGCCCATGCCCTCGAGCGATGCCTCGACCGCCTCGTCGAGCGGCGTGTGCGGCTCGCGGCCCAGGAAGGCCACCAGCTTCGCGTTGTCCATGCCCACGGGCGTTTGCCACAGGTAGCGCATCTCGCGCATTTCACGGAAGGTGGCGACGAAGGGCGAAGCCAGCGTCAGCAGCCACCACGGAAAGGCCGACACCCGCGCCTCGGTGCCCGTGCGGCGCATCACCGCCTTGCGGATGGCGCCGCTCATGCGCGTGCCGTCGGCGTCCCAGTGGCCGGCCATGTGGAAGCGCGCGAAGGGTTCGAGCCGGTCGCGCCGCGCCAGCAGCTCGACCATGGTGCGCGCCACGTCCGGCAGGTACGACCACTGGTGGCCGATGCCGGCGCGGCCGGGGTAGCTCACCGCCTTGACCGGTTGCCCGGCCTTCACCAGCCCCTGAGAGAACCAGTTGTTGCCGGCCCGGGGGCCGAAGAAATCGCCGGCGCGCACGATCAGCACGCGGGCGCCCTCGCGGCTCGCGTCTTCGAGGCGCTTCTCCATCTCGACGCGGATCGCGCCCTTGCGGGTGGCCGGATGCTGCGGCGATGTTTCGGCCAGCAGCGGAAAGGCGTCGGGGCCGAAGTTGTAGACCGTGCCCGGCAGCACGATGGTCGCGCCCTCGGCCTTGGCGGCGTCGATGGTGTTGTCGAGCATCGGCAGCACCAGCTGCGACCAGTTGCGGTAGCCCGGCGGGTTGACCGCATGCACGATGACCGAACAGCCCCTCGCGGCCTGCCGCACGGCCTGCGCGTCCATCGCGTCGCCGGCCAGCCAGGTGATGCCGTCGCGCTTTCCTTCGCTCGCGCCGCGCTTCAGTGCGCGCACCTCCCAGCCCGCGTCGCGCAGCTGGCGGGCCACCTCGCCGCCGATGCCGCCCGTCGCGCCAAGGACCAGAACCGTGTTGTCGTTGCCGTGTGCCATGGAATGCTCCAGAACAGTTGTCGATGGATGAATTCTGGAACCGGGCCGGTTCGATTGGAATTGCCGAACATGAGCCAGCAGCTATACATTTATGCATGACTTCGAACATCGGCTGGGAGCTCTACCGCTCCTTCCTCGGCGTGCTGCGTGAGGGCTCTCTCTCGGGCGCGGCGCGCGCGCTGGGCATCACCCAGCCCACGGCCGGACGCCACGTGGCGGCGCTCGAGGAAGCGCTGGGCGTGGTGCTCTTCACCCGCTCGCAGGTCGGCCTGCTGCCCACCGAAGTGGCGCTGGCGTTGCGCACGCATGCCGAGGCCATGGAAAGCACCGCCGCATCGCTGCAGCGCGCCGCCAGCAGCCAGGGCGAAGGCGTGCGCGGCGTGGTGCGGGTGTCGGCCAGCGAGGTGATCGGCGTCGAGGTGCTGCCGCCCATCGTGGCGCAGCTGCGCGAGGCGCATCCGGCGCTGAAGGTCGAGCTGGTGCTGACCAACCGCGTGCAGGACCTGCTGCGGCGCGAGGCCGACATCGCCGTGCGCATGGTGCGCCCCCGGCAGGAGCAGCTGGTGGCGCGCCGCATCGGAAACATCGAGCTCGGCTTCCATGCGCACCGCGACTACCTCGCGCGCCACGGCACGCCGCGCCGGTTCGAGGAACTGGCCGGCCACGCGGTCATCGGCTACGACCAGCCCTCGGCCTTCGTGCGCAACGCGGGCAAGTCGCTGCCGGGCTACAGCCGCGACAGCTTCTCGCTGCGCACCGACAGCGACCTCGGGCAACTGGCGCTCATACGCGCCGGCGCGGGCATCGGCGTGTGCCAGGTCGGCCTGGCGCGGCGCACCGAGGCGCTGGTGCGGCTGATGCCGCGCGCCATGGCGCTCAAGCTCGACACCTGGGTCACCATGCACGAGGACCTGCGCAACAGCCCGCGCTGCCGCGCCGCCTTCGACGCATTGGCCGAGGGACTGCAACAGTACGTTGACGGCCAGGAAGACGCCGGCGCGCGGGGGAAAATGGCCCGCGCAAGCAAACAGGCCTCCGAATGACAGAACCATCGAACGAATCCGACACCCTCCCCCTGCAGGAAGCCCGCCTCTGGCGCGACGACACCTGGACCGCCCGCGTCATCAAGAACGAGGAAGACGACGGCTGGGCCGTCGAGATGACCCGCCACGGCGACCCCGAGCCGGCCCTGGTCGGCCCCTGGACCATGGGCCGCGACAAGAAGAACCCCAAGCCGCTGGACGGCCCCGCCTTCTCCACGCTGGTGAAGACCGCCGCCGAAGTGATCCGCCGCCACGAGCAGCAGCTGCACGCCACGCTCAACAAGAGCGTGACGGTCACAGCGCGCAACGACCAGCGCGTGCGCGTGGCGCTGGCCATCGTGCCCGACGAGGACAACCCCTCGGCCACGCTCAGCGCCTACGACGACGCCGACGACGCCGAGCTCGCCAGCGTGAGCGTGTCGCCCGCCTTCAGGCTCACGGCCGCAAGCGCCAGCGCATGGATCGAGTCGGGCTACGCGCGCCCGCGCTGAGCGCGAATAACACATGAATCGCGATTTCGCCAATTAGCGAAACAGCGTATGTTCATGCCGGGGTGAGTTGAGAAGAATCCGCCCCAACGAGCAATCGTTACCAGTCATACGACACCCGCTGCCAGTGCTGCCAGCGAGGCGTCGGGCAATAAAGCCCGAATCGGTTTCACCACCGGTTCGGGCTTTTTTGTTTTCTCGGCCGCAAGGAAACTTTTCGAAACGGATGCGCTGCATCCGGTGGCGAAGCCTTGCCCAAAGAAAACGCACTGGCAGCCGAACGCCCGTTTGCAGGGCCGCGCCGCGGGAGGAGACACCCAATGCGCGGTTCCGAAGGTCGGATCTTCCTGATGACTCGCACAAACACAAAGGAATTTGACATGACGAACGCTTTCAACCGCCGCCAGATCATGAAGACCGGCGGCTCGATGATCGTGCTGGGCGCCGCGGGCGGCGTGGCCGGCATCGCATCGGCGCAGGACGGCGGCACCGTGAAACTCGGCCTGCTGCATTCGCTCTCGGGCACCATCGCCATCGCCGAGGCCTCGCTGGTCGATGCCGAGAAGCTCGCCATCGAGGAGATCAACGCGTCCGGCGGCGTGATGGGCAAGAAGATCGAGGCCGTGGTGGAAGACGGCGCCAGCGAGAACCCGGTGTTCGCCGAGAAGGCGCGCAAGCTGCTGGAGCGCGACAAGGTGGCCGCCATCATCGGCTGCTACACATCGGCCTCGCGCAAGGCGCTGCTGCCGGTGCTCAACCAGGCCAAGGGCCTGCTGTTCTACCCGACCTACTACGAAGGCCAGGAGCAGGACAAGCGCGTGTTCTATCCCTCGCAGGAGGCCACGCAGTCGGTGATCGCGGCGGTCGAGTGGATGGCGCGCGAGAAGGGCAAGAGCTTCTTCCTGGTGGGCTCCGACTACATCTACCCGCGCACCTGCAACAAGATCGCCAAGCCCGCCATCGCCAAGGCCGGCGGCAAGGTGCTCGGCGAGGAGTACGCGCCGCTGGGCCACACCGAGTTCTCGTCGATCATCAACAAGATCAAGGCGGCCAAGCCCGACTGCATCTACAGCACCGTGGTGGGCGGCTCCAACGTGGCCTTCTACAAGCAGCTGCGCGCGGCGGGACTGGACGGCGCCAGGCAGGTGCTGCTGTCCACCGTGGTGTCGGAAAACGAGATCGACGGGATCGGCAAGGACAACGCGGCCGGCTACTACGCCTGCATGGGCTACTTCCAGAGCATCAAGTCGCCGGCCAACGAGAAGTTCGTGAAGGCCTTCAAGGCCAAGTACGGGCAGGACCGCGTGATCGGCGACCCGATGGAGGTGGCCTACAACAGCGTCTACCTGTGGAAGCTGGCGGTGGAGAAGGCCAAGTCCTTCGACGTCGACAAGGTCACGGCGGCAGCGGCGGGCGTGGAGATAGAAGCGCCCGAAGGCACGGTGCGCGTGCACGCCACCAACCACCACGTGTGGAAGAAGGTGCGCGTGGGCCGCGCCCGGCCCGACGGGCAGTTCGACATCGTGTGGGAATCGCCCCAGCTCGTCGAGCCCAACCCCTTCCCGAAGGTCTGAACGCGATGAACTTCGACATCGCGGTGATGCAGGTGTTCAACGGCGTGAGCCTGTTCACCATCCTGCTGCTGATGGCGATCGGGCTGGCCATCGTGTTCGGCCTGATGGGCGTCATCAACATGGCGCACGGCGAGCTGATGGCCCTGGGCGCCTACATGACCTACCTGGCCGCGCGCTTCTTCGAGCACTTCGCGCCGGGCTTCATGGACCTGTACCTGTTCGCCGCGATTCCGTTCGCGTTCGCGGTGACCTTCGCGTTCGGCTATGTGCTGGAGCGCGGCTTCATCCGCTTCTTCTACGACCGCCCGCTGGACACCCTGCTCGCGACCTGGGGCCTGAGCCTGATGCTGCAGCAGGCCTACCGCTCGATCTTCGGCGCGCAGGAGGTGAGCGTGCCGCTGGCCTCGTGGCTCGCCGGGGCGTGGGAGCCGACGCCGGGCATACAGCTGCCGCTCACGCGCATCTTCATCGTGGGGCTCACGGCCCTGGTCGCGACCGGCGTGTACCTGCTGCTGTACCGCACGCCGTGGGGGCTCAAGGTGCGCGCGGTGACGCAGAACCGCGCCATTGCCGGCGCGGTGGGCATCGACACGCACCGGGTGGACGCCATGACCTTCGCGCTGGGCTCGGGCCTGGCGGGCATCGCGGGCGCGGTGTTCACCATGATCGGCTCGACCAACCCGGGCACGGGGCAGCTCTACATCGTCGACTCGTTCATCGTGGTGGTGTTCGGCGGCGTGCAGAGCCTGGTGGGCACCGCCCTCTCGGGCTTCTCCATCGCGCAGTCGCAGACCTGGCTGGAGTACCTCATGAGCGGCTCGATGGCCAAGGCGACGATCCTGCTGCTGGTGATCGTGGTGCTGTACTTCCGGCCCAACGGGCTGTTCGCCACGCGGTCGAGGAGCTGAGGGCATGTTGTCGAAACTCTCTCCCCAACGCAGGCGCGACATCGGCGCGATGGCCGCGGTGCTCCTGCTGCTGGCCGTGGTGCTGCCTGCCGCACTCGATCCCTTCCGGCTCAACCTCGTGAGCAAATACCTGGCCTTCGCCTTCGTCGCGGTCGGCGTGGTGCTGACCTGGGGCTACGGCGGCGTGCTGAGCCTGGGCCAGGGCATGTTCTTCGGCCTGGGCGGCTACATGATGGCGATGTTCCTCAAGCTCGAAGCCTCGGCGCCCGAGCTGCCGGACTTCATGGTGTGGAGCAGCGTCGACCAGCTGCCTTCGTGGTGGGTTCCGTTCCACTCGCTGGGCTGGACCGTCGTGGGCATCCTCGCCGTTCCCGCGGTGCTGGCTTACGTGTTCTCCTACGCCATCTTCAAGCGGCGGGTGAGCGGCGTGTACTTCGCGATCGTCACGCTGTCGCTGGCGCTCACGCTCACCGTGGTGGTCATCGGCCAGCAGGGCGACACCGGCGGCGCCAACGGCATCACCGATTTCCGCACGCTGCTGGGCCTGGACATCGCGGGCGACGACGCCAAGCGCACGATGTATTTCGTCGAGGTGCTGGCGATCGCGCTGGTGATGGCGGTGTCGCTCGTCATCGTGCGCAGCCGCTTCGGCAAGATCCTCATCGCCATCCGCGACCGGGAAGACCGCGTGCGCTTCAGCGGCTACAACACGGCGCACATGAAGGCCTTCGTGTTCGCGGTGGCCGCGGTGCTGTCTTCCATCGGCGGGGCCTTCTACAGCCTGCAGGTGGGGTTGATCGCCCCGGGCGTGATCGGCGTGGTGGCCTCGGTGGAGATGGTGATCTACGCGGCGGTGGGCGGCCGGCTGTCGATACCGGGTGCTGTCGTCGGCGCGCTGCTGATCGGCTTTCTCAAGTCGTACCTGTCCGAGACCTTCCCGGAAGGCTGGCTGTACTTCCTGGGCGCCGTGTTCATCCTCGTGGTGTGGGCCATGCCCGAGGGGCTCGCGGGCCTGGGCGCGAGGCTGCTGCGCCGGCGCGGCGCGGAGGCCACGCCATGAACGCGACCATGACCATGCCCAACGGCGGCCTGCCGCAGGCCGCCTCGGCGGTGCCGCCTTCGAACGAGCAGATCCTGCGCGTCGAAGACCTGACCGTGTCCTTCGACGGCTTCAAGGCGGTGGACGGCCTGAGCCTTGCGGTCGAGCGCAACGAGCTGCGCGTGATCATCGGGCCGAACGGCGCGGGCAAGACCACGCTGCTCGACATGATCTGCGGCAAGACCCGCCCGAGCGCGGGCCGCGTGCTGTTCAACGGCCAGGACCTCGGCCGGCTGAACGAGTACGAGATCGTGCGTGCCGGCGTGGGCCGCAAGTTCCAGACGCCCTCGGTCTACGAAGACCTCACGGTGCTGGAGAACTTCGAGATCTCGCTGCCGCGCATGCACGGCCTGCTGCAGTCGCTGGCCTTTCGCCGTACGGCCGCGCTGCGCGAGCGCATCGACGCGATGGCGGCCGACGTGTTCCTGCTCGACCAGCTCGAGCGCCGCGCGGGCCAGCTCAGCCACGGCCAGAAGCAGTGGCTGGAGATCGGCATGCTGCTGATGCAGGAGCCCGAGCTTCTTCTGCTCGACGAGCCCGTGGCCGGCATGAGCCCGCGCGAGCGCGAGCAGACCGGCGACCTGCTGCGGCGCATCTCGGTGGGCAAGTCGGTGGTGGTGATCGAGCACGACATGGACTTCGTCAAGCGCATCGCCCACCGCGTGACCGTGCTGCACCAGGGCCGGCTGCTGAGCGAGGGGACGGCCGCCGAAGTGCAGTCCGACCCGCGCGTGATCGACGTGTACCTGGGCCATTGAGCACAAGGAGAAACACAGATGCTCGAAGTCTCCGAACTCGACGTCGCCTATGGCGAGTCGCACGTCATCCGCGATGTGTCCCTGCGCGTCGCGCCCGGCGAGGCGGTGGCCATCATGGGCCGCAACGGAATGGGCAAGACCACGCTGCTGAAGTCGCTCATCGGCCTGCTGCCTGCGCGCGGCGGCAGCATCCGCCTGGGCGGCGCCGACATCACGAAGCTGCCGAGCTACCAGCGCGTGGCGCAGGGCCTGGCCTTCGTGCCGCAGGGGCGCATGGTGTTCCCGTTCCTCACGGTGGAGCAGAACATCCTCTCTGGCGCCGCGAAGTCCGGCCACCGCACGGTGCCCGACTACCTCTACCGCTTCTTCCCCGTGCTCAAGGACATGAAGCAGCGCAAGGCCGGCAACCTCTCGGGCGGCCAGCAGCAGATGCTGGCGATTGCGCGCGCGCTCATCTCCGAGCCCAAGCTGCTGATCCTCGACGAGCCGACCGAGGGCATCCAGCCTTCGATCATCAAGGAGATCGCGCAGACGCTGAACGTGCTGCGCGCCGAGCGCGGCTTCGCCATCGTGGTGTCGGAGCAGGTGCTGAGCTTCGCGCTCGACCTGGCCGACCGCTTTCTCGTCATCGACCGCGGGCGCCTCGTGCACGACGAGGCGCGCGCAACGCTCGACCAGGACAAGGTCAGGTCTTTCCTGACCGTGTGAGAGCCCTTCCCTTTTTTCTTCAACCCCTCTTTCAGGAGCAGCGTCATGAGACATGGTGATATTTCGAGCAGCAACGATTGCGTGGGTGTCGCGGTCGTCAACTACAAGATGCCCCGCCTGCACACCAAGGCCGAGGTGCTGGACAACGCCCGCAAGATCGGCGAGATGCTGGTCGGCATGAAGAAGGGCCTGCCGGGCATGGACCTGGTGGTGTTCCCCGAATATTCCACCCACGGGATCATGTACGACGCCAAGGAGATGTACGACACGGCCGCCACCGTGCCCGGCGAGGAAACCGCCATCTTCGCCGACGCCTGCCGCCGCGCCAACGTGTGGGGCGTGTTCTCGCTGACCGGCGAGCGCCACGAGGAGCATCCGAACAAGGCGCCCTACAACACGCTGATCCTCATGAACAACCAGGGCGAGATCGTCCAGAAGTACCGCAAGATCATGCCGTGGGTGCCCATCGAGGGCTGGTATCCGGGCGACTGCACCTACGTGAGCGAAGGCCCCAAGGGCATGAAGATCAGCCTGATCATCTGCGACGACGGCAACTACCCCGAGATCTGGCGCGACTGCGCGATGCGCGGCGCAGAACTCATCATCCGCTGCCAGGGCTACATGTACCCGGCCAAGGAGCAGCAGATCATGGTGTCGAAGGCCATGGCCTTCATGAACAACACCTACGTGGCGGTGGCCAACGCGGCGGGCTTCGACGGCGTGTACTCGTACTTCGGACACTCCGCGCTCATCGGCTTCGACGGCCGCACGCTCGGCGAATGCGGCGAGGAAGAGATGGGCATCAACTACGCCGAGCTTTCCATGGGCCTGATCCGCGACGCGCGCAAGAACGGCCAGTCGCAGAACCACCTGTTCAAGCTGGTGCACCGCGGCTACACCGGCACCATCAACTCCGGCGACGGTGACAAGGGCGTGGCGGCCTGCCCGTACAACTTCTACACCCAGTGGATCAACGACCCCGAGGGCACGCGCGAGATGGTGGAGTCGTTCACGCGCAGCACGGTGGGCACGCCCGAATGCCCGATCGAAGGCATTCCGAACGAGCCGGCCAAGCACCGATGAACGCGGCGGTTCCCGATCCGCTGGTCGCCTACCGCATCGAGGCCGAGCCCTTCTACCGCCCTGCCGGCAACGAGGTGGCGCTCTACCGGCAGGCGTACCGCCACCGCATGCCGCTGATCCTGAAAGGCCCGACCGGCTGCGGCAAGACGCGCTTCGTGGAGCACATGGCGTGGTCGCTGGGCCGGCCGCTGGTGACGCTGGCCTGCAACGAGGACATGACGGCCTCGGACCTCGTCGGGCGCTACCTGCTCGACGCCAACGGCACCGCCTGGCACGACGGGCCGCTGACGCTGGCGGTGCGGCACGGCGGCATCTGTTATCTCGACGAAGTGGTGGAGGCGCGGCAGGACACCACGGTGGTGATCCACCCGCTGACGGATGCGCGGCGCATATTGCCGCTCGACAAGAAGGGCGAGCTGGTGCACGCGCACCCCGATTTCCAGCTGGTGGTGTCGTACAACCCCGGCTACCAGAGCAGCGCGAAGGACATGAAGCCATCGACGCGCCAGCGCTTCGCGGCGCTGGAGTTCGACTACCCCGGCAGCGCGCTGGAGGCGGAGATCGTCGCGCACGAGGCCGGTGTCGAGCCCGGGCTCGCCGCGAAACTGGTGGCCATCGCGCGCTGCTCGCGCGAGCTGAAGCACCGCGGGCTCGACGAGGGCGTGTCGACGCGCATGCTGATCTACGCGGGCGTGCTGATACGCGACGGCGTGACGCCGCGCGAGAGCTGCGAGATGACGATGACGCGCGCATTGACCGACGACCCCGACATGGCAAGCGCGCTGCAGGGCTTTGTCGAGGCGCAGTTCGGATGAACGACGCGTCCGGCGGCCTCGGTGCGCTGTCGCTGCTGGCGCGCGGCCTGGCGGGCGTCGATGTGGAAGTGCAGGCGCTGACTGGCGCGGGAACGCGCGCCGTGCTCACGGGCCGCAAGCTGCTGCTGCCCGAAGGCACCGGTGAGCCGAACCTGCGCCGCGCCATGGTCGCGCATGCGGTCGCGCACCTGCGACACTCGCGGCCCGCGCGCCCGGCACACGGGCTCAAGCAGATGGGCATCGCCGTGGTCTCGGCCATCGAGGACGCGCGTGTCGAGCGCCTGCTGTGGCGAGACTTCCCCGGCCTGCACGGCTGGTTCGCCGCATCGCTCCCGCCCGCGTCCGACCCGCTCGACCTGCGCTTCGCGGCGCTCGTCTCCCGGATGGACCGCCTGCTGCTGCTGCCCGACGCGATCGACGACAACCACTGGGTGAACAAGACACGCCGCCTGTTCGACGAGACCGTCGCCAGCGCGGGCCTGGAAGACTACGACGCCTTCCGCGTCATCGCGTCGATCCTCGCCAACGACCTGGGCCAGATGCGCGTGCGCTTCGAGCCCCAGCACTACGCCGTGCCCGCGCCCTGGCGCGACGACAACAGCTACCTGTGGGAATTCGCCGAGACGGAGACCGCACCCGACGAAGCCATCGCGCTGCAACAGGCAGGCGCACGGCCGCCACCGCCTTCCGATGCACCGGACGAAGGCAGCGGCCCGCCTACTTCCGATGCGGCGGACGACATCGAACTCGGCCGCTACACATACCCCGAATGGGACCGCAAGCTCGAGCGACTGCGCCCCGACTGGTGCACGGTGATCGAAAAGCTGCCGGCGTGGCAGGGCCTGCTGCCGGGGCGCGAGCAGGCCGCGCCCGGCAACGGGCGCATCGCCCCACTCGCCTTGCCCCGCGCGCGCCACCTCGACCGCACGCACCGCCTGCGCCGCCAGTGGGAAGGCGACGACATCGACCTGAACGCGGCCATCGAAGTGCTGGTCGACCGGAGCCTTCGGCTGCGGCCCGATGCGCGGCTTTTCATGCGCCCGGGCAAGGGCCCGCGCCCGTCGAGCGTGCTGGTGCTGCTCGACCTGTCGGCCTCGGCCAACGACCCGGGGCCGCACGCAGCCTCGCTGCTCGACATCGAGAAGCAGGCCGCGCTGCTGCTGGCCGCGTCGAACGCGCGCGGCATCGACCGGCTGGCGATCCACGGCTTCTCGTCGAACACGCGCGCCGAGGTGTACTACTACCGCCTGCTCGAAGCCGGCCGTCCGCTCGACGCACCGACGAGCGCCATGATCGGCGCGCTGCGCGGGCGCTACTCGACCCGCATGGGCGCTGCGCTGCGCCACGCCGCCGCGCTGATGCAAGCCGAGCCGCCCGGCCAGCGCGCGGTGCTGCTGGTGACCGACGGCGCGCCTTCCGACATCGACGTGCACGATCCGCAATACCTGATCGAAGACGCCCGCCAGGCCGTCGCCGAGGCCCGCGACGCCGGCGTGCGCGCCGCCTGCATCGCGGTGGACGGGGCGGCCGACGCCTATGTGCGGCGCATCTTCGGCTGGCGCAACTATTGCATCGCCGACGACGCGCGCAGCCTGCCGGTGCGCCTCGCGCGCATGAGCGCACGCCTTGCCGCGGCCCACTGACTGAAGACTATGATGATTCGACACCCCAGGAGACTTCAGCGTGGCTGACAAGGACCCCATACGCGTCGGCATCCTCTATTCGGAAACCGGCGTCACATCGACCATCGGACTCTCGCAGCTGCAGGGCGCGTTGCTCGGCATCGAGGAGATCAACGCGGCAGGCGGCGTGGACGGCCGCGAGATCGTGGCGGTGCGCTACGACCCGCAGTCCAACCCCGCGCGCTACGCCCAGCTTGCGGAAAAGCTGATCGTGCAGGACCGCGTGAACGTGATCTTCGGCTGCTACATGTCGAGCAGCCGCAAGGCGGTGATACCGGTCATAGAGAAGTGGAACAAGCTGCTGTTCTACCCCACGCTGTACGAGGGCTTCGAGTACTCGGGCAACGTGATCTACACCGGCGCGGCGCCCAACCAGAACAGCGTGCAGCTGGCGGAGTTCATGACCACGAACTTCGGCGCGCGGGTGTACCTGATCGGCTCCGACTACATCTACCCCTACGAGTCGAACCGCATCATGGGCGAGCTGGTGATGCAGCGCCCCGGCAGCGAGAAGCTGGGCGAGCGCTACGTGGCGCTGGACGCCGGCGAGCGAGACTACCGGGCCATCATGGACGACATCCGCGACAAGCGGCCCGACTTCATCTTCTCGACGGTGGTGGGCGACTCCACCGCGAGCCTGTACCGCGCGTATGCCGAGGCGGGCTTCGACCCGAAGACGATGCCGATCGCCAGCCTCACGACTTCGGAGGCGGAGATCTCTCAGATGGGCCACGGCGTGGCGACGGGGCATTTCACGGCGGCGCCGTATTTCCAGTCGATCGACTCGGCCGCGAACCGGCGCTGCCTGGCGATGCTGCGCGCGCGCTTCGGCGACGGCTGCGTGCCCAACCTGTGCTGGGAGGCTTCGTATTTCCAGATGCACATTTTTGCGAACGCCTACCGGCAGGCGGGGAGCGACGGCATCGCGGAGATTCTTCCGTACATCCTGGGCAGCGAGTTCGATGCGCCGCAGGGGCTGGTGAAGATCGACCCGGCCAACCATCACACATGCCTGTACCCACGCATCGGGCGGGTCGACGCGCACGGGCAGTTCACCATCGTGCGGCAGGCGACGCGGGCGGTGTACCCGGATCCTTATCTGGTCACCCACTCGCTGGGCGACTGGACGGCCAAGCTGGATACGCTGGAGATCTAGGATGAACTTCAGTTCCTCCATTTGTTGCTCCAGGAGGCATTCGGGGCGCGCTCACGCCGACGGGGTACCTTGCTCCGCGAATGTCCCCCGGCCTGCGGCCTCCTCCTTTATTTCGCTGCGCAAGGCACCCCATCGGCGTGATCGTCGGACAGAGCGCTGGTTGATCAACTGCGAACCAGCAGCGTGCCCTGTGCACAGGACACCGGGTGCTCCCCGCAGCGAAATAAAGGAGGAGGGGCGCAGCCCCGGGGGACATTCGCGGAGGGGAGCACCCGGCGGCCTGTGCACACACCCCGAACAAAAGAAGGCCTGAAAGTGGAAGGCACAGCCCCCAAACGGCACACCCTGCGCGTCACGCCGCCGCAGCTGAAAGAGCTGCGCCTGCTGAAGATCGCCGTGATCCACCCCGACGACAACGACGGCCGCCAACTCACGCAACAGCTGCAACGCATCGGCTGCCAGGTGCAGGCCTTCTGGCCGCCCGTGCAAGTCCTGCCCGAAGGCATCGACGTCGCCTTCATGGCGGTGCAGCCCGACTTCATCAACATGCGCTTCGAATGGACCAAGAGCGAAGACGCGCCGGCCATCATCGCGGTCGTCACCTACGAGAACCCGACCATCATCGAGGCCGTGCTGGAAATCGGCGCCAAGGCAGTTTTGCCTTCGCCGGTGCGTTCGTTCGGTCTGTTCTCGGCGCTGGTGGTGGCGCGCGAGGCGCACAAGGAGGCACGCTCGCTCGCCAAGCGGCTGCGCAAGGTCGAAGCCAAGCTGCTGGGCCAGCGCCGCATCGCCGAAGCCAAGGCCATCCTCATGAAGACGCACGACGTGTCCGAGGGCCAGGCCTACGACCTGATCCGCGACCAGGCCATGAGCAAGCGCACCACCACCGAAGAAATAGCGACCGCCATCGTCAACGCCAACGAGATCCTCTCGCTGGGCATGCGCCCCAAGCCCGACGCGGGCTGATCCACCAGGTTCGGCTCAGGCCTGGCGGAAGGCCGTCAGCACCTTCAGCACGCTCAGCGTGGCGCCGTCGAGCGCCGCGTGCTGGCGGTGCGCGATGCCCACGCGCCGCGTGAGCCTGGGGCTCACCGGCAGGATCTGCATGCGGTCGCCGCGCACGTTGTCGGTGCTCTGCTGCAGCGGCAGCAACGCCGCGCCATAGCCGGCCGCCACCAGGCTGCGGATGGCGGCGTCGTAGTTGAGCTCGATGCGCGCACGCGGCGCAAAACCCGCCTCGGCAAACCACTCCATCGTGAGCCGGTACATGTGCGTGGTGGCTTCGTTGAAGATCAGCGGCTGCGCCGCCAGCCAGGCCGGCGTGACGCGCTTCGGCGCCTTCCAGCGCGGGGGCACGAAGGCCATCATGGGCTGTTCGCACCACGGCGTGACGACGATGCCGCGCACCGGCGGCTGCGGAATCGCGACCAGCCCGATGTCGAGCGTGCCGGCGGCCAGCCGCTCCATGGCCTCGTAGGAGCCGCGGATGCTCACCTCCACGTCGATGCCCGAATGCTCCGCGCCCAGCGCCTCCAGCACCTGCGGCAGCAGGTCGACCAGCACGCCGGTGGAGGTGCCCAGCCTCACCCGGCCGGTGCGGCCCTCGGCCTGGCGCTTGACGGCTTCCACGGCGTCGTCGGTGTCGCGCAGCAGCTTGCGCCCGCGCTCGACCAGTGCGGCGCCGGCGGCGGTCGGCGTGATGCGGCGGTTGCCGCGCACCACCAGCGGCGCCTCCAGCCGCGACTCGAGTTCGCTGATGTGCAGGCTCACCGTCGGCTGCGCCAGGTGCAGCGCCTTGGCCGCGGCCGAGAAGGTGCCGAGGTCGACGATGGCGATGAGGGTGCGCAGTTGGTCGAGGTTGAGTTGTCGCATCGGGTCGCCGTGTTGGGGGTGAAGGATCGCGCCATCAGCAAAGCTGATTGCAAGCCTCAGGATTCTCAACTTCCACAATATCACGCACCGCCGGAAGATGAGCGCTCCCAACCAAGGAGCCCATCGTGACCGCGCCGAAGCCATCGACTTTTCACCAACGCCTGATCCATGCCCTGCGCGGCTGGCGCCGCCGCGTGGTGAATCGCCGCCGCGCGCGCGCCGACATGCGGCACCTGGCCGGCATGAGCGAGCACGAGCTGCGTGACCTGGGCATCGGGCGCAGCGAAGTGCCGGAGCTGCTGGACCGCCACCGCTACTGAGCCGCTGCGGCGCTTTTTCTTCAGGTATCGCGCCGGTTTTGAGGTTCAATCCGGGGCGTGCCCAAGCCCTCTCTTCTCTCCATCGAACTCACTTCGCCGCAGTCGGTCAATGGCCGGCGCGCGGCTTTCCAGTCGCTCTGGCTGCTGGTGCGCATGCAGCACGCCCACGAAGCCGGCACCGGCGTCGTGCGGCTGGCCGACCTGCGCGGCGAAGTCTCCGACGCCAGCACGCTGCGCATGGTCGTGAGCCGCGCGTTCCGCGACTTCAAGGCCTGGAACATCGAGGTCGGCTGGGGCGAAGACACGCTGCGCGAGCCGCGCTTCCTGAATGCCGAGCGGCGCAGCCAGGGCCCGTTCTGGCTGCCGTCCGCCGAAGCCAGGCGCGTGCGCGTGCTGGTGGAAGGCCGCGCGGCCACCGCCGCCGAGGTGGCGTCGTTCCTCGGCTTGCGCGCGCGCAAGTCGCAGGCCGCGGCCGGCTCGCCGCCGCCCGACGCGGTGCACCTGCAGGACGCGGCCTTCTGGAAGCAGCTGGTCGCCTCCCAGCAGGCGGCGCGGCAGGGCCGGCTGATGGCGCCGGTGGCCGGCATGAACGCCGGCGATGCGAGTGCCAGCGGCCAGCCGGCCAGCGCGCTCGAATCGATACGCCTGGCCGGCACGCTGGCCGCCACCGATTTCCAGCGCGCGCTGGTCACGCTCAACGAGGCCATGCTGTGGCGCCGGCTCGGCGACAACGAGCAGGCACGGCGCCGGCTGCAGGCGCTGAAGAAGCAGCGGCTGGCGCATCACGTGGCGGGCAACGACTACCTCGGCGCGATGGAATGCATCGTCGCCGCATGGTGCGCCTACACCGCGCGCGACCTGCCGCTGGCGCAGTCGCTGCTGGGCGGCATGGCCGACGACGCGGCGCGCGGGCTGGTGCTGCGGCACCACCCCGACGTGCGCTTCGAGTGGTGCAACCTGTGGGCGCTGGTGTGCCGCTCGCGCGCGCTCGGGCTCTCGGCCGACGACAAGCCGGCCGCCGCGGCGCTCGCCGAAGAGTCGCTGCGCCGCTTCGGCGAGGCGCTGGCGGCGGCGTTCGAGTCGCATTCCTTCGACGCGGCGCAGCACGTGGCCGCCAACATGGGCATGGCCGCATGGCTGTTCGACCGCGTGGGCCTGTCGGACCTGCCCGCGCTCGCGCAGGACGGCAACACCGACACCACCCGCCGCGCAGTGCAGTGGATCGCCTTCTCCGAATGGCTGTGCGGCCACACCGACGGCCAGGGCCGCTCGGCGTGGAACGCGATCTACCTGATGCGCATCGCGCGCGGCCACTGCCGGCCCGAGAAACAGCCCACGCTTGCGCAGTTCCGCGCGCAGAAGCCGCTGGACCCGGCCGCCATGTCGAAGCTCGCGGGCCCGCTGGCCGATGCCTTCGACGCGACGAACTGGCCCGCGCGCTGGGTGCAGGTGGCGCAGGCGCGGCTGGCCGACCACCAGGCCGGCCGTCGCCGCTACCCGGGCCTGCAGCATTGCAGCCTGCTGTTCGAGCACGCCTGGTACGCCGCGCATGCCGGCGAACTGAAGGCCGCGGAGCAATCGCTCGCCCTGCTGCGCGAGGCGCTGCCGCAGCTGGTGCCGAGCGACCGCGCCTACTTCACCGAATCGTGGAACGACACGCTGCCGGCCGAACTGGTGCTGGAGGCAAAGCCGCCGCGCCGGCCGGCTGCGCGAAAGAAAAACGCGTCCTAGACTTCGGGGTCCGACCATGCCCGACAACTCCCACGAACCCATCGACCTGGCCGCGCACCGCGAGCGCCGCGCCCGGCAGCAGCAACAGCGTGCCGCGGAGCAGGCCACGCGCGACGCGGCCTCGGCGTCCGCGTCCGAACCGGGCCCCGGCGAAGTGCCCTGCATCCGCTGCGGCGAGCCGATCTTCGGCTACGTGCTGCGCTGCCCCTATTGCGGCGTGCATTTCAGCGGCCGTGCCGAAGACTTCGCGCCCAGGGAAGGCATGTCGCGGCGAACGAAGGCGCTGGTCGTGCTGGTTGCCGTGGCGCTGCTGCTGGCAGGCCTGAGTGACGACATCGCCGCCCTGTGGTGGCGCATGAAGTAAGTCGCGTCGCCGCCCGTCAGCGCGGTGCGGCGGTCGACTGGCGCACCACCAGTTCCGGGCGCAGCACCACGGTCGATGCCGACATCGATCGGCCGTCGATCTCGTCGAACAGCATCTCCGCCGCGCGCCAGCCCAGTTCGCGGTGCGGCAGGCGGATGGTGGTGAGCGGCGGGTCGACCATGTCGACCAGCGGCATGTCGTTGTGGCCGGTGATGGAAATGTCCTGCGGCACGCGCAGCCCGGCCGCGCGCAGCGCGTCGTAGGCGCCCAGCGCGACGAGGTCGTTGCAGCACACCACCGCCTGCGGGGCCGCGCCGGCATCGAGCATCTGCTTCATGGCCAGCGCGCCGGCCTCGCGGCTGTAGCTCGCGCACTCGACCACGCGGAAGGGCTTCATGCGGTGGTCGCGCAGGGCCTGCTCCACGCCCAGCCGCCGGCCCACGCCGGTCGGGATGGTCTGCGGCCCCGCCAGGTGCGCGATGCGCTTGTGGCCGAGCGCCACCAGGTGGTCGACCGCGAGCTTCATCGCGAGACGGTCGTCGCTGACCACGGCCGGCAGGCGGCCGGTTTCATCGGCGCGGTTGACCAGCACGGCCGTCATGCCGGCCTTGGCGACGAAATCGACCAGAGGGTCGTCGCGCGTGGCGGTGGCCATGACCACGCCGTCGACGCGCTGCGCGAGCATGCGCTCGAGCACCGGCCGCGCCAGTGCCGGGTCGGCCACGTTGGTGACGAACACGAAGTACCCGCGCGCCGCCGCGCTGGCCTCGATGCCCTGCAGGATCGGCGGGAACACCGCGTTGGTGATGTCGGGCACCAGCACGCCGATGGTGTGCGTGCGGCCCGTGCGCAATGCCGAGGCCGCGCGGTTGGGCCGGTAGCCCAGGCGCTGCGCCGCCTCCTCGACCACGCGCAGCACCTCGTCGCTGATGAGCGACCGCTTCTCGGGGCTGAGCGCGCGCGAGACAGTGGACACATGCACGCCGGCGGCACGCGCGACGTCGCGGATGGTGACGGTGCCGGAAGAAGGGGCAGTAGGCGGGCTGGTGCTCATTGGTGCAAACGATTGTCGCGGAGGCGGCCGGCCTCGGGTGTCAATGCTTCCCTCAGGGTCTGCCGGAAACCTCCATTTTACTTTTCGGCAAATCTGGCTAATATCGTGCAAACGATTGCACAAATCCACCATGAACATCGCCACCTCCCCCGACTCGGTGCTGGGCCATGTGCTCGACGCCATGAAGCACACGCCCGACCCGCGGCTGCGCACAGTGATGGAGGCTGTCACGCGCCACCTGCACGCGCTGGTGCAGGAAGTGAAACTGACGGAAGACGAGTTCGAGCAGGCGCTCGAATTCATCGTCGCCATCGGCCATGCCACGGGCGAGACCAAGAACGAAGTGGTGCTGGCGGCGGACATCCTGGGTGTGTCGACCGTGGTCGCGCTGCAGAACAACCAGGACCCGCACGGCGAATCGCCCGCCGCGCTGCTCGGGCCGTTCTGGCGGGCGAATGCACCGGCCTGCGCGCCGGGCGACAACATCGCGCGCTCGGGCACGCCCGGCACGCCGCTCGAAGTGACGGGCACGGTGCGCGACCAAGAGGGCCGGCCGGTGGCCGGCGCCACGGTCGACGTGTGGCAGGCCTCGCCCGTCGGCCTCTATGAAAACCAGGACCCGTCGCAGGAGGACATGAACCTGCGCGGCCGCTTCACCACCGACGCCGAAGGACGCTTCCATTTCCGCAGCGTGCGACCGGCCGGCTACCCGGTGCCGACCGACGGGCCCTGCGGCGTGCTGCTGCGCGCGCAGCAGCGCCACCCCAACCGGCCCGCGCACCTGCACTTCATGGTGAGCAAGCCCGGCCACAAGGTGCTGATCACGCAGGTGTTCGCAGACGACGACGAGAACCTGGAAAGCGACCCGACCTTCGGCGTGACGCGCAGGCTGATCGGGCGCTTCGCGCTGGCGCCTGATGGCAAGAGCGCGTCGATGCACCACGACTTCGAACTCGAACCCGGCGAAATGAAATTCCCGCGCCCCCCGATTCCCTGAACCAACTCCCCCTATCGATATGAGCTTCGATCCTGTCTCCAGACTCGACGGCAAGGTCGCCGTCATCACCGGCGGCCTCGGTGCCATCGGCTATGCCACGGCCACGCGCCTGGCCGCGCTCGGCGCCACCTGCGTGCTGCTGCACCGCAAGGGCGACGACGCAGCGGCGCGCGCGGCCGCCCTGCCCTCGGCCAACGGCCAGCGCCATGCGGCGATCCGCGCCGACATCGTCGACTCGGCGAGCCTCGTGGCCGCCGCCGCCGAGGTGCAGGCCACGCACGGGCGCTGCGACATCCTCGTCAACAGCGCGGGCCACACGCAGCCGGTGCCGGCCGCCGACCTGGACGCGCTGACCGACGAGCTCATCGACGACATCGTGCGCGCCAACTTCCGCGGCGTGTTCGCCACCATCCGCGCCTTCGCGCCGATGCTCAAGGCCAGCGGCGACGCGCTGGTGGCCAACATCTCGTCCATCGCGGGCTTCACGGGCGTGGGCAGCAACCTGGCCTACGTGGCGGCCAAGGCCGGGCTCGACGTGGTCGGCGACGCGCTGGCCAAGACACTGGCACCTGCCGTGCGCGTGGTGTCGGTGTCGCCGGGCGCGGTGGAGTCGGGCTTCGTGCCCGGGCGCGGCGCGGAGTTCGCCAGCAAGATGGCCAGCACCACGCCGCTCGGCCGCATCGGCAAGCCAGACGACGTGGCGGCCACGGTCGAGGCGCTGGCCACCACCCTGCGCTTCGTCACGGGCACGCGCATCGTGGTCGACGGAGGACGCCACCTGTGAGCGCCGCCAAGACACTCATCACCTGCGCCGTCACGGGCAATCTCGTGAAGCCGGAGCAGACGCCGCACCTGCCGATCACGCCGGTGCAGATCGCCGACGAATGCCTGGCCGCCGCCGAGGCCGGCGCGGCCCAGGTGCACATCCATGTGCGCCATCCGGAAACCGGCAAGCCGTCGATGGAGGTGGAGCTGTACCGCGAGGTGGTGGATCGCATCCGCCGCAGCAACCGCGAGCTGATCGTCAACCTCACGACCGGCCCGGGCGGGCGCTTCATCCCGAGCGAGGACGACCCGAAGATCGCCGCGCCCGGCACCACGCTGCTGCCGCCGGAGAAGCGCGTGGAGCACATCGCGCTCATCAGGCCCGACGTGTGTTCGCTCGACCTGAACACCATGAACTCCGGCCCCGACGTGGTCATCAACACGCCGAAGAACGTGCGCCGCATGGCGAAGGTGATGCGCGAGGCCGGCGTGAAGCCGGAGCTGGAAATCTTCGATTCGGGTGACATCAACCTGGCGCTGGACCTGATCGCGGACGGCACGCTCGACGGCCCGGCCATGTGGACCTTCGTGCTCGGCGTGAAATACGGCTTTGCGCCCACGCCCGAGACGCTGCTCTACGCGCGCAACATGCTGCCGCGCGGCGCCTTCTGGAGCGCCTTCGGCATCGGCCGCATGGAGTTCCCGATCGTCGCGCAGTCGTGGCTGCTGGGCGGCCATGTGCGCGTGGGCATGGAAGACAACATCTACCTCGAGAAAGGCGTGCTCGCCGAGAGCAACGCGCAACTGGTGGCGAAGGCGCGCGACATCCTCGTGAGCCTTGGCGGCGAAGTGGCCAACCCGCGTGAGGCGCGCGCGATGCTGGGGCTGGCGAATGCCTGAGGTACGTTGTTCGGGGCGCGCTCACGCCGACGGGGTGCCTTGCTCCGCGAATGTCCCCCGCCCTTCGGGCTCCTCCTTTATTTCGCTGCGCAAGGCACCCCGCCGGCGTGAGCGTTGGACAGAGCAGTCGTTGATCGGCCGAGCACCAGCAGCGTGCCCTGTGCACAGGACACCGGGTGCTCCCCGCAGCGAAATAAAGGAGGAGGGGCGCAGCCCCGGGGGACATTCGGGGAGGGGAGTACCCGGTGGCCTGTGCACGCGCCCCGAACAAGAGCGCCCAAGAAAACCCCAGAAACCCCAGCAAGCAGGAAAACAGAAATGAACGTCGCTGCCATGCACACGACCCACACATCCCGCGCATTGCGCGTGGACGAAAAAGCCGCCACCCTCGACGCGCTGCATCTGCACGCCACGCCGCAGGCCGAACCCACACCGCCCCCGGGCCACGCCGTCGTGCGCGTCGAGGCCGCCGCAGTGAACCCCAGCGACGTCAAGGCGACGCTCGGCATCATGCCGCAGGCCGTGTGGCCCAGAACCCCCGGCCGCGACTTCGCGGGCACCGTCGTCGGCGGCCCTTCCGAATGGATCGGGCGCGAAGTCTACGGCTCCGGCGGCGACATCGGCATCACCCGCGACGGCTCGCACGGCCGCTATCTCGTGCTGCCCGAACAGGCGCTGCGCGCCAAGCCCCGCGGCATCTCGATGGACGAGGCCGGCGCCGTGGGCGTGCCCTTCGTCACCGCGTATGAAGGCTTTCGGCGCAGCGGCATGCCCCAGGCCGGGCAGACCGTGCTGGTGCTCGGCGCCAACGGCAAGGTCGGGCAGGCGGCAGTGCAACTGGCGTCGCAGGCCGGCGCGCGCGTGATCGCGGTGCAGCGGCACGCCGGGCCTTACGCGGGCTTTGCGAACGGACCCGTGGACCTCATCGACGCCCGCCACCACACCGACGTGGCCGCACGGGTGCGTGAACTCACCGACGGGCGCGGTGCGCACATCGTCTACAACACCGTGGGCAGCGCCTACTTCGAGGCCGCCAACAAGGCCATGGCCAAGGGCGCGACGCAGATCTTCATCGCCACGCACGACCGCGCCGTGCCCTTCGACATCTTCGCGTTCTACCGCGGCATGCACACCTTCGTGGGCATCGATTCGCTGGCGATGGACTGCATCGCCAGCACCGCGCAGCTCGACGCCATGCGCGATGGCTTCGAGCGCGGCACGCTGAAGCCCTTTCCGGTCGCGCGCCACTTCACGCTCGACGAAGCCATGGACGCCTACCGCCTGGTGCTGTCGGGCAGCACCGACCGCGTCGTGCTGCGGCCCTGAAGAACCGCCCCCTACTGGAGCACATCCCATGCACGTGACCCGTTTCAGCGAGGCGCCGCACTACGAGGCGCCCAACCATTTCGACATGCGCTGCCTGCGCCTGCAAGGCAAGGAAGCAGGCCCCTCCACGCAGATGTGGATGGGCATGAGCCAGATCCTGCCCGGCGGCCGCACGGGCCTGGACGGCTCGCCGATGGAAAAGCTCTACCTCGTGCTCGAAGGCCGGCTTCACGTGGTCGGCGAAATCGACGGGGCGCACCAGGAAGAAGTGCTCGAGCAGTACGACAGCTGCCGCTTCGCACCCGGTGAAAAGCGCCAGCTGGAGAACCGCACCAACCGGCCGGTGCTGGTCGCGCTGGTGATGCCCAACGCGCCGCCGCCGTAGCAGCTCTTTCGTCGGTCGGTCAGTCATTCATCGCTCAACCAAATAAATCAACGGAGACAAGACGCATGAAGAAGACACTCAACTGGAGCCGCCGGCGCACGCTGGCCGTGGCGGCGACTCTCGCGGCCTGCGCGCTCACCGGCACCCACGCGCAGGGCCCGTGGCCCGGCACGCAGCCGGTCAGGCTGGTCGTGCCGTTCACGGCGGGCAGCGGCACCGACATCGTCGCGCGCCTGGTGGCAGAGAAGCTGGGGCCCGCCCTGGGCACCAGCGTGATCGTGGACAACAAGCCCGGCGCGGGCGGCACGCTGGGCGCGGCCATCACGGCCAAGTCGCCGGCCGACGGCTACACGCTGCTGGTGCATTCGGCCGGCCACCTCGTGAACCCGTGGATCTACAAGGGCCTGTCGTACGACACGCTCAAAGACTTCACCGGCATCACGCCGATGGCCAGCCTGCCCAACGTGCTGGTGACGGCGCCCTCGCACTTCACCGACGTGAAAGACCTGGTGGCCAAGGTGAAGGCCAAGCCGGGCGGCTTCAACTACGGCTCCGCTGGCAACGGCTCGGCCACGCACATGAACGCCGAGGTGTTCCGCCTCGCGGCCGGCATCGACGCGCAGCACGTGCCCTTCCGCGGCACGCCCGAGGCCATGACCGAGGTGATGGCCGGGCGCGTCGACTGGTTCTTCGCGCCGATGGTGTCTGCGCTGCCGCTCATCAAGACCGGCAAGCTGCAGGCACTGGCGGTGGGCACGGGCAAGCGCTCGTCGGCATTGCCCGATGCGCCCACGACGGTGGAGGCCGGCGTGCCCGGCTCGGAATACCTGTTCTGGGTCGGACTGTTCGCGCCCGCGAAGACGCCGCAGCCGGTGGTCGACCGGCTGCAGGCAGAGGTCGCGAAGATCATGGTGTCGCCCGAACTGAAGGAGCGGCTGGAGAAGCTGGGCGCCGAGCCCTTCACGATGTCGTCGGCGCAGTTCAACAAGTTCATCGTCGACGAGACGGCAAAAGCCCAGCAGGTCGTGAAAGCCGCAAGCATCAAGGTCGACTGACATGACACCACGCACACTCTTCACGGCAGCCGCCCTCGCCGCCAGCCTGCTGCTGCCCGTCGCCGCGCAGGCGCAACCGGCGGACCTCGTCGTCACCAACGCGAAGATCGTCACGCTCGACAAAGCCGGCAGCACCGCGCAGGCGCTCGCTGTGCGGGACGGGCGCATCCTGGCCGTCGGCAACGCCGCGCAGGTGCGCGCGCTGTCGGGCCCCGCCACGCGCACGGTGGACGCGGGCGGACGCACCGTCATTCCCGGCCTCATCGACTCGCACATGCACGCGGTGCGCGCCGCGCTGAGCTATTCGACCGAGGTCAACTGGATCGGCGCCGGCACCATCGCGGAGGCCATGGCGCGCCTGCGCACCGCAGCGGCCAATGCGCGCCCCGGCGGCTGGCTGATCGTGGCCGGCGGCTGGACCGAGCAGCAGTTCGCAGAACGCCGCCGTCCCACGCTGGCCGAACTGCAGGAGGCCGCGCCGAACAATCCGGTGTACGTGCAGCTGTTCTACGAAGCGGTGGTGATGACGCCCAAGGCGCTCGAGGCGCTGGGCGTTCCCGCCGGCACGCTGCCCGCGGGCATGAAGCCGTCGCCCGACGGCGCGCCGGGCTGGATGACCGGCGACATCGTCGGCATCTCGGCGCTGTTCGACAAGCTGCCCAAGCCGACCTACGACGACAACGTGGCCGGCACGCGCGCCTTCTTCACCGAGCTGAACCGGCTCGGCATCACCGGACTGGTGGACCCGGGCGGCTTCAGCATCGCGCCCTCGCAGTACGCGGCGCTGTTCGAGCTGTGGCGCGAGAAGGCGCTGACGCTGCGCGTGGCCTACAGCGTGTTCGCGCAGAAGCCCGGCGCCGAGCTGCAGGAGTTTCGCGACCTCACCCAGATGCTGCCGATGGGCTTCGGCGACGACATGCTCAAGTTCAACGGCCTGGGCGAGCGCGTGACGCTCGCGATGTACAACAACAACTTCCCCGACGAAGCGGCGAAGGCGAAGTTCTACGAGCTCGTCAAGTGGGCGGCGCAGCGCAGGCTGGCCGTCACCATCCACTGGCAGGAGAACGGTTCGGTCGACCATCTGCTCGGGCTGTACGAGAAGCTGAACGCCGAGGTGCCGATCAAGGATTTGCGCTGGTCCATCGCGCACCTGGACGACGCCTCGCCCGAGACGCTCGCGCGCATGAAGGCGCTGGGCATCGGCTGGACGATGCAGGACGCGATGTACTTCCAGGGCGACCGCGCGCTCGCCGTGCGCGGCGACGCGGCAAGGCGCATGCCGCCCATCGGCACCGCGCTGCGTGCCGGCGTGAACGTGGGCGCGGGCACCGACGCGCACCGCGTGGCCTCGTACAACCCCTTCGTCGCGCTGCAATGGATGCTCGACGGCAAGACGGTGAGCGGCAAGGCCATGCGCGGCCCCGACGAAACGCCCTCGCGCGAAGAAGCACTGCGCCTGTACACGGCGGGCAGCGCATGGTTCAGCTTCGACGAGAACCGGCGCGGCACGCTGGAGGTCGGCAAGATGGCGGACTTCGCGGTGCTCGACCAGGACTTTCTCAGCGTGCCGCTGGAGCGCATCGGCAAGACCACGTCGCTGATGACGGTGGTGGGCGGGCGCGTGGTGTACGCGGCGCGGCCGTTCGATGCGGCGGCAGTGCCGGTGGCGTCGGCGCGCTGACTTCCGTCAGGTGCCGAGCGCCAGTCGCACCCGCTCGCGCAGCGCGGGCAGCACGTCGCTCTCGAACCACGGGTGGTGCTTGAACCAGCCGGTGTTGCGCGGCGACGGATGCGGCAACGGAATGAAGCGCGGCGCGTAGTCAGCGAAGGCCTCGACCGTGTCGGTCACGTTGGCGCGCGCGGTCTTGCCGAGGAAGTGGCGCTGCGCGTACTGGCCGATGAGCAGCGTCAGCTCGATGTGCGGCATCCGCGCGAGCAGCTTGCCGTGCCACAGCGCGGCGCACTCGCGGCGCGGCGGCAGGTCGCCGCTGGTTCCGCGGCCGGGGTAGCAGTAGCCCATGGGCATGAGCGCGATGCGCGCGGGGTCGTAGAAGACGGCACGGTCCACGCCGAGCCAGCGCCGCAGCTGCTCGCCGCTCTTGTCGTCCCATGGCACGCCGGTCTTGTGCACCGTGAGGCTGGGCGCCTGCCCGACGAGCAGCAGCCGCGCGCTCGCGCCGGCCTGCACCACGGGACGCGGCCCGAGCGGCAGGTGCACCGCGCATGCGCGGCAGGCACGCACCTCGGCGAGCAGCGCATCCACCGCGTCAGCCGGCGAACGGGCGGAAGAAGGCGTTGAGTTCGCTGCCCGCCGCGGCGTCCGCGAAGCCGTCGAAGCGGCCTTCGTCGGCGAGCGTGCGCGCGGCGCGCATGAAGCCGCCCCAGGCCGCGCGCGCCATGCCGCCGCCCACGCTGACGCGGCGCACGCCGAGCTCGGAGATGTCCACCATGCTCAGCTCGCTGGTTCCGCCGACCAGCAGGTTGACCGGCTTGGGCGCCACGGCCGCGACCACCGCCGCGATCTGCTCTCGGGTCTTGATGCCCGGCGCGTAGAGGCAGTCGGCGCCCGCGTCCGAATACGCCTTGAGCCGCGCGATGGCGTCGTCCAGATCGGGCCGGCCGGCGAAGAAGTTCTCCGCGCGGCCGATGAGCAATACGTCGGCGCCCGAGGCGTCGATGGCCTGGCGCGCGGCGCGCATGCGCTCGGCCGCCACTTCAATGGGAAAGAGCGGGTCGGCCGCGTTGCCGGTCGAGTCCTCGATCGACAGGCCCGCCACACCGGTCTCGATGGCCAGGCGCACGCTCTCAGCGACGCCTTGGGCGTCGGCGGCGAAGCCGTTCTCGAAGTCGGCGTTCACCGGCAGGTCGGTGGCCGCCACCAGCTCGCGCAGGTGGTCGAGCACCTGCGCGCGCGACAGCGCCCCGTCGGCCTGTCCGCGCGACCACGCGAAGCCGGAGCTGGTGGTGGCCAGCGCCTTGAAGCCCAGGCCTTCGAGGTAGCGCGCGCTGCCCGTGTCCCAGGGGTTCGGAATCACGAAGCAGCCTTTTTCGTGGAGGGCGCGGAAGTCGGCGCGCTTTTCGGCGACGGAGCGGGTCATGGGGCCTCGGCTTTCTGCATTGCACAGTGAGCCGGCCATTCTGACGCAGGCTCGGTCAGCACTCCACCACGTTCACCGCAAGCCCCCCCAGCGAAGTCTCCTTGTAGGTGGACTTCATGTCTTCGCCGGTCTGCTTCATGGTGCGGATCACCGCGTCGAGCGACACATAGTGGCTGCCGTCGCCGCGCAGCGCCATGCGCGCCGCGTTGATGGCCTTCACCGCGCCCATCGCATTGCGCTCCACGCAGGGGATCTGCACCATGCCGCCGACCGGGTCGCAGGTCAGGCCCAGGTTGTGTTCCATGCCGATCTCGGCGGCGTTCTCGACCTGCGCCGGCGTGGCGCCGAGCACCGCGGCCAGCGCGCCGGCAGCCATGGAGCAGGCCACGCCCACTTCGCCCTGGCAGCCGACCTCGGCGCCCGAGATGGAGGCGTTGGCCTTGTAGAGCATGCCGATGGCCGCGGCGGTGAGCAGGAAGTCGACGATGCCTTCATCGCCCGCCTGCTGCACGAAGCGCTGGTAGTAGTGCATGACGGCCGGCACCACGCCCGCCGCGCCGTTGGTGGGCGCGGTGACCACGCGGCCGCCGGCGGCGTTCTCCTCGTTCACCGCCATCGCGAAGGCATTGACCCAATCCATCACCGCGAGCGGATCGGCCGCGCCGGCCTGCGCCAGCAGTTCGCGGTTCAGCTCCGGCGCGCGGCGGCGCATGCGCAGCGGGCCGGGCAGCGCTTGCGCGGCCAGCGGGTTGTCGATGCCGAAGCCGCGCTGCACGCACTGCTGCATCACGCCCCAGATGCGCAGCAGCCCGGCGCGCACTTCGGCCTCGGGCCGCCAGACGCATTCGTTGCGCATGACCAGCGCAGCCACCGACAGGCCGGTGGCGCGGCATTGCGCCATGAGTTCGTCGCCCGTGGAAAAGGGATGCGGCACGGCGGACGCGGCGGCCACCGTCTCGGCCACGGCCTGCCCGCCCTCGACGACGAAGCCGCCGCCGACCGAGAAATACGTGCCCTCGGCCAGCACGGCGCCTTCGGCCGAGAACGCGGTGAAGCGCATGGCGTTGGGGTGCTCGGGCAGCGACTCTTCGCCGCGAAAGGCGATGTCGCGCACGCGGTCGAAGGCAATGGATTTGCGGCCGAGCAGGTCGAGCCGCCCGGTGCGGCGCAGCGCCTCCAGCCGGGGCTGCACGGTCTCGGGCCGCACGGTGTCGGGCGCGTCGCCGAAGAGCCCGAGGATCACGCCCTGGTCGGTGGCGTGCCCGGGCCCGGTGGCACCGAGCGAGCCGAACAGGTCGGCATGCAGCCGCGCCACCTGCGCCAGCACGCCCTGCCGCTCGAGCGACCGGGCGAACATGAGCGCGGCGCGCATCGGCCCCACGGTGTGGGAGCTCGACGGGCCGATGCCGATCTTGAAGATGTCGAAGGCGGAGAGCATCAGCGCATCATGCCCTCATCCCCTGATGCAGGAAGCTGCTGCCTGACCAGCGCCACCCAGTAGGCCGCGCCCAGCGGCAGGATGTTGTCGTTGAAGTCGTAGTACGGGTTGTGCACGTTCGGGTCGTTCGGGCCTTCCCCTGCGCCGATGCCGATGTAGGCGCCCGGGCGCTTCTGCAGCATGAAGGCGAAGTCTTCCGAGCCCATGGCCGGCGGGATGTCGGTCTTGACCTGCGCGCGCTCGACCAGGCTGGCTGCGGCGGCCACGGCGGCATCGGTCTCGGCGGGCGTGTTGACCACGCCGGGGTAGCCGCGGCGGTAGTCGAGCGCCACCTTCGCGCCGTGCGTGGCGGCCACGCCGTCGCAGATCTGCTGCATGGC
This sequence comes from Variovorax sp. PMC12, assembly GCF_003019815.1. Taxonomy (NCBI): domain Bacteria; kingdom Pseudomonadati; phylum Pseudomonadota; class Betaproteobacteria; order Burkholderiales; family Comamonadaceae; genus Variovorax; species Variovorax sp. PMC12. The sequence continues at coordinate 3,989,779 of NZ_CP027773.1, forward strand.
GGCCTGGGTCTTGTCCTGGATGGCGGCGTCGAGCGTGCGCACGGTGCCGCGCAGCACCACGGTCTCGGGAATCACGTTCCAGGTGTCGCCGCCGTGGATCTGCGTGACGCTGACCACGGCCGAGTCGGTCGCGCCGGTGCGGCGGCTCACGATGGTCTGCAATGCATTGACGAGCTGGGCCGAGACCACCACCGAGTCGATGCCGGTCTCTGGCATGGCGCCGTGGCTGCCCTTGCCGGTAATGACGATCTCGAAGGTGTCGAGGAAGGCCGTCATCGTGCCCTTGCGGATCGCGAACTGTCCGCGCGGCAGGCCCGGGAAGTTGTGCATGCCGTAGACGGCGTCGGCCGGGAACCGGTCGAACAGGCCCTCCTCCACCATCACGCGGCCGCCGCCTTCGTTCTCTTCGGCGGGCTGGAACACGAAGTGCACCGTGCCCTTGAAGGGCTTGTGGCGCGACAGGTGCTCGGCGGCGCCCAGCAGCATGGCGGTGTGGCCGTCGTGGCCGCAGGCGTGCATCTTGCCGGCGCACTTGGAGGCGTGCGCCTGCGCGCCCAGTTCCTGCATGTTGAGCGCATCGAGGTCGGCGCGCAGCGCGATGCTCGGGCCTTCGCCGTTCTTCAGCGTGCCGACCACGCCGGTGCCGGCCAGGCCGCGGTGCACCGGCAGGCCCATCAGCATCAGCGCGTTGGCGACGACGTTGGCGGTGCGGTGTTCCTCGAAGGCGGTCTCGGGGTTGGCGTGGATGTCGCGACGCCAGCTGAGCATGCGGGCGCGGGTGTCTTCGGCGATTTCGGGGTCGCGGTACATGGCGTGGGTCTCTCGTGGGGTTGTCGGGGTCAATGGAAGAATTCGGCGATCAAGGTCGCACCCAGGAAGGTGCCGGCCGTGGCGGTGAGCGACACCACCACGATGCGCCAGCCCAACTGGCGGAACACCGGCAGGTCCTTCGCGACCGAGAAGCCGGCCAGCGCCAGCACCGGCGTGGTGAAGGCCAGGAAGTTGAGCTTGGCGGTGATGGCGATCAGCGCGTCGGAAAACGGAAACAGCCCCGGAATGCCCGCCAGCGTGGCCACCACCGACAGCACCAGCACCATCGGCAGGCGCGGCACCAGCCGCTTGATGCCCTCGACCACCAGCGCGATCAGCACCACCGCCGCCATGCCTTCGAGCGACACCAGCACCGGCACCTTGTAGGTCAGCGAATTGCCGATGAGCACGCCGCCGCCCACCACCGTCCAGGCGATGAGCGTGTCGCGCAGCGACGTGGCGCCGCCGTGCGCCATGCTGACTTGCGACACCGCGCCCGTGCCCGCCGCGTCCTGCGCGCCGCGCTTCGAGAAGCGGCCCAGCACCGGCTCCAGCTTGCCGTAGAGCCACGAGCACAGCGGCAGCGACAGGAACAGCGTGAAGTAGAAGCCGGCCACGGTGGTCAGCAGGTTCGAGGCGGCCGCAATGGCGGTGAGCTGCGGCAGCATCTCGGCCGGCTGCTGCGCGGCGATGGCGCCCAGCGCGGCGGCCATCAGGCTGCCCGAGCCCACGCCGGCGCCCATGGCCAGCGAACGCGGATCGAAGATGTGCAGGCTGGCGATGAAGCCCGCCAGCACCGCGATGAAGAGCGCGCCCAGCACGGTGCCGGTGATGTACTCGGCCAGCACGCCGCGGCCTTCGGGCGAGGCCATGCCGTACTTCTCGCCGATGATCACCAGGTTGCCCTCGCGGCCCACCGAGAAGGTCGCGCCCACGGCCTCGCGCTTGATGCCCAGCAGCAGCGCCAGCGGCAGGCCCAGCGCCAGGGTGCCGAGCGCATGGCCGAACTCCTGGAACAGCAGCGCCCAGCCGGCCTGCCTGACCTGCGGCAGCGCGGCGCCCACCGTGAGGCCGAGCTTCACCACGAACAGCAGCAGGCCGGCGTTCAGCAGGCCGCCGGCCAGCGACTGCTCGGCCGTGGCCACGCGCACCGCGCCCGGCAGGCGGCGCTGCGCAATGCCCCACACGGCCGCGATCAGCAGCGCCCACAGCATCGGCAGCAGCGCCACCTTGCCGGGGCCGACGCTGAACTGCACCGGGCCGATGAGTTCGGCCGCGGCCACGATGGCCAGCGTGACGAGCACGAGCTTGAGTTTTCCGGAGGCGCTGGAGCGTACGGGTGCGGCAAGAACGGAGGCGGCAGAGGTCATGGGTGGGGCTTCTTCTGGCGGAATGCGGGCGAGTTTCCGCGTCCGGCTCTATTGCATCAATGACCGCAAATAGGGATATTCGATGCATTGAATGCAACACTCGCCACGAACTTCAGGAGACCGGGCCATGGACGACAAGCTCGACACGCGCCGCGTGCGCTACTTCATGCAGGTGCTCGACAGCGGTTCGGTGCGCGGTGCCGCCGACGTGCTGGACATGGACCCCTCGGCCGTCAGCCGCGCCATCGGCATCCTCGAGCAGGAGTGCGGCGTGCCGCTGCTGGAGCGCCACGGACGCGGCGTGGTGGCCACCGACGCGGGCGAGATGCTGGCCGGCTACGTGCGGCGCCAGAACAGCCAGAAGCAGCACCTCATGGCGCAGATGGACAGCATCCGCAAGATCGAGCGCGGGCACATCGACATCGTGGCGGGCGAGGGCTACGTCGACTGGCTCATGCGCCACAGCCTGCGCGACTTCATGACCACGCACCCGAAGATCACCATCGAGCTGGACGTGGCCAGCACCGACGAGATCGTGCGCCGCGTGGTCGAGGAGCGCGCCCACATCGGCATGCTGTTCCAGCCACCGAAGGACGACCGGCTCACCTCGCACCAGTCGCACCCGCAGCCCATCCAGGCGATGGTGCTGCGCTCGCATCCGCTCGCGCAGCTGGGCCGGCCGCTCAAGCTGGCCGACCTGCTGCCCTACCCCGGCGCCACGCTGCACCGCCACTTCGGCGTGCGCCAGCACATCGAGGCGGCGGAGGTCAGCGAGGGCGTGCGGCTGCCCGCGCTGCTGACCACCACCTCGTTCAGCGCGCTCGGCCATTTCGTGTCGGCCGGGCTGGGCTACACGCTGGGCACGCGCATCTCGCTCACGCCCAACGCCAACAGCCCCGAACTGGTGGAGCTGCCCATGAAGAACCCGCTGCTGTCGCAGGGGCGCTCGCACATCGTGTCGCGCCACGGCCGCATGCTGTCGCCGGCCGCGGCCGAATTGCTGCGCCGCGTGGTGGCCGACATGCGGGTCTATGCCGACGACACGCCCGCCAAGGAAAGACGCACGGCCGCGCGGGCCAGAAGCACCCCGGCCTGAAAGGGATGATCCGCCGCATTGCGCACATCGCCGCTTCGGTGTTCTGATCGGACCACATGTCCTACGTCATTGCACTCTTCATCCACCTGCTGTGCGCCGCCTTCTGGGTCGGCGGGATGGCGACCATGCACTTCGCGGTGCGCCCCTCGGCCGTCGCCACGCTGGAGCCGCCGCTGCGGCTGCGCATGATGGCCGCGACGCTGCGGCGCTTCTTCGTCGGGGTGGATGCGTCGGTCACGCTGCTGTTCGTGTCCGGCGTGGGAATGATCATGGCGGCAGGCGGCTTTCGCGGCCTGCACTGGCGCATCGAGGCCATGATGAGCATCGCGATCGTGATGGCCGCGATCTACGTCTACATCCGCGCCTCGGTGTTCCGGGCCATGCGGCGCGCGGTGGAAGAAAGCGCGTGGCCGGTGGCTGCCGCGCGGCTGGATACCGTGCGCAAGCTGGTGACGCTGAACCTGGTGCTGGGCGTGGCGGTGTTCGCGGTGGCGACCATCGGGCGCGCGGGCTGACGAAGGGCGTCAGGCGATTGCGGCCGCAGGCGCCGGAAGGCGCACCGGGCTCGCCGTGCCTGCGCCGTTTTTTTCAGACCACGCCGGCCGACCGCAGGGCGTCGAAGCGGGCGTCGTCGATGCCCATCTCCGCCAGCACCTCGCGCGTGTGCTGGCCCAGCGCGGGCGGCGCGTGGCGCAGCACGGGCGGCGTGGCCGACAGGCGCAGCGGACTCGCCACGCCGGTGATGCTGGCGATGCCGTCGCCCGCGTCGCGCGGCAGCGTGACCTTGAGGCCACGCGCCTGCACCTGCGCGTCGTCGAAGGCCTGCGCGATGTCGTTGATAGGGCCGCAGGGCACGGCCTTGTCCTCGAGCAGCGTGACCCACGCTGCCGTGGTGCGGGTGCGCGTGAGTTCTTCCATCATCGGGATCAGCACGCCGCGGTGCTTCACGCGAAGGGTGTTGGTGGCAAAGCGCGCGTCGCTCGCCCATTCCGGATGGCCCGCCGCTTCGCAGAAGCGCGCGAACTGGCCGTTGTTGCCGATGGCCAGCAGCATCGCGCCGTCCTGCGTCGGAAAGTCCTGGTAGGGCGCGAGGCTCGGGTGCGTATTGCCCTGGCGCCCGGGCGCCTTGCCGGTGTTGAGGAAGGCGCTGGCCTGGTTGGCGAGGATGGCCATGCCCACGTCGAGCAGCGCCATGTCGATGTGCTGGCCTTGGCCGGTGCGGTCGCGCACCTGCAGCGCCGCGAGGATCGCGGTGCTGGCGTAGACGCCGGTGAACAGGTCGGTCAGCGCCACGCCCACGCGCAGCGGGCCGCCGCCGGGCACGTCGTCGGGGCGGCCGGTGATGCTCATCATTCCGGTCATGGCCTGGATCATCAGGTCGTAGCCGGCGCGCTCCGCATAGGGGCCGTCGTGGCCGAAGCCGGTCACGCTGCAGTAGATGAGGCGCGGGTTGGCCGCGCGCAGGCTTTCCTGGTCGAGGCCGTATTGCTTCAGCCCGCCGGTCTTGAAGTTCTCCACCACGATGTCGGCCTGCGCCGCCATCTGCCTGAGCAGCGCCTGCCCGTCGGGCGTGGCCATGTCGACCGTGACCGAGCGCTTGTTGCGGTTGCAGGCGGTGAAGTAGCTGGCCTGGTCGGTGTCGTTGCCGTCGGCGTCCTTGATGAAGGGCGGGCCCCAGGTGCGCGTGTCGTCGCCGACGCCGGGGCGCTCGATCTTGACGACGTCGGCGCCCAGGTCCGCCAGGATCTGCGTGCACCACGGGCCCGCGAGCACGCGGGACAGATCGAGGACCTTGATGCCGTCGAGTGCTGCGGGCTTGTTGCTCATGCGTTCGATCAGTTCGCGAACGCCGCGATGCCGGTGATGGCGCGGCCCAGGATCAGCGCGTGGATGTCGTGCGTGCCTTCGTAGGTGTTGACCACTTCCAGGTTCACCAGGTGGCGTGCCACGCCGAATTCGTCGCTGATGCCGTTGCCGCCCATCATGTCGCGCGCCATGCGGGCGATGTCCAGCGACTTGCCGCAGTTGTTGCGCTTCATGATCGAGGTGATTTCGACGGCGGCAATGCCCTCGTCCTTCATGCGGCCCAGGCGCAGGCTGCCTTGCAGGCCCAGCGTGATCTCGGTCTGCATGTCGGCCAGCTTCTTCTGGATGAGCTGGTTGGCGGCCAGCGGGCGGCCGAACTGCTTGCGGTCCAGCGTGTACTGGCGGGCGCGGTGCCAGCAGTCTTCGGCGGCGCCCAGGGCACCCCACGAGATGCCGTAGCGGGCGCTGTTCAGGCAGGTGAAGGGGCCCTTGAGGCCCTGCACTTCGGGGAAGGCGTTCTCTTCGGGGCAGAACACGCCGTCCATCACGATCTCGCCGGTGATGCTGGCGCGCAGGCCGACCTTGCCGTGGATGGCGGGGGCGCTCAGGCCCTTCATGCCCTTCTCGAGCACGAAGCCGCGGATGGGGCCGACCGTGCCGCTTTCGCTGACTTCCTTGGCCCACACCACGAACACGTCGGCGATGGGCGAGTTGCTGATCCACATCTTCGAGCCGCTGAGCGAGTAGCCGCCCGGCACCTTCTTGGCGCGCGTGGCCATGCTGCCGGGGTCGGAGCCGTGGTCGGGCTCGGTCAGGCCGAAGCAGCCGATCCATTCGCCGGTGGCGAGCTTGGGCAGGAACTTCTGCTTCTGCGCTTCGGTGCCGAATTCGAAGATCGGCACCATCACCAGCGAGCTCTGCACGCTGGCCATCGAGCGGTAGCCCGAATCGACGCGCTCGACTTCGCGGGCGATCAGGCCGTAGGCCACGTAGTTGAGGCCGGGGCCGCCGTATTGCTCGGGGATGGTCGGGCCGAGCAGGCCGAGCGCGCCCATCTCGCGGAAGATGGCCGGGTCGGTCTCGCCGGTGCGGAAGCCTTCAGTGACGCGGGGCGCCAGGCGCTCCTGGCAGTAGGCGTTGGCCGCGTCGCGGATCATGCGTTCTTCGTCGGTCAGTTGCTGGTCGAGAAGAAGGGGGTCATCCCAGTGGAATTGCGCTTTGGCGGCCATGTGGCTGTCTCCGGAGAAGGGGGAAGAAAACAAAAAGAGGGGGATCGGTCGATCCTAGCCACGCGCAAGCCATGACGCAAACGAGGATTCCTCACCCAGATATGCGTTTGTAGAATGTCTTGCAAGATGTTCGGGCAGCGTCTTCATTGGCGAGCGCTGCGTTCCATTCATACTTTCCAGGCATACATGCATGCGCCGCAAGATCCCGCCCCTGCAGACCCTGGTGTGCTTCGACGCCGCCGCGCGCCACGAGAGCTACACGCGCGCCGCGCAGGAGCTGGCCCTCACGCAGAGCGCGGTGTCGCGCCAGATCGGCACGCTCGAAGCCTTCCTGGGCGTGGCGCTGTTCCGCCGCACACGGCACGGCGTGGCGCTCACCGCCAGCGGCGCGGCCTATGCGCGGCAGACGGCCAAGCGCCTCGAGGCCATGGAGCGCGACACGCTCGACGCGATGGCCCACCAGGGCGAAGGCGGCTCGCTCTCGCTGGCGGCCGTGCCCACCTTCGCCACCCGCTGGCTCATGCCGCGCCTGAAAGGTTTCGCGGCGCTGCAGCCCGACGTGGTGGTGCACATCGAGACACGCACCCGTCCCTTCCTGTTCGCGGATGCCGAGTTCGACGCCGCGCTCTACGCTGGCACGCCCGCGCAGGTCGAGAACTGGGCCGGCACGCATGCGCTGCTGCTGATGCACGAAGACGTGGTGCCGGTGTGCAGCCCCGCCCTGCTGCCGCGCGGCAAGGCCGTGACGCCGGCTGCCATCGCGAAGATGCCGCTGCTGCAGCAGAGCACCCGGCCCGACGGCTGGCGCCAGTGGTTCGACGCGCAGCAGATCGACGCACCCAACGCGCGCGGCGGACCGCGCTACGAGCTGTTCTCCATCCTCGCGGCCGCAGCGTCCCATGGCCTCGGCGTGGCGCTGATGCCGACGATGCTGGTGGCCGACGAACTGGCGCGCGGCGAGCTTGTCGTCGCATGCGCGCGGCCCCTGTCGGGCGAGCGCAACTACTACCTCGTCACGCCCGAGCGCGCCGACCAGCGGCCGCTCTTGAAGTTCTTCAGCGACTGGCTGCTCGGGCAGGCGCGGCAAGGGTGAGCGGCGGCGCGCCGGGCAGGTCGACGAGCGCTTGCGGCATCACGGCGGTGCTCATGGGGTGTTCCCGCCCAGCACTTGTTCCGGTGCAATCTTCTTCGGCGGCGAAATGCGCCGCGGCCTGAACGGCCCCGCGACCTTCTCCAGCCACGGATCGCACACGGCACGGAGTTGAGGATCGATCTTGAACTGCGGATCGCGCGCGTCGAACAGAACCGACTTCTTCGCCTGCGCCCGCACCAGCGCGAAGGCGTCTTTCTCGGAGCGGCTGTTGTCGAACATGAGCGTCATGTTCGCGATCTGCGCCGCATGCCCGACCGCCGCCTGCGTGCGGGGAAAGCGCTCGATGAGCTTCCTGCGGTCCACGTCGTGGCCGCCCTGCTGCTTGCGGGTGCTCACGCGAAAGACGGACATGTCGACCGACACCAGGCCGACGAAGAGCAGCACGACGAAATAGCCCGCCTGCTGCATCGCGCGGATGTCGTCCGCCTTGGATTCGTGGCCGCCGCCGGGCAGCGGCTTCCAGTGCGAGAAAACCGTCTCGAACGCGAAGGGCATGCGCTGGTCCATCACCAGGCTCTTGAAGGCGCGCACGCCTTCCTGCGACAGGATCTGCCACTTCAGGTCGTCGTCGCGCAGCTGCTGGGCCCAGGGCGGGATATGCCCGGTACGGGGGTCGGCGTCCGGCAGGATCGACATCATCATGCGATCGGCGTTGATGAGCGGCATGCGCAGCGACGCAGCCAGGCGCGAGTACCACAGCGTGGACTTGCCGGAGCCGTTGTGGCCGGCAAGAACGAAGGCCACCGGGCGCGGCCCCTGCGTCTGCTCGAGCAGCTTCTCGAGACCGGGTGGGCGGCGGCTCACGCCTTGCTCGCGCGGAACCTGCCGTCGACCAGCCGGCCGATCACCTGGGTACCGTCGGCGGACTCGCGGATGACCTTGGTCGGGTCCTGCGGGTAGGCGTAGTAGGCGAATATCCTGGCTGCGTTGGGTCCGCGAAAGACCACCGCCCTGTCGATGCCGGGCTTGTTGAGCGCACGGGCCGCCTTCTTCAGCAGCACCGTGGTGTTGTCCTCGGGGCGCACTGCCGGCCGCGCCGCCTTGCCGACCTTCACCAGCGCCATGCCGCGCCCCAGCGTCGCAACCGAGCGGCCCTGCACCAGTTGCCCCGTGGCGCTCGCACGCGCGGTCGTCGTCTTTTCTCTTGCCATGGCCGGATGATCGCTCAAAAACGGCGGCACGGCGCATGCCGCGGACCCGTGTCCGGAAACGGCGAGCGCAGGCAGTGCCGAAGCCGGAAACTCCGCGCATGACAAGCCCCGCCTCTCTCGTCGCAGCGCTCGACTGGCCCCGCATCGAAACCGAGCTCGCCAACCGCGGCTGCGCAACCACCGGCGTGCTGTTCACGTCGCAGGAGTGCGCCGCGCTCACGGCGATGTACGACCGGCCCGCCCACTTCCGCAGCCGCGTCGTCATGCAGCGCCACGGCTTCGGCCAGGGCGAGTACCAGTACTTCGCGAACCCGCTGCCGCCCAAGCTGGCCGCTTGGCGCGGCGCGCTGTACGAACGCCTCGCGCCGCTGGCCAACGCCTGGGCCGCCGCGATGGGCCAGCCCGCCGACTACCCGCCGGACCACGCCGCCTATCTCGCGCGCTGCCACGCAGCCGGCCAGTCGCGCCCCACTCCGCTGCTGCTGCGCTACCAGGAAGGCGACTACAACTGCCTGCACCAGGACCTCTACGGCGACCTGCAGTTTCCGCTGCAGCTCACGGTGCTGCTGAGCCGGCCGGGCGAAGACTTCACCGGCGGCGAGTTCGTGCTGACCGAGCAGCGCCCGCGCATGCAGTCGCGCGCCGAAGTCGTCTCGCTCGCGCTGGGCGAGGCGGTGATCTTCGCGGTCAACCAGCGGCCCGTGGTGGGCACGCGCGGCAGCTACCGCGTGACCATGCGCCACGGCGTGAGCCGCCTGCGCTCGGGCCGCAGGCACACGCTGGGCATCATCTTCCACGACGCGCGCTGAACGAGGGCTTTCCCGCACGGTCGTTCTACTTGTAGGGCGCGGCCGCATTCCCAGCCAAGACCGGCGAAAATCGCCACCGCATCAGGCACCCGCCAGGATCTCCGACACCAACGATCGGGGCCGCGGACTCGCCGGATGCCGATCCGCGCCTTCGTGGCGCGGGTGTGTTCGAGTGGTCGTCAGGGAGCTGTATGAACAAGAACTCGTCCGGGAATCCGGGTGTGGCGGGAAAGCCGCCTTTCGAATCCGCCGCCGCGGCACCGCCATCGAAGCGCTCGCGGCGCTTCAGGGTGGACGTGGGCACCATCGTCAGCGCGGTGGCGCTCACGCAGTCGCTGCTGCTGGTGTCGCTGGGCTATTGGGGGTCGCAGCGGCTGGTCTCGCGCATCGGCACTTCCGCGCACAAGGCCAACCACGACCGCACCGAGGACAAGGTGCTGGCCTTCCTGCAGAAGGCCGAGTCGGTGATCGACGCGGCGGGCAGCGCCCCCAGCCTGCGGCCCGCGGGCGAGCAGTCCGAGAGAACTTCGGAGCTGCTGTGGACGCTGCTGGCGCAATCGCCCGAGCTCGACAGCATCTACGTGGCCAACGAAGCCGGCCAGATGCTGATGGCGCTGCGCTACCCCACGCCCGCCATGCGCCACATAGAGCGCGGCCCGCAGTTCACCACCGAGACCTGGCACTACAAGCCGCCGCCCTCGGCCGAAGCCGACGTGCAGGACCGCTACGCCACGCGGCGCGTCGAGACCCTGCACAGCCGCTACGACCCGACGCAGCGCAGCTGGTATGTGCAGGCCCGCAAGGCACAGGGGCCGGTATGGACGCAGCCCTATGTGTTTGCCGCCGCGCAGGAACTGGGCGTGACCTACGCACTGCCAGGCAAGCGGCGCTACGCCGAGGGCGGCACGCAGGCGCTGGTGGTGGCGGGCGACGTGTCGCTGGGGCGCCTGTCGGGGTTCGTGCAGCAATTCAGCAGCAGCATCGGCCACGGCGAAAGCGCCCTCCTGAGCGCCGACTTCCGCGTGCTGGCGCGCAGCGATCATCCGGGCGTGCTCCACAAGCTGGAGCTCCCGTCGGGCGTGCTCGGCGCGCTGCATGCCCACATGCTGGCCGACGGCACCGCGGGCAGCCGCCACGACACCGAGTTTTCGTTCACGCACGAAGGGCGCAACTATCTGGTGCAGACCTCGTCCATTCCCAGCACGGGCTGGCAGCTGGTGAGCTGGGTGCCCGAAGACGTCCTGCTGGGCGACCTGCGGCATGCCGTGCTGCTGAGCCTGCTGCTCGCGCTGGCCTTCCTGGCGGTGGCGCTGTTCATGTCGCTCAAGCTGTCGAAGCTGGTGACATCGCCGGTGGAGAACCTCTCGCACATCGCGCGGCGCATCGGCCTGCTGGAGCTGGACAACCTGCCGCGCAAGCCCAGCCGCGTGCTCGAGATCCAGCACCTGGACCAGGCGCTGGACGATTCCGCGCGCAGCCTCAAGGCCTTCAGCAAGTTCGTGCCGGTGGATGTCATCAACCAGCTGGTCGCCGACGGCCATGCACTCGCGCCCAACGGCTCGCCGCGCCGGGTGACGGTGATGTTCAGCGACGTGGAGGGTTTCACCTCGATCTCGGAGTCGCTCGACACCGACGTGCTGGTGGGCATGCTGACCGAGTACTTCAACCTCGCGACGGCGGTGTTCGCGCGGCACGGCGGCATGGTCGACAAGTTCATCGGCGACGGCATCATGGTGCTGTGGGGCGCGCCCGCCGACCTGCCCGACGCCGAGTACAGGGCCTGCATGGCGGCCCTCGAGCTGCACGTGGAAATGGACGAACTCAACCGCCGGTGGGTTGAACAGGGCCTGCCCGAGTTCCGCACGCGCGTGGGCATTCACACGGGCATGGTGATCGCGGGAGTGCTGGGCTCGAACGACCGGCTGTCGTACACCGCGTTCGGCGACGTGATCAACGTGGCGAGCCGCATCGAGGGCATCAACAAGCAGCTGGGCACGCAGGTGCTGATGTCGGAGGTGACGTTCGCGGGCCTGCAGGGCCGGCTGCACACGCGCCGCATCGAGGAGCTCGTGGAGCTGCGCGGCCGGCAGACGCGCATGGTGCTCTACGAGCTGATGACTTCGTAGCGGCCCGCTCTAGCGCGGCGCCTGGGTGACGCGCACCAGCACCAGGTTGGCGCTGGTGCCGTTGCCCTGCGTGAGCACCGAATACTGCGTGTCGTTGATGAACAGCAGCTGGTCGCCGCGCGAGATGCGCGCCGACACGGCATAGCGCATGCGCGGATCGATGCGGGCCGCGTCCACCTTCAGCTCGTAGGCGAACGGCGGCTGCCTGCCGTCGGCCTTGAAGCGCTGCTCGGCCAGCACGGTAGAGGGCGCGTCCATGCGCGACACGTCGAGCAGCTGCACCACGATCTCGGCCGCTGGGTCGAGCGCGATGCGCTCGCGATAGGCGACGGTGCCGGTCACGCGCAACTGCGAGGCTCCAGCAGCCGCGCCGGACGACGAGGGCGCCGCGCAGGCACCCAGCAAAGAAGCGCCTGCCACGGCGGAAAACATGAGGAGGCCGGTACGTCTTTTCATCCGCCCATTATGCGGAGGCACGCTCCGCGGCGAAGGCCACATACCACTCGAGGCTTCCGGGGTTTGCCATCGCTTCGCGGTTGACCACCTTCTCCAGCGGCTGCCCCAGCAGCAGCTTCTTGATCGGCAGCTCCTGCTTCTTGCCGGATAGCGTGCGCGGAATCTCGCCCACCTGGAAGATGTCGTTGGGCACGAAGCGCGGCGACAGCGACGTCTTGATGGCGTTGTTCAGCCGCGCGCGCATGGCATCGTCGAGCGCCACGCCAGGGCGCAGCACCACGAACAGCGGCATGTAGCTGTCGCGGCCCAGGTACTCCAGGTCGACCACCATCGAGTCGAGCACCTCGGGCAGGCCCTCGACCGCGCTGTAGATTTCGCTGGTGCCCATGCGCAGGCCCTGGCGGTTGATGGTGGCGTCGCTGCGGCCGTAGATGATGCAGCCGCCGTCGGCGCCGATCCTGATCCAGTCGCCGTGGCGCCATACGCCGGGGTAGGTGTCGAAGTAGCTCGACAGGTAGCGCGCGTTGCCCTCGTCGCCCCAGAAGTACAGCGGCATCGACGGAATGGGCTGGGTGCACACCAGCTCGCCCACCTCGCCGATGACGGGCTGGCCGTCGTCGTTCCAGGCTTCCACGGCATGGCCGAGTTCGCGGCATTGCATCTGTCCCGGCACTTCGGGCAGGTCGCGGTTGCCGCCGACGAAGGCGCCGCAGAAGTCGGTGCCGCCGGAGATGTTGCACCACCACACGTCGGGGGAGCCCGCGTCGAGGATCTGCCGCGAGCCCCAGCGCTGAACTTCCTCGGGCAGCGGCGAGCCGGTGCTGCCGAGCGCGCGTACGGCCGACAGGTCGCCGCAGTCCTTGGCCACGAGGCCGGCCTTCATGCAGTTGGTGAAGTAGGCCGCGCCGGCGCCGAAGAAGGTGACCTTGTGCCGCGCCACGAAGCGCCACAGCACGCTCCAGTCGGGCTTCTCCTTGCTGCCCGCCGGGTTGCCGTCGTAGATGCAGATGGTGGCGCCGAAGGCCATGCCCGAGAGCTGCGAGTTCCACATGACCCAGCCGGTGGAGCTGTACCAGTGGTGGCGCTCGCCGAGGTTGTTGGCGCCGTAGCTCGCGCCCACGTCGTTGTGCAGGCCGCAGGCGTGCATGGTGAGGATGATGCCGCCCTGCCCGTGCACGATGGGCTTGGGCAGCCCGGTGGTGCCGCTGGAATAGACGATCCAGATCGGATGGTCGAAGGGCAGCCATTCGGGTTCGAAGGCGTTGACCTCGTCGTCGTAGCGGCCGACGGCGCGCGACCAGTCGATGTCGTGCGGCACTGCGTTGGCGGCGAAGGGCGACTTCACCAGCACCAGCTTCTTCACGCTGGGCAGCTGGCCGCGCAGCTCCCGCAGCACCGCGCTGCGGTCGAGCGGCTTGCCGCCGTAGTGCACGCCGTCCACCGCGATCAGCACCTTGGGCTCGATCTGGCGGAAGCGGTCGGCCACGGCGGCGGTGCCCATGTCGGGCGCGCACACGCTCCAGATCGCCCCGATGCTGGAGCACGCCAGGAAGGCGACCATGGTCTCGGGCACGTTGGGCAGGTAGGCCGCGACGCGGTCGCCGCGGCGCACGCCCAGCGCCCTGAGCGTGAGCGCGACCGACGCGACCTGGCGGCGCATCTCGGGCCAGGACATCTCGCGCACGTCGCCGCGTTCGTTGTCGCTCACGATCGCGGGCATGCCGGCCGCGTGCGCCGCATCGACGTGGCGCAGCACCTCGCGCGCGTAGTTGACCTGGGCGCCGGGGAACCACTGCGCGCCGGGCATGCGGCGCTCGGCCAGCACGGTGGCGCCGGGCGCGAGCGGCGTGGGGGACTGGATGGCGGCGTAGTCCCAGATGCTGCGCCAGAAGGCGTCGAGCTCGGTCACGGACCAGCGCCACAGCGCGTCGTAGCTGTCGAAGGAGAGGCCGCGCTTCTCGCGCAGCCAGTTCTGATAGAGGCGGATCTGGGGAATGTTGGGGGCGGGCATCCTGCAAGCGTAGCGCTGCGAACGACCGTGCTCAATCGGGGTTGACCTCAGGGTTTGTACGTGTGTTCAAGTTTTTTGTACAAGCGTTCAATACGCCCCGATGAGCACCCGCACACCGACCCACAGGCGCGGCGCCTCGCGCGCCGCGGCACCTGCCGCCGCCGAGACTGCCCGCCCCGACCGCAAGCACGCCATCCTGCTGGCGGCCGAGAAGCTTTTTGCGCGGCACGGCTACCACGTGGTCACCATCCGCCAGATCGCCGAGGAAGCCGGCGTGCCGCTGGCGCTCGTGGGCTACTACTACGGCCAGAAGCACGAGCTGTTTCACGCCATCTTCGAACACTGGGGCCACACCATCGAGGAGCGGCTCGCCGGCCTGGCCGCCCTGACCCTCGACCCCGAAGACGTGCGCACGCTGCCGCGCATCATCGAAGCCTTCACCGCGCCGGTGCTGGCGCTGCGCGCGAGCGCCGAGGGCGAGTACTACGCGCTGCTGGTGGCGCGCGAGCTGTACCACGCGACCGAGGAAGCCGACCGCGTGCTGCGCGGCTACTTCGACCCGCTGGCCGAGGCCTACATCGACGCGCTGCACATCGCACTGCCGCACGCCTCGCGCAGCCAGGTCGCCTGGGGCTACCAGTTCGCGCTGGGCTCGCTGCTGCACCACCTGAACGACAGCCGCATCGAACGGCTCTCGCGCGGCGAGAACAAGCGCGCCGACGCGGCCGTGGCGCCGATGCTCGTGAACTTCATCGTCGGCGGCCTGCGCGCCGCGCTGCCTCGCCCGAAGGCGGCCAGGAATCCATCCACGAAAACCATCCCACGGAGACAGAAGACATGATGACGAAGACCCCGGTGAAACGGCGCACCCTGTTGTTGTCGGCGCTCGCTGCCGCATCGGCCGCCGCCGCGCTGCCCGCGCTCGCGCAGTCCGCCACGAAGATCGTGTTCGGCTACACGGCCGTGACCGACTTCGCATCGGTGTTCGTGGCGGCCGAAGAGGGCTACTTCAAGAAGCGCAGCCTCGATGTCGAGCTCAAGTTCATTCCGCTGAACTCGACCATTCCGGCCGCGCTGCAGTCCGACTCGCTGCAGATCGGCGGGCCCACGCCGTCGGTGTTCCTGCAGGCGGTGGACGGCGGCCTCGACCTGGTGCTGGTGGCCGGCGGCGGGCTCACCTCGAAGACCATCACCGGCTTCGGCCTGGTGGCGCGCGCCGGCTCGGGCATCAAGAGCGCGCAGGACTGCGTGGGCAAGAAGATCGGCGTGCCGGGCCTGGGCGCCTTCCTGCACGTGACCTTCCGCGCATGGCTGAAGGACAGCGGCGTGGACTACCGCAAGGTCAACTTCGTGGAGGCTGCGTTTCCGCAGCATGCCGACCTGCTGCGAGGCGGATCGGTCGACGCGGTGGTGTCCGCCGACCCGTTCATGAGCCGCATCACCGAAAGCGGCGCAGGCTACGTGGCCTCGTACTACTCCACCTTCCTGCCCGAGAACAACCAGACCATCGTGCATGCGGCCAAGCGCGAATGGGTGGCGAAGAACCCGGCGGCGGCGCGCGCGTTCCGCGAGGCGCTGGTGGAAGCGGCCGCGTTCATGCAGCAGCCGAAGAACGACGCGAAGGTGCGCGCGGCCATCGGCAAGTACATCAAGCTGCCGCCCGAGGTGCTGGCCAAGGTGCAAGTTTCGCCGCCCGGCCCCGTGGTGACCGAGAAGCAGCTCGCCTACTGGACCGGGCTCATGAAGGAGCAGGACATGCTCAAGACGAACATCGACGTGGCGAAGCTGGTGGCCAAGTGATCTCGGCGCCCGCCCCTGTCACCGCGCGCGCCGCGCTGTCGGCGAGCGCATTCGATTCGCCAACCGGCCCCGCGATGCAAGCCACTCCCTTCCTGCGCTTCGACGGCGTGACCATCCGCCTCGGCGGCCGAGAGATCCTGTCGCCCACCTCGTTCGACGTGGCGCGCGGCGAATTCGTCTGCATCGTCGGCCCCAGCGGCTGCGGCAAGACCACGCTGCTGCGCGCGGCCAGCGGCCTCGTCACTGCCAGCGCGGGCGAGGTGCGGCGCAACGGCGTGAAGATGACCGAGCCCTCGCGCGAGGTGGCCTTCGTGTTCCAGGACTACGGCCGCGCGCTGCTGCCCTGGCGCACGGTGGAAGGCAACGTGAGCCTGGCGTTGGAAGCCGCCGGCGTGCCGACGGCCGAGCGCGCGCCGCGCATTGCCGATGTGCTGGGCAAGGTCGGCCTGGCCAGGCATGCGCACAAGTTCCCGGTGCAGCTGTCGGGCGGCATGCAGCAACGCGCGCAGATTGCCCGCTGCCTCGCGCAGAAGCCCGAGCTGATGATGATGGACGAGCCCTTCGGCGCGCTGGACGCGCTGACGCGGCAGAGCCTGCAGGACGAGCTGGCACGGCTGGTGCGCGACGACGGGCTCACGGTGCTGTTCGTCACGCACGACCTGGAAGAGGCCATCTACCTCGGCGACCGCGTGATCGCGCTGCAGGCCAACCCAGGTCCGGGCCGGCCCAGCCTCGCGCGGATGATCGACGTGAAGATCCCGCGTCCGCGCGACCAGCTCACGACCAAGGAGCATCCGGAGTACCTGCGCTTGCGGCGCGAACTCTTCGCCTTCATCGAGCAGGGCCATGACTGAGCGCGGCTTCTTTCGCTGGCTGCGGCCGTGGGTGTTTCCTGCGCTGCTGATCGGCCTCTTCGAGTGGTATGCGCGCCGCGCGGCTGCCCTGGGCAGCGATTCGCTCGCGCCGCCGAGTGCCGCGGCCAAGGCTTTCGCCGGCGCGGCGATGGACGGCTCGCTCTGGCAGGCCACCGGCTTCACGCTGGGCACCGCCGCGCTGGGCCTGCTGCTGGGCGCGGTGCTCGGCATTGCGCTGGGCCTGGTGCTCGGGCTCTCGCGCCGAGCGGCGCAGCTCGGGTCGATGTCCATCGAGGTGCTGCGCCCGGTGCCTTCGGTCGCGCTGATTCCGCTCGCGATGCTGGGCTTCGGCTTCGGCGTGCGCATGGAGCTGGCCATCGTCGCCTTTGCCACTTTCTGGCCGCTGCTGGTGCTGGTGCAGGCGGCGGTGCAGCAGGTCGAGCCCCGGCTGCTCGAGGTAAGCCGCGTGCTGGGGCTGTCGGCGCGCGAGCGGGCCTTCAAGATCGTGCTGCCCGCCATCGTGCCGCGCCTGTTCGTCGCGCTGCGGCTGGGCGTGGCGGTGGCGCTGGTGGTGGCCGTGACGGTGGAGATCGCGGCCAACCCCAACGGCATGGGCTACGCGATGATGATCGCGCAGCAGAGCTTCGACCCCGCGCTGATGCTCGCCTGGCTGGGCTGGATCGGCGTGGTGGGCTTTGCAATCAATGCCGGCATGCTGCTGTTGCAGCGCATGGTGGCGCGGCGGATGGGAGTGCAGCCATGAATGGCCGCGCGCATCTGAATCGCCTCGGCTCGCTCGGCGTGCTGCTCGCGCTGGTCGGGCTGTGGTGGGTGGCCAGCAACGCGGGCTGGGTCAGCCGCGTGTTCCTGCCCACGCCGCAGGCCACGTTCGCAAGCCTGCTCGAAGGGCTGAATCTCTCGGGCACCGGCGGCAACGGCGAACTGCTCGGCTTCACGCAGGCCACGGTGGGCCGGATGATCGAAGGCTGGCTGCTGGCCTCGCTGTTCGGCGTGCTGCTGGGCGCGGCCATCGGCGTGTCGCCCTCGGTGCGCGCCTGGGTGCAGCCGACGCTGGAGTTCATACGCCCCCTCCCCGCTTCCGCGCTGCTGCCGCTGGCGATTTCCATCTTCGGCCTGAACCCCGGCATGGTGCTCTTCGTGGTCGCCTTCGGCGCGATGTGGCCGGTGCTGCTGGCAACGGTGCACGGCTTCGCTGCGGTGGAGCCGCGCCTGTCGGAAGTGGCGAGCTGCCTGCAGATGTCGCGCGCGGCGTACATCTGGAAGATGGGCCTGCCCAATGCCATGCCCGACATCCTGGCCGGCATGCGCCTGGCGCTGACCATTGCGCTCATCGTCGCGGTGGTGGGCGAAATGATCGCCTCGCAAAGCGGCCTGGGCCAGGCCATCCTGCTGGCGGCGCGCGCTTTCCGCGCCAGCGACCTGTTCGCGGGCATCGTGCTGCTGGGGCTCATCGGCTTCGCGAGCAATGCGCTGCTGGCCTTTGCCGAACAACGCCTGCTGCGCTGGCAGCACCCCTGATTCCTTCGTCTTCCAACACCAACATCAACACACCGCAAGGAGTTCCCATGCCACGCAAATTCGTCGACCTGTCGATCTTCCTGGAGAACGACGTGCTGTCCGACCCGCCGGCCTTCGCGCCCAAGATCCAGTACTTCACGCACGAGCAGACCTACGAGCAGATCGAGCCTTTCTTTCCGGGCCTGAAGAAGGAAGACCTGCCCGACGGCGAGGGCTGGGCGGTGGAACTGGTGCAGCTGTCCACGCACAACGGCACGCACCTCGATGCGCCCTATCACTTCCACTCGACCATGGACAAGGCGCTGGGCGAGAAGAAGCCCGCCATCGCCATCCACGACGTGCCGCTCGAGTGGTGCTTCCAGCCCGGCGTGAAGCTCGACTTCCGGCATTTCGCCGACGGCTACGTGGTGACCGCCGCGGACGTCGAGGCCGAGCTCAAGCGCATCGGCCACACGCTGAGCCCGCTGGAGATCGTGGTGGTCAACACGCGCGCCGGTTCGCGCTACGGCAACCCCGACTACGTGTCGGCCGGCGCGGGCATGGGCTATGAAGCGACCATGTACCTGCTGGAGCGCGGTGTGCGCCTCACCGGCACCGACGCATGGAGCTGGGACGCCCCCTTCGTGCACACCGCCAAGAAGTACGGCGAGACGCAAGACGCCTCGCTGATCTGGGAAGGCCACAAGGCCGGCCGCGACATCGGCTACTGCCACATCGAGAAGCTGCACAACCTGGAGGCGCTGCCGCCTACCGGCTTCTTCATCAGCTGCTTTCCGCACAAGATCCGCGGTGCGTCGGCGGGCTGGACCCGCGCGGTCGCGATCTTCGACGACGCGCTGATGGCTTCGGTGTGAGGGCCCGTTCATGAGCATTGCACTCAACCACACGCACGACGTTCATGCGCGCAGCTGGGTCGAATCCGCCAATGCGGCGGGCAGCGACTTTCCCATACAGAACCTGCCGCATGCGGTGTTCCGCCGCGCGGGAAGCAGCGAGGCTTTTCGCGGCGGCGTCGCCGTCGGCGACCAGGTGCTGGACCTCGCTGCGCTGGCCACGCGCGAGCAGCTCGAGGGCCTCGCGCTGCATGCGGCACGCGCGGCCGCGCAGCCTGCGCTGAACGACTTCTTCGCGCTTGGCGCCGCCGCATGGAAGGCGCTGCGCCATGCGCTCTTCGACCTCCTGAAGAACGATGCGCCGGTTGCCACGGTGCAGGCGGTGCGCGAATGCCTCGTGCCGCAGGCCGATGCCGAATACACCGTGCCCGCGCGCATCGGCGACTACACCGACTTCTACACCTCCATCGATCACGCGCTAAACATCAGCCGCCTGATGAACCCCGACGGCGACGTGACACCCAACTTCCGCTGGATCCCCACGGCGTACCACGGGCGGGTGTCGACCATCGGCGTGAGCGGCCAGCGCTTTCATCGGCCGATGGGCCAGGCGATGGCGCCCGGCGCGAAGGCGCCCACGTACCAGGCCTGCGCGCGGCTCGACTACGAGCTGGAGCTGGGCGTGTGGATCGGCACCGGCAATGCGCAGGGCGAGCCCATTGCACTGGAGCGCGCGGAGGAGCACATCTTCGGCATCTGCCTGCTCAACGACTGGTCGGCGCGCGACATCCAGTTCTGGGAGATGGCGCCGCTCGGGCCGTTCCTCGCGAAGAATTTCGCGACCACGATCTCGCCGTGGATCGTGACGATGGAAGCGCTCGCGCCCTACCGGCAAGCGTGGACACGGCCGGCCGACGAGCCCCAGCCGCTTGCCTATCTGGAGAACGCGGCGAACCGCGAGAGTGGCGCGCTCGACATCCGCCTGGAGGTCTGGCTCGAGAGCGAGAAAGCGCGCAAGGAGAAGACAGGGCCATCGCGCCTCTCGTCCACCAGCTTCAGGCACCAGTACTGGAGCGTGGCGCAGATGGTGACGCACCACACCATGGGCGGCTGCAGCCTGAACCCCGGCGACCTGTTCGGCAGCGGCACGATCTCCGGGCCGGGCCCCGGCGAGGCCGGCGCGATCATCGAGCTGACGCGCGCGGCGCAGAGCCCGGTGACGCTGGCCAACGGCGAGCAGCGCGGCTTTCTCGAAGACGGCGACGCTGTGCTGCTGCGCGGCTGGTGCGAGAAGCCGGGGCATGCGCGCATCGGGTTCGGGGAGAGCCGGGGGATGGTGCTGCCGGCCAGAGGTTGACGGCCCGGTAAATACTCTTTACAGTCCGCCTCCTTCGAAACGCACACCTCCACCGAAACTTCATCGTGAACGCCGCATCGGTCATCGCCAACATCCGCCGCATCGTCTGCCCCGCATCGGGCGGCACATTCGCGTACGGCATCGACCATGCGACGAACCTGCAGCAGGCAGGCGAACACACACCACCGGGCGGGGGCAGCGCATAGCGCACATCTCTTCGACACTCTTTCACAAGAGGCCCGGACACCGAATGGTTCCGGGCCTTTTTCTTTTTTTGCGTCACCGTCAGTTCATCATCAATCAACCACAGGGAGAAAAAACCATGCGCAAGCTTGTCACCGTCCGCACTGTCGATGCCGTTCGCCCCATCCCCGGGGCCGACGCGATCGAATGCGCCATCGTCGAAGGCTGGACCGTCGTCACCAAGAAGGGGGAGTTCGCCGCCGGCGACCGGGGCGTCTTCTTCGAGATCGACGCGTTCCTGCCGCTCGACGATCCGCGCTTCGCCTTTCTCGAGAAGTCGGCCATCACCTGGAACGGCAAGCGCGGCGTACGGCTTCGCACGATGAAGCTGCGCGGGCAGATCTCGCAAGGGCTGATCCTGCCGCTGTCGCGATTCGCCGAGATCGACGCGCTCGCGCTGGCCGATCCGGCGCTTCGCCAACGCGACTGGGCCGAGCTGTTCGGCGTCGGCAAGTGGGAGCCGGTGATTCCGGCGTGCCTGTCGGGCGATGTGGAAGGCGCATTTCCGGCGTTCATCGCCAAGACCGACCAGGAGCGCATCCAGAACCTGCCCGAGGTGCTCGCGGCCCATGACGGGCAGTCGTTCGAGGTCACGGTCAAGCTCGACGGCTCGAGCATGACCGTGTTCCACAACGCAGGCGCGCTCGGTGTGTGCGGACGCAACTGGCAGCTTCGCGAAACCCCAGGCAACAGCCTGTGGCGCGTGGCGCGGCAAGACCGCCTGCTCGAAGCGCTGGCCACGCTGGGCCGCAACCTCGCGTTGCAGGGCGAGATCGTCGGCGAGGGCATCCAGGGCAACCCGGAGAAGCTGCGCGGGCAGGCGTTCCACGTGTTCGATGTGTTCGACATCGACCGGGGCACTTACTGCGGGATGGAAGAGCGCAACGCCGTCATCGACGTGCTTCGCGTGCTGGGGGCGACGGTTCGCACCGTGCCGCTGCTCGAAGTGACCACGCTCGAACGCTTCGGCGGCTCGACCGCCGAGGTGCTGGCGTATGCCGAGGGGCCGTCGCTGAACCCGGACACCCAGCGGGAAGGTGTGGTGTTCAAGCGGCTGGACGGCGGGCTGTCGTTCAAGGCGATCTCGAACAGCTACCTGCTGAAGCACTCGGATCGTTGAACGAAAAGGCAAGCCGACAGGAAAGGCTTGCCGCAACGAAAAAAGGCCACCCGTATGGGTGGCCTTTTTCGGCAATGTTGGAGCGGGAGAAGAGTCTCGAACTCTCGACCTCAACCTTGGCAAGGTTGCGCTCTACCAACTGAGCTACTCCCGCGTCGAGCCTCAGATTATAGGGTGATTTTCGACGGGTTTTTCCGAATCCGGGAAAAAAGTTCTTTCAGGCCCCGAACACCAGCGACCGGTGCATCGACACGCCGGCCATCAACCCGTCCGCAGACGCCAGCGTGGCGTTGGAAAACGCCATCGCAAGATCGCCCGCCGCGTAGACGCCGGGCACCGTCGACATCTTCATGGCATCGACGCGCAGCACCTGGCCCATCGGGCCGTCGTCGAAGGCGCAGCCGAGCTGTTCGGCCAGCGGGCTGGCAGGCCGCGTGTGCGGCGCCACGAACAGCGCCTCGACCGGCACGAGCCTGCCGTCTTCGAGGCGCACGCCGGCCAGGCCCGTCGCCTCGCCTTCCAGCCCGGCAATACGCCCCGGCTCGACAGTCACGCCGCGCGACTGCAGCCTGGCGCGAACCTCCGCATCGGGGCCCTTGCTGCCGTTCAGGAAGAGCGTGGTCGGACCCCATTCGGCGATCAGCAATGCATGGTCCGGCGGGCCGCCGGCGTGGAACAGCAGGCCCAGCTGGCGCTCGCCGAACTCGTAGCCGTGGCAGTAAGGACAGTGCAGCACGCTCTTGCCCCAGCGCTGGCCGATTCCGGGAATGTCGGGCAGTCCGTCCTGCACGCCGAACGACAGCAGCAGCTTGCGGGTCGACAGCTGCGCGCCGTCGGCCACAGACACGGTGAAGCCGCCGGAGTCGTCGGCCTCGGCGGCCGTCACGCTGCCCTGGACAAAATCGACCGACGGATACGCGAGCAATTTCGCGCGCGCATCGGCGACCATCTTCAGCGGTGGCGTGCCGTCCTGCCCGAAGAAGCCGTGCGACGCAGCGGCAAAGCGGTTGCGCGGCGCGCCCGCGTCGACCACGCATACCTTCCTGCGTGCGCGGGCCAGTTGCATCGCGGCTGAAAGGCCGGCAAAGCTGCCGCCCACCACCAGAGCGTCATAGCGCATGTTCAATGTCCTTTGAAGTGAAGCCGCCGCCCGTCATGCGGCGATGAAAGTCCCTGGAAAGATCGGCCAGCGTGATGCTGTTGAAACGCCTGAGCAGCAGCGCCTCGGCCTCATCGCACACGCCGTCGAGCGCGGCGTTCACCGCCTGCTCGACGATGCAGCCCGGGCTCTCTGTGCGGTTGCCCATGGCCAGCAGCGCAGGCGCGCCGACGGCGTTGTGCACGTCGCCCAGCGTGACCGCCGAGAGCGAGCAAGACAGCACCCATCCGCCGCCGTGCCCCTTGGCCGAACTCACGAAACCCGCCTGCCGCAGGCCGGCCATGAGGCGGCGGATGACGACCGGGTTGGTGTGCATCGCGACCGCGAGCAATTCGGATGTGACGGGGCCATCCATCTCGGCCATGTGCAGCAGCACGTGGAGAACGCCTGAAAGCTTGCTGTCTCTTTTCATGCAACATTATGAGTTGCGTGTTTTTAACATGACGAGCCCTGGGGTCTTGGGGCGCCGCGCAAACGTTCGAGCCCCCGATCCCGCCGACAGCCATGTCCCACACGCGTGGGCGACTGTGGCGCACATGGCGACAGACGACGGCCCGGCCATGGTTGCACCCGGATCGATCGAACCTCGGTCGCTCCTTGATTCGTGACCATGCTACGAAAGGAACAGTCACCCATGAAGCAACAACAACACAACCGCATCCTCATCGGCGCCGTGCTCGCAGGCCTGCTGGCCATCGGCGGAACGGCCCAGGCGCAAGGCGTCGGGGTCGGCGTGGGCGTCAATGCCGACGTGAACGCATCCGGTGCAGGCACAGGCGGCAACGCAGGCACAGCGGCCGGCGCCAATTCAGGAGCCAAGGCCAATGCCGGGAGCACGGCAGGCGGTGCGGGCAATGCCGTGGGTGGCGTGCTGGGCGGTGCAACGGGCGCTGTCGGCGGTGCCACGAACGCGGTGGGCGGTGTGACCAACACCGTGGGCGGCACGCTCAATGGCGCGACCGGCGCCGTGGGCTCGGCCGGCAGTGCAGTGAAGGCGCCCGCGGCGGGCGTGAAGGCGAACGGCAAGGCCCAGGGTTCGGGCGCGGTCGACCTCAAGAAGTAAGGTAAGCCAGAGCCACCCGAAGTGGAAGGCCCGCGGCGCTTGATTGCGCGGCGGGCCTTTTTGTTCGTCTGTGGAAAACCTCAGTCGATCGGCTTCAGCCTGAACAGGCTGGTGACTTCCACATCGAGCACCAGCATCTCGCGCTGATTGAACAGCCGCCAGCGCCAGCGCAGGATGCCAAGCGTGGGCCGCTTCTCGGAGCGACGCGCCTCGATCACGTCGGCCACCAGCCGAAGCGCGTCACCGGGCCGCACGGGGTTGGGCCAGCGCACATGCTCGAGCCCTGGCGATGCGAAAGACTCCGAGCCCGCCAGCACCGCGTCGACCACCAGCCGCATCGCGATGGAGCAGGTGTGCCAGCCGCTCGCGATCAGCCCTCCGAAAGGGCTTTCTGCGGCGGCTACGGCGTCTGTGTGAAACCACTGCGGATCGTAGGCCCGCGCGAACTGCACGAGTTCGGCTTCGGTGAGCACATAGGGCCCGGCCTCGATGACCTGGCCCGCATGGAAGTCGGCGAACTGCATCCGCCGCAGCTTAGTAGGTTTCGAGGTGCAGGCGGCCTTCGCGCTTCAAGGCGGCGCCGACGGTGTCCCAGTCGAGCCCCGCTTCCTTCGCCACGTCGCGCAGTGCCAGCACCACGCCCTCTTCCATGCTCTTCAGGCCGCACACGTAGAAGTGGCTGGCACCGTCCTTCAGCAACGCGGCCAGGTCGGCGGCGCGCTCGCGCATCAGGTCCTGCACATAGCGCTTGGGTTGGCCCGGCGTGCGCGAGAACGCCAGGTTGATGTCGATGAAGTCCTTGGGCAGCGACTGCAGCGGGCCGAAGTACGGCAGCTCCTGCTGCGTGCGCGCGCCGAAGAACAGCATCAGCTTGCCGCCCTCGAACTTGCCGCTCTTGCGCAGCCGGCGGCGCCACTCGGTCATGGCGCGCATGGGCGCGCTGCCGGTGCCGGTGCAGATCATCACGATGTGCGACTTGGGGTGGTTCGGCATCAGGAAGGACGAGCCGAAGGGCCCGACCACCTGCACCGTGTCGCCCACCTTCAGGTCGCACACGTAGTTGGAGCACACGCCGCGCACCGGTTCGCCTTCGTGGTCTTCGGTCACGCGCTTCACCGTGAGCGACACGTTGTTGTAGCCGGGCCGCTCGCCGTTGCGCGGGCTGGCCACCGAATACTGGCGCGCATGGTGGCGCTTGCCGATGGCGTCGATGCCCGGCGGCACGATGCCGATCGACTGGCCTTCGAGCACCGGGAACGGCACCACGCCGAAGTCCAGCACGATGTGGTGGGTCTCGCTGTCGAAGCCCGCTTCGGTGCAGTTGAAGTTGCCGACCACGGTGGCGGTCGTCGGGGTCTTCGGCGGAAACAGGTTGGTGTACGCATGCGCGGCAGACCAGGGCGGCACGCTGGCGCCGTACTGCGCCGAATTGAAGACCGGCTCCACCGACTCGACGGCCGCCTGGGCCTGCGTCTGTGCGGGCAACGCGGCGGCGGGGTCGCCGGCCGCATCGGCGGACACGCCTGCGGCTTCGAGCTCTTCAGGGGAAAGTTCGTCGGGCAGCGACTCCCAGGTGAACTGCTCCTCGATCGAATAGGCGCGCACCACCGGCATGGTGCGCCAGTTGTCGATCGAGCCCGTCGGGCACGGCGAGATGCAGGCCATGCAGCCGTTGCAGGTGTCCGCACGCACGACGTAGTTGTTGTCGTCGTGCGTGATCGCGTTCACGGGGCAGATGGCCTCGCAGGTGTTGCAGCGGATGCAGATCTCGGGGTCGATCAGGTGCTGCTTGATGACTCCGGCTTCAACGGCCATGTCCATGTTGTTCTCTCCTGAAAGCCCTCCCCTTTCGGGGGAGGGTCGGGTGCAGGCTTGCGGCGCTTGTCGTGGTCGCGCCGCTGGCCCCCATCCCAGCCTTCCCCCAGAGGGGGAAGGAGCAATACCGAATTACCTCGATCAACCGAAACGCACGTACTCGAAATCCACCGGCTGCCGGTTGATGCCCATCACCGGCGGGGAGATCCAGCCTGCGAACTTGCCCGGCTCCACCACGCGGCCCATCAACGATGCCACGAAAGCGAAGTCTTCGGAACTCGGCAGCCATTCGTCGCGCTTGGCGGCCCATTCCACCTCGTTCACCACGCGGCCGTCCGGCGACATCTTGATGCCCGCGAGCGCGCCGATCTGGCGGTTGAAGGCCTTGTGCGGCACGCTCAGGCGGGTCGGGATGCCGGCCTTCTCGAGCACCTTGTTCCAGCGGTTCACGCCGGCCACCGAGTCCTTGATGAAGTCGTCGCGCAGCACTTCGTTCAGCGCGTTGAGCATCGGCACGTCCTTCTCGACGAGCTGGCCGTCCTTCACTTCCAGCACCTTGTAGGTCTGGCCCTTGAGCACGTGGTCGTCGTCGCGCTTGCCTTCTTCATAGCGGCCCTTGAGGCCCGAGCTGTAGAAGATGGCGGCATTGCTCGACTGGTCGGCGCCGAACAGGTCGATGGTCACGCTGTAGTGGAAGTTCAGGTAGCGCTGGATGGTGCCCAGGTCGATGGCGCCGGCCGCGCGCACCTTCTGCGCGTCGTCGGTCTTCAGCTCGTTCATGACCTGCGCGGTGCGCGCGATGACGCGCGACACGCCGCTCTCGCCCACGAACATGTGGTGCGCCTCTTCGGTCAGCATGAACTTCGTGGTGCGCGCGAGCGGGTCGAACGCGCTCTCGGCCAGCGCGGCCAGCTGGAACTTGCCGTCGCGGTCGGTGAAGTAGGTGAACATGAAGAACGCGAGCCAGTCGGGCGTCTTCTCGTTGAAGGCGCCCAGGATGCGCGGGTTGTTGTCGTCGCCCGAGGTGCGCTGCAGCAGCGCGTCGGCCTCTTCGCGGCCGTCGCGGCCAAAGTGCTTCTGCAGCAGGTAGACCATGGCCCACAGGTGGCGGCCTTCTTCCACGTTGATCTGGAACAGGTTGCGCAGGTCGTACATGCTGGGCGCGGTCAGGCCCAGGTGGCGCTGCTGCTCGACCGACGCGGGCTCGGTGTCGCCCTGCGTCACGATGATGCGGCGCAGGTTGGCGCGGTGCTCGCCGGGCACGTCCTGCCAGGCCTTCTCGCCCTTGTGGTCGCCGAAATGGATCTCGCGGTTGGCGTCGCCCGGGTTCAGAAAGATGCCCCAGCGGTAGTCGCGCATCTTCACGTGGCCGAACTGGGCCCACCCCTGCGGATCGACGCTCACGGCCGTGCGCAGGTACACCTCGTGGTTGGTCGAGCCCTCGGGGCCCACGTCGTCCCACCAGTTGATGAAGTTGGGCTGCCAGCCTTCGAGCGCGCGCTGCAGCGTGCGGTCTTCGCCGAGGTTGACGTTGTTGGGGATCTTCTCGCTGTAGTTGATCGTGCTCATCGTTGTTCCTTGGGTTGTACGGACTGCGCTATCAGACGCGATTCATGTCGAAGCCGGCCTTCTGGCCGGTGCCGTAGACCTTCAGCGCGCCCTTTTCGCCGACGGCGTTGGGGCGGTTGAAGATCCAGTTCTGCCAGGCGGTGAGCCGGCCGAAGATGCGGGTGGCCATGTTCTCCTTGCTCGCGAAGCGCAGGTTGGCTTCGAGGCCGGTGAGCGCATCGGGCGACATGGCGGCGCGCTCCTCGATGGCGATGCGGATCTCGTCGTCCCAGTCGATGTCGTCGGGCGCGGCAGTGACCAGACCGAGCTTCAGGGCCTCGTCGGCATCGAGCGGCTTGCCGGCTGCGGCGCGGGCGGCTTCGA
The DNA here is from genome assembly GCF_003019815.1 of Variovorax sp. PMC12. Classification (NCBI taxonomy): domain Bacteria; kingdom Pseudomonadati; phylum Pseudomonadota; class Betaproteobacteria; order Burkholderiales; family Comamonadaceae; genus Variovorax; species Variovorax sp. PMC12. Next base: position 4,017,511 of record NZ_CP027773.1, read on the forward strand.
GCGGCGTGGCCTCTTCATAGAAGCGGCGCTGCAGGCGGCTCTGGTCGTTCACCATCGGGAAGAAGCCGAAGTTGAATTCGCCCAGTGTGAGCTTGGGCGCGCGCTCGGCGTCGTCGGGCAGCGCGAGCATGTAGGTGCGGTCGGCGGCAAAGGCCAGTTCGGCCAGCGTGCCGGCGAAGCAGGAACCGGCTTCGACCAGCGCGAACAGGCTGCGCGACGACACGTCCAGGCGCGCCAGCGTGCGGCGCAGCGCGCCGATGGTTTCGCGCACCAGCCAGTGGTCCTTGTTGGCGAACATCACCGCGTCCGACGCGAGCACCGCGGCGGCGTCGCCCTCGGTCTTGAGCAACCAGGTGCCGACGTCGAGTTCGTTCGTGCGCAGGTTGAGGATGGCGTCGTCGAGTTCGCGGCACATCGCCAGCGGCCACCAGGCGGCGCCCGCCGCTTCGATGGCTGCCACGTCGGCCGGCTGCGTGCCGGTCGGCGCCTTCACCGTGATGGTGGCGGTGCGCTTGCTGCGGTCGATCTGCACGTTGACGTGCGAATAGGCAATGCCGTCGGCGCTGTCGGTGCGTTCGAGGCGGGTCAGGGCCACACCCTTGCCGCCGGCGGGGCGGTCGCTGCCCGCGGCGAGCTGCGAAGCACGGTCCTGCACGGCGGCCGCGAACTGCGCGGGCTTGGCCACGGCATCGACCAGGCGCCAGTCGACCGCGCGCTGGCCGCGCACGCCTTCGACGCTGGTGCAGAAGATGTCGGCGAGGTCATGGCGCACATGGCGCTTGTCGGTCACGCGGGTCAGGCCGCCGGTGCCGGGCAGCACGCCGAGCAGCGGCACCTCGGGCAGCGACACGGCGGAGGAGCGGTCGTCCACCAGCAGGATCTCGTCGCAGGCCAGCGCCAGTTCGTAGCCGCCGCCGGCGCAGGCGCCGTTCACGGCCGCGAGGAACTTCAGGCCCGAGTGCTTCGACGAGTCTTCGATGCCGTTGCGCGTCTCGTTGGTGAACTTGCAGAAGTTGACCTTCCAGGCGTGGCTGGAGACACCCAGCATGAAGATGTTGGCGCCCGAGCAGAAGATGCGGTCCTTGCCGCTGGTGACGATGACGCTGCGCACTTCAGGATGCTCGAAGCGCACGCGGTTGAGCGCGTCGTTCAGCTCGATGTCCACGCCCAGGTCGTAGCTGTTGAGCTTGAGCTTGTAGCCGGGGCGGATGCCCGCGTCTTCCGCGATGTCGAGCACGAGGCGCGCAATGGCGCCGTCGAAGCTGAGGGACCAGTGGCGGTATTGGCCGGGCTCGGTGCGGTAGTCGACGCGCGGGGGCGCCTGGAGCGTGGTGGTATCTGTCATGCGGAAGTCTCCTGTGGGGCAGTGTTCGGAAACCGTGAACAGGAAAGATAATGCACTTTACTGCTCCGATGACATGCATCATGCTGCATGCAAAGAAGCAAGTCAATGCCTGCTGCACTTTTTTTCAGATTTCGGGCTGGTTGGGTTCGGGGTGCGTGCCCAGGCCACCGGGTACTCCCCTCCGCGAATGTCCCCCGGGCTTCGCCCTCCTCCTTTATTTCGCTGCGGGGAGCACCCGGCGCCCTGTGCACGACGAGCGCTGCTCTTGTGCTGGCTGGTCAACAAGTGCTCTGGACGCTCACGACGGCGGGGTGCCTTGCGCAGCGAAATAAAGGGGGAGCCCGAAGGGCGGAGGACATTCGCGGAGCAAGGTACCCCGTCGGCGTGAGCGCGCCCCGAACAAGAGCCTGGAGATTCAGGCGCCCAGACCCATCGACTGCCGAGCCACCGCCCGCAGCGCCTGGAAACTCTGCGACAAAGTCCTGCCGCTGGTGTCTACCGACAGATCGGCCTTCGAATAGAAGGCGGCCCGGCCGTTCAGGATGCGGCGCAGGTCTTCCATCGCTTCCTTGCTGGCCGCCATCGGGCGGGTGTCGCCCTGCGCGGCCACACGGCCCATGTGCTCCTCGGGCGCGGCCTGCAGCCATACCGTGGTGCAGTGCGCGAGCAGTTCGTTGAAAGTAGCCGGGTCCGAGACGATGCCGCCGGGCGTGGCGATCACCACCTCGCTGTAGATCTGCACCGCCTCCTCGAGCGCGCGGCGCTCATAGCGGCGGTATGCGTTGGTGCCGTACAGGTCGTGAATCTCGCGCACGCTGCAGCCGGCGAGCTTCTCGATCTCGCGGCTCAGTTCGATGAAGGGAATCTCCAGGTCTTCGGCCAGCATCTGGCCCAGCGTCGACTTGCCCGCACCGCGCAGGCCCACCAGCGCGATGCGGCGGTGCCGCGCCGGGTCGACGGAGGCGGTGCCCAGCAGCTCGCCGAGCGCCACGCGCACGCGGCGCAGGTCGGCTTCGCTGCGGTTCTCCAGCAGCTCGCGGATCAGCAGCCACTCCGGCGAGCTGGTCGTGACGTCGCCCACCAGTTCGGCCAGCGAGCAATGCAGCGCTCCCGCCACCTGCTGCAGCACCAGGATCGACGCGTTGCCGATGCCGTACTCGAGGTTGGCCAGGTGCCGCTCCGACACGTCGGCCGACAGCGCCACCGCCTTGCGCGTGAGGCCGCGTTGCGCGCGCAGGTTGCGCACGCGGTCGCCCAATGCCGCCAGCAACGGATTCTTGGCCTCCCCGGCCGGCGCCGCGCCGTTGCCGCCGGCGGCGCTTTCGGGCGCGGTGGCCAGCACCGCGTCTACATGCTCGTTCATGCAATTCCTCGTTCTTCGCCGGGATTGTGCGCGCTCAGGGTAAACACCATAGATGCACTATATTGCTTGACACTCATTGTCTCGATGCTTATTGTTCGGCCACAAGCAAGATACTGCACACGCAGCATTCCTGCAAGGTAGTTCATAAGTTCGAGGCCCCACGATGTCCGACCGCAACACACCCGCCACCGGCAAGGAAGCATTTCACCAGCTGATTGCCGGCCTGACCGCCGAAATCGCCGGCAAGCCGCTCGACAGCGCGCTCGACCAGTGGCTCAACGCCAACCATGGCGCGGGAAGCGCCAGCTTCGAGGCGCTGCGCCAGGCCTGCATCGGCGGCGTGGCCGAAGGCTGGCTCTGCGAGCGCGAAGGCGGCGGCATCAAGTACGGCCGCGTCTTCAAGGCCGAAGACGCGCTGCACCGCTTCTCGGTCGACGTGGTCGACATGCAGGACATCGCCGGCCCGCACCACACGCATCCCAACGGCGAGATCGACCTGATCATGCCGCTCGACGACCACCCCGCCACCTTCGACGGGCGGCCCGCCGGCTGGTGCGTCTACGGCCCGGGCACCGCGCATCGCCCGACCGTGGCCCAGGGCCGCGCGCTCGTCCTGTATCTCTTGCCCGAAGGGCAGATCAAGTTCACCGCATGAAGTACTCCCCCAGGCTTGCCCACTTCGTGTGGCCGCCTACCCCCTCGCCGGGGGCAACACCAGCGGCCCGGCAAAGCCGGTTCCGCGGTGTTCCCCGAATCTGCCCACGTTGAGACCCATCGAATGACCGAGCTTCTTTCCAACTACGTCGCCGGCCGCTGGCAAAGCGGCTCGGGCGCAGGCACGCCGCTGTTCGACCCGGTGCTCGGCACCGAGCTCGCGCGCGTCGACGCCACCGGCCTCGACCTGCCCGCCGCCTTTGCCTTTGCACGTGAACAGGGCGGCAATGCGCTGCGCGCCCTCACCTACCGCCAGCGCGCGGAGCTGCTCGCCGCCGTCGTGAAAGTGCTGCAGGCCAACCGAGACGCCTACTACGAGATCGCCACCGCCAACTCCGGCACGGTGAAGAACGACTCGGCCGTCGACATCGACGGCGCGATCTTCACGCTCGGCCAGTATGCGAAGTGGGGCAATGCGCTCGGCGACGTGCGTGCGCTGCGCGACGGCGAGGCGGTCAAGCTCGGCAAGGAGCCGGTGTTCCAGTCGCAGCACCTGCAGGTGCCGACGCATGGCGTGGCGCTGTTCATCAACGCCTTCAACTTCCCGTCGTGGGGCCTGTGGGAAAAGGCCGCGCCCGCGCTGCTGTCGGGCGTGCCGGTGATCGTGAAGCCGGCCACCGCCACTGCCTGGCTCACGCAGCGCATGGTGCGCGACGTGGTCGATGCGGGCGTGCTGCCCGCCGGTGCGCTGTCCATCGTCTGCGGCAGTTCGGCCGGCCTGATGGATGCCCTGCAGCCTTTCGACGTGGCCTCGTTCACCGGCTCGGCCGAGACGGCCGCGGTGATCCGCTCGCACCCCGCCGTGGCCGAGCGCTCGGTGCGCGTGAACATCGAGGCCGACAGCCTCAACAGCGCCCTGCTGCTGCCCGGCGCCGCACCCGGCAGCGAAGCCTTCAACCTGCTGGTGCGCGAAGTGGTGCGCGAGATGACGGTCAAGTCGGGCCAGAAATGCACCGCCATCCGCCGCATCCTGGTGCCGGCCGGGTTGTACGACGCGGCGGCCGAAGCCATCGGCGCCAAACTCGCGGGCATCACCGTCGGCAATCCGCGCAACGAGAGCGTGCGCATGGGCTCGCTGGTGAGCCGCGCGCAGCTGAACGCGGTGCGCGAAGGCCTCGACGCGCTGGCCGCGCAGACCACGGTGCTGCACGACGGCCGCGACAAGCCGCTGGTCGATTCGGATCCGGCCGTGGCCGCGTGCATCGGCCCCGTGCTGCTCGGCGCGCGCGATGCCGACGCGGCGCAGCGCGTGCACGACGTGGAAGTGTTCGGCCCCGTCGCCACGCTGCTGCCCTACCGCGATCTCGCGCACGGCATCGCGCTCGCGCACCGCGGCCAGGGCTCGCTGGTCACATCGCTATATGGCAGCGACGACGCGGCCCTGGCGCAGGCTGCGCTTGCAGTGGCGCCCAGCCACGGCCGCGTGCACGTCATCACCCCCGAAGTGGCGCAGGCCCACACCGGCCACGGCAACGTGATGCCGATGTCGCTGCACGGCGGCCCCGGCCGCGCGGGCGGCGGCGCCGAACTCGGCGGGCTGCGCGCTCTCGATTTCTATCACCGCCGCAGCGCGGTGCAGGCGAGCCCCGGCGTCATCGCCGCGCTCGGCCTCTAGAACAAGAACACACGGCCGAAGGAGACAAGACATGACCCTGCCCACACGATTCAACTTCGCCGAGCACCTGTTCGCGCTCAACCGCGGCCGCGCGGCGCGCACCGCCTACATCGACGACCGCGGCGCGCTGAGCTACGGCCAGCTCGAGGAACGCGCGCGCCGGCTGGCCGCCGCGCTCAAGGCCGCCGGCATCCGGCGCGAAGAGCGCGTGCTGCTGCTGATGCTCGACGGCAACGACTGGCCGGTGAGCTTCCTCGGCTGCCTGTATGCGGGCATCGTGCCGGTCGCCGTCAACACGCTGCTCACGCCAGACGACTACGCCTACATGCTCGACCACAGCCGCGCGCAGGCGGTGCTGGTGTCGGGCGCGCTGCTGCCGACGCTGCAGGAAGCCATGGCACGCGGCGGGCATGAAGTGCAGGCGATGCTGGTGTCGCAGCCGACCGGCCCGCTGCCGGACAACGCGCAGGAGTTCGATGCAGCGCTCGCCGCCGCCGAGCCCCTGGCATCGCCGGTGACCACGGCCTCCGACGACCCGGGCTTCTGGCTGTATTCCTCCGGCTCCACCGGCAAGCCCAAGGGCACGGTGCACACGCACGCCAACCTGTGGTGGACGGCGGAGCTGTACGGCAAGCCGGTGCTCGGGCTCACCGAAGACGACGTGTGCTTCTCGGCCGCCAAGATGTACTTCGCCTACGGCCTGGGCAATGCGCTGACCTTCCCGCTCTCGGTGGGCGCGACCGTGGTGCTGATGGCCGAGCGGCCCACACCCGACGCCACCTTCCGCCGCTGGGTGGAACACAAGCCCACCGTGTTCTTCGGCGCCCCCACCGGCTTCGCGGGCATGCTCGCCTCGCCGAAGCTGCCCGCGCGCGAAGCAGTGGCGCTGCGCATGTGCTCCTCGGCCGGCGAAGCATTGCCAGGAGAGATCGCGCAGCGCTTCAAGGCGCAGTTCGGCTGCGAGATCATCGACGGCATCGGCTCGACCGAGATGCTGCACATCTTCATCTCCAACCGGCCCGGCGACATCCGCTACGGCACCACCGGCAAGCCGGTGGACGGCTACGAGGTCGAGCTGCGCGGCGAGGACGGGCGCCCCGTGCCCGACGGCGAGGTGGGCGACCTCTATATCCGCGGCCCCAGCTCCGCGCTGATGTACTGGACCAACCGCGAGAAGTCGCGCGAGACCTTCCAGGGCGGCTGGACCAAGAGCGGCGACAAGTACACGCGCGATGCCGACGGCTACTTCACCTATGCCGGGCGCAGCGACGACATGCTCAAGGTCAGCGGCATCTATGTGTCGCCATTCGAGGTCGAGGCCACGCTGATGCAGCACCCCTCGGTGCTCGAGGCCGCCGTCATCGGCAAGGAAGACGCCGAAGGGCTGACGAAGACCAAGGCCTTCGTGGTGCTGAAGGACGGCGCCGCGGCCAGCGAGGAAGAGCTCAAGGCCTTCGTGAAGGAACGCCTCGCGCCTTACAAGTACCCGCGCTTCCTGGAGTTCGTGAGCGAGTTGCCGAAGACGGCGACGGGGAAGATCCAGCGGTTCAGGTTGCGTGAGAAGGAAAAGCAGGCGTGACGGGCGCGCTGTTTCTGTCTTGCTCCCTCCCCTCCCGGGGGAGGGCTGGGGTGGGGGCAAGCGGCCTTCGCAAAAGCCCCGCCTCTGCCTGCGCCGCGCGCCCCCATCCCAGCCTTCCCCCGGAAGGGGAAGGAGCAATGCGATGAGCCCCTCCCCCTTCGCCACCATCACCTGGCGCGACAGCACCGTGCAGATCGAGTGCGCCTGGATCGCCCCCGAAAAAACCGACGCCCCGCTCATCGTCTTCCTCCACGAAGGCCTCGGCTCCGTCGCCATGTGGAAGGACTTCCCCGCGCAAGTCTGCGAAGCCGCCAACGCGCGAGGCCTGGTGTTCTCGCGCCCCGGCTATGGCCGCTCGACCCCGCGCGCCGACGACGAAACCTGGGACGTCGACTTCATGCACCGCCAGGCGCACGAAGTGCTGCCCGCGCTCTTCGCCGCATTGAAGCTCGATGGCGAAAAGCCCTGGCTCTTCGGCCACAGCGACGGCGGTTCGATATCGCTGCTGTACGCCTCGCGTTTTCCCGACAAGGTCGAAGGCCTGGTGGTGCTCGCGCCGCACATCTTCGTGGAAGACAAGACCATCGCGAACATCGAGATCGCGCGCACCGCCTACCTGGAAACCGACCTGCCGAAGAAGCTCGGCCGCTACCACGACAGCGCCGACTCGGCCTTCTGGGGCTGGAACCGCATCTGGCTGCATCCGCCATTCCGCGACTGGAACATCGAGGCCGAGCTCGGCGCCATCCGCTGCCCCGTGCTCGCCGTGCAGGGCATCGACGACGAATACGGCACGCTGGCGCAGATCCGCGGCATCGCGGCGCGCGCCGGTGGTAGTTGCGAGCTGCTCGAAATCCCTGAATGCGGGCATTCCCCGCATCGCGATCAGCCGGATCGTGTCATCGTCGCCACCGCTTCTTTCATCACCAAAAACAGGAGACAAACACCATGACCAACATTCGCACCGCACGCCTCGCGCTGACGGCACTCGCTTTCGCCGCCGCCCTCTGCGGCACCGCCGGCGCCCAGGGCACGGGCAAGCTCAAGGTCGGCCTGATGCTGCCGTACAGCGGCACCTACACCGCGCTGGGCGTGGCCATCGAGAACGGCTTCAAGCTGTACGTGGACGAGCAAGGCGGCAAGCTCGCGGGCCGCGAGATCGAGTACTTCAAGGTCGACGACGAGTCCGACCCCGCCAAGGCCACCGACAACGTCAACAAGCTCATCAAGCGCGACAACGTCGACGTGATCGTCGGCACCGTGCACTCCGGCGTGGCCATGGCCATGGCGAAGGCCGCGAAGGAAAGCGGCACCGTGCTGATCGTGCCCAACGCCGGCGCCGACGCGGTGACCGGCCCGATGTGCGCGCCCAACATCTTCCGCAGCTCGTTCAGCAACTGGCAGCCGGCCTACGCCATGGGCGAAGTGGCGGCCAAGCAGCAGGGCAAGAAGAAGGCGATGACCATCACCTGGAAGTACGCGGCCGGCGACGAGTCGGTCAACGGCTTCAAGGAAGGCTTCGAGAAGAACGGCGGCAAGGTCGACAAGCAGCTCACGCTGCCCTTCCCCAACGTCGAGTTCCAGGCGCTGCTGACCGAGATCGCGGCGGCCAAGCCCGATGCGGTGTACGCCTTCTTCGCGGGCGGCGGCGCGGTGAAGTTCGTCAAGGACTACCAGGCCGCCGGCCTGAACAAGACCATTCCGCTGTACGGCCCCGGCTTCCTGACCGACGGCACGCTCGACGCGCAGGGCGACTCGGCGCAAGGCATGCTGACCACGCTGCACTACGCCGACGGCCTGAACACCCCGCGCGACAACGCTTTCCGCACCGCCTACGCCAAGTCGTTCAAGCTGCAGCCCGACGTGTATGCGGTGCAAGGCTACGACGCCGCGCAGATGCTGGGCGTGGGCCTGAACGCCACCAAGGGCGACATCTCGAAGAAGGCCGAGTTCGCCGCCGCGGTCGAGAAAGCGAAGATCGACAGCCCGCGCGGCGCGTTCACCGTGAGCAAGTCGCACAACCCGGTGCAGGACATCTACCTGCGCAAGGTGGACGGCAAGGAGAACAAGCTGGTGAGCACGGCCATCAAGGGTCTCGCAGACCCGGCCCGCGGCTGCAGGATGTGAATAGGCACACCCCCAGGCTTCGCGCACTTCGTGTCGCTGCGCCTACCCCCTTGCAGGGGGCGACACCTGCGGCCCGGCAAAGCCGGTTCCGCGGTGTCTCGCGCACTGCATCCTTCCTCAACGATTCCGCCCTGAGAGAAACTCCAACGTGGATTTCGGCACCTTCCTGGTCCAGTGTCTGAACTCGGTTCAGTACGGACTCCTCCTCTTCCTCGTGGCCTCGGGGCTGACGCTGATCTTCGGGATCATGGGCGTCATCAACCTCGCCCACGGCAGCTTCTACATGATCGGCGCGTACATGGCGTTCTCGCTCGCGCCGGTGTTCGGTGACCAGTTCCTGCTGATGCTGGTTGCCGGCGTGGTGCTGGCGGCCGTGTTCGGCTACCTGCTGGAGTGGGCCTTCTTCAGCTACCTCTACCAGCGCGACCACCTGCAGCAGGTGCTGATGACCTACGGGCTCATCCTGGTTTTCGAGGAGCTGCGCTCCATCTTCGTGGGCAACGACGTGCATGGCGTGAAGGTGCCCGCATGGCTCGACGGCAGCTTCGCGCTGGGCAGCGTCATGAGCTATCCGTGGTATCGCCTGTTCGCATCGGCCGCCTGCATCGTGCTGGCCGTGGGGCTGTATTTCGTGGTCAACCGCACGCGGCTGGGCATGATGATCCGCGCTGGCGCGAGCAACCGCGACATGGTGCGCGGCCTGGGCATCGACGTGAAGCGCCTGTACCGCATCGTGTTCGCGGCCGGCGTGGCGCTGGCGGCGCTGGCCGGCATGATCGCCGCGCCCATGTCCTCGGTGTATCCGAACATGGGCGCGAGCGTGCTCATCATCTGCTTCGTGCTGGTGGTGATCGGCGGCATCGGCTCCATCACCGGCGCGCTGGTGGCCTCGCTGCTGGTGGGCTTCGTCGACACCTTCGGCAAGGTGTTCTTCGCGGACCTGAGCGGCATCGGCATCTACCTGCTGATGGCGATCGTGCTGATCTGGAAGCCCGAGGGGCTGATGGGGAGGCGGCCATGAAGCGCGGCGCCTTCCTCCTGCCCGTGGCCTGCGCGATCGCCATCGGCATCGCCGGTCCTTTCATGGGTAACTACGCATCGGACTTCGTCGTGAAGATCATGATCCTGTCGATCTTCGCGCTCAGCCTGGAACTGCTGGTCGGCATGACCGGCCTGGTGAGCCTGGGCCATGCGGCGTTCTACGGCATCGGCGCCTACGTCACCGTGCTGGCGTCGGGCAGCGAAGGCGGCAACTTCGCGCTGCTGCTGCCGCTGGCCATGGGCGCGGCGGCGCTGTATGCGCTGTTCGTCGGCGCGCTGAGCCTGCGCACGCGCGGGGTGTACTTCATCATGGTGACGCTGGCCTTCGCGCAGATGGCCTTCTTCGTGTTCCACGACACCAAGGTCGGCGGCGGCAGCGACGGCATCTACATGTACGTGCGGCCCGCCATCGGCGCGCTCGACATGGAGAACCGTACCGTGCTGTTCTACGTGGTGCTGGCGTCGCTGGTGTTCACCTACGGGCTGCTGGCCCTGATTCGCCGCTCGCGCTTCGGTGCGGCGCTGGCGGGCATCCGCGTGAACGAGCAGCGCATGCGCGCGGCGGGGTTCTCGGTGTACGGCTACAAGCTCGCGGCCTTCGTGCTGGCGGGTGCGCTGGCCGGGCTCGCGGGCTTCCTGCTGGCCTCGCGCGACGGCGTGGTCAACCCCGAGCTGATGGCATGGCACAACTCGGGCGAGGTGCTGCTGATGGTGATTCTCGGCGGCCTCGGCCATCTGCGCGGCGCGGTGATCGGCGCCATCGCGTTCACGCTGCTCAAGGAAATTTTCTCGACGCATGCCGTGATGGGTCCGCTGGCCGACCACTGGCAGCTGACGCTGGGGCTGACGATCATCGTGTTCGTAGCGCTGCTGCCCAAGGGCCTGATCGGCCTGGTGCAGCGCCTGTCGCCGAAGGGGGCCGCATGACCCCGCGTTTCTCCCTCCCCTCCCGGGGGAGGGCCGGGGTGGGGGCACGCGGCCTCCAACGCCGCGCAGCATCAAAGGCCGCATGCCCCCATCCCAACCTTCCCCCGGAAGGGGAAGGAGCAAGACCATGAACGCACTGCTCTCCGTCGAAAAACTCACGCGCCGCTTCGGCGGCCTCACCGCCGTCAACGCCGTCACGCTCGACCTGCACGTCGGCGAAGTGCACGCCGTGATCGGCACCAACGGCGCGGGCAAGTCGACGCTGATCAACATGCTCTCCGGCGAGATCGAAGCCTCCGAAGGCCGCATCGCGCTCGACGGCGTGGACATCACCGGCCGCGCCCAGGCGAAGCGCGCGCGCGACGGCGTGGGCCGCAGCTACCAGCGCACGACCATCTTCCCGGAGTTCAGCGTGCACGAGAACTGCCGGCTCGCCGCTCAGGCCGCCACGCCGAAACCATGGGCGTTCTGGCAATCGTCGCAAAGCTGCGCCGCCAGCACCGCATCGGCCGACGCGGCACTGGAAGCGGCAGGCCTCGCCCACGAGGCGCACCGCATCGCCGGCACCATGAGCCACGGCGCGCAACGGCAGCTCGAAGTGGCCATGTGCCTGGCCACCAAGCCGCGCGTGCTGCTGCTCGACGAACCGCTCGCCGGCATGGGTGCCGAGGAAACCGACCGCATGCTCACGCTGCTCGCGCGGCTGAAGGCCACACATGCCATCCTGCTGGTGGAGCACGACATGGACGCGGTGTTCCGCATCGCCGACCGCATCACCGTGATGGTGAACGGCACGGTCATCGCCACGGGCAACCCCGCGGAGATCCGCGAGAACCCCGAAGTGCGCACCGCCTATCTCGGCGAGGAGCAACACTGATGCTGATCGTGCGAGACCTCAACACCTACTACGGCAACAGCCACATCCTGCGCGGCGTGCATGCCGGCATTCCGGCGGCCACCTCGGTCGGCCTGCTCGGGCGCAACGGCATGGGCAAGACCACGCTGATCCGCACGATGATGGGCTACGTGCGCCCCGCTTCGGGCGAAGTGCAGGTCGACGGCCGCACCGTCACCGGCCTGCCGCCCGAGAAGATGGCGCGGCTGGGCATCGGCTACGTGCCAGAGGGGCGCGGCATCTTCCCCAACCTGTCGGTGCGCGAGAACCTCGTGATGAGCGAGCGCGCCGGCATCGACGGCCGCCGCGAATGGACCTTCGACCGCGTCATGGCGACCTTCCCGCGCCTGTCGGAGCGGCTGTCGCACGGCGGCCAGCAGCTGTCGGGCGGCGAGCAGCAGATGCTGTCGATCGGCCGCGCGCTCATGACCAACCCGCGCCTGCTGATCCTCGACGAAGCCACCGAAGGCCTGGCGCCGCTGATCGTGGCCGAGATCTGGCGCGTGATCGGCGAGATCCGCGCCACCGGCATCGCCACGCTGATCGTCGACCGCGACTACCGCAAGGTGCTGGCGCATACCGACCTGGCGGTGGTGATGGAGAAGGGGCAGATCGTGCGGCACGGGGCTTCGGCGGATCTGCTGGCCGAGCCGCATGCGCTGGAGGAACTGCTGGGGGTGTGAAGCCCGACGCCGACCCCTTGCGTTGTGAGAGGGAGTAACACGTCCGTTCCACCGGGTTTCACCTCTCCACTGCGACAGTGCGACAGCCGAATGATGTGCGGCTGCCCACCCAGGCACAGCGAGGTTGACCATGGCTTCCCTGCAATCGCGTCACATCGACAACGTCTACTCCATCGCCACCGGCGCGGCGCTCGCCGACCCGGCGCAGAGCCTGGTCCACAAGTCGTGGGCGCGCTGCGTGCGCGACCATGGGCTCGATCCGTCGAAGCCGAGCCCCGCGCGCATACTTCCGGCGCAGGAGGTGCGCGCGCACCAGCAGCAGCTCGAACACTTCCTGCGCGCCGCCCGCGCGGGCATGGAAGACATCTACCGCCGCGTGGCCGACCTGGGCTACATGGTGCTGCTGACGGATGCCGAGGGCATCACGGTCGACTACATCGGCCACCCCGCGTGGGACGACCAGCTGCGCAAGGCCGGCCTGTACCTGGGCGCCGACTGGAACGAGGCCCACGCCGGCACCTGCGGCGTGGGCACCTGCCTGGTCGAGCGCCAGCCGATGACCTGCCACCAGACCGAGCACTTCGACGCCACGCACATCGCGCTCACCTGCACCACCGCGCCGCTGTTCGATCACAGCGGCAAGCTCACGGCCATCCTCGACGTGTCGGCGCTGCGCTCGCCCGAAGCGCGCGAGAGCCAGCACCTGGTGCGCCACCTGGTGTCGATGTATGCGCGGATGATCGAAGACGCCGATTTCCTGCGCCACTTCCGCGGCCACTGGATCCTGCGGCTGGGCAGCGCCTACGGGCTGGTCGACGTGGCGGGCGAGGTGATGCTGGCCTTCGACGATGGCGGCACGCTGGCGGGCGCCAACGGCGGCGCGCGGCAGGCCTTTGCGGGGCATGCGCTGAGCGGCGCGGTGTCGGAACTGCTGCATATGCCGATGGATGCGATCTGGCGCATCGGCAACGGCGGTGCTGCGTCGGCACTGATGCCCTTCGCGCACACGGTGCTGCTGCCGGGCGGGGGCGAATATCACGCGTCGCTGATCGCGCCGCGCGTGCGCAGGGCGTCGGCGCCGGCCGCAGCCGGCGCGCCGAGTCCCCGGCCTTCCGACAGGTTGCCGCCACTGGAGCGCATCGCCGGTGACGACCCAGCGATGCAGAAGCTGCTCGCCCAGGCGCGCAGGCTGGTGGACCGAGGCATCCACGTGCTGGTCGAAGGCGAGACCGGCAGCGGCAAGGAAGTGCTTGCGCGTGCGCTTCACGGCGCGAGCAGCCGCGCGGCGATGCCCTTCGTGGCGGTGAACTGCGCGGCCATTCCCGATTCGCTGATCGAGAGCGAGCTGTTCGGCTACACGCCCGGCAGCTTCACGGGAGGCCGCGCCAAGGGCATGAAGGGACTGATCGCGCAGGCCGACAGGGGCACGCTGTTCCTCGACGAAATCGGCGACATGCCGATGGCGCTGCAGACGCGGCTGTTGCGCGTGCTGTCCGAAGGCGAGGTGCTGCCGCTGGGGGCCGAATCGCCGCAGCGGGTAGACATTGCGGTGGTCGCGGCCACGCACCGGCACCTGCCCGACCTGGTGGCCTCGGGGCGGTTTCGCGAAGACCTGTATTACCGGCTGTGCGGTGCGGTGCTGAAGCTGCCGCCGCTGCGCGAGCGCGGCGATAGGCGCTACCTGATCGAGGGGATGTTCAACGAGGAGGCTGCGGCGATGTCTTCGCCGGCGCGCTTGTCGGAAGAGGCAATGCGGCAGCTGCTCGCGCATGACTGGCCAGGAAATCTGCGGGAGTTGCGCAATGTGCTGCGGCTGGCGTTGGCGCTGTGCAGCGGTGCGAGCGTGAGCGCGCAGGATCTGCAACTGCAGCAGGAAGATGCAGAGGCTGCCGTCCATGCCGATATGGCGCCCGATGAAGACGCCGCCGCCGAAACCGGACGGCTGATCGATGCGCTGAAGCGCCACCGCTGGCACGTCGCCCGCGCGGCCGACGAACTCGGCATGAGCCGCGCGACCGCCTATCGACACATGAAGCGGCTGGGCATCGTGGCGCCGCGGCGCGGATAGGGACGCGCCTCAGTCCGCAGGTAGCGGACGAACTCGGCGTGGACGATGCCGTCGATCACGTCAGCCTGCAGCAGTTGCCCGTCGATTCGGATCATGCCTCGCCAGGCATGCGCATGGAAAAAGCCCGCGAAGCCTTGGATGGCCTGGCGGGCTTCACTCATGGCCTTGCCGGCCGGGTCTCGACCTGCTACTGGATGAGCCCGATGTGCAGGAAGCCGGCGCGGGCCGATGGGCTGCGCGCACCGATCAGCAGTTCCAGGCTCTTCGAGCGCATGGAGAAGAACGCGTCAGGACCTGATGCCGCCGAGCGGATGCCGTAAGGCGACGCGGCGCCGACTGCCGCAACCGTGAGGCCCAGGAGATTCGTGGTCGCGTCGGTCATGGCGAGTTGGTAGCTCGTCGTAGAGACGATCGACATGTCCATCGTGCCGCTTGTCGACCAGCCGGCAAAACTGCTGAAAGCCACGTATTGCGGCGCCGCCGGCACGCCGATGGCCAGCACCTGGCCACCAGTGGCGGGAGATGTGCCCGCGCTCAGATAGATCTTCTCGCCTTCGAAAATGGCGATGCCAAAGCGGCCCAGAAGTGTTCCGTCCGCAGGGTTCTTCAGCGACCAGAGACCGCTTTCGGCATCGGCATCCGCTTCGACCTTGCTGGTCACCAAGCTTGCCGGCGGGCAATCTTCGATTCTGTAGATGATCTGGTCGACGCACTGCTTCATCACTGTCCCGCCGCCAGAGATCTGGATTTGAGCAATTGCGGATTCGCGGGCAGATGCCGTGACCTCGATGCGCGCACGGTCGTAGGTACCGTCGAGCCTGCTTTGCGTCGTCAGAAGAGCCCGGGTCGCCACCAGTGGTGCGGCCATGTAAGACACGGGCGCCGAGAATGGCTTGGCGAACGGGAACGCACCGACGATGTTGTCCCCCAGGCCCCACAGCGCGGACGTATTCGTGCCGGTGATGCGATTGCTCTGTACCTTCCAGTCGTTGACGAGCGTCGACGGGGAAGGCGGCGTCAGGGTGCCGCTGGTGGTATCTCCAGCCGCATCCGTCATGCTGTAGGTGGCCTTGTCGAAGTCGATGCTCAGTTTCTGCCGAGAGCCGTTCGCTGCGAACACCATGTAGTCGCCATTGCGATAGTCGCCCGTCTGAACGACGAAGCTCAGTTCCTTCGAGCGATTTTCCGAAGCACTCGCCACGAGCTTGTAGGCGCCGGTCTTCGTCTTGTCTGGATTGGCGAGTCGCGAAACCCACTCGGTGGCAGTGGTGTCGACATCCGTGCGAGTCACGACACCGGTACCGGCATCGCCGGTCCACGCGACGTTGTCGCTAGCTCTGACGACGACTCGTTGGCCGGGAAGCACGCTGTACTTGCCACTGCCGTCAGGCGTTGCTGCCGTACCGGCGATCTCGACCGTGAGTTTCAATTCAGCTGCCGCCGGCGTTTGCGGTGCCGGTGCCGGTGCTGGTGCCGGCGCAACGGCGATCGGCAGCAGTGGGACGCCGCCTCCTCCTCCGCCCCCACCACCGCCGCAACCGGCAAGACCCACCACCATGGCCGCGGTGAACGCGGTGCCAATGCTTCTCCTCATCTCTCTGTCCCTCTGGATTTGTATTGATCGATGCACTCCGGCGACGCCGGGGCGCTTCGAATTTAGCGATAACCTTTGTTTAAGAAGATAAAAGGCCTATGGAAAGTCGGATTGGCGCCACATTTGTTCGGCCGGATTCGGGTCGCCCTCATAAAAAATAGTGCCAAAGTGCTCTTTGCCTGAATGAATTCGTCTCGACGTGTCGCGGGGCAGTCGCAGTCCAAACGAGACGGGATGTGCGCCGTGAGACAAAACGCAGTCCAAGTCATTGATTCCCCGTGACTCCCCACGCGGCATGAAAGCTGCGCAATGGAAGCCGCGCCGCCCAGATGGCGCCGCACATCCATCAACGACGCTACGGAGACACGCAATGACAGACACCATCACCGCCCCCACCCGGGCTGCGGCCCAATGGCTCGCCGACTTCGCCGCCGCGCTCGCGCAGGGCGACATCGACACAGCCGTCGCGCTCTTCGAGCCCGACAGCTTCTGGCGCGACCTCGTCGCCTTCACCTGGAACATCCGCACGCAGGAAGGACCGGCTGCGATCCGCGCAATGCTGCAGGCGCGGCTGGCCGACACGCAGCCCACGGCCTTCGCCTTGGAGGGCGAAGCGACCGAGGCCGACGGCGTGGTCGACGCGTGGTTCACCTTCGAGACGCGCGTGGCGCGCGGCCGTGGCCACCTGCGGCTTCGCAACGGCAAGGCCTGGACGCTGCTCACCACCATGACCGAGCTGAAGGGCTTCGAGGAAAAGACGGGTGAGAACCGCGTCAAGGGCGCGGAGCACGGCGTGCACAAGGGCCGCAAGAACTGGCTGGAGAAGCGCCGCGACGAAGAGGCGGCGCTCGGCTATACCGAGCAGCCCGAGGTGGTGGTCATCGGCGGCGGCCAGGGCGGCATCGCGCTCGGGGCCCGGCTGCGCCGGCTGGGCGTGCCGACCATCATCGTGGAGCGCAACGCGAAGGCCGGAGACTCCTGGCGCAAGCGCTACAAGTCGCTGTGCCTGCACGACCCGGTCTGGTACGACCACCTGCCCTACATGCCCTTCCCCGACGACTGGCCGGTGTTCGCTCCCAAGGACAAGATCGGCGACTGGCTGGAGATGTACACGAAGATCATGGAGCTGAACTACTGGAGCTCCACCACCGCGAAGAAGGCGCGCTTCGACGAGGCCACGCAGCGCTGGGAAGTGACTGTGGAGCGCGAGGGCAAGCCGGTGGTGCTGCGGCCGAAGCAGCTGGTGTTCGCGCTCGGCGTGTCGGGCTATCCGAACGTGCCGAAGGTGGCGGGCGCTGAGAACTTCAAGGGCGACCAGCACCATTCCAGCCAGCATCCGGGGCCCGAAGCCTACGCGGGCAAGAAGTGCGTGGTGCTGGGCTCCAACAACTCGGCGCACGACATCTGCGCGGCGCTGTGGGAGCACGGCGCCGACGTGACGATGATCCAGCGCTCGTCCACGCACATCGCGCCTTCGCAGTCGCTGATGGAACTGGCGCTGGGCGGGCTGTACTCGGAGCAGGCGGTGAAGAACGGCATCGACCACCACAAGGGCGACCTGATCTTCGCGTCGGTGCCCTACAGGATCATGCACACCTTCCACATCCCGGTGTACGAGGAGATGAAGAAGCGCGACGCCGACCTGTATGCGCGGCTGGAGAAGGCGGGCTTCCTGCTGGATTTCGGCGTCGACGGCTCGGGCCTGTTCATGAAGTACCTGCGGCGCGGCTCGGGCTACTACATCGACGTGGGCGCCTCGGAGCTGGTGGCCAACGGCAGCATCCACCTGAAGAGCGGCGTGAACATCGAGCGGGTGAACGAACACTCGGTGACGCTGACCGACGGCACCGAACTGCCGGCCGACCTCCTGGTGTACGCCACCGGCTACGGCTCGATGAACGGCTGGCTCGCCGACCTGATCTCGCCGGAGATCGCCGACAAGGTCGGCAAATGCTGGGGCCTGGGCTCCGACACGCCCAAAGACCCGGGGCCGTGGGAAGGCGAGCTGCGCAACATGTGGAAGCCCACGCAGGTCGACAACCTGTGGTTCCACGGCGGCAACCTGCACCAGTCGCGGCACTACTCGCAGTTCCTGGCGCTGCAGCTGAAGGCGCGCATGGAAGGGATCGACACGCCGGTGTACGAACGGGCGCCGTCGCACCACACGCGGTGAGTCAGTCCGTCACTCGCTGATGAAGCGGCGCAGCCCTTCGAGGTCGATCACGGTGATCCCGCCGTACTCGATGCGAAGAAAGCCCGCTTCCTTCAGCCGGTTCAGCGCCGCGTTGCAGCGCTGGCGCGACACGCCCGACAGGTTCGCGATCTCCTCCTGCGAGGTCTGCAGGTGCGGCTCGCTGCCCGGATGCAGCCACGGATGGAACAGCCCGGCCAGCGCGCGCGCCACCTGGCTGTCGGCATCGAGCAGGCGGTGCGCCGCATAGCTGCCCATGAACCAGTGCAGCCGCTCGTTGATCTGCTGCAGCAGGAAGTGGTCGAAGCCGCGCTGCGTGCGGTGCAGCCACTCGAAGGTCTCCAGCGGCAGCTGCGCCACGCGGCTGGGCCGCAGCGCGATGATGTCGGCCGAACGCGGCAGCGCGCGCAGCAGCGTGCCTTCGCCGAACCAGCTGCCCACCGACAGTCCGCCCAGCGTCACCGAGCGCCCGTCGCTCGAGGTGATCGACCACTTGAGCAGCCCTTCGAGCGTGCCGTACCAGTGCGCCGGCGTGTCGCCGCGCCGGCAGAGCGCGGCACCGGGCGCCACCTCGACCTCGCGCATCTCGTCGAGCACGCGCTCTCCGGCGGCCACGTCGAGCAGCGGAAACCACGCCGAGCCCTGCAGCAGTTGCGGGATGGTCAGCGACGCGTGCTGAAGCGGTTGCTTGTTCGTGGACATGGACGGCTCTGGAGGCTCACTGCGCCAGGGGATCAGGGCAAGTCCTTGATGCGCTGCAGCTCGGCCTGCGCTTCGCGCAGCTTGTCTTCGCGCCGCGCAACCTTGTCGGCGTCGCCCTTGCGCCGGGCTTCCCGCAGTTCGCGCTCGCGCTGCGCCACCTTGCGCTCCTGGCTGCGCACGCGTTGCTGGTGATCGGCGGCCAGCCCGGCGTCGCTGCAGTTGCGGCGCACTTCGGCCAGCGCGCGTTCCAGGCCGCGAACGCGCTGGGTCTGGCCGTCGGCCTTGGCCGCGTCGATGTCGCGCGAGATGGCGTCGCGCTTGGCCGCGCAGGTGGCGCTGGGCCCCGGTTGCGCCATCGTCATGCCCGATGTCGCCAGTGCGGCGGCGGCCACGAGAACGAGAGGCAGGAATTTCATGGGCGCTGCTCCTTGCTGCATGAGTGTGTGGAAGGCAGTGGCGACTTTAGCCGCTGGCGCAGGTAAACCCTGAGCCCGAATGTCGTCGCGATGACTGAGTGCAAACGCGCCTCAAAAAATAATGGCGCGCCCCCATGAAAGACACCAGGAGCCACCGACCATGTCGAAGCGCAAAGTGATCGTGACCATCGCCCCCACCGGCGGCATGGCGCACAAGTCGCAGAACCCCAACCTGCCCACGCAGCCCGCCGAGATCGCGGCCGACGTGCTGCGCTGCTGGAACGCCGGCGCCAGCGTGGTGGCCATCCACGCCCGCCGCCCCGACGACGGCGCCACCTGCAATGCCGACGTGTACCGCGACATCAACAGCCGCATCCGCGCGGGCGGCAGCGACATCGTCATCAACAACTCCACCGGCGGCGGCGTGCACGGCGACATGGTGAAGCCGCTGGCGGGCGACCGCTGGGAGATTGCCTGGGAAGAACGCATCAAGGGCATGGATGCCGGCGCCGAGATGTGCACGCTCGACGCGACCACGCTCAACCTGAGCTTCGAGGGCAAGCAGATCCTGATGGACACGCCCATCACCCGCGGCCGCGAGCTGGCCGCCGGCATGAAGGCGCGCGGCATCAAGCCCGAGTGGGAGGTGTTCAGCCCCACGCACATCCTGCAGGACACGACCACGCTGATCCAGGAAGGCCACGACGACGAGCCCTACTTCATCAACCTGGTGATGAACGTGCACCGCAACTTCCAGAATGCGATGCCGTATTCGCCGCGCTTCCTGCAGATGATGGTCGACACCCTGCCCAAGGGCAGCATCTTCTGCGTGAGCGGCATCGGCCCCTCGCAGCTCGAGGCCAACGTGGCGGCGCTGCTGCTGGGCGGGCATGCGCGCGTGGGGCTGGAAGACAACCTCTACTTCCGCCAGGGCGAGCTGGCCACCAACGTGCAGCTCACCGAGCGCATCGTGCGGGTGATCCGCGAGCTCGACATGGAAGTGGCAACCCCTGCGGAGGCGCGCCAGATGATGGGCCTGCCGCGCACGGGCACGCCGCGGCCCGAGTTCGCATTGGGCTGAGCGACAAACAAAAGAACAACGAACGGAGACAAGAGCACATGAACACTTCCCGCACCGCACTGGCCCTGGCGCTCGGCACGGCATTCGCCGCAGGCGCCTCGGCACAGGTGTCAGACGACGTGATCCGCATCGGCTTCATCAGCGACATGTCGGGCATCTACCGCGACTACGACGGCCCGGCCGGCGCCGAGGCCATCCGCATGGCCATCGCGGACATGGGCGGCGCCATCGGCGGCAAGAAGATCGAGCTGGTCACGGCCGACCACCAGAACAAGCCCGACATCGCCGCCGCCAAGGCGCGCGAATGGTTCGACGTGCAGAAGGTCGACATGCTGATCGGCGGCGTCAACTCGGGCGCGGCCATTGCCATGGCCGGCGTGGCCGCGGACAAGAAGAAGCCGTACTTCGTGGTGGGCTCGGGCGCGTCGAGCCTCACCAACGAGTACTGCTCGCCCTACACGGTGCACTACGCCTACGACACGGTGGCCATGGCGCGCGGCACCGCGAGCGCGGTGGTCAAGGCCGGCGGCAAGAGCTGGTACTTCGTGGCGGCCGACTACGCCTTCGGCGCGGCGCTGCAGAACGACGCGACCAAGACCGTGCTGGCCAGCGGCGGCACGGTGGCGGGCTCGGTCAAGCACCCGCTGGGCGCGAGCGATTTCTCGTCCTTCATGCTGCAGGCGCAGAACTCGAAGGCGCAGGTGCTGGCCCTGGCCAACGCGGGCGGCGACACGGTGAACGCCATCAAGTCGGCGGCGGAGTTCGGCCTCGGCAAGAACATGAAGCTGGCGGGCATGATCATCACCATCAACGACGTGCATGCGCTGGGCTTGAAGGCTTCGCAGGGCATGTACCTCACCGACAGCTGGTACTGGAACCAGAGCCCCGAGTCGCGCGAGTGGTCGCGCCGCTTCTTCGACAAGCACAAGCGCATGCCCTCCTCCTTCCATGCCGGCGACTACTCGGCCGCGCTGCAGTACCTGCAGGCGGTGAAGGCCGCGGGCAGCGACGATGCCGACAAGGTGATGGCGCAACTGCGCAAGACGAAGTTCAACGACATGTTCGTCAAGGGCGGCTGGCTGCGAGACGACGGGCTGATGGTGCACGACATGCACCTGATGCAGGTGAAGACCCCGGCCGAGTCGAAGGAGCCGTGGGACTATTACAAGGTGGTCGAGCCGATCCGCGGCGAGGCCGCATGGACGACCAAGGCGGAGAGCCGCTGCACGCGGTGGAAATCGACATGAGCACATCCCTGGACGTGAAGCGCGTGGCGGTGGTCGGCACCGGCGTGATCGGTGCGAGCTGGGCCGCGTACTTTCTGGCGCACGGGCTCGACGTGAACGCGACCGATCCGTCGCCCGGCGCCGAGGAGCGGCTGCGCGCGGCGGTGGCGCAGCACTGGCCCACGCTGGAGCGCTTCGGCCTGGCGCCGGGCGCGTCGGTCGACCGGCTGCGCTTTCACGACAGCCTGGAAGACGCCGTGTCGGTGGCCGACTTCGTGCAGGAGAACGGTCCCGAGCGCATGGATTTCAAGATCGACCTGTTCCGACGCATGGACGCCGCGGCGCCGCCGGAGACCATCCTCGCATCGAGTTCGTCGGGCCTGGCGATCAGCGGCGTGCAGTCGGGTTGCGCGCATCCGCAGCGCGTGGTGCTGGGGCATCCGTTCAACCCGCCGCACCTGATTCCGCTGGTGGAGGTGATCGGCGGCGCGCAGACGTCGGCCGAGGTCATCGAGCGCACGATGGCGTTCTATGCGGCCATCGGCAAGCGGCCGATCCATGTGAAGCGCGAGGTCAAGGGCCACATCGCGAACCGGCTGCAGGCTGCGCTGTGGCGCGAAGCTTTTCATCTGGTCGATGAGGGTGTGGCGAGCGTGGCCGACATCGACACGGCCATTGCGCACGGCCCCGGCCTGCGCTGGGCGGTGATGGGTCCGTTCATGAATCTGCATCTGTCGGGTGGCGCGGGCGGCATCGAGCATGTGCTGGCGCATCTGGGCGGACCGATCGAGGACTGGTGGAAGGACCTGGGCGAGCCGTCGATGACGGCGCAGCTGAAGCAGAAGGTGAAGGAAGGTGCGGACGAGGCGCTGGGGCAACGCCGCACGGCGGACCTTGAAGCGGTGCGCGACAACCTGCTGTTAGACCTGATTCGCGCGAAGGCTGATAGCGGCAAGCTTGAATAGGTCGGGGCCTTGCTTGGCTCTTGTCGTGCTGTGAGCGGCTTGTTCGGGGCGCGCTCACGCCGACGGGGTACCTTGCTCCGCGAATGTCTCCCGGGCTTCGCCCTCCTCCTTTATTTCGCTGCGCAAGGCACCCCATCGGCGTGATCGTTGTACAGAGCGGTCGTTGATCGGCCAGTACGAGAGCCGCGCTCGTTGTGCACAGGGCACCGGGTACTCCCCGCAGCGAAATAAAGGAGGAGGCCGAAGGCCGGGGGACATTCGCGGAGGGGAGTACCCGGTGCCCTGTGCACGCACCACGAACAACCCGGAACACAAAAAATGACCGATTTCCTGAACGACGAAAACCTGATCGCCCCACCCCGCACGGTACGCATCGACTTCGACGACGGCTCGTTCGCGTTGCGCTCGCCGGTGGCGCTGAGGCCGTATGCGCGCTGCATCGGCGAATGGATCGAACGCTGGGCGCGCGAGACACCCGACGCGCTGGCCCTCGCCGAGCGCGAGGAGGCCGGCGAAGGCTGGCGCAAGCTCGACTACCGTGCATTGCGACAGGCAGTCGGCGCGGTCGCGCAGGCGCTGCTCGACATGAAGCTGCCGGCGAACCAGCCGGTCGTGATCCTCTCGGACAACGCCATCGACCACGCGGTGCTGATGCTCGCGGCCATGCACGTGGGCCGTACCGCGTGCTCGCTTTCCAGCGCCTACTCGCGCATGGCCAAAGACCCGTCGCGGCTGCACGGCATGCTGCAGGCGCTGAAGCCGGCACTCATCTATGCATCGGACGCCAGGGTCTACGGCGGCTCGCTCGCGGGCTGCGGCGTGGAGGCGGCCACGGTGTTCAGCCGCAATGCCGGTGCGCATCCGGGTGCCATCGCGTTCGAGCAGTTGCTCGCGGCGCAAGAAACGCCCGCCGTCATGCAGGCCTTTGCCAACGTGCTGCCCGACACGCATGCCAAGTACCTGCTGACCTCCGGCTCCACCGGCAAGCCCAAGGTGGTCATCAACACGCAACGCATGCTGTGCGCCAACCAGCAGATGATGGCGCAGACATGGCGCTTCCTCGCGCAGGAGGCGCCGGTGCTGGTCGACTGGCTGCCCTGGAGCCACACCTTCGGCGGCAACCACAACCTGCACATGGTGCTGTGCCACGGCGGCGCGCTCTACATCGACGAAGGCCGGCCCGCGCCGGGCCTGATCGAGAAGACGGTGCGCAACCTGCGCGAGGTGAAGCCCACGCTGCTGTTCAACGTGCCGCGCGGCTTCGACATGCTGCTGCCTTTTCTCGAAGCCGACGACGCGCTGGCCGCCGAGGTGTTCTCGCGGCTGCGGCTCGCGTTCTACGCGGCGGCGGCGCTCGCGCCCTCCACATGGCAGCGGCTCGAAGCCGTGGCGAGGCGCGTGCGGCCCACGCGGCCGCTGTGGCTCACCACTTCCTGGGGCGCGACGGAGACTTCGCCCGCCATCACCTCCGCGCACTGGAAGCTCGACGGCGCCGGCTGCATCGGCGCGCCGCTGCCGGGGCTGGAGCTGAAGTTCGTGCCCAACGGCGAGAAGCTGGAGATGCGCGTCAAGGGCGTCTCGGTGTTCCCCGGCTATCGCGACGCGCCGCGCGAAACCGCCGATGCCTTCGACGCAGAAGGCTACTACCGCATCGGCGATGCCGGCTATCTCGCGAACCCGGCGCAGCCCGCGCAGGGCGTGATCTTCAACGGCCGCGTGGCGGAAGACTTCAAACTCTCCAGCGGCACCTGGGTGTCGGTGGGCACGCTGCGCGTGAAGCTGGTGTCGATGCTCGCGCCGCATGCGCAGGACGTGGTGCTCACCGGCCACGACCGCGACGAGATCGGCATGCTGGTGTTCACGAGCCCGCAAGGCGCCGCGTTGCCGCCGGAAGCCATGGACGAGCGCATCGCCAGCGTGCTGCGTTCGCTGCGCGACGAAGGCGCGGGCTCCTCGCAGTGCCCGGCCTGCGCGCTGGTGCTGGCCGAGCCGCCGAGCCTCGATGCGGGCGAGATCACCGACAAGGGCTACATCAACCAGCGCGCGGTGCTGACGCGGCGCGCGGCCGAGGTGGAAAGGCTGCACGCTCGCGGACCCGCGGGCGATGCGCGCGTGGTACGGCTCGACTTCTGATTGCCCGGTGAAGGCAGAGGCAGGTGCTCCGCGGGTCATGAAGTAAGGCGTGGTGCAGTTCGACGAACTGCGCGCTGAAAAGCTACGGCAGCGCCAACCACTTGCGCCACAAGACCAGCGCCTTGTCCTGGTAGCGGCGGGTGGCGGCGAGCAGCTCGGCGCGCGGCGCGGGCGACATGAGTTCGGCCGGCAGCAGCGGATCGCGGATGAGGTGCGCGATCACGGCGCGCCCCAGCAGCAGCGACTCGCGCATGGCCACTTCGAGCCGCTGGGTGCGCAACCGTTTCTCGCTGCGCTCCAGGCCCGCCTGCAGGCGGCGGCAATCGGCCGCAAGAGCGCGCACGTTCCACAGCTTGCGCGCGGCGGCCTGCGCGGCATCGTCCAGGTCGGCCAGCCGGAACACCAGCGCGCTCGGCGACAGCCCCAGGGCTGCAAGCTGCACGCGCTCGCCCTCCAGCCCGCCCGCGAGGTTGTCGGGCCGGATGTGCAGCCCCGGCCGCAGCGCCGCAAAGCCGCGCAGCGAGAGCGCCAGGGCGTGGTGGCGCCAGGCCGTCTTGTCGGCGCGCGGCACGCCGGCGTCGTGCACGGCGAGCCAGTCGCCGCGCCATGCGACGGTCTGCGCCTGCTTGTGACGCCAGTCGTCGACCGCGCGCGACAGCGCCGGGCCATCGCGGTTGAGCGCGTAGCTGCCTCGCTCGCCGCGCGCGATCTTGCCCTCGGCCGCGAGCCGCGTCAGGCCCACGCGCAGCGTCGACTCCCCGATGCCCATGAGCTCGCCCGCGCGGCACAGCGCCTGCGAACTCAGCGTGCCGCCGTCGGCCACCAGCAGGTCGAGGATCAGCTCCGGGGCGCTGGGGATGGCCACCGGCACATTACATACTTTGTCCATGATTGCGAAAGAGAGAAATATTTCCTAGGATGCAGCCGAGCGATCGCTAATGTAATTTAGCCCTAAAGGATGCACACATGGCCATGCAGTACGTGACGTACGACGTGGAGCGCACGGTCTGCACCATCACGCTGAACCGTCCGGAAAAGCGCAATGCGGTCGACGGCGTCGTGGCCGCCGGACTGCGCCAGGCCTTCGAGCGTTTCGAGGCCGACGACGCGCTTCGCGTTGCGGTGCTGGCCGGCGCGGGCGGCAACTTCTGCGCGGGCGCCGACCTCTCGGCCGTGGGCGACCCGGCCCGGCGCAACGAGCTCGACCCCGAAGGCGGCGGCAGCGGGCCGATGGGGCCGACGCGCATGGCGCTGTCGAAGCCGCTCATCGCGGCGGTGAACGGCTATGCGGTGGCGGGCGGCCTCGAACTCGCGCTGCTGGCCGACCTGCGCGTGGCCGACGACGACGCGGTGTTCGGCGTGTTCTGCCGCCGCTGGGGCGTGCCGCTGATCGACGGCGGCACGGTACGGCTGCCGCGCATCGTGGGCATGGGGCGCGCGCTCGACATGATTCTCTCGGGCCGTCCGGTAGGCGCGGCCGAGGCGCTGGCGATGGGCCTGGTCAACCGGGTGACGCCGCCCGGCGGCGCGCTGGCCGCCGCGCAGGAACTGGCCCACCAGCTTGCCGCCTTCCCGCAGCAATGCATGCTGGCCGACCGCCGCTCCGCCTACGGGCAGTGGGACATGCCGCTGGCCGAAGCGCTGCGCCGCGAAGGCGCGCAAGGCGTGCCGATGGTCTTTGCCGAGGGCGAAACCGGCGCCGCGCGTTTTGCCGGCGGCGCGGGCCGCCACGGCGAGTTCGGGCGCTGAAGCCCTCAGCGCCCCGGCGCGGGCCTGGACGGCTTCGGCTTCGGCTTGTTGCCGCCGAACATCTTCTCCACCTGCTGCCCTATGCGCGCGCCGATGGCCGTGCCCACGCCCGGCAGCACCGCGCTGCCGATGGCCGCGCCGGTGAGCGCGGCACCTGTCAGCGAGAGCTCGGGGTCGCTCACAGTGCCGCCTATCTTGAGCGGCACGCCGACCACGCCGTCGACCAGGTCCACCGCGATCTCGCCGTCGAGCTTGCGGTTGAACAGCTTCAGGCTGCCGCTTGCGGTGAGCACGCCCGAGCGGGCCTTGAGGTTGGAGTACTGCAGCACCACGCCGTTGTCGGTGCCCTGGGTGTCGAGCGTGCCCGTGAGCTCGTCCAGTTGCGTGCGGCCGCCGCGGCTGATGCCGGCGGTGCTCACCGCCTTGGCCACGTCCAGCTTGGTGAGCGTGGCGGGCTGCACCGAGAAGGTGGTGCGGGTGTGCAGGTTGCGGACCAGCGCGCTCACCTCCTCGGCGCTGCCCGCCTCGGCCACCAGCGTGGAATGGCCGGAGACCTTGCCGGCCACCGAAGTGCGGCGGTCGAAGGCCTGCACCAGGCTTTCGATGTCGACCTGGCGCGGGTCGAGCTCGGCCGACACGCGCAGCTTGCCGTTGGCCAGGGTCTCGAAGCGCGCGACGCCGTTCAAGGTGCCGCCGCCCACGTCGATGCGGGTGCGCCAGCGGTCCTGCCCCGCTTCGCGGTCCAGCCGCAGGCGCGCAGGCGGCAAGGGCGACGCCAGGCCGGCGCGCTCCACCCGGGCCTGGCGCGGGCGCCACTGGGGGTCGAAGACGATGTCGCCGTCGTAGGCCAGCG
This sequence comes from Variovorax sp. PMC12, assembly GCF_003019815.1. Classification (NCBI taxonomy): domain Bacteria; kingdom Pseudomonadati; phylum Pseudomonadota; class Betaproteobacteria; order Burkholderiales; family Comamonadaceae; genus Variovorax; species Variovorax sp. PMC12. The sequence goes on from NZ_CP027773.1 coordinate 4,044,778, forward strand.
CGATGTCGCGCCGGTCGATCCAGGTCAGGTCGCGCCAGCGCACCCGTTCCACAGGCACCGGTGCCAGGGTCCACGGTGCCGGCAGCGCCACGGGCGCCGCGCCCTCGGCGGGCTTGGGCCCCTTGCCGCGAAAGGCCCGCACCGACGCGCTGGGCAGCACCAGGCTTTCGATCTCGACATCGTCCAGCGCAATGACGCGGTGCAGCAGCGGAGCCAGCTTGAGCCGCAGTGTGACCTGCCGCAGGGTGATGGGCCGGGGTTGCCCGGTGGCGACGTCGGACAGCACCAGCATGGGCATCGGCAGCAGCGACCAGTGGGCGCTGCCTATCTTCAGCGGCACGCCGAAGCGCTGCTCGAAGCCTTCGGCGATCTTCGCGGCCACCTCGTCGTCGGTGGGCAGCTTCGCGCGCACCACCAGAACCAGGGCGCCGACGCCGATCACCAGGACGGCGGCAATGCCGAGGAGCCAGCGGCGGACGGAGTGCTTCATCGATCCAAGTTAACACGCAAAGGCGACTGCCGTTGTCAGCCGCCGTCGCTATAGTTTTAGCCACCTACTACAGGAAAGAAGAACCGAATGCGTATCTGGAAAAAAGAAATCTCCGTCGAGGAGCTGACCCGCAACCACGTCGGCACCGCCGTCTCGACGCTGGGCATGGAGTTCCTGGAGGTGGGCGACGACTTCATCCGCGCCCGCTGCCCGGTCGACGAGCGCACCCGCCAGCCCTACGGCATCCTGCACGGCGGCGTGTCGGTGGTGCTGGCCGAAACGCTGGGTTCCTGCGGCGCCCACTACTCCGCCCCCGAAGGCGACCGCGCGGTGGGGCTGGACATCAACGCGAACCACATCCGCTCGGTCACCAGCGGCTGGGTCATCGGCACGGCGCGGCCGGTGCACCGGGGCCGCACCACGCAGGTCTGGCAGATCGACCTGACCAACGAAGCGGGCGAGCTGACCTGCGTCTCGCGCATCACGATGGCGGTGCTGCAGCCGCGCTGAGGGCGGCGGTCTTCTTTCTCCGGCGCAGGGTGCGTGCCGGTGTTCAGGGCGGGGTTCATCACCCACAATCACGCCCCGGGAAAGCCGGGACGTCCCGGCCACCGAGCACCACACCCAACAAGAGGAGATAGAAGAATGTTCAACTGGACTGAACGGCCTGCGTCCGCACTGGCCAACGGCGCGGTCATCGCGCCCGACGAGCGGCTGCCCTGGCTGCAGACCGGCGCCATGGGCGTGCAGCACGTCATCGCCATGTTCGGCGCCACGGTGCTGGCGCCGATCCTGATGGGCTTCAGCCCCAACATCGCGATCCTGATGAGCGGCATCGGCACGCTCATCTTCTATTTCGTGACCGGCGGCAAGGTGCCCAGCTACCTGGGGTCGAGCTTCGCCTTCATCGGCGTGGTGATCGCGGCCAGCGGCTACGCGGGCAAGGGACCCAACGCCAACATCGCGGTGGCGCTGGGGGGCATCGTGGCCTGCGGGGTGGTTTACATCCTGATCGGGGCCATCGTGCAGGCCGTGGGCACGGGCTGGATCGAGCGCTTCATGCCGCCGGTGGTCACTGGCGCGGTGGTGGCGGTGATCGGGCTCAACCTGGCGGGCGTGCCGATCAAGAACATGGCGGCCAGCAACTTCGATTCGTGGATGCAGGCCGTGACCTTCCTGTGCGTCGGGCTGGTGGCGGTGTTCACGCGCGGCATGCTGCAGCGCCTGCTGATCCTGGTCGGGCTGATCCTGGCCACGCTGGTCTACGCGGTGCTGACCAACGGCATGGGGCTGGGCAAGCCTGTCGACCTGAGCGGCATCGCCAACGCGGCCTGGGTCGGCCTGCCGACCTTCACCGCGCCGGTGTTCACGGCCAACGCGATGCTGCTGATCGCCCCGGTGGCGATCATCCTGGTGGCGGAGAACCTCGGCCACCTGAAGGCGGTGACGGCCATGACCGGGCGCAACCTGGACGCCTACATGGGCCGCGCCTTCATCGGCGACGGCATCGCCACCGTGGTGAGCGGCAGCGCCGGCGGCACGGGCGTGACCACCTACGCCGAGAACATCGGCGTGATGGCCGCCACGCGCATCTACTCCACCGCAGTGTTCGTGGTGGCGGCGCTCATTGCGCTGGTGCTGGGCTTCAGCCCGAAGTTCGGCGCGCTGATCCAGGCGATTCCGCTGCCGGTGATGGGCGGCGTGAGCATCGTGGTGTTCGGCTTGATCGCCATTGCCGGCGCCAAGATCTGGGTCGACAACAAGGTGGACTTCTCGCAGAACAAGAACCTGATCGTGGCGGCCATCACGCTGATCATCGGCACCGGCGACTTCACGCTGAAGTTCGGCGACTTCGCCCTGGGCGGCATCGGGACCGCCACCTTCGGCGCGATCATCCTGTACGCGCTGCTGGGCCGCACGAAGAACTGAGCGCACGAAGCGTGGACCGGGGGGCCTGGTGTAACGCCCGGTCACCCGGGTTTGGCTGGCGCCCGTTAGACTCCAACGCTTTTCGCACCGACGTTTTCCAATGGCCGATGTCTCCGCCGCGCGCACCAAGGCGGTTTTCGAATTCAAGAGCGCCACGCTGCCGCTGATCGCAGTGATCCTCAAGACGTCCGACCTGGACGTGCTGGCCGAGGCGCTCGACGCCCAGCTGGCGGATTCGCCCGATTTCTTCGAGCAGGAGCCGGTGGTGATCGACCTCTCGCTGCTGCAGGAAGCACAGGGCGAGAGCGGCGAGGCCGCCGGCGACATCGACTTCGCCGCCCTGCGCAGCCTGCTGGCGCGCCACCAGACCCAGCCCATCGCGGTGCGCGGCGGCAATGCCGCCCAGCACGCCGCGGCGCGCGCCGCCGGCCTGTCGGTGGCGGCCATGCCTGCCGCGCCGGCGCCGCGCGCCCCCGCCCCGCCGGCCGAACCGCCCGCGTCCGAAGCCCCGCAGATCGTGCGCGAAGTGCCGGTGCCGGCCAACGGCACGCTGCTGATCGACAAGCCGCTGCGCTCGGGCCAGCAGGTCTACGCCCGCGGCGGCGACGTGGTGGTGACGGCGGTGGTGAGCTTCGGTGCCGAGGTCATCGCCGACGGCAACGTGCACGTGTACGCGCCGCTGCGCGGCAAGGCCATTGCCGGCGCGCGCGGCAACACCGAGGCCCGGATCTTCTCGACCTGCATGGAAGCCCAGCTGGTGGCCATCGCCGGCATCTACCGGACCAACGAAGTGGCGCTGCCCGACTCGGTGCTGGGAAAATCGGCCCAGGTGCGCCTGGACGGCAAAAAAATAGCGATCGACCCCATTCCCTGAGCCCCTGCTGGCTCACGGAACGCGGCGACCCTGACAACCAACAACTGAATCGAAACAAGAAGGAATGGCCATGGCCAAAATTGTGGTGGTGACTTCGGGCAAGGGCGGCGTCGGCAAGACGACCACCAGCGCCAGCTTCGCATCCGGACTCGCGCTCGCGGGCAAGAAGACGGCGGTGATCGACTTCGACGTGGGCCTGCGCAACCTGGACCTGATCATGGGCTGCGAACGCCGCGTGGTGTACGACCTGATCAACGTCATCCAGGGCGAAGCCAACCTGAGCCAGGCCCTCATCAAGGACAAGCAGTGCGACAACCTGTTCGTGCTGGCCGCCTCGCAGACGCGCGACAAGGAAGCGCTCACGCAGGAAGGCGTCGAGAAGGTGCTCGCCGACCTCGCCGCGATGGACTTCGAGTACATCGTCTGCGACTCGCCCGCCGGCATCGAGACCGGCGCCATGATGGCGATGCACTTCGCCGACGAGGCGCTGGTGGTCACCAACCCCGAGGTGTCCTCGGTGCGCGACTCGGACCGCATCCTGGGCATGCTCAGCAGCAAGACCAAGCGCGCCAAGGACGGCGGCGACCCCATCAAGGAGCACCTGCTCATCACCCGCTACAACCCGAACCGCGTGGCGGGCGGGCAGATGCTGTCGCTGGAAGACATCCAGGACATCCTGCGCATCAAGCTGATCGGCGTGATTCCCGAGTCGGAGAGCGTGCTGCACGCTTCCAACCAGGGCGTGCCGGCGATCCACGACAAGGAAACCGACGTGGCGCAGGCCTACAGCGACGTGGTGGCGCGCTTCCTGGGCGAAGAGAAGCCGATGCGCTTCGTCGACGCCGAGAAGCCCGGCTTCTTCAAGCGGATTTTCGGAGGCAAGTAGGCCATGTCCTTTCTCTCGTTCCTGCTGGGCGAAAAGAAGAAGACTGCCAGCGTCGCGAAGGAGCGGCTGCAGATCATCCTCGCCCACGAGCGGTCCAGCCTCAGCGGCAAGAAGCGGCCCGACTACCTGCCCGAACTCCAGCGCGAGCTGGTGGCGGTGATTTCCAAGTACGTGTCGATCAACGCGGAAGACATCAAGGTGCACCTGGAGACCCAGGACAACCTCGAAGTGCTCGACATCAAGATCGAGCTGCCCGACCCTGCGCCGGCGCCCGCGCGCTGAGCGCAAAGAAGCGAAAGCGCACGGACGGGTCCTGCAGGACCCGTTCGGCCAGCGCGCGTTCCCACGCCAGGTAGTCGGCCCAGGCCGCATCGCGGCGCGGGCCGAAGACGCGCATCACCGAGCCCCAGTCGTCGTCGAAGGGGGTGAGCAGCCGGGACGGCACCAAATCGGTCGAAAGCGGCCGTCCTGAAGCCTCCCAGCCCTGCGTTCCACCCTGGAGCCAGCTGAACACCGCCCCTGAATCCTGCTGCCAGCGCTGGTGCGCGTCGCGCGCCACGCGGGCCGCGGCCATGCCGTCGGGCGAGGTGAAGACCAGCGTGCGCCCGGGAACGGCATGGGCGGCAAGCGGCGCGAGCGAGGCCGGCAGCATGTAGAGCGCGCCGGGCAGATGGCCGCGTTCGTAATCGAGGCTCGGGCCCACGTCGACCACGGTGACAGCGCCGTTGCTGCGCAGACGGGCCAATGCCTCGGGGGTGAGCGGAGCCGGGGCATCCTTGAGCGACATGGCGGGCGCGGGCGGCGCCTGATCGGGTGCCAGCTCGCCATCGAAGACGTAGACCTCGGCCTGGTTGAGCTGGGTGAGCCAGAAGCTCGTGACGGCGGCGCGCAACCGGTGGGCCTGGTCGTCGAGCAGCACGATGCGCGCGCCGCGCGTAGCGACGAGGTTCTCGAAGTGCATCAGCAGTTGCCCGCCTGGCACCTGCCGCACGCCGGTGCCTGAGAAGGCCGGATCGGCGGCGGGACGCACGTCGAATACGTAGAGGGTGCGTGCATCGTCGTCGCGCCAGCGGGCGAGCCGCGCGGCATCGGCCAGGGGCAGCCCGAAACGCTCGATCAGGTCGTCGGCGATCCGGCGCAGCACGTCGGGAGATTCGGGCGGCAGTTCGTCGTCGGGGGCGGCGTTCTGCACGGTCGGTGCGCCTTGCAGGCCCCAGGCCATGACGCCGTCTTCGACGAACACCGCGTCGGGCGCACGGCCCAGCAGCCGCAGCGTGGTGGCGCCGACGATGCCGCGCGTGCGGCTGAAGCAGTTGATGGCCCAGAGGTGGTCGGCCCCGCTCGGCTCGAAGCGCCGCAGGGCCAGTTCGGTGCCCGCATGGTTGCGCGCGCCGGGCAGCGAGAGAAACCTGAACTCGGCCTGCGGCCGCGCGTCGACGAGCGTGGTCGGCCGGCCTTCGCGCTGGCGTTCCCGCAGCGCCTCGACGGGCAGGCCCGGCGTGCCGTAGTGCAGCCGGGCGCGGTCGCCGAAGGCCTTGACCAGCGTGCCGTAGCCGTCGATGGCGGGCAGGCCCTCGGACAGCCAGCGCTGCAGGCCGCCTTCGAGGTTTCGCACGTCGGTGTAGCCCAGCCGGGCGAGCACGGCTGCGGCGGCCTGGCCCACGCCGTCGGTTGCGCCGTGGTCGTCGTAGAGCACGACGGGGGTGGTGCGGCGCGGCACCAGCACCTCGATCTGCAGCTCGAAGCCGCTGAAGGGCACGTTGCGCGCGAGGTTGGGGTGCCGCTCGACGAAGAAGCGGGTTTCGCGCACGTCGAGCAGTGCGAGTTCTGCGGCTGGCTCTGCCAGGAGCAGGGCTTGCAGTTCTGTCGGGACGATGGTCTTTGTGATGCTGCTCATTGAGGCTCTGGTTTTTTCGGGGCGCGTGCACAGGCCACCGGGTACTCCCCTCCGCGAATGTCCCCCGGGCTTCGCCCTCCTCCTTTATTTCGCTGCGGGGAGCACCCGGCGCCCTGTGCACATGGACGCAGCGCTCATGCGAGCCGATCGACAAGTGCTCTGAACGATCACGACGGCGGGGTGCTCTGCGCAGCGAAATAAAGGAGGAGGCCGCAGGCCGGGGGACATTCGCGGAGCAAGGTACCCCGTCGGCGTGAGCGCACCCCGAACAATAGATTTCAGTTCGGCTGATTACCAGCCCGCTTCACGAGTGACGCCAACGCACGCGGGAGCGCGGAGAAAGCGCTCTAGCTTAGGCCTCGCCCCTGGCCGCGCGGAACGAAGTTTCGCGACCATGCTTATGCGAAAAGCGCGCATGCAAGACGCCGCTTGCTACCTAGCATCGCAGTCCTTCCCATCATGACTTCGACCGCCGTACCGAACCCCGCCAGGACCACACCCGTGCGCCGCCACTGGTGGTGGCACTACGAAGTGCCCACCCTGCTGCTGGCCGCCGCGCTGTACGTTGCCTGGGCCGCGCTGCTGTGGTGGCACGCGGCGCTGCCGGGCTGGGCCCTGTTCGTGGCCGGGGGCTTTCTCGCGCAGCTGCATTCCTCGCTGCAGCACGAGAGCATCCACGCGATGCGCCACCTGCCCCGGTGGCTGCGCCATGCGGTGGTGTGGCCGCCGCTGAACCTGTGGCTGCCCTACCCGTTCTACAACCGCGGGCACAGCTCGCACCACGTCAACTACCACCTCACGCACCCCGAGCGCGACAACGAAAGCGCCTACCACTCGGCACCCGCGTGGGCGGCCTACGGGCCGGCGTGGCGGTGCATCTACATGGCGAACCAGACGATCGCCTTCCGCGTGGTGCTGGGGCCGTTTCTCCGGCTCTGGAAGCTGGTCGGCTTCGAAACGGGCCAGGTGCTGTCGGGCAATTTCTCGAGGCTGCCGACATGGGGCTGGCATGCACTGAGCGTGGCGCCGGTGCTGTACTGCGTGACCGCGGTCTGCGGCATGGGCCTGGGCGAGTACCTGCTGTACTTCGTGTATCCCGGCATGATGCTGGGCTCGCTGCGCACCTTCACCGAACACCGCTGGGCCGACACGCCGCACGAGCGCGTGGCCATCGTGGAGTCGAACCTCGTGTTCGGGCTGCTGTACCTCTTCAACAACCTGCACCACGTGCACCACCGCGCGCCGACCATGCCCTGGTACGAGATCCCGGTGTACTTCCGCAAGCACCGCGCGGCGGTGCTGGAGGCGAACGGCAACTTCTACTACCGGGGCTACGGGGAGATCGTGCGGCGGCACCTGTTCAGGCCGGTGTTCACGCCGGTTCACCCGGCCTGGTAGCACGCCGCCTTCAATCGGGCGCCGTCACGAAGCGAGCGACCCGCGCCAGCACCTCGGCCTCCTTGAGGATGCGGCGATGGCCCCAGCCCTGCGTTTCCATCAACTGCGCGCGGCCGATCGCATCGCGGTAGGCCTCGGCGTCGGCAAAGCGGTTCACGCGGTCGTCCCTGTCGTGCACGATCAACGTGCGCTGCGAGATGCGCGGCCCCACGGCGGCGGGCTCCAGCTGGGGCATCAGGACGCCTTCGCGCGCCTCGAACAGCCGCTGCATCGCCAGGCGCGTGGTTTCGCTGAGCCCGAAGGTGTGCGCGAAATAGCGCGTGTATTCGCGTGGCGATGCGGGCGGCGCGAGCAGCACGAGCCGCTCTGCCGGCAAGCCCCGCGACGCCGCGAGCGCAAGGCCGTTGGCACCCAGCGAATGCGCGACGGCCGCGCGCAGCGCATGGCCGTCGGCCGCGAGCCGCGCCGCGACATACGCAATGGCCCGCGCGAACTGCGGCGAGTTGCTCATCGTGCCGGCGCTGCGGCCGTGCGCCGGCAGCTCGAGCAGCACGGGCCGCAGGCCGGCATCGGCCACGGCCTGCGCGAGCGGCAGCATCTGCCCCGCATGGCCGCCCCAGCCGTGCACCAGCAGCACCACGGGCGCCGACTCGGCCCCCGAGTCCTGCGCGGCCAGGTGATAAATGCCGACGCTCGCGTCCTCGAAAGCCCAGCCCTCGCGCCGCCACTCGGCACCCGGCCCCTGCGCCCGGTACAGCCACTTGGGCGGCAGCGGCGTGCCGAACAGGCGGTAAGCGGCACGCACGCCCAGCGCGGGCCACAGCCGTTGCGACGTGGTCAGGCCGAAGCGCAGCGTGCGCATCACGCGTCCCGGCCGATAGTAGTTCGACTGCGCGGCATGGCCGGCGGCGGAGGTTGTGGAAGTGCCTGTCATGGCGGGAGCTCCTTCGGCTGCGGGGGTCAGTACCAGACCCAGTCACGGTTGCTGCGGGGCAGGCTGCACAGGGTGTCGCGCACGCAACGGGCACCGGTGACGAGCGCATAGGCGGCGAGGACGAGGGCAATGATCAGCATGATGCTTCTCCTTTTTATCGCACGGCTGTGCGAAATATTGGCAAATGAGGACATCGGGAATCCGCCTGCGTCTCGAGCAGCTCAGGCGCGATAGCTGGAAAGAATGCGCCGCCAGGAGTGCGTGGCGCGGTCGGCGGCCTGCGGGTCGCGCAGGAAGCGCGCGTCGTGCAGCTGGGTCATCATCACGCCGTTGAGCTCGCTCACGAGCTGCGCAGGGTCGGTGTCGGCCTTGAGTTCGCCGGTCTCGACAGCCTGCAGCACGGTGCGGCGCAGCGCGGCGCGCCAGCGCGTGATCTCGTCGAACAGCAGGTCGCGCAGCTCGCCTTCGCGGTCGTCGAACTCGAAGGCGCCGGCCATGTAGAGGCAGCCAGTGTGCATTTCGACGTCGCGGGTGCGGGCGATCCAGCGCGCGACGATCTCTTCGAGCCGGGGCAGGCCCTTGGGCTTCTGCATGGCGGGCACGAACACGTCGGCCAGGAAGCCGCGGCCGTATTCCTCGATGACGGCCTTCTGCAGCGCCTCGCGCGAACCCACGCGCGAGAACACGCCGCTCTTCGACAGGCCCAGCCGGCTGGCCACGGCCTGCAGCGTGATCGCTTCCAGGCCTTCGGCCAGCGCAAGGTTCATCGCAGCGCCGACGATGGCGGCGCGGGTGAGTTCGCTTTTCTGGGTCTTGGCGTCCATGCGGCAAACTTTAGCACAGCCGTGCGAAAACTCAAGCCGGGGCTCTCGAAGCAGCTCTGGGAGCCTTAAAGATGTTTTGCTCATGTGAAACCAACAAACGCATCGTTCCCCGAATAAGCAGTTCTGCCGAGAATCTCCGGTCGGCTCCAACCGGGGCCCCCGACACTCTTGCGCGCCAGATGAACTTCCAACAACTGCGCTCGGTACGCGAGGCCGTTCGTTGCGGCTTCAACCTGACCGAAGTCGCCCACACCCTTCACACTTCGCAGCCCGGCGTGAGCCGGCAGATCCGCGAGCTCGAGGAAGAGCTCGGCATCGAGCTGTTCGTGCGCGCCGGCAAGCGGCTCACCGGCCTCACAGAGCCCGGCGGGCATGTGTTGCCGATCATCGAGCGCATGCTGATGGAGAGCAGCAACCTCAAGCACGCGGGCCAGGAATTCATCGCGCAGCAAAGCGGGCTGCTGTCGGTGGCGGCCACGCACTCGCAGGCGCGCTATGCGATGCCGGTGGCGGTGCAGGAATTCCGCGCGCAGTTCCCGAACGTGAAGCTGCACCTGCACCAGGGCTCGCCAAAGCAGATCGCGCAGATGCTGCTCGACGGCGAGGCCGACGTGGGCATCGCCACCGAGGCGCTGGGCGACTATCCGCAACTGGTCGCCCTGCCCTGCTACCGCTGGACGCACTCGGTGATCGTGCCGCCGGGGCATCCGCTGCTCGACGCGCCGCTCACGCTCGATGCGCTGACGCGCTATCCGCTCATCACCTACGACACCGGCTTCACCGGCCGCTCGCGCATCGACGAGGCTTTCGAGCAGCGCGGGCTGGAGCCCAACATCGTGCTGGCCGCGATGGATGCCGACGTCATCAAGACCTACGTGCAACTGGGCCTGGGCGTGGGCATCGTGGCCGGCGTGGCCTACGAGGCCGAGCGCGACACCCAGTTGCGCGCGCTCGACGCGGGGCGGCTCTTCGGCATCAACCTCACCAAGCTCGCTGTACGGCGGGGCACCTACCTGCGCAAGTACGTGTATGCCTTCATCGAATCGTTCGCGCCCACGCTGACGCGGGCGGTGGTCGAAAAGGCCCTGGGAGACGAGGCCAAAGCCTCGCACTACGAAATCTAGAGCCTGTCCAGTGGCGTTTGGGGGGTGTGTACCGGGGACGACAGAAAGGTTAAAAAAGAAGAATGCAGCTTCACACAGGCGGCGTACATTCGGGTTAATTCCCTGGCTTCCTGGAAACGGATCAGCAATGGCATCGACCCCGCAGCAGCAGCAACAGCAAACAAGGGCCGCCCTCAAGGCCGCCGATGCCGCGGAGCGGCGCGAACGGCTCAGACGGGCCCTGCCCGCCACGGTCGAATTGCTGCAGAGCCGCCAGGCCGACCGCATCGACGACGCCGACATCGATGCGTACGTGAGCCTCAACTGGCTCGAATGGCACGGCGGCGGGCTGCGCCTGACCATCACAGGCCGCAACGTCTGCGCCCAATCGGCACCCACCGCATTGGTCTGAAAAAAACGCCGCAAGCCTCGCGGCCTGCGGCGTCGTATCTGCAGTGCTGTTTCGCCCAATGGCCGAAACAGCGTCTGTTTACTGGCCTGCGATGATGTTCGCGATCACGCCGGTGGCAATGGCCGCGAGCACGAAGTCTCCGCCCACACCCACCCACTGGTATCCGCGGGGCGGCTGCTGCAGCCGGTAGGCACGCCAGTCCTGCACCACGTAGTTGCGGCCACGGTACTCGGGCGGCACGCGGCCACCACGGCGCCATTCGGCGTGCGGTTGCGGGAAGCCGCGGCGATCGAACTGGCGGCCGTCACGGAAGTCCTGGTTGCCGCGGTAGCCCGGCGGGCCGCCACGGTGATCGAAATTGGGGCCACGGTGATCGAAGTTGGGACCACGCTGCTCGAAGCGTCCGTCGCCCGGGCCAGGACGGCCGTCGAAGCGTCGATCCTGCGCGACGGCGCTGCCGGCGGCCATGCACATTGCCAGTGCCGCTGCGGCAACGGCCATGCTCTTTGACTTGATGTTCATCTGGAATCCTCCATGCGTTGATGAGACGAGTCCATTGTGTGCCCCGCATGTGTCCGCAACGACCGCTTCAGGTCGCAGTCAGGTGAAATCAGGTAAGCGCTGGTATCCGCGCGGGGCCTTGTCCTTCACGCGGTCCAGCGGCGGCAGGTCGAGCTCGATCAACGCGCCATGGGTGCGGGCAAGATCGAAGGCGCCGGTCGATTGCGGCCGGTCTGTGTGCAGCACCAGCGCATAGGGCCCTTCTCCGCGCGCGGCGATGCGCTGCGTGAGCGTGTCGCTGCCTTCACCCGCGTGTGCCGCGTTCTCGCGTGGGGACGACAGCACCAGCACGCTGCCGCCCAGCACGATGACCGCCACGCGCACGTTGCTGCCCGGCAGCGCCACGGGGTTGCCGATGTGCGTGCCAGCATCTTCAGCGTCAGTGCCCAGCAACGCGCGGTAGCGCGCCAGCGTCGCATCGAGGTCGCGCACCGCAACGGCCAGGCTCGCCACGCCGAGCGCGCCGTTCGCATGCACGCGCACCTCGCCCTCGGGCACGCGCAAGGCGCGCGGCGTGAGGTCGCCGCACAGGAAAGGCAAGTCGGCCGAGGGCGCACGCGCCGTCTGCCAGCGCAGGCGCTCGCCGTCGGGCCGCACACGGCCACCGTCGAGCGGGCCTTCGAGCAGCAGGCCGCGCTCCTTCGCATCGGCGACCGTGGCCGCGGTGTCGCGCGGCAGCAGCGCGAAGTCGACGATGCCCTCGCCGTGCTTCTGCAGCAGCTGCCACCAGCGTTCGCCGGGCGAAGCTTCGCGCCATGCGATCAGCTCGAAGTAGCTGCCGTCGCCGAAAACCACCAGCGCGTTGTGGGTGGCGCGGCCCGGATGGTCACCGCCGCGCAGCACGTGGAAGCCGAGCGCGCCGTAGTCGGCGATGGTGCGTTCGAGGTCGTGCACCGCAATGACGATGTGGTCGAGTTTCAATGGCATGTGTGGGTTCTCTTTGGGAGCTTTCGCTGGATCAGGAGGCGGTGCGCGCCGCGCCCTCGCCGCCAAGGTAGGCATCGCGTATGCGCGCGTCGGCCAGCAGCTCTTTCGCCGGGCCCGACAGCACGATGCGCCCGGTCTGCAGCACGTAGCCGTGGTGCGCGATCTGCAGCGCGAGGCTCGCGTTCTGCTCGACCATGAACACCGACACGCCCTGTGCGTTGATGCGCGCGATGAGCTCCAGCACCTTGTCGACGTACAGCGGCGACAGGCCCATGGTCGGCTCGTCCATGCAGATGAGCCGTGGCCGGCCCATGAGCGCGCGCGCCATCGCCACCATCTGCTGTTCGCCGCCCGACAATGTGCCGGCCTGGAACTCGATGCGCTCGGCCACGCGCGGGAACAGCTCGAGCATGCGTTCGAGGTCTTCGGCCACGGCCTTGCGGTCGCTGCGCGCATAAGCGCCCATCAGCAGGTTCTCGCGCACCGTCATAGCGGGGAACAGCCTGCGCGCCTCCGGCACCGAGCCGATGCCCTTGCGGATGATCTGCGGCGTGCTCAGGCCGAGCGTGGAGGCGCCGTTGAAATTGACTTCGCCCGAGCGCGGCTTGAGCAGCCCGAGCACGATTTTCATGGTGGTCGACTTGCCGCTGGCATTGCCGCCGAGCAGGCTGACGATCTGGCCCTTGCGCACTTCGATGTCGAGGTCGAAATGAGCCTGCACCGGGCCGTAGAAGCTGTTGATCTTCTTCAGCTGCAGCAGCGGCTTGTTCGATTCGCCTGGAGCCGGCGTGGCGGTGCGCTCCGGCAGCCCCTCGTCACCCCGGCCATCTCCCCAGAGAGGCGAAGGCGAGAGGCCCGTGCGTGCGACGGTGGCGATCATGCGGGCACCGCCTCTGCGGCACCCACATGGCGATGGCCGAGATACGCCTCGATCACCGCCGGGTCGTTGCGTACTTCACCGGGTAGCCCTTCGGCGATCTTGCGGCCGTCGTCGAGCACGGCGACACGGTCGGAGAGCTGCATCACGAGGTCGAGCTTGTGCTCGATCAGCAGGATGGCCTGGCCCCGCGCCTTGAGGCTGCGAATGATCTCCAGCATCTCGGCGGTCTCGCTCTCGTTCATGCCGGCGGTGGGCTCGTCGAGCAGCAGCAGGCGCGGCCGAAGCGCGAGCGCGCGCGCAATCTCCACACGGCGGCGGTTGGCATAAGAGAGGCTGTAGGCCGGATGGTCGATGCGCGGCGCCAGCCGTTCGCCAAACAGCGCGATGATCTCGCGTGCTTCTTCGCGCAGCGCGTCTTCCTCGCGACGCACGGCGGCGGGCTGCACCAGCGCCAGCGCAAGCTCGGCCAATGCGCCCAGGCCCGGCACGCCGCCCGCGCGCGGTTTCACGGCGCGCAGCCGTGTGTGCGCACCGACCAGCACGTTGTCGAGCACCGAGAGGTTCGCGAACACACGCCCATGCTGGAAGGTGCGCGCCAGGCCGCGCTGCGCGAGTTGCTGCGCGGGCAGGCCGGTGATGTCTTCACCGTCGAACAGCACCCGGCCTTCATCGGGCCTGTCGAGGCCGGTGACCAGGTTGAACAGCGTGGTCTTGCCCGCGCCGTTGGGGCCGATCACGCTCAGCAGTTCGCCCTCGCCCACATGCAGGTCGACGGCATCGACGGCGGTGAGGCCGCCGAAGCGGCGCACCAGGCCGCGTATCTCAAGCAGCGACGGCATCGGCGGCCTTCGCCTTGGAGTTCACGAGCTTCACCTCGGCGCGGATGGCCTGCGGGTTGCGCAGCAGGTTCAGGATCGGGCAGTTGCGTTCGACCGCCTCGAACAGCGCGTCGATGTCTTCGCGGCTCGCGGGCGAATCGATGTGCACCGTGTAGCCGATCTCGTGCGGCCAGATGGGCGTCTTTTCATGGCCCGGCTTGCCGCCGCGCGGATCGATGATGCCGGTCACCTCCACCTCGAGGCTTTCGAGCGGCACCTGGCGCTCGGCCGCCTGGATCAGGAAGATGTGCGTGACGCAGGTGCCCAGCACGCCCAATTGCAGCTCGGGCGAACTGGGGCCGAGGTTGTAGCCCGCGAAGTCGGGCGGGCTGTCGCTGATGACCTGGTGGTCGCGGATGCGCAGGCGGCGCACGCCGCTGCGGCCTTCGGCCTTCACGCTGGCCTTGAGGTGCACGGGCTGCGCCGTGCCGGCCTCGACAGCGGCATTGCGTGCGAGCACGGCGGCGCGTTTCTCGGCGAGGTAGTCGTTCAGGTGGCTCATGGTGTGGTGTTCTTTCAGACAGTGCCCAGCAGGCCTTGCGGGCGAAAACGAATCAGCAGGAGCAGCGCGACGCCGTAGATCAGCATGCGGTACTCGGCCGTCACGCGGAACAGCTCCGGCAGGCTCACGAGCGCGACCGCCCCCAGCAGCGCGCCGCTGATGTTCCCGAGGCCGCCGAGGATCACCATCGTCAGCGCGAGGATCGAGATCTGCGAGCCGAAGGTCTCGTGGTTGATGTACGAATACATGTGCGCGGTGAAGGCGCCGCTCACGCCGGCCGCGAAGCCGCCGAAGCCGAAGGCCAGCGCCTTGTAGCGGTCGGGGCTCACGCCGTAGGCGCGCGCCGCCACTTCGTCTTCGCGCACGGCGCGGAAGGTGCGGCCCAGGTGCGAACGCAACAGGCGCCACTGCAGCAGCGCAAGAAGCACCATCGCACCGAAGGAAGCCCAGTAGATGGCCTGGTTCGACGAAGCATCGCGCCCGAACAGCGACAGCGGCGGAATGCCCGACACGCCGATGGGCCCGTGCGTGAGGCTCTCCCAGTTGAGGATGGTGAGCGCCACGATCTCGCCGATGCCCAGCGTGGCGATCGACACGTAGTGGCCGCGCAGCCTGAACGCCGGAAAGATGAGCGCGGTGCCGATCAGCGAAGTGAGGATGCCCGCGAGCACGATGCCCGTGCCTACCGGCAGGTGCAGGTCGAGCACCAGCAGCGACGACGCATACGCGCCGATGGCCAGCAGCCCCGCATGGCCGAGCGAGATCTGCCCGATGGTGCCGGCCACCAAGGTGAGGCTGAGCGCCAGCGCACCGTAGAGCTATGCGTTGGTGAGCGTCTGCAGCAGGTACGGCGAAGGATCGAAGAGCGGCAATGCCACGGCCGCCGCGAACACCGCGGCGAGCACGCGGCGCGGTATGTGCCACGGCTTGCTCGGCGCGATGAAGGTGCCGGTCAGCGGCTCTGGCGGCAGCGCGCGCTTGCGCCCGAACAGGCCGTTCGGCTTCCACACCAGGATGACCAGCAGCAGCGCGAAGGCGAAGAGGTTGCGGTACGGCGTGCCGAGGATGGCCACGCCATAGCTTTCGATCAACCCCAGCAGCAGGCTGCCGACGATGGCCCCCGGCACGTTGCCCACGCCGCCGACCACGGTGGCGACCACGCCCTTGAGCGTGGCCTGGAAGCTCATCGCCGGGCTTATGTTGTTGTAGTACATGCCCACCAGCAGGCCCGAGAGCCCGCCCAGCGCCGCGGCGATGGCGAACACGGTCTGGTTCACGCGATCGACGTCCACGCCCATCTGCTGCGCCGCGTCGCGGTCTTGCGCGGTGGCGCGCACGGCCCAGCCGAGTTTGGTGAAACGCAGGAAGACGAACAGCACGGCCGCGCTCGCGACGCCGATGCCCGCAATGAGGATGTCGAGCGCGCCGATGGTGCCGGTGCCGATCTGCAGCCGCCAGTCGGGCAGCTGCGTGGGCAGCGAGCGCGGGTCGGGGCTGAACACCAGCTGCACGAGGATGTCGAGCACGAAGCTGATGCCGATGGTGGCCAGCAGCGGCGCAATGCGAGCTGCGCCCTGCAGCGGCCGCAGGCCCACGCGCTCGATCAGCATGCCGAGCGCGCCGGAGCCCAGCACCACCAGCAGGATGGTCACGGGCAGCGGCGTATGCAGGTAGGTGATCGACGCCCAGCCGATGTACGCGCCCACCGTGTACACCGAGCCGTGCGCGAAGTTGATGAGGTGCGAGACACCGAAGATCAACGCGAGCCCGACCGCCAGCAACGCGTAGATGTTGCCGATGATCAGGCCGTTGACCGTGTAGTCGAAGAAGGAGGTGAAGCTCATCGGCTACCTGGCCGCGGCAAGCGCTGCCTTCTCGTCCAGCTGCGCCCACTTGCCGTCCTTCACGACTAGATTCACGCTCTTCACGCCGATGATCCGCCGCGTCTGCGCATCGAAGCTGGCCTTGCCGAAGATCACGCTCGGCACGTCCTTGATCTTGTAGAACGCGTCGCGCACGGCCTTGCGATCGGCATTCGCGCCGGCCTGGCGCAGCGCGGCGGCGGCGTACACCACGGCGTCGTAGGCGTAGGCATTGAACGCGTCGGGCTCCTTGCCGTACCTGGCGCGGAAGCTCTTCACGAAGTCCTGCACCTCGGTGCGCGGCTCGTCCGGATAGAACGCAGTGTTGGTGAAGATGCCGTTCACCGCCGCGCCGCCCAGCTCGATGAACTTCGGCGAATACACCGAGCCCACCGCGGCGATGGGCTGCCTGAGCCCCACGCTGCGTACCTGGCCCGCGATGAGCGCGCCGTCGGGGTAGTAGGAGATGAGCACCAGCCCGTCGGGGTTGGCGTCGCGCACGCGCACCAGCGTCGAGCGGAAGTCCTTCTCGTCGGGCTGGTAGCCCTCGGCGATGGCGACCTGCGCGCCGCGCTCCTGGGCGGCCTTCACGAGCACGTCCTTGCTGGTGCGGCCCCAGTCGGTGTTGAGGTAGAGCACCGCGATGCGCTTGAAGCCCAGCGTCTTCACCGCGAGTTCGGCCAGCAGCGGCTGTGCATCGGCCTGGCTGATGGAAGGACTCCAGATGTAGTCGCCGCCCTTGGTGAAGTCGGGGTGCGAGTTGGTAAAGCCGAGTTGCACCAGGCCTGCGCGCTGGTAGATGGGTGATGCCGCCATCGAGGCCGGGCTGGAGAAGTCGCCGAGCTCGATGAGCACGCGCTTGTCGTTCACCAGCTTCTGCGCGATGGCCACCGACTGGCGCGGATCGCTCTGGCTGTCCTCGAAGCTGTAGGCCAGCGGACGTCCATGGATGCCGCCCTGCGCATTGATGTGCTCCAGCGCAAGGTCGAAGCCGGCCTTCCACTGCGCGCCGTACTGCGCGTTCTGCCCGGTGAGCGGACCGCTCACGCCGAACCACACGGGATCGCCCGTGGCGGGCGCGGCCAGGGCGGCGAGCGGCGCGGCCAGCAGGGCAGCGGAAAGAACGGCCACATGGCGCAGGAAGCGGTGGCGGGAAAGCAGCGGCATGGTGTCGGGCCCCGGTCGGTGATGAAGAATGAAGATGCAGGGCCGCGATTCTTCGCCTGCCCCCTTCGCCGGGGAACGAACAAAAACGGGGAGGCTTATGCGCTTTCCGAGAAAAGGGGCAAGCGCCACGGCAGCTCGCGGCGGCGATTAAGCTGCGCGCAGCATGAAGCGAAGACACCTCCTCCACCTGCTGGCCGGCGTGCCCGCCGTGGCAGCACTGGCTGCCTGCGGCAGGCGCAAGGCATCCTCCAACGCATTGAAGCCAGGCGCCCGCGTGCTGGCGCTGGGCGACAGCCTGACCTACGGCTACGGCGCGCCGACCGACGCGTCATGGCCCGTGAAGCTGGGCGAGATCACGGGCTGGCAGATCGACAACGAGGGCGTCAACGGAGACACCTCGGCGGGCGCGCTGCAGCGGCTGCCAGGGCTGCTGAATGGCTCGAGCTACGACGCGATCCTGATCGGCATCGGCGGCAACGACATGCTGCGCGGCGTGTCGTCCGCAGCCACGCGCGACAACCTGGCGGCGCTGATCGACTTGGCACGCGCGCACACGCCGCATGTCGCGGTGCTGGCCACGCCGACACCCGACGCGGTGCGCGCGTTCGTCGGCTCGCTCAGCGATGCGCCGTTCTATGAAGAGGTAGCGAAGTCGGGGCAGGCGCTGCTGCTCGCCAATGTGTATTCGAGCGTGCTGTCGGATGCATCGCTGCGCTCCGACCGCATCCATGCCAATGCACGAGGCTATGAAAAGGTCGCGCAGCTGCTGGCGGACCAGTTGAAGGCCGCGGGCTGGCGCTGATCAGGCGGCGTCGTTCAGAAGATCGACGTAGGCGCCCTGCACCAGCTGGTCGGTGCCCACGCCCAGTCGCGCCATGAGCGCATGCGCCTGCGCGATGCCGGCTTCGGCGGACTCGCCCTCTTCCAGCACCACTTCGAGCTCGAGGAATTCGCCGAGGCCTTCGACGCGGTCGAGGTGCACGCGTGTGCGGCCCACGATGAACAGCCGGCGCTGCTTGCGCACGCGGCCCGCCTGCCCCCATGCGAGCGTGAGCGATTCGCGCAGCACGTCGGGCGTGGTGCAGGGCGTGATCAGGTAGAACGATTCCTTGGGGCCCGCGCTGTTGGCGCGGCGGTAGAAGATCAGCTCGGCGCGGTCGGGCTCGAAGGTGCGCAGCTTGAGGCGGTCGGCGCTGTCGTTGCAGCGGAAGAAGGTGTCGTCCTGTGCGATCTCTGTGGGGCCCTTGTCGGCCAGTGTTTCGGCGATGGCTGCCACGCGTTCGATGCTTTCGATGCGGGCCTTGTTCTCGATGTTTCTTGCCATTGGTTTTGTGCCTTCGGGTTTTGGTCCGGTGGTGCGTGCGAATGGCACCGGGTGCTCCCCTCCGCGAATGTCCCCCGGGGCTGCGCCCCTCCTCCTTTATTTCGCTGCGGGGAGCACCCGGTGCCACTCGCACTTGGGCGCGGCGTTGGTGTTGGCCGCACGAGCGCTGCGTCCATCGATCACGACGGCGGGGTGCCTTGCGCAGCGAAATAAAGGAGGAGGCCGCAGGCCGGGGGACATTCGCGGAGCAAGGTACCCCGTCGGCGTGATCGCTCCCCGAACTGGATCAGTGCTCAGCGATCAAGGCGCGCTGCCCTGAGGCCCCACAGGCGGTGGCGCGGCACGGCCACTGGAACCCGGCGAAAGCTTGCGTCCAAAGGCCTCGCCGACGTTGCGCACCGGACGGCTGGCTTTTTCAGATACGTTGTTGACGCCGCGCCTGGTGGCTGCGTCTGCACGGTCGATGCCCCGGCCCGCCGCGTTGGTGCCGCGCTGCACGCTGCCCACCACCTTGCCGCCGCGCGACGGCTGCTTGAGCGTGTGGGCGCGCTGTGCCTTGGGCGGGTTGTCGGCGCTCTGGGCCTGCGCGGCGACAGGCAGCCAGAGCGCGGCGGCCATCGCCACGGCGAACGATGCACTGACGGTGTTCGGGAATTTCATGGGGCCTCCTTGTTGTCTGCGTCTTCCGATGCTTGCGCTGCAGCAGCACGCGCCATGCGCTCGCTCTTCCAGTAGACGTCGTCGCCGCCGTTCATGCGGTTGAGCACGCGCGCGAGCACGAAGAGCAGGTCGCTGAGCCGGTTGAGGTACTGGCGCAGCGCATCGTTGAGCTCGGCCGTGGCGCCCAGCGCCACCACCGCGCGTTCGGCTCTTCGCGCCACCGTGCGGCACACATGCGCGAGCGAGGCCGCGCGGGTGCCGGCCGGCAGGATGAATTCGGCCAGCCGCGGCAGCGCGGCGTTGTGCTCCGCCAGGGCGTTGTCCAGCTGCAGCAGCGCATCGGCCTTCAGCAACGTGAAACCCGGCATCGAGAGCTCGCCGCCAAGGTTGAAGAGCTGGTGCTGCACATCGACCAGCAGCTCGCGCACGGGCTCCGGCATGGGCTCGCACAGCAGCACGCCGATGTGCGAGTTGAGTTCGTCCACGTCGCCCATCGCGTGCACGCGCAGGTGATCCTTGGGCACGCGCGTGTTGTCGCCGAGGCCGGTGGTGCCGTCGTCACCGGTGCGGGTGGCGATCTGGGAAAGTCGGTTGCCCATGGGCGCTCCTGCTGTTGTTACGCGACGCTCGATGCGTCGATCTTGCCGGTCGTGCCTGCAGAGGTAGTGAATGAGGCTGCGCATGGTGCGCATGCGCTGAGGGTTGTGGGGTTCATGTTTTTTCCGAAGCGCATTATGGTGCTCGCTCCGTAAAATGACCGATCCCCCTCACCCCTCGCAGGAGACGCCCCGATGAACGCCCCGACCCAAACCTCGCACCTGCTGCCGGAGCTTCATCTGCGCGACGTTCCCGCCAGCCTGATCGACGGGCTGAAGGCCCGCTTCGGCACCAACTGTTCCACGGCGCTGGCGGTTCGCACGCAGCACGGTCGCGACGAGTCTTCGTTCGACGCCCCGCCGCCCTCGGCCGTGGTGTTCGCCGAAAGCACGCAGGACGTGGCCGACGCGGTGAAGCTGGCCAGCGAGCACAGCGTGCCGGTCATTCCCTTCGGCGTGGGCTCCTCGCTCGAAGGCCACCTGCTCGCGGTGCAGGGCGGCATCAGCATCGACGTGTCGCGCATGAACCGCGTGCTGTCGGTCAACGCCGACGACCTCACGGTGACGGTGCAGCCGGGCGTCACGCGTAAGCAGCTCAACGAAGAGATCAAGAGCACGGGCCTGTTCTTCCCCATCGACCCCGGCGCCGACGCCTCCATCGGCGGCATGACGGCCACGCGCGCCAGCGGCACGAACGCGGTGCGCTACGGCACCATGCGCGAGAACGTGCTGGCGCTCGAAGTGGTCACCGCCGCCGGCGAAGTCATCCGCACCGGCACGCGCGCGAAGAAGTCTTCCGCCGGCTACGACCTCACGCGCCTCATGGTGGGCAGCGAAGGCACGCTGGGCGTGGTCACCGAGATCACGCTGCGCATCTATCCGCTGCCCGAGGCGGTGTCCGCCGCGATCTGCTCCTTCCCGAGCATCGAGGCCGCGGTGCGCACGACCATCGAGACCATCCAACTGGGCGTGCCGATCGCTCGCGTGGAGCTGATCGACGTCAACACCGTGCGCATGGTGAATGCCTACGCCAAGCTGAACCTGCGCGAAGAGCCGATGCTGCTGATGGAGTTCCACGGCTCGCCCGCCGGCGTGAAGGAGCAGGCCGAGACGGTGCAGGAGCTGGCCAGCGGCCACGGCGGCAATGCCTTCGAATGGGCCAGCACGCCGGAAGAACGCACGCGCCTGTGGACCGCGCGGCACAACAGCTATTTCGCGGCGGTGCAGTCGCGCCCGGGCTGCCGCGTGATCTCGACCGACACCTGCGTGCCGATCTCGCGGCTGGCCGACTGCCTGCTCGACTCGGTGGCCGAGGCCGATGCCAGCGGCATCCCCTACTTCCTGGTCGGCCACGTCGGCGACGGCAACTTCCACTTCGGCTACCTGCTCGACCCGAACATCCCCGAAGAGCGCGTGAAGGCCGAGGAGCTGAACCATGCGCTGGTGAGCCGCGCGCTGGCGCTGGAAGGCACCTGCACCGGCGAGCACGGCGTGGGGCTGCACAAGATGGACTTCCTGGTCACCGAAGCGGGCGCGGGCGCGATCGACATGATGCGCACCATCAAGCGCGCGCTCGACCCGAAGAACATCATGAATCCCGGGAAGATCTTCAGCCTCTGACACAGCCCGCGCGCCGGTTTGCGGCGTTCCACGAAAAAGCCCGGTGGCTCGCGAGAGCCCCGGGCTTTTTTTCGAATCGCGCGAGGCGAGCGAGCAAGCGATCAGTTGCTGCTGTTGCTGCGGCGGCGCGTGGGCGCCGGCTTCTCGGCCGGCACGTAGGTCTGCGACGGCGCGGCGCCGCCGTCCACGCCCAAGCGGCCACCGCCGCCGAGGCCCTGGCCGCGTACCGTCTGCGCCTTGTAGTTGCGCAGCGAGCGGACCATCTGGTTGAAGGCGTCCATGAAGGCGGCGGCAATCACCTTGCCCTGCGCCGTGTTGGTGTAGCCGCCGAGGTTGCCGCCCGCGCTGCGGCCGGCGAGCGCGCCGAAGGCGCCGAAATCGGTCTTGGAGGCGCTGCCTTCCGCAGCCGCGACCTGCACGCCGGAGCGGTTGTCGATGAGCGTCAGCAGCGCGCTGGCTTCCTTGGTCTGCATGCTGCCGCCGAGCTGCGCGAGCGCGCGGCCACGGCCGCCACCCACCAGGCCGCCAAGCGCGCCACCGATGCCGCCGGCGTCGCTGTTGCTGAACACGATCTCGGGCGACAGGCCGTAGTCGGAGGCCACCATCTGGCCGCGGCCGAAGTTGCTGCCGCCGCGCATTTCGCCCGACTGCTGCAGCGCGCGTTCACGCGTCATGGCGTTCATGCCGGCCGCGCCGCGCTCGACCACGATGAAGCAGTTCGACTGTTGCACCAGCAGGCGCAGCAGGTTGGCGGTGGGCGGCAGGCGGTACTCGCCGGTAAGGATGGTGTACCAGCCCGCGCTCTGGTTCTCGATCAGCGAGACGGTGCCCAGCGGCGATTCGCAACGCTCGAGCTGGCTGCTTTCGCCGGAGGTCGCGCCGCCGGCCGCGCTGCCGGTGGCCATGGTCTTGGCCGACTGGCTGCCCATCTGCATGTCGGTGGCTGCGCAGCCGGTCAGAAGAAGTGCGCCGACGGCCACGGCCGCGAGCGGGAACCTGGTGAACTTCATGGGGAACTCCCTCGGTTGTCAGAGATTTGGGGTTGAAAAACCAGCGATCGAGGATACGCGCAAAGGATTGCAGGAATCAATCAACCGAATGCAATCAAACGAATGCCCGACGCCAGATTCGCAATCTAGGCTGTTCGGCGGATGCGCTCGATCAGTCCGTTGAGTGCCTCGATGGACCCGAAGTGGATGGCGAGCTCGCCGCTCTCCTCGATCCGGCCGCCGCGCTTGCTGCGCTTCTTGATGCGCACCTCGACTTCGGCGGTCAGCAGGTCGGCCAGTTCTTCTTCCACGCGCTGCAGGTCGCGCGATTTCTCGCCGTCGTTGCTGCGGCGCGAAGGCGTGAGCGTGAACTCGGCAGCCAGCTTCTTCACCAGCGCCTCGGCTTCGCGCACCGACATCTTCTTGGCGGCGATCTGGTTGGCGGCGGTGATCTGCGTGCCGCGGTCGAGCGACAGCAGCGCGCGGGCATGGCCCATGTCGATGTCGCCGGCCATCAGCATCTGCTGCGCGGGCTCGGCCAGGTTCAGCAGGCGCAGCAGATTGCTGGCGGCGCTGCGCGAACGGCCCACGGCCTGCGCGGCCTGCTCGTGCGTAAGCCCGAATTCTGTAACAAGACGTTGCAGACCTTGGGCTTCTTCCAGCGGATTGAGGTCTTCGCGCTGGATGTTCTCGATGAGGGACATCGCCGCCGCGGCCTCGTTGGGCACGTCGCGCACCAGCACCGGCACGCTGTCGAGGCCCGCCAGCTTGGCGGCGCGGAAGCGGCGCTCGCCCGCGATGATTTCGTACTCGGCATTCTTGGCCGCGGCCGATTCGGGGTCGAGCCGGCGCACCAGGATCGGCTGCATGATGCCCTGCACCTTGATGCTCTCGGCCAGCTCGTACAGCGCGCCCTCGTCCATGCGCGTGCGCGGCTGGTAGACGCCTGCGACCATCTGGTCGAGCATGAGCGTGTTCGGATTCTGCGGCGCACGCCGCTCTTCCTGGCCATTGCTGCCGACGCCGTTGTCGGCGGAAGGCGCGGCCGTCGGGCCGAGCAGCGCTTCGAGGCCGCGGCCGAGGCCCTTGGGTTTCTTGGTCGCCATCAGTTTTTTTCTTTCGAGATTTCGTTCAGGAGGTCCCGGCCTTCGGGCCAGTCGCCCAGGCCGGATTCGGCGTTCAGGTGGCCGCGCGCGCCGGCGTCGACGAAGCGCGCGCCCCAGTCGCTCGCCAGTTGGCGCGAGCGCGCGGCTTCGCAGTACGGGTCGTCATTGGCGGCGATCAGCACCGCCGGAAACGGCAGCGGCTGCCGCACGATCGGCGCCCAGCCCGGAATCTGCTGGCGCAGGTCGTCGCGCTCCAGGTCGCCGGGCGCCACCAGCAGCGCGCCGCGCACCTTGTGGGTGTTGCGCGAGTGCGAGGCCCAGGCGGCGACGAGGATGCAGCCGAGGCTGTGCGCGGCAAGGACCACGGGGCCGGGCGATGCCAGCACTTCTTCCTCGAGCCGGATCGACCAGTCACCGCGCAGCGGACGCATCCATTCGTGCTGCTCGACACGATGGTCGCCGTAGACGGATTCCCATCGCGTCTGCCAATGGCCGGGGCCGCTGTTCTGCCATCCGGGCAGCAGCAGGATGCGGGGTGCAGCAGTCATGTGCCGTGCCCTTGCCTCAGGCGTTGTTTTCGCTGGTGGAACCGGACTCCGGCGCGGTGGCCGGTGCCAGCACGTCGGCCGGGATCGGCAGGTCCGGTGCGATGCGCTCCACCGGCGCGATCGGCGGCGCCACCGCGCCCGAGGCGAACGCGCTGGCGGGCGGCATCTTCTCGACCAATTCCTGGGCAAAAGCGATGAACGCCTGGCTGCCGCGCGCGGCGGGGTCGAACACCACGCCGGGCAGACCGTAGCTCGGCGCCTCGGCCAACCGTACGTTGCGGGGAATGACCGTGTCGAACACCTTGTCGCCGAAGTGGGACTTGAGCTGCTCGCTCACCTGCTGCTGCAGCGTGATGCGCGCATCGAACATCACGCGCAGCAGGCCGATGATCTGCAGGTTCTTGTTGAGGTTGGCGTGCACCTGCTTGATGGTGTTGACCAGGTCGGTCAGTCCTTCGAGCGCGAAGTACTCGCACTGCATCGGCACGATCACGCCGTGGGCCGCGCACAGGCCGTTCAGCGTCAGCAGGCTGAGGCTCGGCGGGCAGTCGATCAGCACGAAGTCGTACTCCGCGCCGACCGCGGCCAAGGCGGTACGCAGGCGCTTTTCGCGGCGGTCGAGCGCGACCATCTCGACTTCGGCACCCGCCAGCTCGCGGTTGGCGCCCAGTACGTCGTAGCTGCAACCGCCCTCCACCAGCTTGTCGGACTTGACCCGTGCTTCGGCCACCGAGGCGGATTCGAGCAGCACGTCGTACACCGTCAGCTCCAGCTGGCGCTTGTCGATGCCCGAACCCATGGTCGCATTGCCCTGCGGGTCGAGGTCGATCATCAGCACCCGCTGCCCGACCTTGGCCAGGCCGGCGGCGAGATTGACGGTGGTGGTGGTCTTGCCGACGCCGCCCTTTTGGTTGGCAATGCAGAAAATCTTGGCCATGTCTGTACGAAGGGGTCGATCAGCGGGAAATCGCGAGCTTGATGCCGAAGGCGATCAGGAAGGTGCCGGCCAGCTTCTCGAGCGTGGTGGAGATGCGTGGATTGGCGCGGATGCGCTCGGCCAGGAAGTGCGTAAGCAGCGTGGAAGTCAGGCCGTAGAGGAACGTGAGCACGGCGATGGTGATGGCCATTGCGCCGAAGGTGACCAGGCCCTGGTGACGGGCCGGATCCACGAACAGCGGAAAGAAGGCCATGTAGAACACGATCGCCTTGGGATTCAGCAAGGTGATGGTGAAGGCTTGGCGCAGGAAGTGGCGGGGCTTGATGTTGAGGATGGGTGCGGAGCCCGGCTTGGCCAGCAGCATCTTGATGCCCAGCCAGCCAAGATAGCCGGCGCCCAGCCACTGCACCGCCTTGAACGCGGCAGGATACGCGGCCAGCACCGCCGATACACCGGCGACGGCGGCCCACATCAGGCACTGGTCGCCCAGGATCACCCCGGCCGTTGCTCCCAGGCCGCCCCGGATTCCGCCCTTGCTGGTCGAAGTGATAAGCGCCAGGTTGCCCGGGCCGGGAATCAGGAGGAAAAGGATGATGGCGACGACGAATGCGCCGTAGTCAGCAATGCCGAACATGGGTTTTGCCTCGAAAAAGCGAGCCGGGGAGAGACCAGAGGGGAGGCATCGAGTCTAAGCGAGCACGATGCCGTGAAGGCCGTTCGAGCACCGGCTTTTGCCGGTGTCGGCGTTTCTTTTCGTGAACCGAAGCGCCCGCTCAGGCGGATTCTTTGCGTGCCCAGACAATGCAGCGCTCGGCATCCAGGCCGGGAACCGTCAGTTGTTCCACGTGAAACACTGCAACGCCCTTCGGCAATGCCGCGAGCTCGTCACTCGGCACCTTGCCCTTCATGGCAAGCCATACGGCGCCGGGCGCCATCAGATGCATCGAGCCATTGAAGAAATCAGGCAGCGACGCGAACGCGCGCGAGCTGATGACGTCATAGCTTCCCGCGAGCGACTCGACCCGTGCGTGCAGCCCGCGCAGGTTCGGCAGCTCGAGCTCCGCTGCCACCTGCTGGACGAAAGCGGCCTTCTTGGCCACTGCATCGAGGCAGCTGACGTCGATGTCGGGGCGCATGATCGCGATCACGACACCCGGCAACCCACCGCCCGAACCCACGTCCAGCAACTTGCCCTTCCCTGCCCACTCGCGCTGCAGCGGTGAGATGGCAGCCAGGCTGTCGAGCAGATGGTGCGTGAGTACGCTCGCCGGATCGCGCAGCGCGGTCAGGTTGTAGACCTTGTTCCACTTGAGCATCAAGCTGCCGTAGGCCAGCAGCTGCTCGCCCTGCCGCTCGGACAAGGTCACGCCCATGGCAGCCGCGCCCTTGCGCAGCGTATCGATCGGCGCCGTCATTCGGCGGCAGCTTCCGTGGTGGCTGTATCACGGGCAAAGGCTTTATGGCCGCCCTTGCGCAGATGGATCATCAAGAGCGAGATCGCAGCGGGCGTCACGCCGGAGATGCGCGAGGCCAGTCCCAGCGTCTCCGGGCGGTGCTTGTCGAGCTTCTGCCGCACTTCGAAGCTCAGCGCCTTGACCTGCCCATAGTCGAAGTCGGCCGGCAACTTGAGATTTTCGAAATGCGCGGCACGCTCCACTTCGTCGTGCTGGCGCTCGATGTAGCCGGAGTACTTGGCCGAAATTTCGATCTGCTCGATCTCGGTTTCGCTCAGCGCCACCGGGGCGGCGTACTTGCTACCGTCCAGCGACATCAGCGTCTCGTAGTTCACATCAGGGCGGCGCAGCAGATCGGCCAGGTTGTATTCATGGTCGATGGCCTTGCCCAGCACGCGCTCCGACTCGGAGGCAGGCAGGTTTCGCGGATTCACCCAGATCGACTTGAGCCGCTCTGTTTCACGTGAAACAGCATCGCGCTTGCGGCTGAAAGCATCCCAGCGTGCATCGTCCACCAAGCCCAACTTGCGGCCGGTTTCGGTCAGGCGCATGTCGGCGTTGTCTTCGCGAAGCTGCAGCCGGAACTCGGCACGGCTGGTGAACATGCGGTAGGGCTCGGTCACGCCCTTCGTGATCAGGTCATCGACCAGCACGCCCAAATAGGCTTCATCACGGCGCGGCAGCCAGGCATCTTCGCCCCGGCATTGCAGCGCAGCGTTGATGCCGGCAAACAGGCCCTGGGCCGCCGCCTCTTCGTAGCCGGTCGTGCCGTTGATCTGCCCTGCAAAGAACAGGCCCTTGACCGAACGGGTCTCGAAGCTGCTCTTGAGCTCGCGCGGATCGAAGTAGTCGTACTCGATGGCGTAGCCCGGCCGCAGGATGTGCGCGTTTTCCAGGCCGGGCATCGAGCGCACCAGCTGGTACTGGATGTCGAAAGGCAGGCTGGTCGAGATCCCGTTCGGGTAGTACTCGTTGGTCGTCAGGCCTTCGGGCTCCAGGAAGATCTGGTGGCTTTCCTTGTCGGCGAAGCGATTGATCTTGTCTTCCACGCTCGGGCAATAGCGCGGGCCCACGCCGTCGATCTTGCCGGTGAACATCGGGCTGCGGTCGAAGCCAGAGCGGATGATGTCGTGCGTGCGCGCGTTGGTATGGGTGATCCAGCAAGGCATCTGCCGCGGATGCATGTCCGTACGGCCCATGAAGCTGAACACCGGCATCGGCCCTGCCCCACCCGGCATGCCGTCGCCCGGCTGCTCGGTGCACTTCGAGAAATCGATGCTGCGGCCGTCGAGCCGCGGCGGCGTGCCCGTCTTGAGGCGGCCCTGCGGCAGCTTCAGTTCCTTGAGCCGCGCCGACAAGCTCACCGCCGGCGGATCGCCCGCGCGACCGGCCTGATAGTTGTCGAGGCCGACGTGAATGCGGCCGTCGAGGAAAGTCCCAGCAGTGAGCACCACCGTGCGCGCACGGAAAGCAATGCCCACCTGGGTGACGGCGCCCACCACGCGATCGCCCTCCACCATCAGGTCGTCGACCGCCTGCTGGAACAGGCTCAGGTTTGGCTGGTTCTCCAGGCGATGGCGAATGGCCGCCTTGTAGAGCACGCGGTCGGCCTGCGCACGCGTCGCACGCACGGCCGGGCCCTTGCTCGAATTGAGAATGCGGAACTGGATGCCGGCTTCGTCGGTGGCAATCGCCATCGCGCCGCCGAGCGCATCGACCTCTTTCACCAGGTGGCCCTTCCCGATGCCGCCGATCGACGGGTTGCAGCTCATCTGCCCAAGCGTCTCGATGTTGTGGGAGAGCAGCAGCGTCTTGGCGCCCATGCGCGCGGCGGCGAGCGCGGCTTCGGTGCCGGCGTGGCCACCGCCGACGACGATCACGTCGAATTCTTCGGGGTACAGCATTTGGAATGGGGGCGCACAACTGACGCGTGCGCGGCGCAAAAGGGGCACCGATTTTAATCGCCGGTGCCGTCTCGCGCCCGCTGTGTGGACAAGCTAGAGGGCCATGCCAAATCGGCCCAGATTACCCGCAATAGCTAGATAGTTTGCTATATATTTTATAGCAAACAAGCCCCGTCAGCCGGTGACTTCTTCCACCTGGACCACCGGCACGGGCTTCTCTATGCCCACCAGCTCACCCGAGGGCGGCGGCGGCTTCGGCGGCTCGAGGCTTTCGTCCTGCAGTTCGCGGATCACAAGCTTCTTGTCGGTCATGCGCACGTTGCCGAAGATCGTGCAGAACGCCACGTCCTTCGCGTCGCGTCCCGTGCCCACGCGCACCAGCCGGTCGACAGGTGCCATGCGGGTGGGGTCGAACAGCACCCACTGCCCGCCCAGCCAGGCCTCGAACACGGCGTGGAAATCCTGGGGCGGCTCGTCGAACCACACATAGCCCACCACCAGCCGCGCCGGAATGTTGAGCGCCCGGCAGAAGGTGATGCCCAGGTGCGCGAAGTCGCGGCACACGCCGGCGCGTTCCACGAACACCTCGCGCGCGGTGGTGGTCGAGTCGCTGCTGCCCGGCTCGTAGGCGATGCTTTCGTGGATCCAGTCGACGATCGCCTGCACCCGGCCGATGCCAGGGGGCAGGTCGCCGAAGAGCTGCTGCGCGCAGCGCGACATCAGGTCCGATTCGCAGTAGCGCGTGGGCATCATGTAGTGCAGGACTTCGTCCGGCACCTCGTTCACCGGCACTTCGCGAAGATCGGGCGGCACCACCACATGTGCGCGCTGCACCGTGGCCTTGTAGCTGATCTTCAGCGGGCCGGGCTTCGCATCGAATCGGATGAAGCGATTGCCGCTGCCTTCGTCGCAGAACACCTGCATCTCGGTCGGCGGCTCGATGGTCAGTTCCTCGCTGACCAACGCCTGCGCGCCCGCACGGGCCGCCTCGATGTTGAGGAGCATGTGCGCCGGCGCGACGACCTCGTAGTCGAGCTGCGCGTCGATGTGGGAGATGTGCATGGGTTTCTCTTCAGGTGCGTCGTCGACGCGAACGGTGTTCGGGCAATTGCCAATGAGCCTGCGTCACGAGCAGCACACGCAGCACGCGATGCGCCGGACTCTGCAGAAGCCAGCCCAGCGACCGCGCCTGCGGCCACCGGGGTTTGTTGCGCAGCATGGGTCAGTCCAGCGCTTTCTTCACGGCACCCACCCCCAGGGCGGCAAGCACCACGAACAGCACCGCCAGCACCAGGAACAGGCCGAACAGCAGCTTGGCAATGCCGGCAGCGCCAGCGGCCACGCCACCGAAGCCCAACAGGCCGGCCACCAGGGAGATGACGGCAAAAATGATCGCGTACTTCAACATTCAAGACTCCTTCAGCGGTGCCTTGCCCGCCGTGCGCAGGAGCTTAGAAACCGCCGTGGCGGCGCCCGATAGTCGCCTCGCGCAAGCCGCCGTAGGACAAAAACGCGACGCCGCCAAACCCGCTAGCATCCGCCGTGGTCTCCCAGAACAATCACACCTCGCCAATCCATTGGAGTTATTTCGAATGAAGCTGTATTACTCGCCGGGCGCCTGCTCGCTGTCTCCCCACATCGCCATGCACGAAGCCGGTCTCGCCTTCGAGCCCGTGCTGGCAAGCACCAAGAGCCACAAGCTGCAAGACGGCACCGACTACTACGGCATCAACCCGCTGGGCTACGTGCCGATGCTCGAACTCGACGACGGCACGCGCCTGCGCGAAGGCCCGGCCATCCTGCAGTACATCGCCGACCTGGCCCCCACCAAGAACCTCGCGCCGGCCGCCGGCACCATGCAGCGCTACCGCCTGCAGGAATGGCTGACCTTCATCGGCACCGAGATCCACAAGGGCTTCAGCCCGCTGTTCAACCCGGCCATGCCGGAAGAAGCCAAGAACATCGCCAAGGAAAAGCTGGCCTCGCGCTTCAAGTGGCTCGAAAGCGAGCTGGCCGGCAAGCAATACCTGATGGGCGATACCTTCAGCGTGGCCGACGGCTACCTGTTCACCGTCACCAACTGGTCCAAGCCCACCGGCGTGGATATCTCCGGCTACCCCAACCTGCAGGCCTGGCACGCGCGTGTCGGCGCCCGCCCCGCGGTGCAGGAAGCAATGAAGGCTGAAGGCCTTCTGAAGTAAGCCGAAGAACGCAGAAGAAGCAACACGGCCGGGCGACTCCCAGGGAAAACCCGGCCTGCTTTCAGCCACAAGCCGCATGCCGCGGCTTTTTTTTCGGGCCACTCTCGGGGCATCGCTTCAGAAGAAGACAGAAGCCCCGAAGAAGGAACCGCGCCATGCCCGAAACCCCTCCCCCCGTCGAACTGCGCGAACAGATGCGCGGGCCCGTCATGTGGCTCACCATCGAGCGCGAAGAGCGCCGCAACGCCATCAGCGGCGCCGTGCTCGCCGGTCTGGGCGATGCGCTTCGCCGCGCCAACGACGACAGCGCGGTGCGCGCCGTGGTCATCACCGGTGCCGGCTCGCGCGCCTTCTGCGCGGGCGCCGACCTGCAGAGCGGCTCTTCCTTCAAGTTCGACTACGCCGCGCCCTACCAGGGCTTCGCCAACCTGTTCCGCCAGGCCCGCCAATCCACCGTGCCGCTGATCGCGCGCGTCAACGGCGCCTGCATGGCCGGCGGCATGGGGCTCATGGCGATGTGCGACATGGCCGTGGCCGGCAGCCATGCCGTATTCGGCCTGCCAGAGGTGAAGGTCGGCCTCTTCCCCGCGCAGGTGCTCAGCGTGCTCGGCGGCCTGCTGCCGCGCCGCGTGCTGGCCGAGATGTGCATCACCGGCGAGCCCATCACCGCCGCGCAGGCGCTCGACCTCGGGCTCGTCAACCGCGTGAGCGACGACGTCGACGAGAGCGTCGACTGGCTGCTCGGCCGCATGCTCGACAAATCGCCCGCCGCCATCCGGCGCGGCCTCTACACCATGAAGAAGATCGAGACCATGGCCTTCGAGGAATCGATGGCCTTCACCGAAAGCCAGATCGGCCTGTTCGCCCTGACCGAGGACGCGGCCGAAGGGCAACTCGCCTTCCGCGAGAAACGCAAGCCACGGTGGAGCGGCCGATGAACGACAACCAACGCATCGTCCGCATCGGCGGCGCCTCGGGCTTCTGGGGCGACAGCAGCGTCGGCGCGCCGCAGCTCGTGCGCAGCGGGCAGATCGACTACCTCGTGTTCGACTACCTGGCCGAACTCACGATGTCGATCCTCGCGGGCGCGCGGCTCAAGAAACCCGAGCTGGGCTACGCGACCGACTTCGTCTCGGTGGCAATGAAAGCGGTGCTGAAGGACGTCGTGAAACAGGGCATCCGCGTGGTGAGCAACGCAGGCGGCGTGAACCCCCAAGGCTGCGCCGACGCATTGGCGGCACTCGCCGCCGAACAAGGCATTGCGCTGAAGATCGCGGTGGTGCGCGGCGACGACGTGTCGCCCCTGCTGCCGCAGCTGCGCCAGCAGCAACCGCCTGTGAGTGAACTGCAGAGCGGCGCCGCGCTGCCGGAACGCGTGCTCACTGCCAACGCCTACCTGGGCGCACGGCCGATACAGGCCGCGCTCGATGCCGGCGCGCAGGTGGTCATCACCGGCCGCTGCGTCGATTCGGCCGTCACGCTGGGCGTGCTCATGCATGAATTCAAATGGCAGCCGGGCGACTTCGACCTGCTCGCCGCCGGCAGCCTCGCCGGCCACATCATCGAATGCGGCTGCCAGGCCACCGGCGGCCTGCACACCGACTGGGACACCGTGCCCGACTGGCCGAACATCGGCTATCCCATCGTGGAATGCAGCGCCGACGGCAGCTTCGTCGTGACCAAGCCCGCGGGCACCGGCGGCAAGCTCACGCCCGCGGTGGTGGGCGAGCAGATGCTCTACGAAATCGGCGACCCCGCCGCCTACCTGCTGCCCGACGTGGTGGCCGATTTCACGCAGGTGCGCATCGCGCAGGCCGGCGAGCACCGGGTGCGCGTGCACGGCGCGCGCGGCCATGCGCCGACCGCGAGCTACAAGGTCAGCGCCACCTACGTCGACGGCTTCAAGACGTCGGCGCAACTCACCATCGTGGGCTTCGACGCGGTGGCCAAGGCCCGGCGCACCGGCGAGGCGATCCTCGCGCGCACGGGCGCGCTGTTCGCGCAGAGCGGCTTCGGTCCCTACAGCGCGACGCATCTCGAGGTGCTGGGCGCGGAGTCGTGCTACGGCCCGCATGCCCAGGCCCTGCAGACACGCGAGGCGGTGCTGCGGCTCGCGGTGACGCATCCGCGCAAGGACGCGCTGGAGCTGTTCGCGCGCGAAGTGGCGCCCGCCGGCACCTCGTGGGCACCGGGCACCACGGGCGCGGGCGGCGGGCGAGCGTCGGTGTCGCCGTCGATACGGCAGTACGCGTTCCTGCTCGACAAATCGATGGTCGAGGCAGGCGTGACCATCGACGGCGAACGCATCGACCTGCCCCGCACCGAAACACCCCCGTCGCCCGCCGCACCCGTCCGACAGCCTGCCAGAGCCGCACAAACGCCGACGACGCGAGCGGAAGACACCGTCGAAGTCCCCCTGATCCGCCTGGCCTGGGCCCGCAGCGGCGACAAGGGCGACACCTCGAACATCGGCGTCATCGCGCGCCACCCCGCACTGCTCGAACTGCTGCGCGAACAGCTGAGCGAGGCGCGCGTCGCCGAGTGGCTTTCCCACCTCGTCAAGGGCCGCGTCACGCGCTACGACGTGCCGGGCATCGGCGCCTTCAACTTCGTCTGCGAACAGGCGCTGGGCGGCGGCGGCATGGCCTCGCTGCGCAACGACCCGCTCGGCAAGGGCATGGGGCAGATCCTGCTCGCCATGCCCCTGCGCGCGAGCCCGGCGTTGCTGGCGCTGCTTGCATAGCATCAATCCGGACAACCGTACGGCAGCAGGGTTGAGGCCGGGCGCTTAGCCTTGCGCCTGTTTCAACTTTGCCTCCAACTACACGATGTCCACCCTCTTCGACCCCGTCCAGGCCGGCGACCTCAAGCTCGCCAACCGTATCGTGATGGCGCCGCTGACGCGCAATCGCTCGCCCAACGCCATTCCGCCCGACATCGCCGCCACCTACTACGCCCAGCGCGCCACCGCCGGCCTGCTCATCACCGAGGCGACCGCCATCAGCCACCAGGGCCAGGGCTACTCCGACGTGCCCGGCCTCTACGGCACCGAGCAGCTCGACGCCTGGAAGCGCGTGACCGACGCCGTGCACGCCAAGGGCGGCAAGATCGTCGTGCAGCTGTGGCACGTGGGCCGCGTCTCGCACACCGAACTGCAACCCGGTGGCGGCAAGCCCGTGGCGCCCTCGGCCATCACCGCCAAGACCAAGACCGTGCTCATCAAGGACGGCGTGCCGACCTTCGTCGAGACCTCCGAGCCGCGCGCGCTCGACGCCGGCGAACTGCCGGGCATCGTGCACGCCTATGCGGTGGCCGCACGCAGCGCGGTCGAGACGGCCGGTTTCGACGGCGTCGAAATCCACGGCGCCAACGGCTACCTGCTCGACCAGTTCCTGAAGGACGGCAGCAACAAGCGCACCGACGACTACGGCGGCAGCATCGAGAACCGCGCCCGCCTGCTGCTGGAGACCACCCGCGCCGTGGTCGACGCGGTCGGCGGCGGCAAGACCGGCATCCGCCTGTCGCCCGTCACGCCCGCCAACGACGCGCACGACAGCGACCCGCAGCCGCTGTTCACCTATGTGGTGAAGCAACTCGCGCAGCTGAACCTGGCCTACATCCACATCATCGAAGGCGCCACCGGCGGCCCGCGCGAAATCGAAGACCGCCCCTTCGACTACGAAGCCCTCAAGGCCGCCTACCGCGAAGCCGGCGGCAAGGGCGCGTGGATGGTCAACAACGGCTACGACCGCCCGCTGGCCGAAGAAGCGGTGAAGGAAGGCGACGACCTCGTGGCCTTCGGCAAGCCCTTCATCTCGAACCCCGACCTGGTGCGCCGCCTGCGCGAGAACGCACCGCTGAACGAACTCGACAAGGCCACCATGTACGGCGGCGGCGCCAAGGGCTACACGGACTACCCGGCGCTGGCCTGAGTCCCGCGGGTCGGTCCTTCCACGGCCCGTGCACTCCGTTGGCGTGCACGGGCCGATTTGCATGTGCGCCCGCCAGCCCGTACGCTTGGCGCTCGCGCCGCGGGCCTTTCGCCTTCTCTCTCTCCCCGCGGCGCGCACATCCATGGCCCACATCGAACACAAACTCGCCGCGCTCGGCCTCGTGCTGCCGCCCACCATCACGCCGCCACCGGGTGTGGTGCTGCCCTTTGCCTTCGTGCGCGTGCTGGGCCGGCGCGCCTTCATCTCGGGCCACGGGCCGCTCAATGCCGACGGCACCATCGCCACGCCGCTCGGCAAGCTGGGCCGCGAGCTCACGGTCGAACAGGGCTATGCGGCCGCGCGGCTCACCGCGCTTGCGATGCTCGGCAGCCTGCAGCGTGCCATCGGCGATCTCGACCGCATCACCGCATGGACGCGGGTGTTCGGCATGGTGGCCTCGGCACCTGGCTTCGACAGGCAGCCGGCCGTGATCAACGGCTTCTCCGACCTGATCCTCGAACTCTTCGGCCCCGAGATCGGCATGCATGCGCGCA
The DNA here is from genome assembly GCF_003019815.1 of Variovorax sp. PMC12. Classification (NCBI taxonomy): domain Bacteria; kingdom Pseudomonadati; phylum Pseudomonadota; class Betaproteobacteria; order Burkholderiales; family Comamonadaceae; genus Variovorax; species Variovorax sp. PMC12. The sequence goes on from NZ_CP027773.1 coordinate 4,080,127, forward strand.
GCGCCGTGGGCATGGCGGAACTGCCGTTCAACATCCCTGTGGAGATCGAGGGCGAGGTGGAGTTCGAGCCGTGAATGACGCAAGCTGGACCCTTCGGCGCGCCGATGCGGCCGATGCCGCTTCCATCACCGAATGCGCTGTGGAAGCCTTTCGCCACTACATTCCGCGCCTTGGCCTCACGCCGTTGCCCATGACCAGGGACTACGGACCTGCCATCGAAAATGCGCAGGTCTGGGTCGCGACACAAGACGCACGGACCGTCGCCGCGCTGGTGCTAGACGTCACCGAAGAGGGCTTCCTGATCGACGTGATCGCGGTGCGCCCGCGGCACCAGGGCACGGGCGTCGGCCGCGCGCTGCTGGAGCTGGCGGAACGCGAAGCGCTGCGGCAGGGCCATGATTCGATCCACCTCTTCACCAACGAGAAGATGACCGAGAACCGCGCGCTCTACGAGCGCATCGGGTACGTCGAGTACAAGCGCCTCGCGCTCGAACAACGCACCCGCGTGTTCCTGCGCAAGCCGTTGAGATGAGCATTGCCATGCAGCTCGAACGCATCCATCACGCCGCCATCATCTGCGCCGACTACGCGGTGTCCAGGCACTTCTACACCGAGGTGCTGGGCCTGCGCGTGGTCGCCGAAAACCATCGCGCCGCACGCGATTCATACAAGCTCGACCTGGCCCTGCCCGATGGCTCGCAGATCGAACTCTTCTCCTTTCCCGGCGCGCCGGCGCGCCTCACGCGGCCAGAGGCGCAGGGCCTGCGGCATCTGTCTTTCGAAGTGCACGACGTGCAGGCCGCCGCCGATGAACTCTCGGCGCAGGGCATTGCCGTGGAACCGCTGCGCACCGACGAGTACACCGGCCGTCGCTTCACCTTCTTCGCCGATCCCGACGGCCTGCCGCTGGAGCTCTACGAAGCCGCACCCGCCGAAGCGCTCGATGCGCTGCTGCTGAAACTCGAAGGCGCATTGCACCTGCGCGAGGTGCGCGCAAACGCCGCGCAGCTGGAGGAACTGCTCGACGACGGCTTCCATGAACTCGGCGTGTCTGGCGAAACATGGACGCGGCCCGCCATCATCGAAGCGCTGCGCGACGAGACTTTTTCGCGGCGCACGATGACGGACTTTCGCGTGCTGCGCATGGCGCCCGACGTGGCGCTGGTCACCTACCGCGTGCACCGCGAAGCCATTCCCGAAAGGCCCGCCGCGGATTCACTGCGCAGCTCGCTGTGGCGACGGCGGCATGGCCGCTGGCGCATGGCGTTCCACCAGGGCACGCCGCTCTCGCGCTGAGCGAACGCGCGGCGGAGCGGGTCGGTTCAGGCCACTTCGCCGAACGCCACGCTCACGCGCAGGCCGGTCGGCTCGGCGACTTCGAGCCGCAGCTCGGCGCCCAGCAGCTCCGCGTAGCGCGACACGATCGACAGCCCCAGCCCCGAGCCCTGCCCCAGCTTCTCGCCGGCCGGGCCCTGCGCCCACCGCTGCATCAGGTCGCGCTGCGCTTCGATCGGAATGCCCGGTCCGTCGTCGATCACGCTCAGCGTGCGGCCCGCCAGCTCGACCGTGATGGTGCTCCCGCCATAGCGCAGCGCGTTGTCGATCAGGTTGTCGAGGATGCCCTCCACCAGCGCCTCGTTGGCATACACCACCACGCCGTCGTCGAGGCCGCGCGCGCCGAGGTCGACGCCGCGCGCATCGGCGCGCGCGAGGTGGCGCAGCACCGTCTGCTCGGCCAGCACGTCGAGCCGCACCGGCACGCGCTTGAGTTCGGTGCGCGCCTCTTCGGCCAGCGCCAGCGCGAGCAGCTGGTCGATCAGGTGGCTCGCCCGCGCCTGCCGTTCGGACACGCGCTCGAGCTGCTCGCGCCACACGTTGGTGTCGTGCTGCGCAAGGCCGTATTCGGCCAGCGCGCGAATGCCCGCCAGCGGCGTGCGCAGCTCGTGCGCCACGTTGCCCACGAACTCGCGCTGCGCCTGCACGCTCTGGCCCAGGCGTTCGAACAGCGAGTTGACCGCATTGCCCAGGCGCTGGAGCTCGCGCGAGGTCTGCGCCACCTGCACCGGCGACAGGTCGTGCACGTCGCGGCGGTCGAGCGCGCGCTGCAGGTCGCCCAAGGGCCGCAGGTCACTGCGAATGCCGTACCAGAGCCAGATCGCGAGCAGCACCAGCAGCAGGATCTGCGGTGCCAGCGCATAGCCGAGCAGCTGCCGCACCAGCGCGGTCCGGCTCAGCGTGGTCTGCGCAATGATCACGCGGTAGGGCATGCTGAGGTCCGGCTCGGCGTCATGCTCTAGCACCACCGCGCGCAACGCGCTGCCTTCATAGTCGATGTCGGAGAAGCGGTAGCGCGAGCCGTCCATAGGCAGCGGCGCGCTCAGGCCGGACTGGCCCGAGATCAGCGTGCCGTCGAGCCGCTGCACCGCGAAGTACACCTTGTCGACCTGGTCGAACAGCACCGTGGCCACTTCGCGCGGGGTCAGCAGCAGCTCGATGCCGCGTTCGCCGGCTTGCACGTTGGCCGACAGCGCATATGCGTCGTCGAGCATGCCGCGGTCGAAGGCCTGCTCCGAAAAATAGTTGGCGATGACCAGCGCGATGACGGCACCCACCATCCACGTGAGCGCCAGCGGCACCAGCACGTTGCGCAGCACGCGCCGCGTGAGCGAAGGCGCGCGCTGGGTGGCCTGCTGCTGTTCTGCGGTCTCGCCGGTCACGCTCGGATCACGCCTCGGCTTCGAGCAGGTAGCCGATGCCGCGCAGCGTGCGGATGCTCGCGCCGGTGCCCTGCAGCTTCTTGCGCAGGCGCGAGATGAAGGCCTCGAGCGCGTTGTCGCCGAGCGATTCGTCGAAGCTCGAGAGCTTGTCGGACAGCGCACGCTTGCTCACGGTGCGGCCGGGCGGGCTCATGAGCTCCCACAGCACTTCGAACTCGCGCGCCGGCAGGTCGAGCGGACCGCTGTTGGTGGAGAAGCGGCGTGCCTTGCGGTCGAGCTTGAGCTGGCCCAGCAGCACGATGTCTTCGGTGCCCTTGGCGCGGCGCACCAGCGCGCGCAGGCGGGCTTCGACTTCGGCCAGGTCGAAGGGCTTGCCGAGGTAGTCGTCGGCGCCGGCGTCGAGGCCGGCAATGCGCTCTTCGGTCCGGCCGCGCGCGGTCAGCACCAGCACCGGCGTGCGGTCGCCGCGCGCGCGTGCCTGGCGCAGCGCGGTGAGGCCGCTGGCCAGCCCGCTGGTGGGGCTGGCAGTGGCCGGCAGGTTGAGGTCGAGCAGCACCGCATCGAAGGGCTGCACGCGCCAGAGATGGTCGGCATCTTCGACGTTGGTCGAAACGTCGACCCGGTGGCCCGCGTCCGCAAGGCTGCGGACCATGACATCGCGCAGAACGGCGTCATCTTCGACAAGCAGAATTCGCATGGTGTTTGAATGGTTGGGGGTAATCTGCCCTTGCGAATGACGGGTCAGCAGCCGGTCAGTCGCTCCAGCGATAAACGCAACATGAGCATACGACAGCAATATGAACCACGGGCCATTTTCATGGCCGGCGCAACACGATGAGTGCGCGCGAACCCTCCGATCAGCTGAGCGTGGTGCCTCCCGAGGTGCAACGCACCGCCGTGGTCCTGCTGCATGGCCTGTGCAGCACGCCTGACGAGTTGCTGACCGTGCAATCGGCACTGCGCAGCCGCGGCTACCCGGTGCATCCGCTGTCGATAGAGGGTTACTCGTTCGATGCCGCCGCGCCGCTGCAGCATGCCGCGCCGTTCGAACGCTGGATCGATGCCATACAGGCCGAGGTCAAGGCGCTGCGCGCGCAGCACGACCGCGTGATGCTCATCGGCATTTCCGCCGGCTCATCGCTCGCGCTGGGCGCGGCCATCCGATGCGGCGCGGACGTCGACGCGCTGGTGCTCATGTCGACCACGCTGCGCTTCGACGGCTGGGCCATTCCGCGCACGCAGTTCCTGCTGCCGCTGGCCTTCTACACGCCGCTGGGCCGGCTGTGGCAATACCGCGAGCGCCCGCCCTACGGCGTGAAGAACGAACGCGTGCGCGCCTGGATCGAGCGCGAGCTGCGCCACCGCAAGGTGTCGCGCGCGGGCAGCTCGGTCATCGGCGTGGGCCACCTGCGCGAACACGACCGCCTCATCCGCCACGTGCGCCGCAACCTCAACAGCGTGCAATGCGACAACGTGCTCGCACTGCATGCCCAGCAGGACGAAGTGGCCAGCGTGGCCAACCTCGACATCCTCGCGCGCGGCCTGCGGTGCCGCGCATTCCGCACGGTGGTGGTCGCGAACAGCTACCACATGATCACAATCGACAACGACCGTCAACAGGTGGTACGTGAAACAGTGTCTTTTGCCGACGCCGTGGCCCATGGCACGATGCCCGAGCATCCCCTGTACGCCTGATCTGCCTGCCCACGCCTGAAAGGAAAGCATCCCCATGTCTTATTCCGACGCCTCTTCGCCCACCTTCAACAGCATCGCGACGATCCTCGAGACCGACTTCAAGGTCGAGCGCTCAGCCATCTCGCCCGCCACCGCGCTGTCCGACCTCGGCCTCGATTCGCTCGCGCTGATGGAGTTCGTCTTCGCGGTCGAAGACGCCTTCCACCTGCGCATTCCCGAAGACCGCCTCGACCCGCGCGAAGCCGGCATCACGCTGCAGCGCCTGTGCGAAGTGATCGACGCGGAAAGCAGCGGCACCGCCGCCGCCAGGCCCGCGCAACCGGCCGAAGTCCCGGCATGAGCAGCGGAGCCGCCCACGCCGTGCTCGCCGCTTCGGCAGCGCGCGCCGCATCCGCGCCGGTGCGCGTGAGCGGCCTCGGTTTCATCACGCCCATCGGCCGCACCGTCGAGGACTTCGACGACGCCCTGTTCGCCGGCCGCTCTGCGGTTCGCGCGCAGAAGCTCGAGATCAAGGGCATGGACACGATGGAGCTTGCCGTCGCCGCCTGCGATTTCGAATCGAACGGCGTGCGCAGCACCTCGCGCCTGCCGCTGGACCGCGGCACGGCCATGGCCCTGGCCGCCGCACAGGACGCCGCCGCCGAAGCCAGGCTCGACCTGGAGACCATCGACCGCGACCGCCTTGGCATCTTCTGGGGCAGCGGCCTGGCCGGCGCCGGCACCTTCGACAGCACCACCAGCGCGCTCTACGGCGAACAGCGCCGCATGCGCCCGACGACCGTGCTCACCGTGATGCCCAACGCCGCCGTGGCGGAGCTCGCGCTGCACTTCGGCGCTCGCGGCTCGGCCATCGCCTACGCCTGTGCCTGCGCCTCGTCGGCCGTGGCCATCGGCGAAGCCATGCGCGCCATCCGCGGCGGCTGGATCGACGTCGCCATCGTCGGCGGCCATGACGCCATGCTCACGCCCGGCGTGATGGCCAGCTGGCACGCGATGCGCGTGATGGCGCCGCCTCCGGCCGACGCGCCCTCCTCCGCCTGCCGCCCGTTCTCCGGCGACCGCGCGGGCTTTGCCATCGGCGAAGGCGCGGCCGCGCTGGTGCTCGAATCCGAAGCGCACGCCGCCGCCCGCGGCGCCGGTGCCGCGCCCTTCGTGCTCGCCGGCTACGCCACCAACTGCGACGGCACGCACATCACCAACCCCGACACCGCCGGCCAGGTGCGCGCCATGCGCGCCGCGCTGCGCGACGCCGGCATCGAAGCCTGCGATGTGGGCCACATCAACGCCCACGGCACCGCCACTTCGGCCGGCGACGCCGCCGAGGCGGCATCGATCCGCGAAGTGTTCGGAAAGGCCACGCCGGTGAGCGCCACCAAGGCCATCCACGGCCACGTGCTCGGCGGCGGCGGCGCCATCGAACTCATCGCGGCGCTGCGCGCGCTGGCCCGGGAGGCGCTGCCGCCCATCGCCAACCTGCAGACACCGGACGCCGCCTTCGACCTGGATTTCGTGCAGGGCGAGGCGCGCGAGGCCAAGGGAATCCGCTATGCGCTGTCCAATTCCTTCGCTTTCGGCGGCACGAACGCGGTCATCGTGGCCGGCCGCGCGTCGGAACGCTGAAGATTCGCTGAGCACTTCCTGAAAAATCGAACGCGGTGCATCGGCTGGTCGTCTTCGTCGTGCCCGTGTTCGCGCTGCTCATGGCGTGCGAGTTCGCCTGGGGCTGGCTCAAGCGGCGCAACACCTACCGTTTCAGCGACACGCTCGGCAGCCTGAGCCAGGGCCTGCTGAGCCAGGCGCTCGCGGTCTGCACCCAGCTTTTCCAGATCGGCCTGTACGCGATGGTCTATCCGTTCGTCGCGATCTGGACCCGGCCGGACTTCTGGGACAGCGCCATCGGCTGGATCCTGGCCGTAGTGCTGTTCGACTTCTTCGACTACTGGCTGCACCGCGCGGGCCATGAGTCCGCCGTGTTCTGGGCCGCGCACTCGGTGCACCACCAGAGCCAGCAGTTCAACTTCTCCACCGCGCTGCGGCAGGAAAGCACCGTGGCCTTCCTGGGCTGGGCCTTCTACCTGCCGATGGCGGTGGTCGGCGTGCCGCCCGAGCAGTTCGGCCTTGCGGGGCTGATCGTGCTGGTCTACCAGTTCTGGATCCACACCGAGCACATCGGCAAGCTCGGCTGGTTCGACCGGGTGTTCTCGTCGCCGTCCAACCACCGCGTGCACCACGCGGTGAACGACGGCTACGTCGACCGCAACTACGGCGGCATGCTGGTGATATGGGACCGCATGTTCGGCACCTTCGCCGAAGAAACCGAACGCTGCGTGTACGGCACGCGAAAGGCGCTCGCGAGCTTCGATCCGCTGCGCGCCATCGTCGGACCCTATGCGCCGCTGCTGCGCGACGCCTGGCACACGCGGCGCTGGCAGGACAAGATCGCCGTGTGGTTCAAGCCGCCGGGCTGGCGGCCGGCCGACGTGGCGGCACGCTTTCCGGAGACACCGTTTTCCCTGGAAGAAGCCATGCGCATCCACGACCCCCGACTGACGCGTGCGCAGGTCGCTTCGGCCGCGCTCCACTTCTCATGCTGGGTCGGCGTGACGCTGGCATTCCTGTGGCGCGCCGACGACCTGGCCTTCCAGACCGGACTGGTGCTGCTCGCGCTGGCGGTCGGCGGCTTCTGGTCCATCGGCGCGGTGCTCGATTCGAAACTGCGCCTGCGCTGGGCCTGGTGCGCGCAGGCCGCGTTGTTGGCGGTTTCGGCGGTACTGCTCGCCAGCTGAAGGGCGCACCGCGCTCACTGGCTATGCTCGGCGCTTCCATCGCTCCGAAGCAGGCAAAAAAACACCATGCGCAGGCTCGCCACTCCTGAAGACATCGACACCGTCTTCGCCCTCTACATGCACGAGAAGGTCGTGCCCTACCTGGGCTACGACCCGATGCCGCTGGAAGACTTCCGCGACATCTACCGGCAACTGCTCGATGGCCGCGACTTCTTCGTCTACGAGCGCGACGGCCGCATCGCGGGCTTCTATCGCGCCGCGCGCTACCCCGGTCGTGTGCGGCACGTCGCCAGCCTCGGCACGCTAGCGGTCGATCCCGCGTTGCACGGCCAGGGCATAGCGCTGGCGATGGTGACCGACGCCATCGACCGGCTGAAGTCGGCCGGCGTCAAGCGCATCGAGCTCATCGTCGAAAGCGACAACGCGCCGGCGCTGCGCTTCTACGAAAAGCTCGGCTTCGAACGCGAAGGCACGCTGCGCAAGTTCTACAAGCGCGCCGGCGACGCGGAGGCCATCGACGACCACGTCATGGCGCTGCTCATCGATTGAAAAGGCTGCGTCAGGGCTTCCAGCGCCGCAGCAGCAGCGCATTGGCCATCACGCTCACGCTCGACAGCGCCATCGCCGCGCCGGCCACCACCGGGCTCAGCAGGCCGAAGGCCGCGAGCGGAATGCCGGCCACGTTGTAGGCAAAGGCCCAGAACAGGTTCTGCCGGATCTTCGAGACCGTGCGGCCCGAGAGTTCGAAGGCCTGCGCCACCAGCGCAATGTCGCCGCGCATCAGCGTGATGCCGGCGGCTTCCATGGCCACGTCGGTGCCGCCACCCGAAGGCGCCATCGCGATGCCGACATCGGCCGCCGCCAGCGCGGGCGCGTCGTTGGCGCCGTCGCCGACCATGGCCACCACGTGTCCGTTCTTTCTCAGGGCGGCGACCTGCGCGGCCTTGTCGGCCGGCAGCACGTCGGCGCGGACATCTACCGCGGCAATACCCAGCCGCGCCGCCATCGCTTGCGCGGCGCGCAGGTTGTCGCCCGAGATCATCACCACGCGCAGGCCGCGTGCACGCAGGGTGCGAATGGCTTCGGCGGCCTGCGGCTTGGGTTCGTCGGCAAATGCCAGCAGCGCCTGCGCATGCGCCGCGCCGGCCTCGTCGAAACGCAGCAGCGCGGAGACCGTTGCGCCCTTGGCCTGCAGGCGATCGACATCCGCCGCTTCGGGCATGGCGTCGAGTTCGCGGCACCAGCGCAGGCTGGCAATGGCCCAGGTGGCACCGTCCACATCGCCGCGCACGCCGCGGCCCGGCATGGCCTGCATCGCGCTCAACGCCGGAGCCTGCAGATTGCGCTGCGCGGCAGCGGCCAGCACCGCCTTCGCAAGCGGATGCTCGCTGCCGCCTTGCAGGCTGGCAGCGACCGCCAGCAACTCGTCTTCTGCCTCGATGGCACCGGCCACCGGCAGCAATTCGGTCAACACGGGACGGCCCAGCGTCAGCGTGCCTGTCTTGTCGAAGGCGACCGTGTCGACGCGGTGGGCGATTTCAAGCGCGCGCGCATCCTTGATGAGGATGCCGTGCTTTGCCGCCACCCCGGTGCCGGCCATCACCGCCACCGGCGTCGCGAGGCCGAGGGCACACGGGCAAGCGATGACCAGCACCGCCACCGCATGGATGAGTGCCGTCTCGATGCCCGCGCCCGCAAGCAGCCAGCCAGCCAGCGTGACGAGCGCGATCACCAGCACCACCGGCACGAACACGGCCGCGACCTTGTCCACCAGCCGCTGGATCGGCGCCTTCGCCGCCTGCGCGTCTTCGACCAGCCGGATGATGCGCGCGAGCACGCTCTCGGCACCCACCGCGCTCACCTCGATCACCATGCGGCCGTCGCCGTTCACGGCGCCGCCCGTCAATGCATCGCCGGGGCCCTTCGGCACGGGCAGCGGCTCGCCGGTGAGCATCGACTCGTCGACTTCGGACTGCCCCTCGACCACGCGCGCATCGGCCGGCACGCGTTCGCCGGGACGCACCACCAGGTGGTCGCCGACCATCACCTCGGCCAGCGGCACATCGCTTTCCTTGCCAGGCGCGCCGACCAGGTGGGCGACCTCGGGGCGCAACTGCTGCAGCGCGCGGATGGCCGACGTGGCCTGGCGCTTGGCGCGCGCCTCGAGCCACTTGCCGAGCAGCACCAGCGTGATCACCACGGCCGAGGCCTCGAAATACAGATGCGGCATTTCTCCGTGGCCGGCATGCTCGCCGGCGGCCGCGCGCCACCACAGCCACAGCGACAACCCGAAGGCCGCGCTGGTGCCCAGCGCCACCAGAAGATCCATGTTGCCGGTGCGTGCCTTCGCGGCATGCCAGCCCGCGCGGTAGAAGCGCGCGCCGAGCCAGAACTGCACCGGCGCGGCGAGCAGCAGCTGCACCCAGGGCGGCAGCATCCAGTCTTGCCCGAACGGGCTGCCGACCATCGGCGCCATCAGCGGAATCGACAGCAGCAGGCCGACTGCAACCGGGCCGAAGCCGTGCCAGGGCGACAGCGCCGCGGCTTCGTCGGCCGCGCTTGCCCCCGCGCGCGGTTCGTAGCCAGCGGCACGCACCGCGCGGCGCACGCGAAGGTCGATGTCGTCGCCCGGCGCCGCCACGATCCGCGCCGATTCGGTCGCGAGGTTCACGCTCACGTCCTGCACGCCGGGCACGTTCTTGAGCGCGCGCTCGACACGCATCACGCAAGAAGCGCAGGTCATGCCGCCGACCGAGAGGTCCAGCGTGGTCCGGGGTTGCTGCAGTGAATTTTCCATGTGCCAAGGCTAAAGCCTCACACCGTGGCAAGGTCAAGCGGATATTTTCAGAACCCCTTCGCTGGACATTGACATCGTGAGAGGGTTCAGACTTGCATCCTCTTCCCGATCATTTCAACAGGAGCAAAGACGATGAGCCAGAAATTCCAGGTCACGGGCATGAGCTGCGGCCACTGCGTGAACGCGGTGCAGAACGCCGTGCAGACAGTCGACCCCGAAGCGCAGGTGACGGTGGATCTCCCCACCGGCCACGTCGACGTGCTGAGCGACCAGCCGCGCAAGGACATCGTGGCCGCGATCGAGAACGCGGGCTACGCCGTCCAGAAATGACAGGCCACGTCGCCATCGGCGAAGCGGCGCAGCGCTCCGGCGTGTCGGCCCGCATGGTCCGGCACTACGAAGGCCTGGGCCTGCTGCCGGCGGTGGCACGCACCGAGAGCGGCTACCGCCAGTACGACGACGCCGACATCCACACGCTGCGCTTCATCAAGCGCTCGCGCGACCTCGGCTTCTCGATGGAGGAAATCTCGGAGCTGGTGGGGCTGTGGCACAACCGCCGGCGCGCCAGCGCGAGCGTGAAGCGCATCGCCGAAAAGCACCTCGGCGAACTCGAACAGCGCATTGCCGACATGCAGTCGATGCGAAACACGCTGGCCCACCTGGTCCATTGCTGCCACGGGGACGCGAGGCCCGACTGCCCGATCCTAGACGACCTGGGCAAGGTCTAGAAATCGCTCTCTTCCAGAAACACCGCGGAACCGGCTTTGCCGGGCCGCCGGTGTTGCCCCCGGCGAGGGGGTAGGAGAAGCGACACGAAGTGCGCGAAGCCTGGGGGAGCGCCCCAGTCAAGCGCCCCGCACCAGCGACAGCACCTTGCCCGCATCCAGCGTGCGGGCCTTCTCCTGGATGGCCGGCAGGTACTGCGTCTGCAGGCTCTGCCCTTCCTTCACCACGCCGGAGAACGCGTCCTTCAGCATCTGGGCCGACAGCGTGCGGCCGCCGGCGTAGTAGCGCTTGGCCACATGCCCCAGCGCATAGGTCGAGGCGAAGCTCATCCCCGAACTCACGGCCTGGTTGCCCAGCCCGCGCAACAGCCCGCCGCCCACCTTGCCGAGCAAGCCGCCGAGCAGCTTGCGCCCGGCCTGTTCCAGGTACTGCGAAGTCAGGCCCACGCCGACCGTGGCCAGGAAATCCTTGACGTGGCCGCTGTCCAGCTGGTAGCCGTGCGCCTGGCCGATGCGGTAGACCAGCTTCATCTGCAGCGGAATGATCGCCATCGTCGACAGCGTCTCGGGCAGCAACTCGAGCGCGCCGTTGAGGATGGCGGCGTTCAGGATGGTCTTGTCGAGTTCGGCGCCGTCGGGTGAATTCGCGGCGGTGGCCACCGCCGTTGCCGTCACCGGCACCGCCGCGATTTCTTCCGCCTGCTGCGAGAAACCGGCGGCCGAGGCACCCAGCCCCAGCGAGGTGCGCACGTCCGCCAGGAACATGCGCTCGGAGTCCGACTGCGCGCCGTCGGCATCGCACACGCACACCGCCATCTCGTAGGCGAGCTGCCGCGACTCGGTGCTCTTCAGCTCACCCGCCACCGATGCCAGCGACACCCGCTTCATCAGCACGTCCTGGTAGAGCGTCGGCAGGTTCACGCCGTCGGCCTGGGACAGGCCCTCCGCGATCCGCTTGATCTCGGCGCGTTCGCGTTCGTGCTTTTCGCCGTCGACGAAGGCCGCCAGCAGGCTGAGGGTCACGATGGCCTTTGTTTCAGAAGGTGTCATTTTTGATATTTCGTAATTTGCAATGTGAAGAAGGGCTGTGTTTTTCTTGCCGGCAACGGCGCGGCCTGCTCGGGCACGTTCTCCCCACAAAACTTGAGCAACTCTGTGGATAACGTTGGAGCTTCTGTGTAGGGACGTTGCAAGTTGTTGATTTTCAAAAGGAATCTACAGACTGCCTTATTTTTGCGCAATGGATTACCCTGCCCGAAAAACGTCTTTCGCAGATTTCCGAAGGGGTGTCAAAGGACAACTCTGGGGACAGTTCTGGCACAAGCCATCGGTTATCCACAGCGCTGTCGGGTTACCCAAAGTTGTTCATTTGCCGGGTACAGCCCAAAAGCGCGGCTGCGCACAGTGACACGGGCATGACAAGTCGTTGTCGCATAACGAGAAAAGCGGCATGTCCACAGAGGTGGGCAACCCTTATCTACTACTACTAATTTGAATAAGAAGAATAAGAAGATGGGAAAGGGACAGGCCTCGCCCGAAAAAAAGGCCGCGAAAGGCCGCGCCGGCCCCGGCGCCTCGGTCGAAAACCGGTCCTCCCGGCGCGCTCCCCCGTCGGTAACATCCGCGGGATGAGCTTCAAACCCCGGATCCTGATCGCCGAAGACGAATCGGGCATCGCCGACACGCTGCAATACGTCCTGAAAAGCGACGGTTTCACGCCCATCTGGTGCGCCACGGCCGAGGAAGCGATCGCGCAGTTCGCCCAGGAACCGCCCGCGCTGGCCATCCTGGACATCGGATTGCCCGATCTCAACGGCTTCGAACTCTTCAAGCGCCTCCAGGCGCTGAATCAGTCGATGGGCGGACCGGAGGTGCCGATGGTCTTCCTGACCGCCCGCAGCGACGAAATAGACCGCGTGGTGGGCCTCGAACTGGGTGCCGACGACTACATCGCAAAGCCGTTCTCCCCGCGTGAACTGGTCGCTCGCGTACGGACGATCCTGCGGCGCAGCGCGCGAAACGCGCCAGGAAGCCCGGGAACGGCTCCGGTGCCGAACCATGGGGTACCCCATCAAATCGGCGTCCACGCGCCTCATGCGGCCGCTCAACCCCCTTCCATGCCGTTTTCGCTGGACGTCGAGCGGATGCAGATCCGGTACTACGGGCGCCTGCTCGAACTCTCGCGCTACGAATACGGCCTGCTGAAATTGCTGGTCCAGCGCCCGGGGCGCGTCTTCACGCGAGACGAACTGCTCGAACTGGTCTGGGACGACTCGAGCGACAGCTTCGACCGCACGGTCGACGCGCACATCAAGACCCTGCGCGCCAAGCTCAAGGCGATTGCGCCGGACGTCGAGCCGATCCGCACCTTGCGCGGCACCGGCTATGCACTGAACGAAGAATTGCCCTCGAAGGCATGAATCCGAGCTTGGGATGCCTTTTCGCGGAATACCGCGGAACCGGCTTTGCCGGGCCGCTGGTATTGCCCCCGGCGAGGGGGTTGGCGGCCACACGAAGTGGGCAAGCCTGGGGGAGTGCCAAGTCGTGACCAGGCGCACGCGGATATTCATCGGCATCCTGCTGATCTATACGGCGGGCATCGCCTTCCTGCTGTACCGCGTGGTCTCGGACATCGACCCGCGCTACCGCGAGTCGGCCGAGGAATCGCTGGTCGAGACCTCGCAGCTGCTGGCCAGCCTGGTCGAGCAGGACGTGATCGCCGGCGCCATCAACACCGCGCGCCTCGAGCCGCTGTTCCGCACCGCCTATGCGCGCGAGTTCTCGGCGCAGATCTACAACCTGCACAAGAGCCAGGTCGAGTTGCGCGTGTACGTGACCGACCGCAACGGCCGCGTGATGTTCGATTCGCTCGGCAGGCATCTCGGCGCCGACTATTCGCAATGGATGGACGTGAGCCGCACGCTGGCCGGCCTGTACGGCGCGCGCACTTCGCGCGACGTCGACGGCGATCCGCGCACCTCGGTCATGTACGTCGGCGCGCCGATCCGCTGGAACAACGAGATCGTCGGCATGGTCAGCGTCGGCAAGCCGGTGCAGAGCTTCGGCCAGTTCGTGGAAGACGCGCGGGCGCGCACGCTGTGGGTGGGCGTGGGCTCGGGGCTCGCGCTGCTGCTGCTGGCGCTGATCGTGTCGGTATGGCTGGTGCGGCCCTTCGGGCTGATCCGCGACTACTGGACCTGGGTGCGCGCGCAGCGCACCCTGAGCCTGTCGCGCATGGTGCGCCGAGCCATCGACGGCGTGCGCAGCGGCTTCAGCGAAATGCGCGACGCATTGACGGGACGCAGCTACGTGGCCGACTACGTGCAGACCTTCACGCATGAAGTGAAAAGCCCGCTCTCGGCCATTCGCGGTGCGGCCGAGCTGCTGCAGGAACCGTCGATGCCGCATGCCGAGCGCGAACGCTTCCTGGTGAACATCGAGCGCGAGACGCAGCGCATCCAGGAAATCGTCGACCGCATGATGGAGCTCACCGCCCTCGAGACACGGCGCGTGCTCGACCGCACCGAGCCGGTCGCGCTGGCTTCGCTGATCGACGACATCGCCATCAGCGCCCAGCCCGCGGCGGCCAAGCGGAACATCAGGCTGCTGGTGAACATCCGCAACGAAGCCAGCACGGAAGGCGACCCGTTCTTGCTGCGCCGCGCGATCAGCAACCTGCTGGACAACGCAATCGATTTTTCACCGCGCGACAGCGAGGTGCTGCTCACGCTGGAGACCACCTCCGGGCTCGCGCGCGTGAGCGTGCGGGACCACGGACCGGGCATTCCGGACTACGCGCAGGAAAAAGTCTTCCAGAAGTTCTATTCGCTGGCCAGGCCGCACAGCAAGAAGAAAAGCACCGGGCTCGGGCTGGCGTTCGTGAAGGAAATCGCGACCTTGCACCGCGGGCGCATCGAGCTGGGCAACGCGTCGCGCGGCGGTGCGGTGGCGACGCTCACGCTGCCGTTGCTGTCACATCCGGGGCGGAGTCATTGAGCGGTCATAGGCCGGTCAATGCGCGGTAGGCACTGCGCGTCTCCGGACTCACCGCATCGAGCAGTTGCTCATACGAGGTCTGGTGCCGCGCCAGCATGCGCGCCGAAGCCACGGTCTTCGACTTGCAGTACCAGTGGCAGGTGTGCTGCATCAGGAACAGCTCGGCCGACATGGTGAAGGCCTTGGACTTGGGCGTGCGGTTCGACTCGTTGCGCATCACGCCGGCAATGCCGCGCGCGTGGATCAGCAGGGCCTGGCGGAAGTCGAAGCTCGCGGCCGGGAAGATGGTGGTGGCCATCGGGATTCCCACTGGCAGCTTGCTCATGCGCGTGAGTGGTTCGGGCAGGCGCGAAAACTCGGCGGCGAAGCTGTCGAACTGGCCCGCGAGCTTTTCCTCGGTGGAGTCGAGCAGGCTCCAGATCTGCTGGCGGCGTTCGGCGTCGTCCTCGCCGAGGCAGCGCAGGTAGCCCGACGTGAGGCTCTCCATCAGCTTTTCGATCTGGTAGCGGCCGAGGTGGCTGCCCAGCAGTGCGATGCGCTGTCGCTGGTCTCTGGACTTGAGGATGTAGAAGCCGGCGGCAATGAGTGCCACCAGAGTAAGAATTTCCATGGATGCGGGGGAATAAGGGAAAAAGGCGGGAAGCAGCACCGAGTGTAGGCACCGCCATCCCGCCTTTGTTTCTTGCGGCAACGCGCTAGCGGAAGAAATCGAGGATCTTGTTGCGTTCTTCTGGCGGCGGCGGTGCGCCGATGGGCGCGCTCGTGAGTTCCTCCACCGGCGGCGGCGCCTCGGTGCTGTCCAGGCCCAGGCTGGCGACGTTGTGGCCCGGCGTGAAGTCGTCGAAATACAGCTCGCCGTCGATGCGCACCACGCCCGGCGGTTCGGCCGGCTGCGTCACTGGCACGCCCTGCAGCGCCGTCTGCATGTAGCCGGTCCAGATCGGCAGGCTCAGGCTGCCGCCGGTTTCGCCGCGCACGCCGAGCTGCCGCGGCGTGTCGTAGCCGACCCAGGCCACGCCGACCATGGTCGGCTGGAAGCCCGCGAACCAGGTGTCGAAGGAGTCGTTGGTGGTGCCGGTCTTGCCGTAGAGGTCGTCGCGCTTGAGCGTCTGGTAGGCCTTGAAGCCGGTGCCGTTGCGCACCACGCTCTGCAGCAGCGAACTCATGATGAAGGCGTTGCGCTGCGGAATGGCACGGCGCGATTCGTCGAGCACCGGCGGCTCGGTCTCCATCAGGACCTTGCCCTTCATGTCGGTCACCTTGGTCACGAGGTACGGGTTGACGCGGTAGCCGCCGTTGGCGAACACCGAGTAGCCCACCGCCATCTGCATCGGCGTGACCGAGCCTGCGCCCAGGCCCATGGGCAGGTTGGCGGGCTGCTTGTCCTTGTCGAAGCCGAACTTGGTGACCCAGTCTTGCGCGTAGGGTGCGCCGATGGACTGCAGCACGCGCAGCGTCACCAGGTTCTTCGACTTCATGAGCGCGGTGCGCAGCGGCATCGGGCCGTCGTAGGTGCCTTCGAAGTTCTTCGGCTCCCACGGCTGGCCGCCGTTGGCGCTGGCGTCGAAGTACAGCGGCGCGTCGTTCACCACGGTGGCGGGCGTGAAGCCTTTCTCGAGCGCGGCCGAATAGATGAAGGGCTTGAAGCTCGAGCCCGGCTGGCGCCAGGCCTGGGTCACGTGGTTGAACTTGTTCTTGCCGAAATCGAAGCCGCCGACCAGTGCCTTGATGGCGCCCGAGCGCGGGTCCATGCCGATGAAGGCCGCCTCGACCTCGGGCAGCTGCGTGATCTCCCAGGTGTTCTTCGGCGTCTTCGCGACGCGGATCACCGCGCCGCGGCGGATCTTGATGTTCGGCGGCGCCTTGGCCGCGAGGCCCGACTGCGCGGGCTTCAGGCCCTCACCGGTGATCTGGATGGTTTCGCCGTTGGCGCGCACGGCGCTGATTTCCTTCGGACTGGCATCGAGCACCACGGCCGCGATCACGTCGCCGTTGTCGGGGTGTTCGGCCAGCGCGTCGTCCACGGCCTCGTCGATTTCCTTCTGATCGGTTGGCAGATCGACGAACTTCTCGGGACCGCGATAGGCCTGGCGGCGCTCGTAGTCCATGACGCCCTTGCGCAGCGACTTGTAGGCTGCGGCCTGGTCGGCCGCGACCAGCGAGGTGTAGACCTTCAGGCCGCTGGTGTAGATGCTGTCGCCGTACTGCGCGTACATCATCTGCCGCACGGTCTCGGCCACGTACTCCGCATGCAGCCGGTTCGGGTCGGCGGCATCGCGCAGGTGCAGTTCTTCCTTCTTCGCGGCGGCCGCCTGCTCGGCGGTGATGAAGCCGGTTTCCTGCATGCGGTCGATCACATACAGCTGGCGCGCCCGCGCGCGGCGCGGGTTGGCCACGGGGTTGTTGGCGCCGGGCGCCTTCGGCAGGCCGGCCAGCATGGCGGCCTCGGCGATGGTCACGTCCTGCAGCGGCTTGCCGAAGTAGGTCTCGGCGGCGGCGGCGAAACCGTAGGCGCGGTTGCCCAGGTAAATCTGGTTCAGGTAGATCTCGAGGATCTGGTCCTTGGTGAGCTGCTGCTCGAGCCGCAGCGCCAGCAATATCTCGTAGGTCTTGCGGCTCATGGTCCGCTCGGAGCTCAGGTACACGTTGCGCGCGACCTGCATCGTGATGGTGGAGGCGCCCTGCTTGCGCCCGCCCTTCAGGCTGGCGACCGCCGCGCGCACGAAGCCCTTGTAGTCGACGCCGCCGTGGTCGTAGAAGCGCGCGTCTTCCACGGCGAGCACCGCGTCTTTCATGACCTTGGGAATGTCGGCGAACGGCGTGAGGTTGCGGCGCTCTTCACCGAACTCGCCGATCAGCTGGCCTTCGGTCGAGTACACGCGCAGCGGCAGCTTGGGGCGGTAGTCGGACAGTTCGGAGACATCTGGCAGCTTCGGATAGATGGCCACCACGGCCACGATGGCGGCGACCAGCACCACCAGCGCGCCGGAACCCACCACCACCGCGCCCCACTTGGCGATGCGTTTCCAGCGGCGGTTCGGATCGGCCGGCGCGGAACCGTCGTCGGGAGGGGTGGAGCTTGAGCGTTTGGACATAGAAAGGAATTACTGGCTGGCTAGCGAGAAGGTTGGAGCCGCCGCGCGTCGGCGCGTTCCGGCAAAAGGAGATCGGGTGCGCCGCGCTGCGCGGCCTGCAGCGCGCAGTGCATGGCGTCGAAGTACTTGTCGTGGTCGTAGGCGATCAGCAGCAGATCCACCCCGGCGCCGAGGGCGCGGACGGTGGCGTCGCACAGACCGCGGTTGTAGGCCGCGCCCATCGTGAGGTCGTCTGTGACGAGCAGGCCCTGGTAGCCCCACTCGCCCCGAATCACCTGCCGCACGATTCTGCGCGAGAAAGAGACCGGATGTTCCGCGTCGAGTTCCGGAAGGATCACATGGCCCAGCATGATCGCTGCGTCAGATTGTTTCGATACTTCTTGAAATGGTTTCCAGTCATGTGTTGCAAGCCGGGCCGCCGGCGTGTGCAGCACCGCGGCGAAATGGTGCGTGTCCTCGGTCACTCCGGCCAGGCCGGGGAAGTGCTTGAGCGTGCCGCGAATGCCAGCAGATTCAAGGCCTTGCTCGTAAGCGAGCGCCACCTGCGCGGTGATGGCAGGGTCGGCCGAAATGGCACGTTCGTCGATGCGGGTGTGAAGGTCCCATCGGCCCGGCGCGCGGCCCGGGCGCAGGTCGACCACCGGGCTGAAATTGAGTGTGATGCCTAAAGCAGCGAGCGCCCTGCCCTGCCGTGCGCCGTAAGCATGGGCGCGCTGCTTGAGTTCTTCATCGGACACGTCGGCGTCGAGCAGCGTGGCCAGCGCGGGTTGCGGTTCGACCAGCGGGGAGAGCCGAGAGACGGCGCCGCCCTCCTGGTCGGTCGCGACCACCAGCGGCGGCAGCCCGGCTTCGCGGCGCAGCGCCTGCAGGCCGGCGATTTCGTCGCGCAGGTCGGCGGCGTTGCGGCCCTTCACATTACGGCCGGTCACGAAAATGCCGCCGATCAGGCCCTTGCGGACGCGTTCGCGCAACTGCGCCGCATCGTCATAGCCGACGATGAAGCGCGCACCGAGCGCCTGCGCCACGGGGCCCGATGCGGCTTCGACCTCGGCCCGGTGCCGGCGCGACGCGGCTTCGTTGCCCAGGGCAGTGAGCAAGGCCGCGAAGGCCAGGCCCAGCGCCACGGGACGCAGCCTGCCCCGCGCGAACCGCCAAGCGACGGCGATACCCAAGGCGAGCGCGCCCAGCAGCAAACCCAGCTCCCACGCACGCATGAAACGCAGATGCGGATCCTTCAGGTGCCAAGCCCAGAACCACAGCACGGCCAGGAAAACCCAGCCCAGCGCGCCGGCGATGACCCGCAGCGCTCTCATGGCGTGTCGTCGGCACGGCGCGAAAGCGCATACCAGTCGACCTTGCGCGTGACCAGCATCAGCGCGGCCAGCATGCCGAAGATCAGCAATGCGCCGAGCAGCAGTGCATTGCTTTCCGATGCGAGCAGACCGTAGAGCGCACCGTACAGCAGCGCCACGAAAGCGCCGAACGACAACCCGCGCCGCCAGCCCGCCAGCACAGCGCTGAAATACACCGCCAGCAGCACGACGCTGGCTGCGGCGGCACCGGCGTAGGCCATCCAGAACGCGAACTTCTCCGACAGCGCGAGCAGCAGCAGGAAGAACAGCGCGATCGACAGGCCCACCAGGCCGTACTGGACCGGGTGCAGCCGCAGCTTGCGGAACAGCTCGAACATGAAAGCCGCCATCAGCACCATGCCGATGAAGAGCGCGCCGTACTTGCCCGCGCGCGTGCTCATCGAATAGACGTTGATCGGCTGCGCGAGCGAGACGTCGAAGGTCTGCAGCGGACTGATATTGCGGCGCGGCATGTTCATGCCGGCGACCGTGGCGTTCGCGCCGGCCACGTCCGCCGTGTTGCCGTCGGCGGGGCCGCCACGGCCCGAAAGACCGGAACGCACCTGCTCGCGCGCCGAGGTGACGAGCGACGACACACGCCAGTGCGCGTCGAAGCCTTGCGGCGTCACGCTGCGCTCGGCCGCGAGAAAGCGGCCTCCGAAGCTCGGATGGGCCCAGGGCGAGGTGAGATGCGCGGTCGTTTCCTCGGCAATGGGCGCAATGGCCAGGGTGTCCTGCCCGACGAGGCCGATCTTCATTTCGAAGGCGACCGGCGTGCCGGCCTGCCATGCGGCAAGCGCGGCACCGGTGACGGGTGCGTGGATGCCGTCGGCAAACCAGGCGTCGTCGGCCAGGCCGGGCACGCGCTGCCTGAAGCGAAGCGCCTCGCCGGCCATCACCACCGTGGGCGAGCCGTCGAGGCCGCGCAGGTCGCTCACGTTGAAGGCGATGAACGGGGCCTTGAACTCGATCTTCGAATCGGCTTCGCTGTGCGAGATGGCCTTCGGGTCGAAGGCCGCGAAGCCGCCGCCGAGCGTGGCGTTCAGCGTGTAGAACGGGATTTTGAAGATGCCGCGGTAGCGCTCCTGCGGCGCCATCGTGCCTTCGATGTGCAGCTTGTCGGGGAACACCACGTGGGCCATTTCCTTGCTGCGTGGCTCCTGGCCGATCACCTTGCCCTGCGCGTTGCGCAGCGGCTCCATCCAGCGCTCGACATAGGGCACCAGCAGCAGGGGGCCGACCACCGTCTGGCGGCCGGCGTAGGTGGCGGCAAGCTCGCGGCCCGCTTCGCGCTGGCTCTCGCCGCGCTCGCGGTTGATCGAGTCGATCTCCGCGAGCGGAATGCACAGCAGTAACAGCAGGAAGAACAGGCCGGCCACCTTGACCAGCATCGAACTCTGCAGGGCCTTCAACAACTGAAGCATTTTTTTCTCTCCTCGTCGGTATCGGTGAAGCGGCGATGCTCTCCGCGCGACCCGAAGGCCGTGTGAAGCACCTTGCGCGCTTGCCTTCACACAGACTTCACACAGCGGGAAACCGGCTTTTTCGACTTCAAAGAGCCTTCCAACTGGCTTCTCGCGCGGTGTCGACATTCAGTCCCGTGCAAGTTCGCACGGACAAGGACACCGCCATGAACGCCCCCACCACCCCACGCCCCGGCCGCTGGCTCTGGCTCGCCACCGTGAGCCTGGCGACCGTGGGCTTCGTCGCATTGAGCGCGCGCCCGGTGTATGCGCAGGAAGCGCCCGCCGGCCCGCGCCTGAAGACAGAGAGCCCGTATTTCTTCGTCAAGAGCGACGACCCCTCGGTCGACCGCCTGCCCCTGAAGGGCACCGAGGTGGCCGTGAAGATCTCGGGCGTGATCGCCGACGTGACGGTCACGCAGACCTATCGCAACGAAGGCACGCGCGCCATCGAGGCCAAGTATGTTTTCCCCGGTTCGACCAAGGCGGCAGTGAGCGGCCTCAACGTGCGGCTGGCCGACCGGCTCGTCACCGCGCAGATCCGCGAGAAGCAGCAGGCGCAGATCGAATACGACACCGCCAAGAAAGAAGGCAAGACCGCCGCGCTGCTGGAGCAGCACCTGCCCAACGTGTTCCAGATGAACGTCGCCAACATCATGCCGGGCGACGACGTGAAGGTGGAGCTGCGCTACACCGAACTGCTGGTGCCGCAGTCGGGCAACTACGAGTTCGTGTTCCCGACCGTGGTGGGTCCGCGCTACAACAGTCCGCAGTCGGCCAGCGCGCAGGCCAAGTGGGTGGCGCAGCCCACGCTCGCGCAAGGCGCGGCGAGCGGCACCAGCTTCAAGCTCAAGGCCAGCATCGACACGCCGATGGGCCTGAAGGAAATCCGCTCGACCACGCACACCGTCGACGTGAAGAAGAGCGACGAAGACAGGCACGCCGACGTGGTGCTCACCGCCGACGGCCGCCCCGCGGACAACCGCGACTTCGTGCTCGACTACCGCCTGGCCGGCGAAAAGATCGAATCGGGCCTGATGCTCTACAAGGGCCAGGGAGAGAACGCCGAGAACTTCTTCCTCGCGATGGTGGAGCCGCCCAAGGCCGTGGCCGCCAGCGCCATTTCGCCGCGCGACTACATCTTCGTGGTCGACATCTCGGGCTCCATGCACGGCTTTCCGCTCGACACCGCGAAGACGGTGCTCGAGCGCCTGATCGGCGGCCTGCGCCCGAGCGACACCTTCAACGTGCTGCTGTTCTCGGGCAGCAACAAGATGCTCTCGCCCAAGTCGGTGCCGGCCACGCGCGCCAACATCGAGCAGGCGCTGGCCACCATCCAGAACTACGGCGGCAGCGGCAGCACCGAGCTGATTCCGGCGCTCAAGCGCGTGTATGCCGAGCCGAAGGAAGACAAGGTGTCGCGCACCGTGGTGGTCGTGACCGACGGCTACGTGACGGTCGAGCGCGAAGCCTTCGAGCTGGTGCGCAAGAACCTGTCGAAGGCCAACGTGTTCGCCTTCGGCATCGGATCGTCGGTGAACCGCAGCCTGATGGAAGGCATTGCGCGCGCCGGCATGGGCGAGCCTTTCATCATCACCGACCCGATCCAGGCACCCGAGCAGGCGGCGCGTTTTCGCCGCATGGTCGAGTCGCCGGTGCTCACGAACGTGAAGGCGACCTTCGGCGGACTCGACGTGTACGACGTGGAGCCGCAGGCCCTGCCCGACGTGCTCGGCGAACGCCCGGTGATCGTGTTCGGCAAGTGGCGCGCGGATTCGAGCGGGCAGGCAAAAGGCCGCGTGATCATCGAAGGCCAGGGCGCCAGCGGCCCCTATCGGCAGGAAGTGCGCATCGACGAGCGCACCCGCCAGGACACGGCGGCGCTGCGCACGCTGTGGGCGCGCCACCGCATCCAGAGCCTGAGCGACCAGGAAACGCTGGAAGGCGGCACGGCCTTCAAGGACCGCATCACCGAACTGGGCCTGAAGTACAGCCTGCTCACCCAGTACACGAGCTTCATTGCCGTCGACAAGGTGGTGCGCAATGTGGCGCCGCAGAACAGCGTGGACGTGAACCAGCCCTTGCCCCTTCCGCAAGGCGTGAGCGAACTGGCGCTCGGCGCCGAGGTGCCGAGCACGCCCGAACCCGAGACGCTGGGCGCCATCGCGGTCGTGCTGTCGATGCTCGCCATGCTGCGCCGCCGGGCCCGCCGCAACGACGCGCGCCGCTTCACCGCCTGAACGCGCTGGACGCCTGAACCACCAAGAAAGAAAAGAATGTCTCTGGCAGCACTTGCCCATCGCCACCCGCGCATCGTCGACTGGGGCATCCTCATCGACCGCGCACCGGCCGCCGGCTGGCTCGGCCTTCAATGTCTGGCGCTGATGCCGACGTGGGCCTGGATGGTCCAGCGGATGCGCGACGGCTCCGACGATCCGCTGGGCCTGCTGGCGCTGGTCGCACTGGCCGCGCTGACCTGGAACAGCCGGCGCGAGCTGCGCGCCTCGCCGCGGCTGGGCTGGCTCGTGCTTGCCGGCGCGGGCACGGTGCTCGCGACCCTGCTGCGCACCGGGATAGGTGCGCTGCCCGCGCTGCCGCCGCTGGCGGCGGGTCTCGTAGCCGTGCTGGCGCTGGCCTGCGGGCTGCTGGCGTTCCTGCCGCGCAACGTGGGCAGGTTGCCGGTGGCGGGGCTCGCGGTGCTGGCGCTGCCGCTGCTGTCGTCGCTCCAGTTCTATGCGGGCTATCCGCTGCGGGTGGTCACGGCCGAGGCGAGCCGCTGGCTGCTCGCGCCCGGCTTCGAGGTGATGCGCGAAGGCACCAGCCTGATGGTCGACGGCCGCCTCGTGATCGTCGATGCGCCCTGCTCGGGCGTTCAGATGGTCTGGCTCGGCTACTTCACGGCCTGTGCCGTCGCACTTTGGGCGCGCCGCGGCGACCAGGCCTTCCTGCGCCGCCTGCCGATGGTCGGGCTGCTGGTGCTGGCCGGGAACATCGCGCGCAACAGCGTGCTGATCGCCTTCGAAGGCGCCGGCCATCCGCTGGCGGGCTGGGCGCACAACGCGCTGGGCCTGGCGGTGCTCGCCGTCGTGTGCGCCGCCATCGCCCGCCTGATGGTGCCGGAGCGCCACGTGGCCGAACCTGCCGGACAACCCATCCCGGGCCTGATCACCACCCAAGGAGGCCGCCGTGTCGACACCGTTCTTTGAGCGCTGGCTCGCCAACCATTTCATCAACCGCATCGGCCACAAGTCGGCCTTCGCGCTGGCGATGCTGCTGTGCATGCTGTGGTCGGCCGGCGCGGCATTGCGTGCGCCGGCCGAGCCGGCGGCCCTGGCCGCGTCGCACGAATGGCCCCGCCAGTGGGACGGCGTGCCGCTGCGCCCGCTGGCGCTGAGCGACGTGGAGCAGCGCTTCGCGGACAGCTTTCCGGGCGCCATCGGCCGCATGACCGACGGCACGCAGACCCTGGTGATGCGCGAGGTGAAGCAGCCCACGCGCATGCTGCATCCGGCGGCCGACTGTTACCGCGCGCTGGGCTACCGCATCGAGCAGGCCCGGCTGGAACGCGATGCGCAGGAGCGCCTGTGGCGCTGTTTTGTTGCGCAACGGCACGGCGCGCAAAAAATCCGTGTTTGCGAGCGCATCGTCGACGCCCGGGGCACGGCTTTCACAGACACTTCAAGCTGGTACTGGGCAGCGGCCAGCGGCCAATCGCATGGACCGTGGCAAGCTGTCACCGTGACCAGACCGATCTGAGAAACGAGCCTGTGAAGAAGACCCTGCGAATTGTGCTTTTCAGCCTGATGGCCCTTGTCATCACGGCGTGTGTTGCTATCTTTTTGATAGTCAAGCTGGCGCTTGCGCCGGCTGCCGGCGAATGGAGCACCACGGTGAAGGCCGGTCCGCTGAATTTCGAGATCGGCGTGCCCACCGCATTGCGCGTGGCCACCTCGCCGTGGTTTGCGCCCTACCTGGACGGGCGTTCGTTCGACACCCGCGCCGGCGCCGTGCGCTTTGCCTGGAAGCCGGCCGGGGAACTGCTCGAGATGCAATGCACGCCCTGCAGCGCCGAGGTGCCGGCGCTCGGCACCCAGCCGATCAGGGTCGAGCGGCTGGTGGCCACCGTCAAGCGCGACGGCAACACCCTCAGCGGCACCTTCGAAGCCACGCCCGAGAGCACCGACACGACCCGGTTGCACGGCCGCTGGGAAGGCAAGCTCTCGCCAAGGAATCTGCAGCTCAGCGCCAAAGTCGAAGACGCGCCCATCGCCCGCTGGTATGCGGTGCTGGTGCCCACGCTGCCCGAATTGCGCAGCGCGCGCATCGGCGGCACGCTGGCGCTGCACGGGCAACTGCAGCTGCCCGAGGCCACGTTCGCGGTGCAGCCGACCATCAGCCAGTTCACCGTCGAGGGACTCGGCACCGAGGCCATGCTCAATGCGCGCACCAGCTGCGGCCCGTCGGCCAGGCTGACCAACGACAGCTGGCTGGCGCGCGCGGTGGTAGCCGCCGAAGACCAGCGCTTCTTCACCCATGCCGGCTACGACCTGACCGAGATCCTCGCGTCGATCGACAACAACCAGAAGCCGGGCCAGACCAAGCGCGGCGGCAGCACCCTCACGCAGCAGCTGGCCAAGCTGCTGGTGACGGGCAGCGACCGCACCGCCGAACGCAAGCTGCGCGAGATGCTCTACGCGGTCGAGATGGAGCAGACGCTGGGCAAGGCCCGCATCCTGCAGCTCTACCTCGACAACGCGCCCTGGGGCGGCAGCATCTGCGGCGCCGAAGCCGCGGCGCGGCGCTACTTCAAGCGCAGCGCGCGCACGCTGGAGCCGGCGCAGGCCGTGTGGCTCGCGGCCATGCTGCACAAGCCGCAGGCCGTGCTCGAGCAGTGGCGGCGCGACGGCCACATCGACGCCGACCGCACCAAGTGGGTTGCCGAAAGCATCCGCGGCATCAGCCGGAACCAGCGCGAGGCACTGCTCAAGAGCGTGGCCGCGGCGAAGTTCACGGCGCCCGAGGCCGTCACGCAATGAACCTCATGAACCCGATTCCAGACACCGACATCGAAGCCATCGAACGCGCCACCGTATCGGCGGTGGCGCCCGACCTGACCGAAGAGCTCGACGGCTGGCTGCTGCCCTTTGCCGAGGGCACGGTCAATCGCGCCAGGTCCGCCGTGCCGCTGCACCGGGGCGCGGTCGATGCGGCCACCCTCGACCGCATAGAAGACCGCTACGAAAGCCGTCAGGCCGTGCCGCTGCTGCGCCTGGCCGACGCGGATTGCTTCGACGGCCTGCGCGCCGAGCTGGAGCGGCGCCACTACGCCAGCGACAACCCGACGCTGGTGCAGCTCGGCTCGACGCCGCGAATGCTGCAGGTGGCCGAGGGCCGCGGCGCGCCGGCCGATGTCGACACGGCGCCCGACGACGCCTGGGCGGCGCTGTTCCTCGGCGAGGGCTTCGATCCGGTGGACGGCGCGCATCGCGTGCGCACCCTCTCGCGCGCCAAGGGCACGCTGTATGCCAGCGTGCGTGAAGGCGGCCGCACCCTGGCCGCCGGCGCGATGGCGTTCGGCCACGGCTGGTGCAGCGTGCACGGCATGCGCACCGACCAGGCGCAGCGCGGCCGGGGACTGGCAGGGCGCGTGCTGGCCGGCCTGGCGCAGGCGGCCATGTCGCGCGGTTTCGAGCGGGTGTTCCTGCAGGTCGATGCGGCGAACCCGCCGGCACTGGCCCTGTACAGGCGCGCGGGGTTCGAAACCCGCTGGCAGTACCGCTACTGGCGGCCGCGGCAATGGGATCGGGCTCCGGGGGGCTGACAGCGCCCCGGGTGGCGCCGGGCGCGCGTTAGTGCCAACATGGGCGCATGACCAACGCCAACCACCACGCCAACCACCCCACCGATCCCGTCGCCACGCCGCGCGGCATCGACCACATCGTGGCCGGTGTTTCCACCAGCGATGGCGACGGCGTGAAGCTCACCCGCGTGCTGCAGCAGCCGCTGCAGAAGCGGCTCGACCCCTACCTCATGCTCGACGCCTTCGGCAGCGACAACCCGGGCGACTACATCGGCGGCTTTCCCAACCATCCGCACCGCGGCTTCGAGACCGTGACCTACATGATCGCGGGCCGCATGCGCCACCGCGACAGCGCCGGCCATGAAGGCCTGCTCGAGAACGGCGGCGTGCAATGGATGACCGCCGGCCGCGGCCTCGTGCACAGCGAACTGCCCGAGCAGGAAGAAGGCCTGATGGAAGGCTTCCAGTTGTGGCTCAACCTGCCCGCCAAGGACAAGATGCGCGAGCCCTGGTATCGCGACATCCAGAGCGAAGAGATCCCCGAATTCACAACCACCGGCGGCGCGCACGTGCGGGTGATCGCGGGTGCGAGCCACGGCATCGAGGGCGCGGTGCGCCGCGAGCACACAGAGCCGCTGTACCTGGACATCACCCTGCCGCCCGGCGCCGAGTTCGCGCAGCCGCTGCCTGACGACCACAACGCGCTGGTCTACGTCTTCCGCGAATCGCTGTGGATCGCCGGCAGCGAGATACCGACGCGCCGCATGGCCATCCTGGCGAACGACGCGGGCAGCGACGGCGTGGTGCTGCGCGCGGGCGCGACCAACCACAGCCCCGCGCGCGCACTGCTGATCGCAGGGAAGCCGCTGCACGAGCCCATCGCGCAGTACGGCCCCTTCGTGATGAACACGCAGGAGCAGGTCAAGCAGGCGGTGCACGACTTCCAGAACGGCAAGCTCGGCTGACGGGCGCCGGGCTGTAGTCGCCCACCTACCGAAAAACGGCATCAGGCGCGGATGCGGCTTGCCGCGCTCGCCGCCTAGATTGCGCCCATGCCCACCAAGACACCCACGATCAGGAAGGGACAGGCGCCCGACAAGCTGCAGCGCGCCCAGTTCCACGACCGCTTCATGCAGCCGTTCCAGGACCCGGCCTTCCAGGCCGAGGCCGCCTCGCTCCAGCGCATCGAGCTGATCGCCTGGGAAGCTTACGAGGAAGGCCGCAAGGCGCCGGTCACGCGCAAGGCCGGGCCCGGCTACGCAGACCCCGACTACGACCTGTCCGTCGACTGGCTCGAAGCCAAGGCCCGCATCGACGCTGCGCAGGCCGCATGGAGCTCGCCGCAGACGCGATCGCGCGTGCTGCTCATCAACGGCTCGCCGCGCAACGACGGCACCTGCCCCGGCGAGGTGTCGAAGACATGGCGCCTCGCGCAGCTCGCACAGGAGGTGCTCGAAGGCAGCGGCATCGAGACCGACATGCTCGACCTGAGCCTCGTCACTTCCGAATACGGGCGGCAGATCCACCCGTGCAAGGCCTGCGCGTCGACCGCCATGCCGCTGTGCCACTGGCCCTGCAGCTGCTACCCCAACCACTCGCTGCGCCAGACCGGCGACTGGATGAACGAGATCTACGAACGCTGGGTGGCCGCGCATGGCGTGGTGCTGCTCACGCCCACGCACTGGTACCAGGCCAGCAGCCCGCTGAAGCTCATGATCGACCGCCTGGTGTGCGCCGACGGCGGCAACCCCGACCCCACCAGCA
Organism: Variovorax sp. PMC12; assembly: GCF_003019815.1. Taxonomy (NCBI): domain Bacteria; kingdom Pseudomonadati; phylum Pseudomonadota; class Betaproteobacteria; order Burkholderiales; family Comamonadaceae; genus Variovorax; species Variovorax sp. PMC12. Next base: position 4,108,317 of record NZ_CP027773.1, read on the forward strand.
CCCACGGCAAGAAGCCGGAGGAAGCCAAGGCGCTGGAACTCGAGGGCTGGGGCTTTCCCAAGCACCTGGACGGCCGGGCGTATGGCGTAGTGGTGCACGGCGACGTGGCCGGCATCGAAAGCCTGCGCCGCAACCTCTGCGACTGGCTCGACTGGATGGGCCTGATCGACGCCGGCGCGCAGGCGCGGCTGGACCGCTACATCGGCTACTACGAGCCCTACGCCACCAGCCACGACACGCTCGACGCCGACGCCGACATGCAGGAAGAAGTGCGCAACGTGGCGCGTGCCGTCGCACGGGCGGTGGGCGAACTGCGCGCGGGCAAGCTGGAGGCGCCGGACCGGGGCCTGAAGCGTCCGAGGCCCAAGTAGGCCGCGTGCCCCTGGGCGCCACTGGGGCCGGTTCACCATTCTTTACGCAAGCTCACGCCGGACTAACGGTCGCGATACAGAGGTCTTCCACACTTCATCTCACCTGCTGCCCATCGGCGGCGGGCTTCTTGAAAGGAAGCACTTCTCATGATTTCTCTTCGCCAACGCATCGTCTGGGCCAGCCTGCTGGGTTCGGCAGCCCTCGCCTCTTCGGGCGCCTTCGCTCAAGCGCCGGCCGCCCCCACCGCACCCAGCGCCGCGGTGGCCCAGGCCGACACCGCCGCAGCGCCCAAGGCGCAGCACAAGCGCATGGATCCCGCACAGCGCATGGAGCGCATGAAGGAGCACCGTGCCAAGCGCCTCGCTGCCCTGAAGGAAAAGCTCAAGCTGAGCTCGGCCCAGGAAGGCGCATGGAGCGCGTACACCACCGCGACGCAGCCGCCCGCCGGCCCGCGTCCGCACATGGACCGCGCCGAGTTCGCCAAGCTGACCACGCCGCAGCGCCTGGAGCGCATGCAGGCCCGCCAGGCCGAACGCAGCGCCATGTTCGCCAAGCGCGCCGACGCCACGAAGACCTTCTACGCCACGCTCTCGCCTGAGCAGCAGAAGACCTTCGACACCGAGACCGCGCACATGGGCGGCCATCGCTGGCACCGTGGCGGCCCGGACGGCCATCACGGCCAGGCGCCCGCCAAGAGCTGATCGCCGTCGACAAAAAAAAGCCCGCAGCGTGAAAGCGCTGCGGGCTTTTTTTCGTTCTTGAAGCCGCGAGGCTGCGGCCAGGAGGAAATTACTTCGGCGTGCCGGTCTTGTCCGTCGGGTTGGTCACGACGTCCGGGCGCTCGCCCTTCTGGCCGAACTGCGGCTTGACCTTGCGGCCGGTCTGGCTGACTTCGGCGCGCGACATCTCGCCGGTCGGCTGCGGCATGGCGTTGGGCTGGTGGTTGACCGTGGTGGTCGCCTCGCCCTTGGGCACCATGCTGTTGGCGTTGTTGCGGTTCTGCACGCGGGCTTCGGCCTTCACCGATTCGCGCGACGCAGGCATCGTGTTGTCCGGCCGCTGGGGCGGATTGGCGACGCCCGCGGGCGTCATCGTGCTGGCCTGGCCGCCGACCGATGGGTCCGGCTGCGCGGGGATGGACGTGGCCTGGGCCTGGGCGATGCCCGCGGCGCCCAGCAGGGCGGCGAGAACGGTGGCGTGGAAGATGGCTTGCTTCATGGTGTTTGCTCCTTGTGGCTTGTCTGTCTCTGTATCGGTGGATGAAAACGAAGGGCCGTTGCCTCAAGCCCTGGAACCCACCGTAGGAGCCACCAGATTGGTGCGTTGTGGGGGTGTGGCAGGCGTGGCTGTAGGAGCCCGCCGCCCGCGCGCGAAGGGTTCGGAAGAAGGTGGCGCGTTCCTACAGTCGGCGCGCGCCGGGCAACGTACAACCCGGTCAACGATGTCTTCCTCTTCCCCCGGCTCCGCGCCCGTCTCGCTGAAGGTCATGACCGTGAACACCCACAAGGGCTTCACGGCGCTCAACCGCAAGTTCATCCTGCCCGAGCTGCGCGACGCGGTCCGCACCGTGGGCGCGGACGTGGTGTTCCTGCAGGAAGTGCTGGGCACGCATTCGCGCCACTCGCGCAAGGTGAGCAACTGGCCCGAGGCGCCGCACTACGAATTCCTGGCCGACAGCATGTGGCCGCAGTTCGCCTACGGGCGCAACGCGGTGTACCCCAAGGGGCACCACGGCAACGCGGTGCTCTCCAAGTTTCCCATCGTGCATTTCCGCAACCACGACGTATCGGTGAGCGGGCCCGAGAAGCGCGGCCTGCTGCATTGCGTGCTGCGCCTGCCGGCACGGGTGGTCGACGTGCACGTGATCTGCGCGCACCTCGGCCTGGCCGAGGCGCACCGCCAGCAGCAGCTCGAGCTGCTTTGCCACATCGTGCGCGACGAAGTGCCCGCCGACGCGCCGCTGATCGTGGCCGGCGACTTCAACGACTGGCGCGGCCGCGCGCACGCCGTGCTCGAAAAAGGCGCGTCGCTGCGCGAGGTGTTCGTGCATGCCCACGGCCGCGCGGCGCGTACCTTTCCGGCACGTTTTCCGATGCTGCCGCTGGACCGCATCTACGTGCGCAACGCGGGCGTGCATGCGCCCGTGGTGCTGCCGCGCCGGCCCTGGTCGCACCTGTCGGACCACGCCCCGCTGGTGGCGGACATCGATCTTTGAGCACTACTGCCATGAACAACAACAACCATTGGACCGGCGGCAACCGCGTGGAGCTGCTCGAGAACGGCGAGGAGTTCTTCCCGCGCGTGTTCGAGGCCATCCGGCAGGCGAAGCGCGAAGCCATCGTCGAGACCTTCATCCTGTTCGAGGACAAGGTCGGCCTGCAGCTGCACGCCGCCATGCGCGAGGCCGCGCTGCGCGGCGTGAAGGTCGACCTGATGATCGACGGCTTCGGTTCGCCCGACCTGTCGCGCGAGTTCATCGAAGGCCTCACGTCGGCCGGCGTGAAGGTGCGCGTGTTCGACCCCGGCCAGCGGTTTCTGGGCAAGCGGCTCAACGTGTTCCGCCGCATGCACCGCAAGATCGTGGTGATCGACGGGGAGCGCGCCTTCGTCGGCGGCATCAACTATTCGGCGGACCACCTGCTCGACTTCGGCCCCAAGGCCAAGCAGGACTACGCGGTCGAGCTGCACGGGCCGATCGTGGCCGAGATCCACCAGTTCGTGCTGCGCGCCATCGCGCTCGGCGGCAAGGGCGCGGGCTGGTTCCGCCGCCGGCTGCGGCAGGCACCGGCTGTCGAGCACGCGGCGGCCGGCCAGGCCGACGCGATGTTCGTCACGCGCGACAACCGCCGCCACACCAACGACATCGAGCGGCAGTACCGCGCCGCCATCCGTGCGGCGCGCGAGCGCATCGTGATCGCCAACGCATACTTCTTTCCGGGCTACCGGCTCATCAAGGAGCTGCGGCGCGCGGCGCGGCGCGGCGTGGATGTGCGGCTGATACTGCAGGGCGAGCCCGACATGCCGATCGTCAAGACGGCGGCGAGCATGCTCTACCACCACCTGCTGCACGCGGGCGTGCGCATCTACGAGTACTGCGACCGCCCGCTGCACGGCAAGGTCGCGCTCATGGACGACAAGTGGAGCACCGTGGGTTCGAGCAACCTCGATCCGCTGAGCCTTTCGCTCAACCTCGAGTCGAACGTGATCGTGCGCGACCGGGCCTTCAACGGCGTGCTGTGGGAACGGCTGGACCATCTCATGCAGCACAGCTGCAAGAAGATCGACGCGGCCGACCTGGCGAGCGAATGGAGCGGCTGGCGGTTGGTGCGCAGCTTCTTCGTCTTCCACATCCTGCGCTGGTATCCGGCGCTGCTGGGCCGGCTGCCGCGCCACGTGCCGCGCCTGACGCCGGCCGAAGCCATCGAGCTGGCCAGCCGCCGGGACACCGGCACCAGCCAGCCGACCGGCGGCGCAACGCAGACGGAAGCCGCCTGAGCCGCGGCCGGATGCACGCATGAGCACGATGGCCCTGTCCCGGCAGTCCTGGTGGCCCTGGGTCCGCCGTGCCGCGGCGTGGGGCTTCTTCGCGCTGATCGCATGGCTGCTGGTGCGGCAGGCGCGCACCATCGACTGGGACGACGTGCTCGACGCGATCCGCGCGCTACCCGCCACCACGCTGCTCGCAGCCGGCGCAATCGCGGCCTGCAGCTTCGTGCTCTACAGCACATACGACCTGCTGGGGCGGCACCTCACGCGGCACCGGCTGGGCACCGGCACGGTGATGGGCGTGACCTTCATCAGCTACGCCTTCAATCTCAACCTCGGTTCGCTGGTGGGCGGCGTGGCGTTCCGCTACCGGCTCTATTCGAGGCTGGGGCTGGGCAACGAGACCATCACGCGCGTGCTGGGCTTCAGCATGCTGACCAACTGGATCGGCTACCTGCTCGTGGCGGGCGTCGCCTTCTGCTTCTGGCCGCTGTCATTGCCGCCCGGCTGGAAGATCGGCAACGACGGCCTGCGCATCCTGGGCGCGGCGCTCCTGGTGCTGGCCGCGGCCTATGTGCTGGTGTGCGCCTTTGCCAGGGGCCGCGTGTGGCGCATACGCGGCCATGCGTTCAGGACGCCGGGGCTCGCCATGGCGCTGCTGCAGCTGGCGATGTCGTGCGCCAACTGGTCGCTGATCGGTGGCGTGATCTGGTTCCTGCTGCAGGGCGCGGTCGGCTATCCGCACGTGCTGGCGGTGCTGCTGGTGGCGGCGGTGGCGGGCGTGGTCACGCACGTGCCGGCGGGGCTCGGCGTGCTCGAGGCGGTGTTCGTGGCGCTGCTGGCCCACCAGGTGCCGGAAGCCACGTTGCTCGGCGCCTTGCTGGCCTATCGGGGCCTCTATTACCTGCTGCCGCTGACGGTGGCGACGCTCGGCTATCTCGCGACGGAAGTTCGCGCGCGGCGGCGGCTTCAGAAGCGGTAGGCGTAGCGCAGGCGCAGGAAGGTCTCGCCGGGGTTTGGTTTCTTGATGCCCGCGTTGGAGAAGTGCTGCACGCGCAGCGACACCTCGTGCGCGCCTTTCTCGCCGAAGCTGCGGCCGATGCCCAGCACTTCGGTGAACTGGAAAGCGGTGCTGAAGCTGCGGTCGGGCGTGCGGTAGATGCGGTCCATCAGCGTCGCGCCGACGCCGCCTTCGGCGAACCAGGGCGATCCGCCGTCGCCGAAGCGGTAGCGCAGCATGTAGATGGCACCGATCTGCGTGTAGCTGCGGCGGCCGTCGTTGTTCAGCGCCGGCGCGCTCCACTGGCTCAGGAAAACATCCCAGTAGCGCGTGAGCGGCCCCTGCTGCACCGCCTGGCCCGGTGCCCACGGCAGCACCATGCCCACCGTGGCCGCGTCGGCATCGCCTTTCTGGCCATGCGCGGCATGGCCGAGGTCGAAGTAGATGCCGCGCGTGTTGTCGTCGAATGCATGGGCCGCCGAGCCCAGCAGCCCGAATGAAGCTGCGAACACGGCGGCCCGGAGGGGCGTGGATGCGTGCAATCTCATGATGTGGTTTTCTTGCGCGGAGCGTGGGATATGACAGCCGGATGATCAATTTCCCGGCGCCGCTGCATCCGTCCAGCGCGTAATTTCCACGTCCGAAAGTAGGACTTGGTCAACAAAACGGACTTCGTCATGTTGCACTGCAGCAATTTCGGCTCGCGAGGCCTATAGTGGTTCGACTTCCTCCAAGCGTTCGCGCGCACAACCCCACCATGTCGTCGTCTCTCACAACCACTCCCGGCCTGGTCCATCCGCTCATGCAGTGGTTCGACCTGGCACTCAAGACCAACGAGATGCTGCTGTCCTCCGGCTCCGTGATCCGCATGCGCACTGAACGCATCGCCAAGGCGGGGCTCGCGCCCAGCCCGGCCGACCTTGCGGAATTCCAGCTCATGGGCCACGAAAAGCTCGCCGCCGCGAGCGAGTCGGGCATCGCGATGGCGAAGCAGTGGCACAGCAGCCACCTCTCGCTGGCCAGCCGCGTGCTGCAGCAGTGGGTGCAGAGCACCACGGCGTTCTTCTCGCTGGCCGGCAGCGTCACGCCGGCGCAGGCGGCGGTGCACGGCGATGCGCTGGTGCAGTCGGCCGCAGGCACGGTGAGCGCGGCGAGCGAGCTGTCCGACATGGCGGTGCACATCGCTCGCGAAGGCCTGGAGCCGATTCGCGCGGCCGCCACGTCGAATGCGCGGCGCCTGGCAGAGCTCGAATCCAGCCCCGACTGATCGATCGAAGCCGCTCAGGCGGCCGCGGGCACCAGCGTCAGCAGCGTGATCTCGGAGGGCGCGCCAAAGCGCTTCGGCGGGCCCCAGTAGCCGGTGCCCCGGCTCACGTAGACCCACATGTCGTGCAGGCGATGCAGGCCCGCCGTGAAAGGCTGCTGCATCGGCACGAAGAGATTCCACGGAAAGAACTGGCCGCCGTGCGTGTGGCCCGACAGCTGCAGCTGGTAGCCGGCCGCGGCCGCCAGCGGCGCGCTGCGCGGCTGGTGCGCCAGCAGCACGCGGGTGTGCACCAACGGGGGCGCATCGTGCAGCGCCAGGTGCGGGTCGCTCGCATGGGCCGCGTCGAAATGCCCGGCGGTGAAGTCGGTCACGCCCGCCAGCACCAGCGCGCTTTCGAACAGCTCTTCATCGGTCTGCGCGCCGCGCACATTGCGCGTCTGCAGCACCACATGCTCGTTGAGCAGCACCTTCAGGCCCAGGCGGCGCAATTCGTCGATCCAGGCATGCGCGCCCGCGTAGTACTCGTGGTTGCCGGTGACCACGAAGGTGCCGTGCCGCGCGCGCAGCCCGGCCAGCGGCGCGATGTGCTCGCGCAGTTCCGGCACGCTGCCGTCCACCAGGTCGCCGGTGATGGCGATGGTGTCGGCGCCCAGCCGGTTGACCGCCTCGACGATGCGCTGGATGTACCCGCTCCTGATCGTCGGCCCGACGTGGATGTCGCTGAGCTGCGCGATCGTGAAGCCCTCGAGCGCCTGCGGCAGCCCGCGGATCGGCACGTCGACACGCTTCACGCTGGCCGTGCGCCGTGCATTGAGAAAACCGATCGCCGACGTGGCCGTGGCCACGGCCAGCACCGCCAGCGCGGTCCATGGGCGCAGCGTGTTCCATTGCACCTGCACGCCGCCCAATGCGCCGGCCAGCCACGTGAGCAGCAGGCCGGCGTCGCGCACCAGCGTCAGCACGAACATGGAGGAGAACCAGCCCATGCTGATCAGCCCGATCCACTTGATCGCCTCGCCCATCGACGCGTTGCGCTCGATGCGGCGCGACAGGAAAGGCAGCGGAATCGTCACCGCCGAGACCACCAGCGCAAGCAGCGCCAGCGGCCATGCGGGCGTGAGCACGGCGAGCGCGGGCAGCAGGCGCAGCGCAATGTAGACATGGAGCAACGCGGTCAGCGCGCTCAGGGGACGGATCGGCATCGGGGCAATGGGGTCGGGCATCGCCCGGGATACACCATCTGCAAGGCGCATGCCGCGCATTCAAGACGCCCAAGGGCGCCACCACCGCTATTTTTTCTATAGCGAGAGGCGCCCGGATAGCGGGCGTTGTGGCTCACATGGAGCTTGCCAACGCGCGCCGGCGGCATGCGCTGCCGGCGCCCGTTTTCACGCCTTACTGCACCGTGCGCGTGCCGGCCAAAGCCATGTCGGTGCCCGCCGGCCAGACGAAGGTGGCCTTGGCGGAGGCACCCTGCGGCACGCGCAGCTGCTGCTTCAGCACCTGGTTGCCGAGGCGGGCCTCGACCTCGTAGTTGCCCGGGTCGAGCCGGGCCACCATGAACGGGCCGCCCGACACCACGTTGTCGAGCAGCGCCACGCCGCTGCTGTCGCGCACGGTAACGTGCACATTGGCGGCGAAATCGGCGCCCTTGTGGTCCTTGATCGCGAACTCGAAGCTGGCGGGCCAGCGCGGCAGCACAGTTTCCATCAGCTGCGCTTCGTCACTGCCGATGCCGCCGCTCATGTACTCGACGCCGTGCGTCATGTAGATCGGCGGGTTCATCGCGGCCTGCGCCGGCGAGAACGCGCCGAGCAGAACGGCGCCGCAAAGCATCGCGGCCGCCACGGGCCGCATGCGCGATGAAAAGCGGGAGGTCATGGTCTGGGTCCTTTCCTGTTCGTAGTGGCGAGAAACCACAGCGCCACTGTGCGGCGCGCGACTTAGGAAAGGCTGACCGAGGACGCAACGGCCACAGCCGTGCGCCGGTTTTTCAACGGGTGGCCGAGGCGGTCTGCGCCAGCGCCTGCGGCAGCGGCGGCGCGACCGAGGCCATGTCGAAGTTCGACGGCCACACGAACGAAGCGCGCGCCGGCACGCCGGCAATCACCACCAGCGACTGCGTCAGCGTCAGCCCGCCCAGCGTCACGTTCACGTCATACGCGCCGGGATTCAGGCGCGCGAGCATGTACGGCGCCTGGGAGTCCACGGTCATCACGGCCTGGCCGGTGTACTTCTGGCGCACTTCGACGTGTGCCTTGGCGGGAAAGCCGGGTTGCTGCGCACCCTTGCCGTCGCTCACACCCAGCGCGATGGTCGCGGCCCAGCGGGGCGACACCATTTCCATGAAAGCGGCTTCGTCCCGTGTGGTGCCGCCGCTCATGAATTCGATGCCCTGCGCCACCTGGATGGGTGGGTTCGAGAACGCATGGGCCGAAGTGAAGGCCCCGAGGAATGCTGCTGTGCCGCCCAAAACCAGCGCGGCCAGCGGCCGGCGGAGACGCGAAGGGTTCATTGCTGTGTGGTCCTCGATCTTGCGTGACGTGAAATCCGACGAGGATTTTGCTTAGCAAGAGTCGGGCTAGATATAGCGTTTACGAGGAACGATCCTCGGATTCAATGTGAATGCTATTGTTTTCATAGCTGGTGACGCCCGTGTGACGGCCGTGCAAGCCACATTTGCTGACAGACCTCACGCAAACCCTGATGCGACTGTTTCCGGGAGGCCTTGCCGCCGAAGTCCGCCGGGGTGCACGGCAGGTCTATGGCGGTGCATCGCGGCCGGAGATACTGCGGACCCATGAAGCCCGACGACGACTACGACCCGATGCGCGAACGCCGCGAGGCGATGACCGCGTGGGAGCATGGCCTGCGGCCGAAGCCGGATCGCCATTGGGCGCTGTGGCTGGCGTTGGCCGTGCTGGCCGTGTACCTGTTCTATATGGGTGCGGAGTGGCTGCTGGCGCAGCAAAGGGCGCAGAAGCAATCCGCCGGGCCGACGATGGCGGTACCACCCGGCATCGCGCCGCCCCCTCAGGATGCCCGCCCCGCGCCCTCCCCGCCCGTGGCCTCCCCTGGCGCGACCGGCCCCGACACCTTCGAGGTGACCAAGTGCCTGACCCCGTCAGGCAAGGCCGCCTACTCCGACGGCCCGTGCCCCGAAGGCTCGCGCGCCACGACGGTCCGGCTGCGGCGCGACGTGAACATCGCCGACGGCATGAGCCCGCAAGCGCGCGAAGCCTCGATCCGCGACAACGCAGCCGTCGCCGCACAACAGCTCCAGTACGAAAGGCAGGTCGCGCAGAACGTGGCGAACGAAATGGGCGAATGCAGCGGCCTTGCCGAACACATCAACTGGATCGACGCGATCGGGCGGCAGCCGCAAGGCGCGTATTCGCAGGATTGGCTGCGGGACGAGCGCAAGCGCACACGGGACCGGCAGTTCAGGCTGGGGTGTCCTCAGCAGCGGTGAGGTTCAGTTGAATGCGGCGCGATAGCTCACCGGATCGAGCTGGCAGTGTTGTGCCAGATTGCCGACCAAATCGAACATCTTCGGCGCCTTGCGGAACTCGAAGAGCCGATAGAGGTGGAACTGGGTGCTCTCGTGCCTGGAGAGCGCCAACTCGCGCTGGGACACGAAAAACGGCGTATCGCTGCCGAAGCTCGTTGTCTTGACCTCGATATACCGTTCGCGGCCGTCGGTGTCGAAAGACAGCACGTCGTACCCCAGGCCGTCGCCCTTGGAGCTGGAGACGCGATCGATACGTTCCGCAAGTTGCTTTTGTCCGAATTGCGAAAGACGCCAGTGCTCGAAATGCATGACGAACTCTTCGCCGGCGGCACCCAGGGATCGATTGCGCGCCTCGCGCTCCAGGTAGTCGCGCTTGACGCCGACAAAGGCGCTCGGATGCAGCGGCTCGGCTACGCCGTGCTCGCGCCGCGGCGCCTCGGATTTCACCTTGGCGAAGTCGATCGTCGGGGGCTCGATCGCGGGCCGTTCGACGGCCGCCAATGCTGCTTCGTCCAACACCGATTGCCGATCGAGTTGACTCACGACCACGTCGAACAAGAGCGCCTGGTAGTTGGCGCGGCGCTTGTACCCTGACAAAGGCGGCATGCCGAGATCCTGCAACACCGCAGTGATGTTGCAGTGCTTGAACTCGATGGAAGCTTCGCTGCGCTCACTGAGCCTGGACTGCAAAGCGCGGCGATGCTCGGACTTGTTGAAGCGCTGGTCGGCCAACTCCAGCGTCAGCATCTGGAGATGGTCGGCGACGATCGCTTCGACCTCTTCCCTCGACCACTCCATGCTTCAACTATTGGCGGCGACCGGCGTTCTCAGCCGGCTTACACGTCGATATTCGCCGCCCGCAGCGCGTTCTGCTCGATGAACTCCCGGCGCGGCTCCACTTCGTCGCCCATCAGCATCGTGAACACGCGGTCGGCTTCGATCGCGTCGTCGATCTGCACGCGCAGCAGGCGGCGCACGGCGGGGTCCATGGTGGTTTCCCACAGCTGCTCGGGGTTCATCTCGCCCAGGCCCTTGTAGCGCTGGCGCGAGGTGGCGCGTTCGGCTTCGCTGATCAGCCACTTCATGGCCTGGCGGAAGTCGTCGACCTTTTCTTCCTTGGCGCGCTCGCCCTCACCGCGCTTCACCAGCGCGCCTTCGGGGCTCAGGAGGCCGCGGAAGGTGTTGGCGGCTTCGGCCAGCGCGGCGTAGTCGGCGCCGTGCACGAAGTCCTGCGTGATCACGCTGCTCTTGATGTTGCCGTGATGGCGGCGGCTGATGCGCAGCAGCGGCTTGTCGGTGCGGGCGTCGAACTCGTTGCTCACCTCGGCCGGCACGCCGGTCGTGTTGAGTTCGCGCAGCTTGGCCTGCAGCGCCACGGCCGAAGCCTCGGCGGCGGGCGTGGTGTCGAGGTCGAGCGCCACGCCGTCGGCGATGGCGCGCAGCGCCTCGGCGTCCATGAAGTTGCGCAGGCGTGCGATGACGGCCTCGGCCACCTGGTGCTTGCGCGCCAGCTCGGCCAGGGTGTCGCCGCTGAGCGTGGTCGAGCTGGCACCGCCGGTCTCGATGCGCGCGTCTTTCAGCGCCACCTTGAGCAGGAAGGCGTCGAGCGCGGGGCCGTCCTTCAGGTACTGCTCTTCCTTGCCGACCTTGACCTTGTACAGCGGCGGCTGCGCGATGTAGATGTGGCCGCGCTCCACCAGTTCGGGCATCTGGCGGTAGAAGAAGGTGAGCAGCAGCGTGCGGATGTGGGCGCCGTCGACGTCGGCGTCGGTCATGATGATGATGCGGTGGTAGCGCAGCTTGGCGACGTTGAAGTCGTCCGCGCCGCCGCCCGCCGTGGTCGCGCCGGCGCGGCCGATGCCGGTGCCCAGCGCGGTGATCATCGTGAGGATTTCGTTGCTGGTGAGCAGCTTTTCGTAGCGTGCCTTCTCGACGTTCAGGATCTTGCCGCGCAGCGGCAGGATGGCCTGGAACTTCCGGTCGCGGCCCTGCTTGGCGGAGCCGCCGGCGGAGTCACCCTCCACCAGGTAGACCTCGCACAGCGCCGGATCCTTTTCCTGGCAGTCGGCCAGCTTGCCGGGCAGGCCCATGCCGTCGAGCACGCCCTTGCGGCGCGTCATTTCGCGGGCCTTGCGGGCGGCCTCGCGGGCACGCGCGGCCTCGACGATCTTGCCGCAGATGATCTTGGCGTCGTTCGGGCGTTCCTGCAGGTAGTCGGTCAGCAGCTTGCCGACGATGTCTTCCACCGGCGCGCGCACTTCGCTGGACACCAGCTTGTCCTTGGTCTGGCTCGAGAACTTGGGCTCGGGCACCTTCACGCTCAGCACGCAGCACAGGCCTTCGCGCATGTCGTCGCCGGTGACTTCGACCTTCGCCTTCTTGGCGAACTCGTTCTCTTCGATGTACTTGTTGATGACGCGGGTCATCGCGGCGCGCAGGCCCGTGAGGTGGGTGCCGCCGTCACGCTGCGGGATGTTGTTGGTGAAGCAGAGGACCTGCTCGTTGTAGCCGCTGTTCCACTGCATCGCCACTTCGACGCCGATGTGCGTGCCGGGAATGCCGCCGTAGGTGTCGGCCGGGCGCTCGCCTTCGGCGTAGAACGAGTTCGGGTGCAGGACGGTCTTGCCCTTGTTGATGAACTCCACGAAGCCGCGCACGCCGCCGGCGCCGGAGAAGTCGTCTTCCTTGCCGGTGCGCTCGTCCTTCAGGCGGATGCGCACGCCGTTGTTCAGGAAGCTCAGCTCGCGCAGGCGCTTGGAGAGGATTTCATAGTGGAAATCGTTGTTCTCCTTGAAGATCTGCGTGTCGGGCAGGAAGTGCACCTCGGTGCCGCGCTTGTCGGTGTCGCCGATGATCTTCATGGGCGAGACTTCGACGCCGTTCACCGTCTCCAGCAGGCGGTTCTGCACGAAGCCGCGGCTGAATTCGAGCTCGTGGATCTTGCCTTCGCGGCGCACCACCAGCCGCAGCATCACGCTGAGCGCGTTCACGCAGCTCACGCCCACGCCGTGCAGGCCGCCCGACACCTTGTAGCTGTTCTGGTTGAACTTGCCGCCGGCGTGCAGCTCGGTCAGCGCGATCTCGGCGGCCGAGCGCTTGGGCTCGTGCTTGTCGTCCATCTTCACGCCGGTCGGAATGCCGCGGCCGTTGTCGGTGACGGAGATCGAGTTGTCGGAGTGGATGGTCACGACGATGTCGTCGCAGTGGCCCGCCAGCGCCTCGTCGATGGAGTTGTCCACCACTTCGAACACCAGGTGGTGCAGGCCGGTGCCGTCGGAGGTGTCGCCGATGTACATGCCGGGGCGCTTGCGCACGGCCTCGAGCCCTTCGAGGATCGTGATCGAGCCTTCGCCGTAGCTGGTGTCGGCTGGGATGTCCTCCGGCGGCACGACCTGGACTTCAGGGGTGTAGACGGGCTCGGTGTGCGGCACTTCGGGCTTGTTTTCTTCAGCACTCATTCGGATATTCCTCTGTCTCTCACGGCATTCACGTGATTTTTCGGGCTCTCAAAAGCTCAATTCGCCGCCTCTTGAAAGCGCAAACCCGCGGGGGGCCGCGGGCTGTGTGCGCAAGGCGCTTCGGTGTCTGTCTGCTAGATACGCATCGGCATCACGACGTACTTGAAGGATGCGTTCTCGGGGATGGTCAGCAAGGCCGAACTGTTGGAGTCGGCCAGGTCCAGCTTGACCATGTCCTGGTCCATGTTCGACAGCGCGTCGATCAGGTAGGTCACGTTGAAGCCGATCTCGATGGTGTCGCCACCGTAGTCGATGTCGAGTTCGTCCTGGGCTTCTTCCTGCTCGGCATTGTTCGATGCGATGCGCAGCGTGCCCGGCTCGATGTTCAGGCGCACGCCCTTGAACTTCTCGCTGGTCAGGATGGCGGTGCGCTGCAGGCTGGCCAGGAGCGGCGCGCGGCCCAGGGTGACGGTGTTCTTGTGGTTCTTGGGAATCACGCGGTTGTAGTCGGGGAACTTGCCCTCGACCAGCTTGGTGACGAACTCCATGCCGCCGAAGCTGAACTTGGCCTGGTTGTTCGCGAACTGCATCTCGATGGCGCCTTCGGCGTCGGACAGCAGGCGCTGCATTTCCAGCACGGTCTTGCGCGGAAGAATGACTTCCTGGCGCGGCACTTCGACGTCGAGCGTGGCCGACGAGAACGCCAGGCGGTGGCCGTCGGTGGCCACCAGGCTCAGCTGCTTGCCTTCGGCGACGAACAGGATGCCGTTCAGGTAGTAGCGGATGTCGTGCACGGCCATCGCGAACGAGACCTGCGAGAGCAGGTCCTTCAGCGTCTTCTGCGGCACGCTGAACACGGGGCCGAAATTGGCGGCTTCCTGCACCAGCGGGAAGTCTTCGGCCGGCAAGGATTGCAGCGTGAAACGACTCTTGCCGCCCTTGAGCACCAGCTTGCTCGCGCTCGATTCGAGGCTCACGGTCTGGTCGGCCGGCATGGTGCGCAGGATGTCGATCAGCTTGCGCGCGCCGATGGTGGTGGTGAAGTTACCTTCGTCGCCGCCGAGCTCGGCGGTGGTGCGGATCTGGATTTCGAGGTCGCTGGTGGTCAGCTGCAGCTGGCCGCCGGTCTTGCGGATCAGCACGTTCGCCAGGATCGGCAAGGTGTGACGCCGTTCGACGATGCCCGCCACCGACTGCAGCGCGGCGAGGACTTTGTCTTGGTTTGCCTTCAAAACGATCATGTCTTCTTCCTCTTCTCTATCTCTTTGAATCAGCTTGTAAGACGCCATTCTCCGCTGTCGCGATGGGCATCCTGGGTGACATCCGGCTTCAGCCCTTGAGCGTCTGCTCGAGCACGTGGAGCTGCTGGTTGAGTTCGGTGAGCTGCTGGCGCTCGCCCGAAATCTTGCGCACCGCGTGCAGCACCGTCGTGTGATCGCGCCCGCCGAACAGCTCGCCGATTTCCGGCAGGCTCTTCTGCGTCAGCTCCTTGGCCAGGTACATCGCGATCTGCCGTGGCCGCGCGATGCTGGCCGGGCGCTTCTTGCTGTACATGTCGGCGACCTTGATCTTGTAGTAGTCGGCCACCGTCTTCTGGATATTCTCGACGGAGATCTGCCGATTCTGGATCGACAGCAAGTCACGCAGCGCCTCGCGCGCCAGGGCGATCGAGATCTCCTTCTGGTTGAAGCGCGAATAGGCCAGGATCTTGCGCAGCGCGCCTTCGAGCTCGCGCACGTTGGAGCGCACGTTCTTGGCGACGAAGAAGGCCACTTCTTCCGGCATTTCGGCCGATTCGGCGCGCGCCTTGTTGATCAGGATGGCCACGCGCATTTCGAGCTCGGGCGGCTCGATGGCCACCGTGAGACCGGAGTCGAAGCGCGAAACCAGGCGCTCGTGGATGTCGGCCAGCCCCTTCGGATAGGTGTCGCTGGTCATCACGATGTGCGACTTCTTGGCGAGCAGGGCCTCGAACGCGTTGAAGAATTCTTCCTGGGTGCGGTCCTTGTTGGCGAAGAACTGCACATCGTCGATCAGCAGCAGGTCGAGCGAGTGGTAGCGCTCCTTGAACTCATCGAAAGTCTTGCGCTGATAGGCTTTGACCACATCCGAGACGAATTGCTCGGCGTGGATGTAGAGAACTTTGGAATCCGGCCGGTCTGCCAGCAGCCGGTTACCCACAGCGTGCATCAGGTGGGTCTTGCCCAGGCCGACGCCGCCGTAGATGAAGAGCGGGTTGTAGAGATGGCCGGGCATGCCCGCCACGTGCATGGCCGCGGCACGCGCCATGCGGTTGGCCGTGCCTTCGACGAGGGTGTCGAAGGTGAGGCCCGAATTGAGGCGGTTCTTGAAGCCGGCGGCGGCGGGCTCCTCGCCCGGGCCGGCCACGTCGCGCGGCACGTCGGTTTCGGTCATGACCGCCACGGGCGCAGAGCGCACGGGCGTTTCGCGGGGAGCAAGCGCTAACTCGATGGCGACCGGCTGGCCGTACATCTTCTCGGCCATGGCCGCGATCTTGCCGGCGTACTGGGCCCGGATCCAGTCGAGCTTGAACCGGTTGGCGACGAACACGGTCATGCGCGACAGGTCGTCGGCGACCTGTGCCGTCAGGGGCTTGATCCAGGTGTTGAACTGCTGCTCGGACAGCTCCTGCGCGAGCTGGTCGACGCAGGCCTGCCAGAGGCTTTCGCCGATGCCGTCAGTCGACATGGGCGGGAGAAAAAGTGATGGAACCCTCGGGCATTTCTTGGTATAGGTATTGTGGATATTCTCTGCTGGAAGGCGCTTGGCATTCTAACTTGTCAAAACCTTATCCACACGCTGACCCGGATGCCGAAAGGCCCGCAAATCCAGTCGAAGATTGTTCGGGCGGCCAATGTTTGCGATAATTGCGGGTTTCCCTGAAAACCTCTTTGCGTTCTTCACCGGCGCCAGGAGTAGGAGTTCAGGGGTATCCCTGGGTCATCCCAATACGCTCCCCCGGCGCCCCGCTGGCTTCTCGTGCTTTTTCAGGCAGAGAGTCCGCGCGAACAGGGAATTAGGAAATCATCATGAAACGCACTTATCAAGCTTCCAAAGTCCGCCGCGCCCGTACCCACGGCTTCCTGGTCCGCATGAAGACCCGCGGCGGCCGTGCCGTCATCAACGCACGCCGCGCCAAGGGCCGCAAGCGCCTGGCCGTCTGACGGCAGCACACCTGCCGTTGCCAGCAGCCGACACGTCAGCGCCAGCTCCCGCGGCCGGTGCGTCCGGCCAGACCGGTAACGACGTGCGCGGCCAGGCTTCCATGCAGCGGCTCAAGACCCGCGCGCAATTCCAGGCCGTCCTCGCAGGTGCCACCGTGGCGCGCACTGCTCATTTCGCATTGCATCGCTGTGCGCTCGATTCCGCATCGGGCGCACAGCCGTTGTTCGCGTCCGACGACGTCTGGCTGGGCGCCATGGTGCCCAAGCGCTGGGCGCGCCGCGCGGTCACGCGCAACGCCATCAAGCGCCAGATCTACGCCGTGAGCACCGCTCAGGGCGTCGCCTTGCCACGTGCCGCGCACGTGGTGCGCCTGCGCGCGGGCTTCGACCGCAAGGAATTCGTGAGCGCCACCTCGGACAAGCTCAAGGCCGCCGTTCGCGCCGAGCTCCAGCAGCTGCTGGCGCGCGCCGCGCGCGCGCCTTCGCCTTCCTCGCCAGCCCCATCCTCGTCATGAAACGCCTGCTGATCGGCTTCGTGAAGGCCTACCGACTGCTGCTGAGCCCCTGGCTCGGCCAGTCGTGCCGCTTCACGCCGACCTGCTCGGTGTATTCGATCGAGGCGCTCGAGGTGCACG
This sequence comes from Variovorax sp. PMC12, assembly GCF_003019815.1. Taxonomy (NCBI): domain Bacteria; kingdom Pseudomonadati; phylum Pseudomonadota; class Betaproteobacteria; order Burkholderiales; family Comamonadaceae; genus Variovorax; species Variovorax sp. PMC12. The sequence goes on from NZ_CP027773.1 coordinate 4,125,231, forward strand.
GCGCGCTCAAGGGCAGCTACCTGACTCTGCACCGCATCGCGCGATGCCAGCCCTGGTGCCAGGGCGGGCACGATCCGGTTCCACCGAAATCACAGCGTCGCACTGACAAGTCAGGATCGCTGTTTTCGTCTCTTCTCTCCTCCGACAAGAAGTCTTCGTCATGAACGATATCCGCCGCACGATACTGTGGGTGATTTTTGGGTTCTCGCTGGTGCTGCTGTGGGACCAATGGCAGGTCTTCAACGGCAACAAGCCGACCTTCCTGCCGTCCAGCAAGCCGGCCGCCACCGCCCCGGCCGCCGGCACGACGCCTGCCGCCACCAACGGCGTGCCCTCCGCGTCCGCCGCCCCTGGCAGCGCAGGTGCCGTGCCGACGTCGGCCACGCCGGCCGCGCCGCGCGAGAAGGTCAACGTCACCACCGACCTGTTCAAGGCCACGATCGACAGCGAAGGCGCCACGGTCAACTACCTCGAGCTGCTGAAGTACGACGAGGCCGACCGCACCAAGCACGTCGTGCTGTTCGAAGACGGCTCGCCCGCCACGCGCTACGTCGCGCAGACCGGCCTGGTGAACCCGGTGGCCGGCGACGCCTTCCCCAACCACCTGACGCAGATGACGCCGAAGGCCGGCCCGCGCGAGATGGCCGACGGCCAGAACACGCTCGAGGTGAGCTTCGAAAGCGCCCCCGTCGGCGGCCTGAAGTACGTCAAGACCTACGTGTTCCACCGCGGCGACTACGCCATCGGCGTGCGCCACGAAGTGGTCAACGTGAGCGACCAGCCGCGCGATGCCCTGCTCTACATGCAGCTGCTGCGCCACGGCACCGTGGCCGCCGGCACCATGTTCGGCACCAACACCTTCACCGGTCCGGCCGCGTACACCAACGAGAAGAAGTTCCACAAGCTCGACTTCAAGGACATCGCCAAGGGCAAGATCGAACCGCCGCCGCCGGCCAACGACGGCTGGATCGCGATGGTGCAGCACTACTTCGCGTCGGCCTGGCTGCTCAAGGGCGACCCGGCCAGCGAACAACTGCGCCGCGAATTCCGCGTGAGGGACCTGGGCGACAACCTGTTCACCGTGTCGATGGTGGCCACGCTGCCGAAGATCGCCCCGGGCGCCACGCAGGTCGTGAACAGCGTGCTGTTCGCCGGCCCCGAAGAAGAAAAGAAGCTCGAAAGCATCGCCCCCGGCCTGGACCTGGTGAAGGACTACGGCATCTTCGCGATCATCTCGAAGCCCCTGTACTGGCTGCTCACCCAGCTGCACGGCATCCTGGGCAACTGGGGCTGGTCGATCGTGGCGCTGGTGGTGCTGCTGAAGGCGGCCTTCTACTGGCTCAACGCCAAGGCGTACGCCAGCATGGCCAAGATGAAGGCCATCAACCCCAAGATCATGGAAATGCGCGAGCGGCTGAAGGACAAGCCGCAAGAGATGCAGCAGGAGATGATGCGGATCTACAAGACCGAGAAGGTCAATCCGATGGGCGGCTGCTTCCCCATCGTGATCCAGATCCCGGTGTTCATCGCGCTCTACTGGGTGCTGCTGTCGTCGGTCGAAATGCGCCATGCGCCCTGGATCGGCTGGATCACCGACCTGTCGGCACCGGACCCCTGGTACATCCTGCCGATCGTCATGACGGCCACCTCGCTGTTCCAGACCTGGCTCAACCCGACGCCGCCCGATCCGATGCAGGCCAAGCTGATGTGGATCATGCCGCTCGCGTTCAGCGTGATGTTTATCTTCTTCCCGGCCGGCCTGGTGCTGTACTGGATCACGAACAACGTGCTGTCGATCGCGCAGCAGTGGTTCATCAACAAGCGCCTGGGCGTGCTCGGCACCAAGTAACGGCAGCCGCACGGCAACCAAGCCATCCCACGAAGGGCCGCGTAAGCGGCCCTTTTTGCTGAAAGAATCCGAACCATGCTCGCCCGTACCACCGATCCCATCGTCGCCATCGCCACCGCCTCGGGGCGTGGGGCGGTCGGCATCGTGCGGGTGTCGGGCGCCAGGCTGGCGCCGCTGATCGACGCCATCTGCGGGCGTGCGCTCAAGCCGCGCGAGGCCACCTACCTGCCGTTTCGCGATGCCGACGGCGAGCCGGTCGACCATGGCCTGGCCATCCACTTTCCCTCGCCGAATTCCTTCACCGGGGAAGACGTGCTCGAGCTGCAGGCGCACGGCGGCGCGGTCGTGCTGCAACTGCTGCTGGCGCGCTGCCTGGAGGCGGCGGCGGAGCCCGACCCGGTCACCGGCCGACCGCGCCTGCCCGGCCTGCGCGTGGCCGAGCCGGGCGAGTTCAGCCAGCGAGCCTTCCTCAACGGCAAGATCGACCTGGCGCAGGCCGAGGCCATTGCCGACCTGATCGACGCCAGCACCGAAGCGGCCGCGCGCAGTGCCGGGCGTTCGCTGTCGGGTGAGTTCTCGCGCGAGATCCACACGCTGCGCGATGCGCTGATCCACCTGCGCATGCTGGTCGAGGCCACGCTCGACTTTCCGGAGGAAGAGATCGATTTCCTGCAGAAGGCGGATGCGGCCGGGCAGCTGGCGAAGCTGCAGTCGCAACTGGCCGCGGTGCAGCAGCGCGCGCGCCAAGGCGCCTTGCTGCGCGAAGGCATCAAGGTCGTGATCGCGGGGCAGCCCAACGCGGGCAAGAGCTCATTGCTCAACGCACTGGCCGGCGCCGAGCTGGCCATCGTGAGCGCGGTGGCGGGCACCACGCGCGACGTGGTCTCGCAGACCATCCAGATCCACGGCGTGCCGCTGCACGTGGCGGATACGGCCGGCTTGCGCGAGAGCAGCGACGAGGTCGAGCAGATCGGCGTCGCGCGCGCCTGGGGCCAGATCGAAAGCGCGGACGCCGTGCTGTTCCTGCACGACCTGACCCGGGCCGCGTTGCCGGACTACGCGGCCGCCGACGCCGAGATCCTGGCGGGCCTGCGGCGCAAGCTGCCGGCGAGCGTGCCGGTGCTGGATGTCTGGAACAAGCAGGACGCGGCGCCTTCGGCACGGCCCGCAGAGGGCATCGCGCTGTCCGCCAAGACCGGCCTGGGCATCGAGGCCCTGCGCGAACAGCTGCTGGCCATGGCCGGCTGGCAGGCCGTGCCCGAGGGCGTGTACCTGGCGCGCGCGCGCCACGTGCAGGCGCTGGCGCAGGTCGAGGCGCACCTGTCAATGGCAGCCAGCCACCTGGCTGCGCAGGCCCAGCTGCTCGATCTGCTGGCCGAGGAACTGCGGCTGGCGCAGAACGCGCTGAACGAGATCACGGGGGAGTTCGGTGCCGATGACCTGCTGGGAGTCATCTTTTCGCGCTTCTGCATTGGCAAATAGCGACAGGCGCTGCAAAAACGTAATCACTTGTAGCCCAATCTGGCGGCCATCGCGGATACTTCGGGACCGATGCGGGGGTTGAGAAAAGCATGTCCATCCAGAATCTGAGCCGCGCCATCGCGGAGAACATGAGCACCGACGCTTTTGCGTTGACGTTCAGCGTCCAGCAATGGGAAACGCTGGCCGGCTACCTGCAGCCCATCGAGACCGCCGTCGGCGATGTGCTGATCGAGCAGGGAACGCCGGACCGCTCGGTGTTCTTCATCGAGAGCGGCGCCATCAGCGTGCACCGCGTCAGCAGCAAGGAGCAGATGCGGCTTGCCGTGCTCACGCCGGGGTCCGTGGTGGGCGAAGGCTCGTTCTTCTCGCGCCTGCCGCATTCCGCCAACGTGGTGGTCACCGGCGCGGGCCGCGTATGGCGGCTCAACGCGATCCGCTTCGCCGAGATGTCGAACCGCCAGCCCAACCTGGCGCTGGAAATCGCGATGGCGCTGGGCGCGGTGATCGCCAAGCGCATGGCACACCGCTCCAAGCGCGTCGCCGTGACCTGAGGCCCCGGCGGCCTCTTCGCCAGACTTCCCTTCCAGATGCGGGCATGCCCGCCAACAGCCCTTTTTCGTTCCGGTTCCCGAGAGTAGTCAGTAGTACGCCATGGCCTTGATCTGTCCGGTCTGCAGCACGGAAAACCGTGACGGCGCGAATTTCTGCCGGAGCTGCGGTGCCACGCTGTCCGGCAAGGCCGCGAGGATTCCCCCGCCGCCGAGCCCGGAGCGCGAGTGGGCGACCACCGCTCCCGCCCAGCTGCGCGCACCGACCATACCCGCGCCGCTCTTCGATCCGCGCAAGGCCGAGCCTGGGCGTTCGTTCTTCGGAAGATCGCCCACCCCGCCACCGTCGGACGACCAGGAGACGGTGGTCATGGTCTACGACGATCCCCCACCGCCGCCGCCCGCGCCATCGTCGGGCTTCGAGACGGCGCGGCCGGAAAAGGCCGAGCGCAAGCGCACCCGGGTCAAGGTCCGGCGGCCGGTCGAGCGGCCGCCCCGCAAGCGGGTCATCCTGCTGTGGCTCGGGCTGCTGGCGGTGGCGGTACTGATGATGGTCGCGGGCTGGTACGGCTACGGAACCAGCAAGGCGCCCGCGGCGGTCACCGATCCCGGACCGGCGGTGTCGGCACCGCCCGTCGAGCCAGCGACGCCTCCAGCCGAGCCGGCACCACCCACGGCGCAGGCGCCGGCCGCGCCGCAGCCTCCGGCGGCCGAGGCACCTCCCGTCGCCGAAGCCGCACCGCCTGCGGCAAGCACCAGGCCCGCCGCCCGGCCACGCAAGCAGGCAACCGTTTCAGCCCCCGCGCCCGGCGCCGCCGAGACTCCGGCGCCGGCCGTCGCGGCAGCCCCGCCGCCACCGGCACCCGCCCCTCCCGCCCCCGAGCCCCTGGCCCAGTGCGGCGACCGCAACTTCATCGCGCGGGCGCAGTGCATGGCCGCGCAGTGCCTCAAGGCCGAGTACAAGGCCCATTCGCAATGCGAGGCGGTGCGCCGCCAGCAGCGCATCGACGAAGAAAAACGCAACCCGACGCTGATCAACTGAGCTGAGCGGCCCCTCGGCCGCCTCAGCCCTTCTGCAGCCGCTCGATCGCCACGGCCAGCGCGGTCGGCTTGCCGGACAGCACCAGCGTGTCGCCGTCGGTCAGCACCGTGTCGCCGGCCGGCGTGCGCGGCTGGCCGTCATGGCGGCGAACGCTCGCGACGCGCACGCCCAGCGTCGGCAGCGCCAGCTGCTCCAGCGTCTGGCCGACGGCGCGGGCGCCGGCGTTCAGGGTGAAGCTGTTGAGCCGTTCGTGGTCGACCTCGTCGGCCTTGTCGTCGTCGGCGCCGTGGAAGTAGCCGCGCAGCAGGTTGTAGCGCGCGTCGCGCTGGTCCTGCACCACGCGGATCACGCGCCGCATCGGCACGCCGACCAGCGCCAGCGCATGGCTGGCGAGCATCAGCGAACCCTCGATGGCTTCGGGCACCACCTCGGTGGCGCCGGCGGCCTGCAGCTTCTCGAGGTCGTGGTCGTCCTGCGTGCGCACGATCACCGGCACGTGGGCGGCGTGGGCGCGCGTGTTGGCCAGCACCTTCATGGCGCCCGGCACGTCCAGGTAGGTGACCACCACCGCGCTGGCGCGTGCCAGGCCGGCGGCCATCAGCGCCTGCAGCCGCGCCGCGTCGCCGAACACCACCGAGTCGCCGGCGGCGGCGGCCTGGCGCACGCGGTCGGGGTCGAGGTCGAGCGCCATGTACGGGATGCCTTCGCGCTCCAGGATGCGCGCCAGGTTCTGGCCGCAGCGCCCGTAGCCGCAGATGATCACGTGCTGCGCCGTGTTGATGGTCTTGCGCGCGATGCTCGTCATCTGCAGCGACTGCTGCAGCCAGTCGCTGGCCACCAGCTTCCGCACGATGGCGTTGCTGTACATGATGATGAAAGGCGTCGCCAGCATCGACAGCACCATCGACGCCAGCACCGGATTGGCCAGCCACGACGGCAGCAGGCTGCGCTCCTGCGCCAGCGTCAGCAGCACGAAGCCGAATTCGCCGGCCTGCGCGAGGTAAAGGCCGGTGCGCAGCGACACGCCCGAGGTGGCCCCGAGCACCCTTGCCAGCACCGTCACCAGCCCGAGCTTGAACCCCAGCGGCACCAGCAGCAGCACGCCCACCAGCATCCAGCGCTCGACCACGATGTGCCAGTCGAGCGACATGCCCACGGTGATGAAGAACAGCCCCAGCAGCACGTCGTGGAAGGGGCGGATGTCGGTCTCGACCTGGTGCTTGTATTCGGTTTCCGACACCAGCATGCCCGCGATGAACGCGCCCAGCGCCAGGCTCAGGCCGGCCAGCTCGGTGAGCCAGGCGAGCCCCAGCGTCACCAGCAGCACGTTCAGGATGAACAGCTCCTCGCTGCGCCGCCGCGCCACCAGCGTGAGCCACCAGCGCATGACGCGCGGGCCGCCGTAGAGCAGCACGCCGATCAGGAAGGTGGCCTTCAGCAGCGCGAGGCCGAGCGCCTTGGCCAGGGCCTCGGGCGGCGCGCCCAGCGCGGGGATCAGCACCAGCAGCGGCACCACCGCCAGGTCCTGGAACAGCAGCACGCCCATCACGCGCTTGCCGTGTTCGCTCTCGAGCTCCAGCCGCTCGGCCATCAGCTTGACGACGATGGCGGTGCTGCTCATGGTGAGCGCGCCCGACAGCGCCAGCGCGGTCTGCCAGCCGAGCTGCCATGACGGCGGCAGCAGCCGCGCGATCAGCAGCGCGCCGGCCGTGGCGATGGCCATCGTCAGCAGCACCTGCAGCAGGCCGAGCCCGAACACGTGCTTTCGCATCGCGCGCAGCTTGGGCAGGCTGAATTCCAGCCCGATCACGAACATCAGGAACACGACGCCGAATTCGCCCAGGTGCCGGATGCCTTCGGAGTTCTGCGCCAGCGCGAACGCATGCGGGCCGATCAGCACGCCGGCAGACAGGTAGCCCAGCATCGGGGGCAGCTTCAGGGAGCGGCAGGCCACCACGCCGATCACCGCGGCAAGCAGGTACAACAGCGTGAGATCGAACGAAGACATAGGCGCCGATGCTAGAGCAATGTCCGTGCCCCGGGCTTCGCCGGGGCGTGCACGTATATCCCCGGATTGGCCGCCCCGTAAAATCTGCCGATGAGCTCCCGTCCCGTCCCGGCCCCCGTGGTCGACCCCGAAGCGATCCTCTCCCGGGCACGCATCACTTTCGACATCGAAGCCGAAGCCGTCTCCGGCCTGAAGGCCCGCGTCGGGCCGAGCTTCGTCGACGCCGTGCGCAAGATCCTCGAAGTGCGCGGCCGCGTGGTCGTCATGGGCATGGGCAAGAGCGGCCACGTCGGCCGCAAGATCGCCGCCACCCTCGCCTCCACCGGCACGCCCGCGATGTTCGTGCACCCGGCCGAGGCCAGCCACGGCGACCTCGGCATGATCAAGTCGGTCGACTTGGTGCTGGCCATCTCCAACAGCGGCGAAGTCGACGAGCTCACCGTCATCCTGCCGGTCGTCAAGCGCCAGGGCGTGCCCCTGATCGCCATGACCGGCCGCCCCGAGTCCACGCTTGCGCGCCATGCCGACATCGTGATCGACGCCGGCGTCTCCAAGGAAGCCTGCCCGCTCAACCTCGCCCCCACCGCGAGCACCACCGCCCAGATGGCGATGGGCGACGCGCTGGCCGTGGCGCTGCTCGACGCGCGCGGCTTCGGCTCCGAAGACTTCGCGCGCTCGCATCCGGGCGGCGCGCTCGGGCGCAAACTGCTCACCCACGTGAGCGACGTCATGCGCTCCGGCGACGAGGTGCCGCGCGTGCCGCCGTCGGCCACCATCAGCGAGCTGATGCGCGCGATGAGCATCAAGGGCTTCGGCGCCGCCGCGGTGGTCGAGCCCGACGGCCGGGCCTCGGGCATCTTCACCGACGGCGACCTGCGCCGCCTGATCGAAGCCGGCGCCGACCTGCGCAGCCCCAAGGCGGCCGAGGTGATGCACCACAACCCGCGCACCATCCGCGTCGACGCGCTGGCCGTCGAAGCCGCCGAGCTCATGGAGCAATGCGGCATCACCCGGCTGTTCGTGATCGACGGCGCGGGCGTGGTCGTGGGTGCGATCAACACCAACGACCTGATGCGCGCGAAGGTCATCTGATGGCGCTCGAGTTCCAGGCCGAGACCCTGCTCGCCGCGCAGGACGTGCGCATCGTTTTCTTCGACATCGACGGCGTCCTGACCGACGGCGGCGTGTACTTCACCGAGCACGGCGAAACGCTCAAGCGCTTCAGCATCCTCGACGGCTACGGCCTCAAGCTGCTGCGCAAGGCGGGCATCGTGCCCGCGGTGATCACCGGGCGCGATTCCAAGCCGCTGCGCGTGCGGCTCGAGGCGCTGGGCATCGAGCATGTGCGCTACGGCACCGAAGACAAGCTGCCCGCCGCGCAAGCCATGCTCGGCCAGCTGGGCTTCACGTGGGCACAGGCCGCGGCCATCGGCGACGACTGGCCCGACCTGCCGGTGCTCACGCGCGTGGGTTTCGCGGCGGCGCCGGCCAATGCGCATGCCGAGGTGCGCGGCGTTGCCCGCTACGTCACCAAGGCGCGCGGCGGCGAAGGCGCGGCGCGCGAGTTCTGCGACCTGCTTCTCACGGCCTGCGGCCAGTACCGCGCCATGCTCGACGCTGCCCGGGGCCCGAACACATGAACAACGTGAAAAGCGCATGGGGCCTGGTGCGCGGTGTCCTCGACCGCGCCACCATCTACCTGCCGATCATCCTGACGGCGGCCGTCGCGCTCGGCACCTACTGGCTGGTGCGCAATGCGCCCAAGCTGCTCGAGCCCACCGCCAAGGCCGCGCCCACGCATGAACCCGACTACTTCATGCGCGACTTCGTCATCAAGAACTTCCTGCCGAACGGCGACCTGCGCAGCGAGCTGTACGGCGCCGAAGGCCGGCACTACCCCGACACCGACACCATCGAGGTCGACAAGGTGCGCATGCGCTCCATCTCGCCCGAGGGGCTGGTGACGCGCTCCACCGCCAACCGCGGGCTGTCGAATTCGGACGGCAGCGAGCTGCAGCTGTTCGGCAACGCCATCGTCATCCGCGACCCGTCGGTGGGTCCCGACGGCAAGCCCACGCCGCGCCTGGAGTTCCGCGGCGAGTTCCTGCACGCCTTCGTCGACACCGAGCGTGTCACGTCGAACCAGCCGGTCACGCTGATCCGCGACAAGGACCAGTTCACGGGCGACACGCTCGACTACGACAACTTGAGCGGCGTCGCCAACCTCAAGGGCCGGGTGCGCGGCGTGCTGATTCCGTCGGCGGCCGCTGCCGCTCCCGCGCCTGCCAAGAAGCGCTGACAACAAGAAGACCGCGAAAGAAGATCACGCATGACCACCTCGGCCCCGCTCGTCTTCATCACCGGCGCGTCGAGCGGTATCGGCCAGGCCCTGGCCGCGAGCTTCCACGACGCGGGCTACAGGCTGGCGCTGGTGGCCCGGCGCACGGCGGAGATCGAGGCCTGGGCAAAGTCGCGCGGTCTGGGCGCGGACGGCTACCGGGTCTACAAGGCCGACGTGGCGCAGACCGACAGCATCGTGGCCGCCGGCAATGACTGCATCGCGCAGCAGGGGTTGCCCGACGTGGTGATCGCCAACGCGGGCATCAGCATCGGCATCGACACCGCGGAGCGCGCCGACCTCGACGTGCTTTCGCAGACCTTCGCCACCAACAACGTCGGGCTGGCGGCGACCTTCCATCCGTTCGTGCGGGCGATGGTGCAGCGCGGCAGCGGCCGGCTGGTCGGCATCGGCAGCGTTGCATCCATCCGCGGCCTGCCCGGCCACGGGGCCTACTGCGCAAGCAAGGCCGGCGTGGTCGCGTACTGCGAGAGCCTGCGCGGAGAGCTGCACAACAGCGGCGTGAAGGTGGTCACCCTCTGCCCCGGCTATATCGACACGCCGCTGACGCAGGGCAACCGCTACGGCATGCCCTTCCTCATGAAGGCCGAAGACTTTGCCGCCCAGGCGCTGCGTGCCATCGAGTCGGGCACGAGCTACCGCGTCATTCCGTGGCAGATGGGCGTGGTCGCCAAGATCATGCGCATGCTGCCGAATGCCGTGCTCGACCGCGCGGTACAGGGGCGCGGCCGCAAGAAGCGAAGCGGCGAGGCCTGAACCGGCGCGAGGAAAAGCGAGCGGCCAAAGAAAAAGGCTCCGGAAGGAGCCTTTTGTCTTTTCTGTGCGTCGAGGTGCAGGACTCAGTAGCCGCTGTTGCCGCCGCCGTAGCCACCGCCACCACCGCTGCGACCACCGCCGCCACCGCCACGGGGGCCGGCGCCGTAGGGGCTGCGGAAACCGCCGTCGCCACCACCGCCGCCGCCGCCGCCACTGCGGCCACCGCCGCCGTAGCCGCCGCCACCGCCGGAGCGGCCACCGCCGCCACCACCGTAGCCGCCACCACCGCCGCCGCCGTAGCCACCGCCACCACCGCCGCCATAACCACCACCGCCGCCGCCGTAGCCGCCGCCACCGCTACGGGGGGGGCGTGCTTCCATGGGACGTGCTTCGTTGACGACGACGCTGCGGCCGCCCAGGGGCTGGCCGTTCATGCCGTTGATGGCGGCCTGTGCTTCCGCGTCACTGCCCATCTCGACGAAGCCGAAGCCCTTCGAGCGGCCGGTGTCGCGCTCCATCATGACCTTGGCGCTGGTCACTGCGCCGAACTGGCCGAAGGCCTGTTCGAGATCACCGTCGCGCACCGAGTAAGGCAGGTTGCCGACGTACAGTTTGTTGCCCATCAAGGGACTCCTATAAACACATCAAGAAAAGCGATGGAGTCCCGAAAGCATCACTCAAACGAGAGCGTCGAGTCGCGCGAAACTGACCGATCACCGAACTGCCTCCCCACCAAAATGAAGTGGGAGGCTCGTGCATTATGGGTGAAATATCCGAAAAGCAAGCAGGAATTTGCTTCTTGAGGTAGCGCCTGTGAAAACAATCAAAAGCTAGCGCCCGCTTACAAGATCGGGTTAGGCCCTTGGCGCTACAGGTAGAATCTCGCCCGTCATTGGGGAGTAGCCGCCTTCCGATCTGCGAGAGGGGCCCGCGTCAACAGACTTGTCCTGCCCCACAGGACATGGCGCGTGCAGTGAGAAAACACCTGGCGAGACCTTTGACCGTGCAACTTCGGGAATATGGCCGAAGGTGTTGCACGGTCAATTGCGTCCTTCGGCCAAGAAACCCCACGTTCAAAAATGGAAGCTTTTCTCGTTGCAACCGGCGTCGTCGCGCTCGCCGAAATGGGCGACAAGACCCAACTATTGGCCCTGCTGCTCGCAGCCCGTTTCAGGAAACCCTGGCCGATCGTCCTCGGCATCTTCGCCGCCACCATCATCAATCACGCCCTGGCGGGTGCCGTGGGGAACTACATCACGCGCTGGCTCGGACCCGAGGTGCTGCGCTGGATTCTTGGTGGCTCGTTCATCGCGATGGCGGTGTGGATGCTGATTCCCGACAAGCTCGACGAAGACGATGCCCCGGGCGTGTCCAAGTTCGGCGTCTTCGGCACCACCGTGATCGCGTTCTTCCTCGCCGAGATGGGCGACAAGACCCAGATCGCCACCGTCATGCTGGCCGCCCGCTTCACGCAGGACTACTTCTGGGTGGTCGCCGGTACCACGCTGGGCATGATGCTGGCCAACGCGCCGGTGGTGTGGCTGGGCGACAAGATCGTTCGCCGCGTGCCGATCAAGCTCGTGCACGGCATCTCGGCCGCGATCTTCCTGGTGCTGGGCGTGATCATGATCATCGGCTGGTAAGAAAAAAAGAAAAAGGCGGGAGCCCTTCCAGAAACACCGCAGAACCGGCTTCGCCGGGCCGCAGGTGTTGCCCCCGAAGGGGGTTGGCGAAGCGACACGCAGTGCGCGCAGCCTGGGGGATATACTCGCGCTGCGCCGATTTGCTTCAGCTTGCGGGCGCTTTATAAATCCAGCTAAAGACAGGCGCGGCAGACCCGGCTCGTTTTTGGCGAGGCCGGGTTTTTCATTCATGTCGTCGTCACCTCCCTTGGTCGTCACTTCGCAGTCGATGCAGTTCGCGGGCCCGCTGGCCCTGCGCAGCGGCGCATCGATCAGCGACTACACGCTCGCCTACGAAACCTACGGCACCCTGAACGCCGATCGCAGCAACGCGGTGCTGGTGTGCCATGCGCTCAATGCCTCGCACCATGTGGCGGGCGTCTACCAGGGCCAGGCCCGTTCCGAAGGCTGGTGGGACAACATGGTGGGCCCGGGCAAGCCGGTGGACACCGACCGCTTCTTCGTGATCGGCGTCAACAACCTCGGCTCCTGCTTCGGCTCGACCGGCCCGATGCACGTCAACCCCGCCACCGGCCGCGTCTACGGCGCCGACTTCCCGGTGGTCACGGTCGAGGACTGGGTCGACGCGCAGGCCGCGCTGCTCGACGCGCTCGGCATCGAGACGCTCGCCGCCGTCATGGGCGGCAGCCTCGGCGGCATGCAGGCGCTGTCGTGGACCTTGCAGTACCCCGGTCGCGTGCGCCACGCCGTGGTGGTGGCCAGCGCGCCCAACCTCACGGCCGAGAACATCGCCTTCAACGAGGTTGCGCGCCGCGCCATCGTCACCGACCCCGACTTCCACGGCGGCCACTTCTACGAACACGGCGTGGTGCCCAAGCGCGGCCTGCGCATCGCTCGGATGATCGGCCACATCACCTACCTCAGCGACGACGTGATGAACGCGAAGTTCGGCCGCATCCTGCGCAGCGCCGTCGAAGGCGAGGCCGCGGGGCTCGACTACCGCTACTCCACGCAGGACGTCGAGTTCCAGATCGAAAGCTACCTGCGCTACCAGGGCGACAAGTTCAGCGAGTACTTCGACGCCAACACCTACCTGCTCATCACCCGCGCGCTCGACTACTTCGACCCCGCGCGCAGCCACGGCGGCAAGCTGAGCACCGCGTTCGCCAACGCCACGGCCAAGTTCCTGCTCGTGAGCTTCAAGACCGACTGGCGCTTCTCGCCCGCGCGCAGCCGCGAACTCGTGAAGGCGCTGCTCGACAACCGCCGCAACGTGAGCTACGCCGAGATCGACGCGCCGCACGGCCACGACGCCTTCCTGCTCGACGACGTGCGCTACATGGGCGTGGTGCGCTCGTACTTCGAGCGCGTCGCCAAGGAGACGAGCGCCGCCGGGCCGCCCCAAGGCGCGGGCCCCCTGAAGGGGGTTGGCGCAGCACGCGAAGCGGCAAGCCTGGGGGGGAGTACCACTGCATGAGCGACCTCGAACATCAACGACTGATCGCGCAATTGGTGCCCCAGGGCTCGCGGGTGCTCGACCTCGGCTGCGGCGACGGCGCCCTGCTCGACCTGTTGCAGCGCGAGCGCGGCTGCACCGGCTACGGCGTGGAAATTGCGGACGGCAACGTGCTGCAGTGCGTGCGCCGCGGCGTCGACGTGATCCAGCTCAACCTCGACGAAGGCCTGTCGATGTTCGACGACGCCTCGTTCGACGTGGTGCTGCAGATCGACACGCTGCAGCACCTGCGCAATGCCGAGGTGATGCTGCGCGAGACCGCGCGCGTGGGGCGCATCGGCATCGTCGCCTTCCCCAACTTCGCGCACTGGCCCAACCGCCTGAGCGTGGCGCGCGGCCGCATGCCGGTGACGCGCCGCCTGCCCTACCAGTGGTACGACACGCCCAACATCCGCGTCGGCACCTTCAAGGACTTCGAGGTGCTGGCCGGCAAGAACAACCTGCGCGTGCTCGACGCCTTCGGCCTGCAGGACGGCCGCGACGTGCGCTGGCTGCCCAATGCGCGCGCCGGCACCGCGGTCTTCAAGTTCGAACGCGGCGGCGGCTGAGCCCCTGATGCCCCTGATGCCCGTAATGGACGTGGACCGCAACGCATGAGCTTCACGCTGGCGCAGCCGGTTCACAGCGAACTGCTCATCAAGAAAAGCCGCTTCATCGGCTGCGTGCAGCCGGTGGCCGACCGCGCGGCCGCGCTGGCCGTGGTGGCGTCATTGCGCGCGGAGCATCCCGCTGCAGCGCACGTGTGCTGGGCCTTGATGGCCGGCGGCCAGTCGGCCGCGAACGACGACGGCGAGCCCGGCGGCACCGCGGGACGGCCGATGCTGGAGGTGCTGCGCCACCAGCAGGTCGAAGGCGCGCTGGCAACCGTGGTGCGCTATTTCGGCGGCGTGAAGCTCGGTGCCGGCGGCCTCGTGCGGGCCTATACCGATGCGGTGGCGCAGGCCCTGCTCGGCGCCACGCTCGTGCCGCTGCTGCGCCAGCGCAGCCTGCGGTGCATCGTGCCCTATGCGCTCGAAGGGCTGGTGCGGCGCGAACTCGCCTCGGCCGGCGCGGTGCTCGAGAGCGTGCAGCACGGCGACGACGTGCGCTTCGCCTTCGCGCTACCCGAACCCGACGCCGATGCGTTCATCGCCCGCCTCGGCGATGCTGCGCAAGGGCGCGTCGCCTGGCCGACGGAGTAACCCGCTTCGCCGGCACCGCGGGCACGGATTCCGGCGCCGTCATCGCAAGAACACCGCGCTGCGCCACGGGCACGGGCACGGCTTCGTCGTTCGGCCCGCGCCGCGCCATCTCGGCCGTCACGATGCCCGTGGGCACCGCCAGCACGCCCCAGCCCAGCAGCATCATCACCGAGGCGATCGCGCGGCCCAGGTCGGTCTTGGGCACGAGGTCGCCGAAGCCCACGGTGGCCATCGTCGAGATGGCCCAGTAGATGGCCACCGGGATGCTCGTGAACCCGTGCTGGGGCCCTTCGACCACGTACATCAGCGTGCCCATCACCAGCACCACCAGCATCACGAAGCCCACGAACACCGTGATCTTGCGCCGGCTCGACGCCACGGCCATCACCAGCGCGCGGTACTCCACCGAGTAGCGCGACAGCTTGAAGATGCGGAACACGCGCAGTAGGCGCAGGATGCGCACGTCGATCAGGTAGGCCAGCTCGGGCGCCAGGGCCACCAGGAAGGTCGGCAGCAGCGCCAGCAGGTCGATCACGCCGTAGAAGCTCAGCGCATAGCGCAGCGGCTTGTTCACGCAGCACAGCCGCGCGATGTACTCCAGCGTGAACAGGATGGTGAACACCCATTCGAGCGCGTTGAACAGCGGGCGCCAGTGCTCGCGGATCGACTGCACGCTGTCCAGGATGACCACCAGCACGCTGGTGACGATGACAGCGATCAGCGCAAGGTCGAACCACAGCCCCGCGCGCGTGTCGGCCTCGAAGATCACCGTGAACAGCGTGCGCCGCCAGCCGTGAGACGGCTTGTCGAACCGCAAGTCGGTGGCGGCGGGTGTGGAGAGGGCTTCGAGAGTCGGGCGGGTCATGAGGGCATTGTCGTGTCGCGGACGACTTATTCAGTTACGCTTCTTGCGCAATGAAGTGCCGCATGCCGTGAGTGCGTTCTTACGATAGTCCCCTTTCTTGAGGAGCTCCCCATTGGCTACACAGTCCCCCTTCTTCGGCAAGCGTGACCGAGACAACGATTCGCTGACTTCCCGCCCCGCTCCGCTCGTCGGCGCAGCCACCAACCTCTCCGGTTCCCCTGTGAATCCCTCGTCGCTGACCGCGCAGCAAGGCGGCCTCAATGCAGCGGCGGCCCCCGTCGCCAAGGAAGGCGGAAGCAAGCTCACCGTCGGCCCCAACATCAAGCTCAAGGGCGTCGAGATCACCGATTGCGACACGCTCGTGGTCGAAGGCCTGGTGGAAGCCACCATGGATTCGCGCCTGATGCAGATCGCCGAACAGGGCGAGTTCAAGGGCTCGGCCGAAATAGACATCGCCGAAATCCGCGGCGTGTTCGACGGCAACCTCACCGTGCGCGAGAAGCTCGTCATCCACTCCACCGGCAAGGTCACCGGCAAGATCCGCTACGGCAAGATCGTGATCGAAGAAGGCGGCCAGCTGTCGGGCGAGATCAGCTTCGGCGCCAAGGGCTGACGCAGTCTCTGGTTCATCCCGCGCCGCCCGGCTTCATTCAGGCCGCCGGCGGCTCCCATCCCAGGCGCTCCAGCAGGGCACCGGCCGCGGCCGGTGCCTTTTCCTTCGCGCCGTTGATGAAGTAGACGAACACGTCGCGCTTCTTCGGTGACACGGCCCAGCCCTGCGCGCGCTCGGCCCAGGTGTCCAGCGCCTTCGGCGCATAGCCGGCCTTGAGCTTGGCGTTGGCCATCATGAGCCGCGCATAGGCGAAGTCGCCCTCGGGCTCCTCGAACGACGGAAACTTCTCGGCGTCGGTGAACACCGTCGACACCTTGTGCTTCTTCGCGAGCGCCTTGTACGCGGGCACCATGAAGCTCTCGTGGCGCACGTCCATCACGTGGCGCAGCACGCGGCTGCCTTCCTTCTTCGGCAGCAGCGAGAGGAAGGCCTCGAAGTCTTCCGCGTCGAACTGCTTGGTCGGCATGAACTGCCACACGATCGGCCCGAGCTTGTCGCCCAGCTCGGCCACGCCGCTGTCGATGAAGCGCTTGATCGAGTCGCCCGCGCCGGACAGCAGCTTGCGGTTGGTCGCGAAGCGCGAGGCCTTGAGCGAGAACATGAAGTCGGCCGGCGTGTCGTCGTGCCACTTGCGGAAGGTCTCGGGCTTGAAGGTGCTGTAGTAGGTGCCGTTGATCTCGATGGAGCTGACCTTGCGGCTCGCGTAGTTCAACTCTTTCGCGTGCGCGAGCCCCTTGGGGTAGAAGTTGTCGCGCCAGGGTTCGTAGGTCCAGCCGCCAATACCCACCTTGATATCTACCTTGATCCGAGTCGATGCTGACTTGCTCACATGGCCTCCGGTTTTGAGATCGCCCGCACTCTACGCGCGCTCGCCTCAAGGCGCAAAATGCATCTTTTCGTCCACCCGCGGAGAACCCACCGATGAACGCCCCCCTGCACCGCGAAATGCCCGCCGGCACGCTCGACGCCGAACGTGCCCTGTCCGACGTCACCGCCCGATGGGACGGCGACATCGTCCGCCAACTCACCGACTACATCGCCATCCCCGCCAAGTCGCCCGGCTTCGACAAGGACTGGTCGGCCAACGGCTACCTCGAAACCGTGCTGCGCAACGCGGCCGCCTGGGTCGAGGCGCAGAAGGTCGAGGGCCTGAAGCTGGAGATCGTGCGGCTCGAGGGCCGCACCCCGGTGCTGTTCTTCGAAGTCCCTGCCACGGGCACCGACATGGACGAGACCGTGCTCATGTACGGCCACCTCGACAAGCAGCCCGAGTTCACCGGCTGGCGCAACGACCTCGGCCCCTGGACGCCCAAGTACGAGAACGGCCTGCTCTACGGCCGCGGCGGCGCCGACGACGGCTATGCGGTGTACGCCAGCATCGCCGCGCTGCAGGCGCTCAAGGCCCAGGGCGCGGCGCATCCGCGCATCGTCGGCCTGATCGAGACCTGCGAGGAAAGCGGCTCCTACGACCTGCTGCCCTACGTCGACGCGCTGCGTCCGCGCCTGGGCAACGTCGAACTGGTGATCTGCCTCGATTCGGGCGCCGGCAACTACGACCAGCTCTGGCTCACCACCTCGCTGCGCGGCATGGCCAGCGGCACGCTCAAGGTCGAGGTGCTGACCGAAGGCATCCACTCGGGCGATGCCTCGGGCCTCGTGCCCTCGAGCTTCCGCATCATGCGGCAGGTGCTCGACCGCCTCGAGGACAGCGCCACCGGCCGCCTGCTGCCCGCGAGCTTCCACTGCGAAGTGCCGCCCGACCGGCTGGCGCAGGCCAAGGCCACCGCCGCCATCCTGGGCGACGAGGTCTACAAGCGCTTCCCGTGGGCGCACTACGACTGCGGCGGCTCGACCATGTTCGCGCTGCCCACCACCACCGACCCGGTCGAGGCCCTGCTCAACCGCACCTGGAAGCCCACGCTGTCGGTCACCGGCGCCGAAGGCTTTCCGGCGCTGAAGGACGCGGGCAACGTGCTGCGCCCCTACACCGCCTTCAAGCTCTCGCTGCGCCTGCCGCCGCTGGTGGATGCGGCCGAGACGGTGCAGACGCTCAAGGCGCTGCTCGAGGACAACGCGCCCTACCAGGCCCGCGTGACCTTCGAGAGCGGCGGCGGCGCCACCGGCTGGAACGCACCGACCATCACGCCGTGGTTCGAGGATGCGCTCAACAAGGCCTCGCGCGCGCACTTCGGCGCGTCGTGCGGCTACATCGGCCAGGGCGGCACCATTCCGCTGATGAACATGCTCAGCGCCGGCTTCCCGAAGGCGCAGATGATGGTCTGCGGCGTGCTCGGCCCCAAGAGCAACGCGCACGGCCCGAACGAGTTCCTGCACGTGCCGTACGCGAAGAAGCTCACGGCCGCCGTGGCCGAGGTGATCGCGGCGCTGCCGGCTGCGCACCGCGCCGCCGCATCGGAGCCGGTGGCGGCTTGAACGACCCCGCGCTGCCTCTGCCGCAGCGCGTGTCGCTGTCCACGCCGGACGGCGAGACGCTCGCCCTGCGCCGCCTGCCGGCGCCCGGGCCGGCGCGCGCCGTGATCGTCGTGGTCCACGGGCTCGGCGAGCATGCGGGCCGCTACCACGCGCTGGCGGAATGCCTGCACGAATGGGGCTTCGCGGTGTGGGCGCACGACCACCACGGGCACGGCGAATCGACCGGTGCGCGCGGCGGCCTGCCGAGCGAACTGCGGCTGGTCGACGACCTCGCGCTGGTGGTCGACGATGCGCGCCGACTGAACCCCGGGCTGCCGCTGGTGCTGCTGGGGCACAGCCTGGGCGGGCTGGTCACGGCGAGCCTGGTGGCGCGCGGGGTGCGGCCGGTCGACGGGCTGGTGCTGTCATCGCCGGGGCTCGACCCCGGCCTGAGCGGCTTCCAGAAGGCACTGCTCGCGGTGCTGCCGCGCATTGCGCCGAACCTGCGCGTGGGCAACGGCCTGGACGACAACTATCTCTCGCACGACACGGCTGTGGTGCAGGCCTACCGCGACGATCCGCTCACGCACGACCGCATCGGCAGCCGGCTCGCGCGCTTCCTGGTGTACGAGGGCGCGACGGTGCAGCAGCGCGCCGCCAACTGGCCCGTGCCCACGTTGCTGCTCTACGCGGGCGACGACCGCCTCGTGAGGCCGTCGGCCAGCCGGGCCTTCGCCGCGGCCGCGGCGGGCGGCAAGGTCGAGGCGCATTGCTTCGACACGCTGTACCACGAGATCTTCAACGAGATCGAAGCCGAGCCGGTCTTCGCTGCCCTGCAGCGCTGGCTCAACCAGCGCTTTCCGCCGCGGGCCTGACGGCACGCTGCAGGTCGCGCTCGACCTCGCTGAAATCGACCGGCGACAAGTCGCCCAGCATGCTGCCGTCGGCGCCGTCGAGCGCCACGGACTGCACGGTCTGCAGCTCGGCGCCGTCGGGGCTGTCCTGCACGAACCAGCCGACGGCCAGCCGCAGTCGGATGCGGCGCCCGCCGGGCACGGGCTTGCCGAAGCTGCCGACCATGCCGCCTTCGCCCACCTCGCGCATCCAGCCGCGCTGTTCCAGGCCCAGCAGCGCACCGTTCGACACCTGGCGGCCGGCCCAGTGCGGGATGTCGCGGCGCGCGCGCAGCGATTCGTCGCGCGCGAAGGTCTGGCGCGCCAGTTGCTCGAAGGGCTGCGCAATGCCGTGGCCGGCCAGCACGCCGGCCCAGGCGGCGGCCAGCGCCGGGTCGAGCCCCGCGATCTCCAGCGGATGCGGGATGCCGATGCGTGCGTTGTCGGCGAGCATGACCGGAGCGCCGTGCAGATCGCTCAGCTCGCCCTCGGCGCCGACGCGGAAGGTGCCGGCCAGCCGGTTCGACGCATCGAACAGGCCCCACACCAGCGACCGGCTGAAGACGCGCAGCACCGGGTGGTTGGCGAAGAAGGGCAGGAATTCGGCGGGCGCCCATCGGCGCCGCGCGCACATGGCGGCTTCGAGGCGCCGCAGCTGCGCGGCGGCCACCGCCTTGGCGAGCTTGCGCAGGTCTTTCAGCTGATTGGCCGCGGCCTGGGCCTTGCCCGCGTCGTCGTTCGCGCCGGGCTTGGGCAGGGTCTTGAGCATCTTGCCGGCGCGGTTGTGCACCACCGGCTCGAAGTCGTGGTCCATGCGTATCTCGAAGCTGCGCGGGCCGAAGTCGAGCGTGAGCCGCGCGCGGCTGTCCAGGCCCAGGTCGGGCACGGTGCGGTCGGCCAGCTGGTCGAGGCTCAGGCCGCGCTGCTCGGCCACCTCGCCCAGCATGCGGTCGGCGCGGGTGCGCAGGTCGTCATGGCGGGTCTGGCGCGACAGTTCGGCCAGGTGCATCAGGGCGGCGTCGCTGCCGATCTCGCCGAGCATCGCCATCGCGTCGTAGGCGCGCACGCGGTCGAGCGCGGCACGCCACTGGCGCAGCAGGCCGTAGAGCTGGCGCGCGGTCTCGCCGTCGCCCAGGCGGCCCTGCAGCGCGAACATCCAGCGCTCCCTGGCGGGCCGGCCGTTGCCGATCCACCAGGCCAGCAGCGCACGGCCGAAGCGTGCGAGCGAGTCGGGCGTGAGCGCCTCCAGCAGGCCGGCCAGTCCCGGATAGGGCATGTCGGGCTTGCCGAGCAACATCGCCATCAGCACGTCGGGGACGGCGGCCTGCGGCAGCGCCTGGCCGCCCTGCCGGAGGATCAGCCGGGGCAGCGCCGCCAGCGGCAGGGTCTTCGGCAGCACGGGCAGGCTGTCGGGCAGCAGGTCTTCGGGGGCGATGGCCAGCAGCTGCGCCACGGCGTCGGCGGCCTCGGGGCCGTAGGCGGCGGCCTGGCCACGCACCGCGTCGGCGTGGCCGGCACCGTGCAGCCAGCGCAGCGCGGCCTGCGCGGCTTCATGCGCGGCGCCGGGCTCGCCCAGCGCGATGGGCACGAGGCCGCGCGCGGCCGCATCCGGGTAGCGGGCCAGCCACTCGCCCGCCTCCTGGCGGACCCAGCGGTTGGTGTGGAAGCCCCTGGCGATCCAGCCCGCGAGCGGGTCCCATTCGATGACGGCGGCCAGCTCGAACATCGCGCGCGAGCCCTGCTTGAGCACGCGCTGCAGCCCCGGCAGCGCGGCGGCGCCGAACGCATGCAGGATGGGCCGCACGCGCGAGACGTCGTCCATGTAGTGGGTGGGCGCGGGTCCGTGCGTGAACACCGCGACGGCCAGCGGCTGCGGCAGCAGCCAGAGGTATTCGGCGGCGCCCCAGCGGGCGTCGGGCAGGGGGCCGAAGTCTTCCGGCGCGACCTCCCTGCCGTTCACTACGCCGTCGATCAGCTCGGGGCGCAGGCCCAGCATCCACAGGGCCTTGTGCGCGTTGCCGCCGTCGCGCACATGTGCCGGCGCGTCGGGCTGGTGGCGGGTGAACTCGCCGGCCCATTCGTCGGCGCGCTCGCGTGAGACGCGGACCTCGCGCGCCAGCCAGTCGGACACGTCGCCCGTGGCCTGCAGGTATTGCGGCGGCTGCAGGTGTTGCCAGTGCAGCGACGCGGCCGGCGGCAGGGGCTGCAGCGCCAGGACGGGAATGACGGGCAGCGCCTGCCGGTTCTTCCAGGGCGGGCGCTTGAGCAGCGCGGGCCAGGCAGCCGGCGGCGCTTCGGCCACGCCGCCGGAGCCGTCTTCCTGCAGGCGCGCGAGCGTGTCGCGCTGGCTTTCGTCGCAGGCGGCTTCGAGCGGGGCTTGCCAGTCGGGGTTGGCGGCCAGCAGTTCCAGGATCAGCGCGGCACCGGCCTGGTGGCGCGCGGGGTTCGCCGACAGCAGCTCGCGCAGCACGAACAGCGGCCAGCGCGCCGCCTGCTTGACGAGCGCGTTCTTGCAGTCGATCTGCTTGACCTGCGCCACGAAGAAGCGGACCACGGCCTCGTCCTGGATGGCCAGCAGGTCGGCCACTTCTTCCTTGTGCGGAGACGGCTCGAAGAACAGCTCGGCCGCGCCTGCGCCGTGCATCTCCAGCATGCGCAGCCGGGCCGCGCGCGGCGGATAGAAGCTGGAACGGTGGCGGCGGAAGAAGTCGAGGCTGTCGGCCAGGCTGCGCTCGTCGGACAGCAGGCCGCCGCAATGGCCGCAGGGCCGGTCGTTGAACTGCGCAAGGGCCTCGCGCATGCTCTTGGACCACCGGACGGTGCCATCGGGCCGCGCTTGCCAACCCTCTACCTTCGATTTGCCACCGCCCGCCATGCCGTCTTACCTCGAATTGATGCGAGCGGCATTGTCGGCCAAGGGCGCTGGAGCGGAAAAAGGGCGAAAAAAAGCGCCCTTGCGGGCGCCGAGTCCGGAGACGGCAGTCTCTCTTTCAGGACTGCTTGCCTTGCAACAGGCCGCTGAGCGAGCCCAGCAGGTCTTCATGGTTGCCGAGCCCCTGCTCCGGCACCTTGCCGTGCGGCGTGAGCTGGTCGATCAGGGCCGGCAGCATGGTCGCGAGCATCGGCAGCAGCGTTTGCGCATTGATGCCCAGCCTGGAAGCGATGTTCGCGATGGTGTCGCTGCCCAGCGCGTTCTGCAGCTGGTCGCCCGTCACAGGCTGGTTCTCTCCCTTGCCGATCCAGGAGCCGATGACGTTGCCGAGGCCAGCCTGCTCGAATTTCGAGACCAGCCCGCCAATGCCGCCCTGCGCTCCGTTGTTGGCGAGCAGGCCGCCCAGTGCACCGGCAAGTCCGCCGAGATCGCCCAGCCCTCCGAGGCCGCCGCCTTGTTGCGGCTGCTGCTGCGCAGCGCCCCCCAGCACTTGACCGAGTACCGAATCGAGCAATCCCATGGCCGTTTCCTTGTTGTGTGACAGAACCGGTGAGCATTGTTAAATGCCGCGGACCCTGAGCTGGAAGCTGCACTTTCACTTTCGAACTGGCAGCGTGACAAATTACTTGGTACGCACCGCCCGTTTGGGCAGCAGCGCGGGGCTGACCCCCTGAACGCCCACCAGCCCCAGCACGGTGGCGAGCGAATTCTGCGCCCCTTTCCATGCATCCGTCATGTCAATGGACTCGCTCAGCGAATGGAATCCCGACGCCTTGCCGCCCCCGCCGATGATGATGGCCGGGATGCCCAGCGAGATCGGCACGTTGGCGTCGGTGCTGCCGCCGCGCAGCGGCGTCCTGTGGCCGAAGGCCGCGTTCGAGCGCACCGCGGCCTCGACGATGACCGAGTCGGGCGGCGTGCGGCCGCCGGGGCGATCGCCGATGAGCTTGACGCTCGCGCTCAGCGTGCTCACGTTCCAGCGCTTGTTTTCCTCCGCCACGGCTTCGTCGACGGCCGCGAGGATCTTCTTCTCGGTCTCCAGCAGCGAGGCCATGTCGTCGGAGCGGATGTCGATGGCCATGCGCGCATCGGGCGCGATGGTGTTCACCGAGGTGCCGCCGCCCACCGTGCCGACCGTGAACGTGGTCTTGGGAAAGCTCGGCGTGCGCACGTCGGCGATCTTTGCGATGGCGCGGCCCATGCCGTGGATGGCGCTCGGCACCTGGCCGAACGCGCCGAAGCTGTGGCCGCCCGGGCCCTGGAACGTGACCTCCCAGCGGTGGCTCGCGGTGCCCAATATCAGCACGCTGCCCGGCGCAGAGGGCTCCAGCCCCACCATGCCGTCGATGTCGAGGTGGTCGCGGAAGATCGCCTTCATGCCGCGCAGGTTGCCCAGTTCTTCCTCGCCGACGTTGGCGACGAACATCAGGTCGCCAACGGTCTGGATCCTGTTGTCGTTCAGCACCTTGAGCCACGACAGCAGCACGGCCAGGCCGCGCGTGTCGTCCGCGATGCCGGGGGCGTGGAGCCGGCCTTCGTGCTCCTTCACCTTCACGTCGGTGCCGGCGGGGAACACGGTGTCGAGGTGGGCCGAGACCAGCAGCACCGGCCCGTTGCCCGTGCCCTTGCGCAGGCCGACCACGTTGCCCTCGGCATCGATCTTCGCGTGCGGCAGGCCCAGCGCCTTCATGCGGGCGAGGAAGGCTTCGGCGCGCTTGTGCTCCTTGAAGGGCGGGGCCTCGATTTCGGTGAGCGCCTTCAGGTCATCGATCGAGCGCTCGTGGTCGGCCTTCACCGCATCCATCAGCTTCTGGATGCGGGGCGAGGCCATCAGCTGGGCATAGGCTTTGTCGACCTCGGGGCCGACCACCACCTGCGCCTGCACGGCGGGCGGATTTTGGGCCAGGGCGCCCTGCGCCGCACAGAGGGCGGCAAGCGCTAGAAAAACGGGACGCAGCGCGCGGGACGGGCGGGGCATGGAAGCAAAAATCCTTCTTTTGTCTTAAAGAAGTAACGATTGTTCCCAAAGTGCTCGGCGTTCGCCTCGCGGAAAACACCGCCTCAATCGGATGAAAGTCCGGCGAGCGACACCAATGCGGCGAGCGCCGCCGTCTCGGCGCGCAGCACGCGCGAACCGAGGGTGATGGGCGCGAAGCCCCGGGCGATGGCTTCCTGTTCCTCGGCGCCGCTCAGGCCGCCTTCGGGGCCGCTGAGCACCAGGACGCCCCGGCCGCCGCCGGCCGGAACCGAGGCGATCCCGCGAGTGCCGTCGGCGAGGCTCAGCACGAGGCGCTCGGCGGCATCGGCGTCCGGCTGCCGTTGCGCGCCGATCCAGGCTGAGAACGCCTGCACCGGATGGATCACAGGCACCCGGTTGCGGCCGCACTGCTCGCAGGCGGCGACGGCGATCGCCTCCCAGTGCGCGCGCTTCTTCTCGGCGCGCTCGCCCGACAGGCGCAGCACGCCGTGGGCGGTGGCCAGCGGCTGGATGCTCGACACGCCCAGTTCGGTGGCCTTCTCGACCAGCCAGTCCATGCGCTCGTTGGCCGGCATGCCGACCGCGAGGTGCACAGCGCGCGATGCTTCCCGCTCCACCGGCTGGTGGGCGCCGACCGTCACCGCGACGTCGCTGCGGCCCATGCGCTCGACGGTGGCCGCGTATTCGCCGCCCGCACCGTCGAACAGCGTGAGCGCGTCGCCGGGCTGCATCCGCAGCACCTGCACATGGCGCGCGGCGCCCGGCGGCAGCGCCAGGCTGGTGCCGGCGCTCAGCGGCACGGAACAGTAAAAACGCGGCATGCTATGGAATCGATAGCTGCGAACGGCCGTTGCGCGGGCGTCACAGGATGGTGCTTTTTCAGTTTTCCTTCAGACACGGCCGTAGGCGAAGCCGGTGATGGCCGAAGTGCCCTCGATTTCGTCGATCACCCGCACCAGCGGCGTCAGTTCCATGTAGCGGCCGGCGGTGGCGCGGATGTAGGCGATGAAGCGCGGCGTGTCCGCCAGGTAGCGGGGCTTGCCGTCGCGCAGCGTGATGCGCGCGAAGATGCCGGCCACCTTCAAATGGCGCTGCAGCCCCATCCATTCGACGGCCCGATAGAAGGCGCCGAAGTCTTCGTCGACCGGCAGGCCGGCCTTGCGCGCGGCGACCCAGTAGCGGATGGTGATGTCGAGCACGAACTCCTCGTCCCAGCTGAGGAAGGCGTCGCGCATCAGGCTGGCGATGTCGTAGGTGATGGGGCCGTAGACCGCATCCTGGAAGTCGAGCACGCCGAGCCTGGGTCCCGAGCCGCCGCCGGGCCGCCCCAAGGCGGCGAGCGCCCCCTCGGGGGGCAGCGAGGACACGCCAGTGCCGAGCGTGGGGGCCACATTCACCATGAGGTTGCGCGGCATGAAGTCGCGGTGCACATAGACGCTGGGCGACGCGAGGTTGCTGTCGACGATCAGCTTGAAGCTGCGCTCCAGGCGCTCCTTGAGCTTGCCCTCGACGGCGATGCCGCGGTGGCGGCCGATGTACCACTCGGGGAACAGGGCGAGTTCGCGCTCCAGCAGCGCCCGGTCATAGGGCGGCAGCACGCCGGGTTTCGAGGCCAGCTGCCAGCGGATGAGCGCGTCGATCGCCTCGTCGTAGAGCGGGCGGCTTGCGTCGGGGCGGGCGGGGTCGAGCACGTCCAGCATGGTCTGGCGGCCCAGGTCGTCGAGCAGCAGGAAGCCGTGGGGCCGGTCCCATTCGAGCACCGTGGGGGCGAGCACGCCGGCCTCGGCCATCAGCTTCGCCACCTGCACGAAGGGGTCGCTGTTTTCCTTGTCCGGCGGTGCGTCCATCACGATGCGCGTGGGCGCGGCCGGATCGGTGGTGTCGATGCGGAAGTAGCGCCGGAAACTCGCGTCCACCGAGGCCAGCCGGACCGTGTCCGGCAACAGGCGCTGGGCGGAGGCGATGCCGTGCAGCCAGCCCTGGAACACTTCGGCCCGTTTCGGATCCGTCCAGGGAATGGGCTCGGCGGGACTTGGGGCCAATGGGGCCGGGGTCGGGGGTGCTGTCATGGATAATCGATTCTACAAATCCGCCTGGCGCGGCAACCACGCTTGGCCGGCTTCCGGCCGAAGCGGGTTGCCGCCGGCACCTGCAACCCGCCGGCCTGCCGCGCCGTCTCCCCCGACGATCCTTCGTTCCGAACCGATGCCTACGACCCAACGCCCTCACGCTTGGCACCTTGTGCGCTCGCTGCCCTCCGCCGGAGAGTCGCGGGCTTTCCTCGGAACGGCCGGGCGGGAGGCGTGATGCGCCGACGCACCACGCTGCCTCGCCCGCGGCGCGCCAGCCCGCCGCTGCCGCTGGCCGTGCTGTCCCTGGCGCTGTTCCAGGCGCAGGGCGCTTCCGCCCAGCAGGCCCCCAGCCTGGACGGGCCGCTCACGCTCAAGCGCACGCCGCTGCTGACGGAAACCATTCCCCCCAACGAGCGCGGCCAGCTGCCCAGCCTGGTCACCGGCGACCGCATTTCCGGCCGCCCCGACCTGGAAACCGTGGTCGAGGGCAACGCCACGCTGCGCCGCGGCGCGCTCGGCATCACCGCCGACCGCCTCGAGTACTACCAGCCTAACGACCTGGCCAAGGCCACCGGCAACGTGCGGGTCAACCAGGGCGGCAACGTCTACGAAGGGCCCGAGCTGCAGCTCAAGCTCGAGACCTTCGAGGGCTTCTTCAACAACGTGCGCTACCAGTTCCTCGCGAACGAGGCGCACGGCGAGGCGCAGCGCATCGACTTCGTCGACGCCAACGTGTCGGTGGCCCGCCAGGCCACCTACACCACCTGCCGCCGCGAAGACTTCCCCGGCTGGATGCCGGCCTGGCTGCTGACCGCGACCACGCTGACCACCGACACCGAGGAGAACGAGGGCGTCGCCAAGAACGCGCGCCTGAGCTTCATGGGCATCACCACGCCGCCCATTCCCAGCGTGAGCTTTCCGCTGTCCAGCGAGCGCAAGAGCGGCCTGCTGCCGCCAACCGTCGGCATCGACAACACCAACGGCATCGAGATCTCGCAGCCGTACTACTGGAACATCGCGCCCAACCGCGACGCGACGATCACGTCGACGATCATGAGCAAGCGCGGCGTCGATTTCAGCAACGAATTCCGCTACCTCGAGAAGGACTACAAGGGCACCGTCCGCCTCGACTTCATGGGCAGCGACCGGCTGGTGGGCCAGCGCTACAACGAACTGCGCAGCAGCCAGCTGCAGCAGCTCATCAGCGGGCAGATCCAGCCGCAGAACCTGGCGCTCGGCAACGGTCCGGGCAGCACCCGGCGCTGGGGCCTCTGGGCCACCCACCACCAGGACTTCGACGCCAAGGCGCTCGGCCTGGATTCGCTGTCGGCCAACATCAGCATCAACCGCGTGAGCGACAACGACTACTGGCGCGACTTCACGCGCACGCCGTCGCTTGCGCAGCGCCAGTTGCCCAACGACGCCTCGCTCAACTGGGCCAAGGGCGACTGGAGCGGCGGCATCCGCGCGCTGCAGTACCAGAACCTGCAGTACAACCTGTCGCCGATCACGCCGGCCTACGACCGGATGCCGCAGATCACCGCCAACTACAACAAGTACGACTGGCACGGCTTCGACGTATCGCTCAACCTCGACTACACGCACTTCCGGGTCAACACGATCCTGAACGGCCAGCCGGGCTACGACGCCAACCAGCAGTCGCAGCCCGATGGCGACCGTGCCATGGCCGTCGCCTCGATCAGCCGGCCCTTCATCACGCCGAGCTCCTTCGTCATTCCGAAGCTGATGCTGAACGCGGCCACCTACAACTACTACCTGCCGCAGACGGACATTCCCAAGCTCACCGTCAACGGCACGCAGTACGTGGGCGGCATCCCCTACAACCCGAACTCGCTGTATTTCTACCCGACCTCCAGCACCCGGACGGTGCCGACCTTCAGCCTCGACAGCGGCCTGATCTTCGAGCGCGACGCCAGCTACTTCGGCCGCGCCTTCCGCCAGACGCTGGAGCCGCGCGCCTACTACGTCTACACGCCGTACCGCAACCAGAACATGCTGCCGAACTACGATTCGGCAGCCAACGACTTCAGCTTCGCGACCATCTACACCGAGAACGCGTTCTCCGGCGGCGACCGGGTCTCGGACACGAATGCGCTCACGCTCGGCGTGACCTCGCGCCTGATCGATCCGTCCACCGGCGTCGAGGCGGCGCGCTTCGGCATCGCGCAGCGCCTGCGCTTCAGCAACCAGAACGTCGTGCTGCCCGGCGGCACGCCGGTGACCGACCGCGCGAGCGACCTGCTCGTCGGCGGCCAGATCAACTGGACGCCGAAGTGGAGCGTGGACACCCTCGTCCAGTACAACCCCGACACGCGCAAGTCCGAGCGCTCCGCCATCAGCGCCCGCTACAACCCCGAGCCGTATCACAACCTCAGTGCCGCCTTCCGCTACCAGGCGCCGAGCACGCCCACCGCAACCGACGGCAGCAAGTCGTTCGACGTGGGCTGGCAGTGGCCGATCAACGACCTGTGGGGCGACAAGGGCAAGAACCTGGGCCCCGGCAAGGGCCAGGGCGGCGGACGCTGGTATGCGGTCGGCCGCCTCAACTACGACCTGGACGGCAAGAAGATCACCGACGGCGTGCTCGGCTTCGAGTACGACGGCTGCTGCTGGATCGGCCGCGTGGTGCTCCAGCGCACCACGACCGGCCTGGTGACGGCGAACACCCGCATCATGTTCCAGCTCGAATTCATCGGCTTCTCCAGCATCGGCTCCAGCCCGATGCAGGCGCTGCGGCAGAACATCCAGCGCTATGAACCCTTGCGCCAACCTGGCGAAGCGCCCAGCCGCTTCACCAACTACGACTGAGACGACTGACTGAGCACGCCATGAAACACTTCCGTTCCATCATCACACTGGGCTGCCTTGCAGCAATGGCCGCAGCGGCGGGCGCGCAAGGCTTCCACTCCGGCATCACGGACATCATGCGCGCCGGCCCGCGCCTGGGCCCGCCGGCGGCCCGCCCCGCGGCGCCCGCCAACACCGCGCCGGTGCAGCGGTCCGCCGAATTCATCGTCGCGCTGGTCAACTCGGAGCCGATCACCAACACCGAGGTGCTGACGCGGGTGGACCGCCTCATCAAGGAAAACCCGGACGCCGAGCGCGTGCCGCGCAACGAACTCACGCGGCTCGTGCTCGAGCGCCTGATTTCCGAGCGCGCCCAGCTGCAGCTGGCCAAGGAAAACGGCATCAAGGTCGACGACGTGGCGATCGACCAGGCCGAGCAGACGGTCGCGCGCCAGAACGAAATCAGCCTGACCGAGCTGCGCCGCCGCGTGATCGCCGAAGGCCTCACGCAGGCGGAGTTCCGCCGCGACCTGCGCGACCAGCTGCTGCTCACGCGGCTGCGCGACCGCGAGGTCGAGTCGAAGGTCAAGATCAGCGATGCCGAGGCCGACGAATACCTGATCGACCAGCGCAACCAGGCCGTCAAGAACGCGGCGCTGCAGAACCTGAACCTCGCGCAGGTGCTCGTCGCCGTGCCCGAGAACGCCACCGACGCCCAGGTGGCCGCGGCCCAGAAGAAGGCGCAGGACATCGCCCAGCGCGCCCGCGCCGGCGAAGACTTCGCCAAACTGGTGCGCGAGAACTCCGACGCGCCCGACCGCGCCAACGGCGGCGCCATCGGCATGCGCAGCGCCGACCGCTATCCGCCGCTGTTCGTCGACGCCACGCAATCGACGGCGGTGAACGGCATTGCCGGGCCGGTGCGCTCGAGCGCCGGCTTCCATGTGCTCAAGGTGCTCGCCAAGGCCCAGATCGGCTCGGGCGACGCGACCGTGACCCAGACGCAGGTGCGCCACATCCTGCTGCTCAACGATCCCAAGCGCACCACGGCGCAGGCGGTCGCGCAGCTGGCCGAATTCAAGCGCCGGGTGCAGGCCGGCACGGCCGACTTCGCCGGGCTGGCCCGCGACAACTCGCAGGACGCCAGCGCCAAGGACGGCGGCGAGCTCGGCTGGTCGCGCCCCGGGCAGTTCGTGCCCGAGTTCGAGGAAGCCATGGACCGCCTCGCGCCGGGCGAGATCAGCGATCCGGTGGTGTCGCGCTTCGGCGTGCACCTGATCCAGGTGGAAGGCCGCCGCGACGCCAAGCTCAGTCAGTCCGAGCAGCGCGAAGCCGCGCGCGCCGCGCTGCGCGAAAAGCGTGTCGAGGAAGCATTCTCCACCTGGGTGCAGGAAGTGCGCGCCCGCGCCTACGTCGAATACCGCGATCCGCCGCAGTCCTGATCTGATGGCACATATCGCCAGGAAGCGGTTCGGACAGCATTTCCTGTCCGACGGGGGAATCATCGATGCGATCGTGCGCGAGATCGCGCCGCAGCCCGGCGATGCCATGGTCGAGATCGGACCGGGGCTTGCCGCGCTGACGCAGCCGCTGGTCGAGCGGCTGGGCCGCCTGACGGTGATCGAGCTCGACCGCGACCTCGCCAGGCGGCTGCGCGAGCACGCCCAGCTCGAGGTGATCGAGTCCGATGTGCTGAAGGTCGACTTCGCGGCGCTGGCCGAACGGTTTCCCGGCAAGCCGCTGCGCGTGGTGGGCAACCTGCCCTACAACATCTCCACGCCCATCCTTTTTCACCTTCTGGGCTATGCCCACCTGGTGGCCGACCAGCATTTCATGCTGCAGAAGGAAGTGATCGACCGCATGGTGGCGAAGCCCGCCACATCGGACTACAGCCGCCTGAGCGTGATGCTGCAGTGGCGCTACAAGATGGAAGACGTGCTGTTCGTGCCGCCCGAGAGCTTCGATCCGCCGCCGCGCGTGGACAGCGCCGTGGTGCGGATGGCGCCGCTGGCCACGCCGCCGGCGGTCGATGCCGCGCGGCTGGGCGAGATCGTGCAGGTGGCCTTCAGCCAGCGCCGCAAGCTGCTGCGCCATACGCTGGGCAAGTGGCTGCAGGAACACGGCTTCGAGGGCGAGTTCGATGTCCAGCGGCGGGCCGAGGAAGTGCCCGTCGACGAATACGTCGCCCTGGCCCAGGCCGTCGCCCCATGAAAAAAGCCCGCTGAGCGGGCTTTTTCAATTGGGCTGATGCGCTGTCCGTCGCTTGTGTTCAGGCGGCGGCGAGCCAGTAACCCGCATTGAAGGGGCTGCTCATGCGCAGGGCAAGCGGCGAAACGTCGACCAGTTTGTCGGTCGGCATTTTTTCGCCGGCCGGCTCGGTGCTGGCGGCGGCCGCTGCGGTTGCGGAGGTGTTGTTCACGTCGATGCCATCGAGGGTTTCAGCGTTCGGCTGAGCCTCGTTCGCCCGTTCTGCTTGGCTGGTGGATGCAGAACGGGCTACAGAAAAGAATAGAAGCAGCGGAACGGGACCTTGCGGTCGCCCCAGTAGTCCGAGGCGTCGCGGAAGATGTCGAGCAGCTGCTCGCGCGCTTCCTTGTCGAACTTGGCGTTGGCCGGGATCTGCTCCAGCACGATGACGAAACCTGGCTGCGGGCCCGATTTATGCAACGGGTCGGTCATGCAGTCGTACAGCGCGTCGAAGTTCTTCCCGAAGTGGGCCGGGAACGTGAACTGCTGTGCGATCAGGTCGAGCACGTCCTGCTTGGTCTGGGCGTTGCCCAGGTTCGCATACAAGAAGTGCTGGCCGGCTGCGTTGGCAGCGTCCTGCAGGTCGTTCACGCGGAACGCGCGGATCGATTGCACGATGTTCGGGCGTACGGCACGAAGGGATAAGGTCATCTCCGCTGGTCTTTCCATAGTCATCATCATTTCTTCGGGGCGCTTTGGTGCGCCGCTCAGGTCGTTTTCATCGCTCATGGTGCAATCCGTCTGAAACTCGCATAGTGGTCCGCCGTGTACCAGCAGGCTTCGGGCGCCGTGCGCTGCTCGCCGCCACAGACGATCCGCCGTGCACCACGGTTGCGCGCGCCGGGCGTCTGCACCGTGTACTCGCGGTAGTGGCCGCGGCGTGCCGCTGGCAGGAGGCGTTCGCGGTTGCCAAATACAACGCCGTCCTTCTCATAACGAAACGGGCCGCCGCTGAGGATTGCCTGATAGGTCTGCTGTCCTTGCACCGGCAATTCGGACAGTGCAATCGTTTCCTCGGCGGGCGTTTTTCCTGCGCCGAACCAACCTCGGGCCTCGGCCCCCGTCGTCAACGCCGCCAGCAACAGGCTGGTGAGCGCAAACTTTGTGACAGAGGACGTGATCGAGGCGTAAGCCGCCATGGGGCACCA
Organism: Variovorax sp. PMC12; assembly: GCF_003019815.1. Classification (NCBI taxonomy): domain Bacteria; kingdom Pseudomonadati; phylum Pseudomonadota; class Betaproteobacteria; order Burkholderiales; family Comamonadaceae; genus Variovorax; species Variovorax sp. PMC12. The sequence goes on from NZ_CP027773.1 coordinate 4,157,583, forward strand.
CAAGAAAAGAGCGGGGGGTTCGAATTGGCGATCAACCTCGGGGTTAACCCGCAAATTCAAGCCCGCGAGTGTGCACCACGCTGGCGAAAATAGCAAGCGACTGCCCAAAGTTTGAGCAGTCGCGGGGGCATCGAATGGCGTTTTAAGTTGGCGGCCACTCTCGCCAAACAGCCTATCTTTCGGCGTTTGCGTCAGCCACTGTCAAGGCTGTCATGTTCACGATGCGGCGAACGGTCGCGCTGGCCGTGAGAATGTGCACAGGTTTGGCCGCGCCGAGCAGAACCGGCCCGATCGCGATGTTGCCGCCCGCCGCCGTCTTGAGCAGGTTGTACGAAATATTCGCTGCGTCGATGTTTGGGAAAACCAACAGGTTGGCGTCTCCCGCCAGCGCGCTGTGCGGCATGACGACCGCGCGCTGCTTGCTGTCCAGCGCCACGTCGCCGTGCATTTCGCCGTCCACCTCGAGCCAGGGGGCCTGCACGCGCAGCAGTTCGAGCGTCTTGCGCATCTTGATGGCGCTGGGCTCGTTGCTGGTGCCGAAATTGGAGTGCGACAGCAGCGCCGCCTTCGGCTTCAGGCCGAAGCGCATCATTTCCTCGGCCGCCATCGTCGTGATCTCGGCCAGTTCCTCGGGCGAGGGGTCGTAGTTGACGTGCGTGTCGACCAGGAACACCTGGCGGTCGGGCAGCAGCAGGCCGTTCATGCAGGCGTACACCGGCACGTCCTGCGGGGTGCTCTGGCAGCCGCCGGGGCGCTTGCCGATCACCTGGTCGATGTAGTGCAGGTGGATCAGCGTGGTGCCCCAGGTGCCGCAGATCATGCCGTCGACCTCGTCCTTGTGCAGCAGCATCGCGCCGATCAGCGTGAGGCGGCGGCGCATCTCGATCTTGGCGGTCTGCACCGTCTGGCCCTTGCGCTCGGTCATGCGGTGGTAGGTCTGCCAGAAGTCGCGGTAGCGGTGGTCCTGCTCGACGTTGACGATGTCGTAGTCCAGCTCTTCCTTCAGCCGCAGGCCGAATTTCTCGATGCGCTGGGCGATGATGGCCGGGCGGCCGATCAGCGTCGGGCGGGCGATGCCTTCGTCGACCACGATCTGCGCGGCGCGCAGCACGCGCTCTTCCTCGCCTTCGCAGTAGGCCACGCGCTTCTTGGCGGCACGGCGGGCCGTTTCGAAGATCGGCTTCATCGTGGTGCCCGAGGCATAGACGAAGCTCTGCAGCTTGTCGCGGTAGGCGTCCATGTCCTTGATGGGACGCGTGGCCACGCCGCTTTCCTCCGCCGCCTTGGCCACGGCCGGCGCGATCTTCATCATCAGGCGCGGGTCGAAGGGCTTCGGAATCAGGTATTCGGGGCCGAACGACAGCTTTTCACCGACGTAGGCGGCAGCAACGCGCTCGCTCTGCTCGGCCTGCGCCAGGTCCGCAATGGCGTGCACCGCGGCGATTTCCATCTCGTCGGTGATCGTGGTCGCGCCCGAGTCGAGCGCGCCGCGGAAGATGTACGGGAAGCACAGGACGTTGTTGACCTGGTTCGGGTAGTCGGTGCGGCCGGTGGCCATGATCACGTCGTCGCGCACCGCATGGGCGTCTTCGGGCGAGATCTCGGGGTTCGGGTTCGCCAGCGCGAAGATCACCGGCTTGGCGGCCATCTTGGCCACCATTTCGGGCTTCAGCACGCCGCCGGCCGACAGGCCCAGGAACACGTCGGCGCCGGCAATGACCTCCGACAGCTTGCGCGCGTCGGTCTTCTGCATGTATTGGCGCTTGTCGTCGTCCATCAGCTCGGTACGGCCTTCATAGACCACGCCGGCCAGGTCGGTCACGAACACGTTCTCGCGCTTCAGGCCGACCTTGAGCAGCAGGTTCAGGCAGGCCAGCGCCGCGGCGCCCGCGCCCGAGGTCACCAGCTTCACGTCGGCGATGTTCTTGCCCGCCACTTTCAGGCCGTTGACCATGGCCGCCGCCACCGTGATGGCCGTGCCGTGCTGGTCGTCGTGGAAGACCGGGATCTTCATGCGCTTGCGCAGCTCGCGCTCCACGTAGAAGCAGTCCGGTGCCTTGATGTCTTCCAGGTTGATGGCGCCGAAGGTCGGCTCCAGCGACGCGATGATGTCCACCAGCTTGGCCGGGTCCTTCTCGTCGATTTCGATGTCGAACACGTCGACGCCCGCGAATTTCTTGAAGAGAACGCCCTTGCCTTCCATCACCGGCTTGGACGCCAGCGGGCCGATGTCGCCCAGGCCCAGCACGGCGGTGCCGTTGCTGATGACGGCCACGAGGTTGCCACGGGAGGTGTACTTGAAGGCGTTGGCCGGGTCCTTGACGATTTCCTCGCAGGGGGCGGCCACGCCGGGCGAGTAGGCCAGCGACAGGTCGCGCTGGTTGACCATCTGCTTGGTCGCCGCGATGGCGATCTTGCCGGGGACGGGAAACTCGTGGTACTCGAGGGCGGCACGGCGCAACTCGGCGCGTTTGTCTTCGGGCGTGGGAGTCGATGAGGTCGAAGGGGTCGAATCGGACATGTGCCTGTAGCTCCTGGTGGCGCTTCTTCTGGGGGCGCCGATTGTAGACCTCGCGTCATTGGCGCCCTACGCCGGATGGCCTGTGCGGCCCATGACCAAAGACACGGCTGCGCGGTCAAATCGGTGTGGCAATATGCACAGTTCGTACAAAAACCTGAAAACACCTGAAGAGGAGCGACCATGGCCCTGATGGATTTCATCAAGAAACAGTTCATCGACATCATCCAGTGGACCGAGACCGGCGACGGCACGCTGGCCTGGCGCTTCCCGATGGCGGAGATGGAAATCCAGAACGGCGCATCGCTCACCGTTCGCGAATCCCAGGTGGCGGTTTTCGTCAACGAAGGCAAGGTGGCCGACGTGTTCGGCCCCGGCATGTACAAGCTCACGACGCAGACGCTGCCCGTGCTCACGTACCTGAAGAACTGGGACAAGCTCTTCGAATCCCCCTTCAAGAGCGACGTCTACTTCTTCAGCACCCGCCAGCAGGTCGACCAGAAGTGGGGCACGCCCCAGCCGATCACCATCCGCGACAAGGACTTCGGCGCCGTGCGCCTGCGGGCCTTCGGCAACTACAGCTTCCGCATCGGCGACGCCAAGCTGTTCCACACCGAGATCTCCGGCACGCGCGACATCTACAGCGTGGCCGACCTCGACGGCCAGCTGCGCGGGCTGGTGCTGCAGAACATCAGCAACGCCATCGCTTCCAGCGGCGTGCCCTTCCTCGACCTGGCGGCCAACCAGATCCAGTTCGCGCAGGCGCTGGCCGCGCAACTGGTGCCCGAATTCGAGAAGATCGGCATCAAGCTCGAGAACATCACGGTCCAGAACGTCTCGCTGCCCGAAGAGCTGCAGAAGATCCTCGACCAGAAGATCGGCATGGGCATGGTCGGCAACGACATGGGCAAGTTCATGCAGTACCAGACGGCGCAGGCCATCCCCAAGTTCGCCGAGGGCGCGGCCAACGGCGGCGGCATTGCCGGCGACGCGATGGGCCTGGGCGCCGGCGTGGCGCTCGGCCAGGTGCTGGCGCAGAACCTCGCGCAGGGCCTGAGCCCCAACGCGGCCGCCCAGGCCGCGGCGACCCAGCAGCAGCCTGCCGTGGCCGTGGTGAGCCCCACCGACGTGATGACCACGCTCGAGAAGCTCGGCGAACTCAAGACCAAGGGCATCCTCACGCAGGAAGAGTTCGACGCCAAGAAGGCCGAGTTGCTCAAGAAGCTGGTCTAACCCGCAGGCTTCGCGCACTTCGTGTCGCTACTCCTTCCCCCTTGCAGGGGGCGATACCTGCGGCCCGGCATAGCCGGTTCCGCGGTATCTCCCGCCTCGTTCGCCGTGTCTTCAGCATCGCTTCATGGCTGAGGAAACCGGCAACCAACGCTACTACCGCGCGCCCTGCCCCGGCTGCGGCGCGCCGGTCGAATTCCGCTCGGCGCAATCGACGCATGCGGTCTGCCCGTACTGCCAGAGCACGGTCGTGCGCCAGGGCGACACGCTCGCGCGCACCGGCAAGATGGCCGAGCTGTTCGACGACTTCAGCCCGCTGCAGCTGTTTGCCGCCGGTCGCATCCAGGACAAGCCGTTCACGCTGATCGGCCGGCTGCAATACACCTACCCGGGCGGGCGCTGGACCGAATGGATCGCCACGCTCGACGGCGACCGCACCGGCGTGCTCAGCGAGGACAACGGCGCCTACGTCTTCGCGCTGCCCTTCGACCTGCAGCGCGCCGCGCCGCCCTGGAACGAGCTGCGCGTGGGCGCGACCACCGCCTTCGCCGGCCAGAGCTACACCGTCACCTCGAACGAGCAGGTGGCGCTGACTTCCGCGCAGGGCGAGCTGCCGCACCTGCCCGAACTCGGCCGCTCCTTCGCGATGGTCGAGCTGCGCAACGACAAGGGGCTGGTGCTCAGCATCGACTACGGCACCGCCACGCCCAGCGCCTACCTCGGCCGCTCGGTTCAGCTCGACGACCTGCAGCTCACCGGCCTGCGCGAGGAATCGGCCAAGGACGAGAAAGGCCGCAGCTTCAACTGTCCCAACTGCGGCTCGCCCGTCACCGTCAACCTGGCGGACAGCAAGAGCATCACCTGCCGTTCGTGCAACAGCATCATCGACCTGACGCAGGGCATCGGCGGCGAGCTCAAGCATGCGACGCAGGACGAGCCCGTGCGCCCGCTCATCGCGCTCGGCAGCATGGGCCAGCTGCAGGGTGCGCAGTGGCAGGTGGTCGGCTTCCAGCACCGCATGGGCACCGAGCCCGGCGACGACGAGCAGTTCGGCTGGGACGAGTACCTGCTCTACAACAAGAAGCGCGGCTTCAGCTTCCTGGTCGACGCGGAAGACGGCTGGAGCATGGTCAAGCCGACCACCGGCGCCCCGGTGATGGCCGAGAACGGCAGCACCGCCACCTACCTCAACAAGCGCTACCAGCAGCAGTACGCCTACAACGCCGAGACCACCTATGTGGCGGGCGAGTTCTACTGGCAGGTCGAGCGCGGCCAGAAGACCTTCAACCGCGACTTCGCCAGCGGCCCCGCGCTGCTCTCGATGGAGCGCTCGGCCAACGAGCTCACCTGGTCTTCGGGCATCAAGCTCGACAGCGGCGTGGTGGCCACCGCCTTCAAGCTCGACGCCAAGAAGGACATGTTCAAGCGCGCCGACGCGCTGCCCGTGAGCGCGGCGGCGTCGAAGATGGGCTGCGGCACGATCATCATCATCATCGTCGTGATCATCATCCTGCTGATCATCCTGAGCACCTGCAGCAGCAGTGGCGGCTCTTCGAGCGGCTACCGCAGCTCGGGCGGCTCCTACGGCGGCTACTCGAGTGGCGGCGGGCACAAATGACGAGGAAGATGCGCATGACGCACCCGATGTATCTCATTACTACGACTGGAGGTCCCCATGGGATTTGAATGGCTGAAACCGGGCGTGGTCCTCGGATCGCTCGTGTACGCGCTGATCGGCGTCGTGATCTTCTGGCTCTGCTTCCTGATCATCGACAAGATCACGCCCTATGACCTGTGGGGCGAGATCGTCGAGAAGCAGAACGTGGCGCTGGGCCTCGTCGTGGCGGCAATGAGCCTGGGCATCAGCATCATCGTGGCTGCTGCAATCCATTGAGCGACGCGGCCTCGCCCGCGCGCACCCCGGATGCGCGGGGGCCGCAACCCGTCGAAGTCGCGCTGCTCGCCAGCGTGTTCGTGGTCGCCGCCTGCGGGCTGGTCTACGAACTGAGCGCGGCCGCGCTGAGCTCCTACCTGCTCGGCGACTCGGTGCTGCAGTTCAGCACCATCATCGGCACCTACCTGTTCGCGATGGGCGTGGGCTCCTGGCTCTCGCGCTATTTCGATCGCCAGCTGCCGGCGCACTTCCTGCGCATCGAGCTGATGGTCGCGCTGATCGGCGGCGCGCTGCCGGCGATCCTGTTCCTGGCCAACGCCTACGTGCCGGGCGCCTTCCGGCTGCTGCTCTATGGCCTGGTGATGGTGGTCGGCACGCTGGTGGGCCTCGAGATCCCGCTGGTGATGCGCATCCTGAAGCGCAACATCGTGCTCAAGAACCTGGTGTCGCAGGTGCTGACCTTCGACTACCTCGGCGCGCTCGCGGTGTCGGTGGCGTTCCCGCTCATCCTGGTGCCGCAGCTCGGCATGATCCGCACGGGCCTGCTGTTCGGCTTCATGAACGCGGCGGTGGCGGTGTGGGCGCTGTGGCTGTTCCGCCATGAGCTGCGCCGCATCGGCGCGCATGCGCTCGCCTGCTTCCTGTCGCTGGCGGCGCTGCTGGCGGCCTTCGTGTGGGCCGACCACATCACCACGCTGGCGGAAGACAAGTTCTACCAGGACCGCATCGTGTTCAGCGCGACCTCGCCGTACCAGCGCATCGTGGTCACGCGCGGGCTGCTCGGGCACCGCCTGTTCCTGAACGGCAACCTGCAGTTCGCCGAGCGCGACGAGTACCGCTACCACGAGGCGCTGGTGCATCCGGTGATGGCCGCGCAGGGCGCGCCGAAGAAGGTCGCGGTGCTCGGCGGCGGCGACGGCATGGCGGTGCGCGAGATCCTCAAGTACCCCTCGGTCGAGTCGGTCACGCTGGTGGAGCTGGACCCGAACATGACCAGGCTCTTCACCGAGCACGAGACGCTGGCCGCGCTCAACGGCCACTCGCTCTCGTCGCCCAAGGTGAAGATCGTCAACACCGACGCCTTCCAGTGGCTGCAGCAGCCGGGCGGGTCGAGCGCCGCCGGGCCGTCCCAAGGCGCGAGCGCCCCCTCGGGGGGCAGCGAACCACGCGAAGCGGGGAGCGTGGGGGTCGACGACCTTTACGACGTGATCGTGGTCGACTTTCCCGATCCGACCAACTTCGCGATCGGCAAGCTCTACACCAACAGCTTCTACGCGCTGCTCGAAAAGCGCCTGTCGGCCAGCGGCTATGCGGTGATCCAGACCACCTCGCCGCTGGTGGCGCGCAAGAGCTACTGGACCGTGGCGACCACCATCGAGTCGGTCGGCCTGCGCGCCACGCCGTACCACGCGCACGTGCCCAGCTTCGGCGAGTGGGGCTACATCATCGCGAGCCGCCGGCCTTATCGCATGCCCGATGCCTTGCCTGCCGGCCTGCGCTTCCTGTCGCCGTCCACGCTGCCGCTGATGTTCGACTTTCCGCTCGACATGGCGCGCGTGCCGACCGAAGTGAACCGGCTGTCGAACCAGATCCTCGTCACCACCTATGAGCAGGAGTGGGGCAAGGTCATGGCGCACTGAATGATGAACTCCCCCAGGCTTCGCGCACTTCCTGTCGCTTCGCCTTCCCCCTCGCCGGGGGCAACACCTGCGGCCCGGCAGAGCCGGTTCCGCGGTGTTCCTGGAAGGGAGCGATGCGAATGAAGCGCCGTGGCTTCCTGGGGGCGGCGGGTGCGGCGGGCGCCCTCGCGCTGGCCGGCTGCGAGGCGCCGCCACCACCCATCGAAGGCGGCTTCACCGGCATCGACGTCACGCGCGGCCACGCGATGCGCGACGGCGCGCTCAAGGGCGCGGCGCCCGCCGTCGTGAAGCGCACGCGCGTATTGATTGCCGGCGGGGGCGTGGCCGGACTCGCGGCGGCGCGCGCGCTGCGGCTCGCCGGCGTCGAAGACTTCGCGCTGCTCGAGCTCGAGGACACCGCTGGCGGCAACGCGCGCGGCGGCTTGGTCAACGGCATCGCCTGCCCGCTCGGCGCGCACTACCTGCCGGTGCCGGGAGACGATGCGCGCGAGGTGCAGGACCTGCTCGAGGAACTCGGCCTGCGCCGCCGCGTGGCGGGCCGCTGGGAATATGACGAGCTCAACCTCTGCCACGCCCCGCAGGAGCGGCTGTTCCTGCACGGCGAATGGCAGGACGGCCTGCTGCCCGTGCACGGCGTTGGCGAGAGCACGATGGCGCAGTACCGCAAGTTCGCGCAGCGCATCGACACCCTGCAGCACGCGGCGCATTTCGCCATTCCCACGCTCAAGGTCGCCATCACGCCCGAGCTGCTGGCGCTCGACGCCATCCCCTTCTCCAATTGGCTCGACAGCGAGGGCTTCAGCGACGCGCAGCTGCGCTGGTACCTCGACTACTGCTGCCGCGACGACTACGGCGCCGGCATCGCGCATGTTTCCGCCTGGGCCGGCATCCACTATTTCGCGAGCCGCCACGGCTTCCACGCGCCCGGCGACCCGAGCGGCAGCGTCAACGATTCGAGCCCCGAGCGCGACGGCATCCTCACCTGGCCCGAAGGCAACGGCTGGCTCACGCGGCAGCTGGCCAGGCCGCTCGGCGAGCGGCTGCACACCGGCCAGGTCGTCACGCGCATCGCCGAGTCGCGCGGCGGCGTCGAGGTCGATGCATGGGACGCGAAGACGAAGTCGCTCGTGCGCTGGCAGGCCGAGCGCTGCATCGTCGCGCTGCCGGTGTTCATTGCCGCCCGCGTGGTCGAGAACCCGCCGCCCGTGCTGGCCAACGCCGCCGCGCATGTGCGCTACGCGCCGTGGCTGGTGGCCAACGTGCACCTGCGCGGCCCGCTGGCCGACAGGCCCGGCGCCGCGCCGAGCTGGGACAACGTGATCTACGGCACGCGCGGCCTCGGCTATGTCGATGCGCGCCACCAGGCGCTCGACCCGACGCCGCGCGGCACCGTGCTCAGCTGGTATCGCCCGCTGGGCCCGAGCAGCTACGACACCGCCGATGGCCGCCGCCTGCTGCTCGACCGCCCATGGACCGGCTGGCGCGACGACCTGCTCGCGGAGCTGTCGCTGCCGCATCCAGACCTGCCCGCGCTTGCCACGCGCATCGAGATCACGCGCTACGGGCATGCCATGTCGATCCCCGGGCCAGGCCTGCTGGCGCAGATCGGGTCGCAGCGCAGCGCACCGGACGAGGCGCATCGCGGCAGCGTCGTCGCGGGGCGGTTGTCGTTCGCGCATGCGGACTGGTCGGGCTACTCCATCTTCGAAGAGGCATTCACGCGCGGCCATGTCGCGGGCACCGGCGCGGCGTCCGCATGATGAGGACGCTGGTGCTCGGCGGGTACGGCAATTTCGGCGCGCGCATCTGCCGGGCGCTGGCCGCCGACGCCGGCATCGAGCTGCTGGTGGCCGGGCGCGATGCGCGGCGCGCCACGGCGTTCGCCGAATCGCTGGGCGGTGGCGCGCGCGGGGTTCGCATCGACGTGCAGGCGCCGGACCTCGCGGACACGCTGCGCCGGCTCGGCGTGGCGCTGGCGATCCACACCGCCGGGCCGTTCCAGAACCAGGGCTACGGCGTGCCGCAGGCCGTTGCGGCGGCGGGCGCGCACTACATCGACCTGGCCGACGGCCGCCGCTTCGTGTGCGACTTTCCCGGCGCGCTCGACACCGCGTTCCGCAATGCCGGCCGCACGGGCATCAGCGGCGCCAGCACGGTGCCTGCGCTGTCGTCCGCCGTGGTCGACCATCTGGCGGCGGGCTGGCAAGGCATCCACGGCATCGACATCTGCATCGCGCCCGCGCAAGGCGCGCCGCGCGGCGAAGCCACGCTGGCCGGCGTGCTCGCCTACTGCGGCGAGCCGATCCGCGTCTGGCATGGCGGGCGCTGGACCGAGCAGCCCGGCTGGGCGCACCCGACGAAAGTCGCGTTCGCGCGCATGAAGCCGCGCCGCGGTGCGCTGTGCGACATCCCCGATCTCGAACTCTTTCCCGCGCGCCATGCCGGTGTGCAGTCGGTCATGTTCCGCGCCGCGCTCGAAGTCGGATTGGCGCAGCAGGCCTTTGCGTTCCTGGCCTTCCTGCGCCGCGTGGGCGTGCTGCCCGCGCCGCAAAAGCTGGCGCCGCTGCTGCATTCGGCGGGCCGCGTGTTCGATGCGCTCGGTACTGCGCTGGGCGGCATGGTGGTGCGCGTCGAAGGCACCGACGCATCGGGCCGCACCGCGCGCCGCGCCTGGCACATTGCCGCCGACGACAACCACGGCCCGGAGATCCCCTGCATGGCGGCCATCCTGCTGGCCCGGCGCCTGGCGCGCGGCGACGCACTGCCCGCCGGTGCGCACGCCTGCGCGGGTTTGCTGACGCTGGAGGAATTCGAGCCCGAGTTCGCGCGCTGGGGCACGGTGACGGACACGGTCGAAGAAGGCGCATGACGCGCGCCGAAGCTGACGATCGCCTGCTGCGCCTGAGCCTCGTCGCCGTGTGGCTGTTCACGGCCGTCGCCAGCATCGTCGAGCTGAACGGGCAGAGCCGCGAGGTGCTGGCCGCCGCGGGCATCACTTCGCCGCCGTGGCTGGTGCAACTGCTGATCGGCGGCGGCCCCGCTGCGGACCTCCTCGTCGGCCTGGCGCTCTGGTTGCGACCCGGCCGTGCCAGCTACAGCGCCGCACTCGCCCTGATGCTTGCCATGACGCTAGTGGCGACCGTGCTACAGCCGAGTCTGTGGCTGCACCCGCTCGGCCCGTTGCTCAAGAACCTGCCCATCGCCGCCCTGCTCTGGCATCTTTACCGACGCGCGACGCCATGAACACCTACCTCGTCCTCAAGTGGCTGCACATCGTCTCCAGCGTGCTGATGGTGGGCACCGGGCTGGGGTCGGCGTTCTACATGTTCTTCGCCAACCGCAGCGGCAGCGTGCCCGCGCAGGCGGTGGTGAGCCGGCTGGTGGTGCGTGCCGACTGGTGGTTCACCACGCCCACCGTCATCATCCAGCCGGCCACCGGCTTCGCGCTTGCGCACATGGCGGGCTGGCCGTTGTCCACGCCGTGGCTCGCGCTTTCGCTGGGGCTGTTCGTGTTCGCGGGCATCTGCTGGCTGCCGGTGGTGTGGCTGCAGATCCGCATGGCGGCCATCGCGGCGCAGGCGCATCGCGAATCGACGCCGCTGCCTCAGTTGTATGCGCGCTACCAGCGCTATTGGGAGCTGCTGGGCTATCCGGCCTTCGTGGCGATGGTGGTGGTGTTCTATCTGATGGTGAACAAGCCGCAGCTTTCGATCTGAAATGAAAATCCGCTTTTCGCTTCGTCGAACTGCGCGTTCGGAGCACCCGGTGGCCCTCGCACGCGCCCTGAACAACAGCGCCCCTGACACCGCACCATGAGCCACTGACACGGCCGCGGCGCGGCCCCTGTGCGGTTTTCACGAAGACTTCACACACAGCGCCATTGCTTCACAGATGGTCCGCACACTCGCGGACGCCAACAAAAACACAGTGGGAGCGTCCATGCTGCAAGTCGCCAATCGAAAACTCGCGTCGTTCAGCGACGCGCTCTTCACCGGGCTGGGCCGTGCGCTCGGCCTTCTGCGTCCGGTGGCCCGTGGGCTCGTCGGCTCCTGGCGACCTCCGGGCTGGCTGCGCATCGCGGGCGCATTCCTGCTCTTCGGCCTGCAGTGGCTGCAGCAGCGGCTGGCCTGGGTGGTGTTGCTTCTGCTGCTCGTGCTGGCCGGCTGGATGGCCAGCCCCCATGTGATCAGGTGGTGGCACGGCCTCACGCCCGATCGCGTCGAACCCGTCGTCGCCACCGCGAAGACCGAGCCGCCGCAGCGCACGCAGATCGAACTCGACAGGGGCCCGAACCCCTTCGCCATTGATTTCTCAGCCTCGGTGGCGCCCATTGCGCGCATCGGCCAGGAGGCCACCGGCGTCACCATCGAGCCCGCCATCGCCGGCCGCTGGACGTGGACCAAGCAGAACCGGCTCGAATTCCTGCCCGCGCAAGATTGGCCCGTCGGCCAGCCGTACAAGGTGCAGATCACCGCCAGCGCACTCGCGCCACACATCGAGATGGCCTTGCGCAAGTACGAGTTCACCTCGCCCGAATTCACCGCGCAGATCAACGCCGCCGAGTTCTATCAAGACCCGGTGCAGGCCAACGTGCGCCGCGCGCTCTTTCAGGTGCACTTCTCGCACCCCGTGAACACGGCCGAGTTCGAGAAGCGCCTGGTGCTGACCTACGACCAGCCCTGCAGCGCCTCTTTCTTCAGCGTGGGCAAGTGCGCGAGCGAGAAGTTCACGGTCAGCTACGACAAGCTGCGCCTCAACGCCACCCTGCAATCGGAGCCGCTGCCCATTCCCGAGAAGACGCGCCCGGCGATCCTCAGCCTCACCTCCGGTACGGTCGCGCAGAAGGGCGGCCCGGCGCTGCGTGCCGACATGTCCCGCGCGGTCGACATCCCGGGCCTCTTCAGCCTGAGCATCGCCAGCATCGAACCCACCATCGTCACCGGCGAGAACGGCGAGCCCGAGCACGTGATGCACGTCACCGCCTCCATGCCCGTGCACGAGCGCGAAATGGCGCGCGTGGTGCAAGCCTGGCTGCTGCCCGCGACCGAAGACGCCAAGGGCGAATCCGAAGAAAAGTTCGACTGGTCCGCCGATCCGTCGAAGGTCACCGACGCCGTGCTGCGCCGCGCCAGGAAGATCAACCTGCAGCCCATCGCCAGCGAGCGCGAAGTGACCGAGATGGTCAGCTTCCGCATGCCGCAGGCCGAGGGCGGCCGCTATCTGCTGGTGCGCGTGGCCAAGGGCCTGAAGACGCCCGGCGGCTACCAGCTCGGCGCCGCGCGGCAAGACGTGCGCCTGCTCAAGACCTTCGCGCCCGAGCTCACCATCATGAGCCAGGGCTCGCTGCTCGCACTCTCGGGCGAGCGCAAGCTGCCGATCCTGGTGCGCGACCTGCCGGGCATCCGCCTCGAAATCGGCCGTCTGCTGCCACAGCAGTTGCAGCACCTGGTGACGCAGACCAGCGGCGACTTCGCGCATCCGCAGTTCTACGGCGGCCTGCAGTCGGACAACCTCGTCGACCGCTTCCAGAAGGAGATCCCGCTCAGCATTCCCGCCGGCAAGGCGCACTACGAAACCGTCGACTTCGCCGAGTACCTGCGCAACGACGTGGCCGACCGGCGAGGCGTGTTCCTGCTCAAGGTGCAGGGCTACGACCCCAAGGCGAAGAAGAAGCCCGAGGGCGACGAGCAGCAGTCCCAGCCTGAAGACGAACAGCAACAGGAGGGACAGTCGTCGGACGAGGAAAGCAATGGCGAAGGCGGCAGTCCCGAGCAGCAGCTCGACCAGCGCCTCGTGCTCGTCACAGACCTGGGCATCGTCGCCAAGAAGTCGCTCGACGGCACGCGCGACGTGTTCGTGCAGAGCATCGCCAACGGCCAGCCGGTGGCCGGCGCACTGGTCGAGGTGTGGGGCCGCAACGGCATGATCGTCGCGTCGCAGGCCACGGATGCGACGGGCGCCGCCAAGCTGCCCAACCTCGCCGGGTACCAGCGCGAGAAGGCGCCGGTGGTGCTGGTCGTGCGCAAGGACGGCGACCTGAGCTTCCTGCCCTTCAACCGCAACGACCGCACGCTGGACATCTCCCGCTTCGACGTGGGCGGCCTGCGCGCGGCCGGCGTGCCGAACCAGATGACGGCCTACGTCTTCAGCGACCGCGGCATCTACCGCCCTGGCGACACCATGCACATCGCGATGATGGTCAAGGCCGGCAACTGGGGCACCTCGCTGCGAGACCTGCCGCTCGAAGCCGAGATCATCGATGCGCGCGGCCTCGGCGTGCGCCGCGAAAAGCTCAAGCTCGGCCCGGGCGGCGCGGCGGAAATCGCCCACACCACGCAAGACACATCGCCCACCGGCAACTACACCGTCAACCTCTACCTGCCGCGCGAATCGTCGCCCGGCACGCCCGAGGTCGAAGGCCTGCTGATCGGCAGCACCACGGTGAAGGTGCAGGAGTTCCTGCCGGACCGCACCAAGGTCACGGCCAAGCTCAGCAGCGAAGTCGCCGAAGGCTGGGTCAGGCCCAAGGACCTGAAGGCGCTCATCGACGTGCAGAACCTCTTCGGCACGCCCGCGCCTGATCGCAAAGTGGAAGGCACGCTCACGCTGAGCCCCGGCTTCCCGGTGTTCCGCGCCTTCACCGACTACGCGTTCTTCGATCCGCAGCGTGCCGCCGACAGGCAGGTCGACGACCTGGGCAGCGTGCAGACCAGCGCCGACGGCAAGGCCGAATTCGACCTGCGGCTGTCGCGCTTCGACGCCGCCACCTACCAGGTGCACGTGCTCGCCAAGGCCTTCGAGCCCGAGGGCGGGCGCAGCGTGTCGGCCGAGGCGCAGACGCTGGTGAGCGACATGCCCTACCTCGTCGGCGTGAAGGTCGACGGCGACGTCGGCTACGTGAGCAAGGGCGCCGCGCGCAACGCCACCGTGATCGCCATCGACCCGCAGGCGAAGAAGACGGCCGTGGCCGACCTGAAGATCGAGCGCGTGGAGCGCAAGGTGCTGTCGGTGCTCATCAAGCAGGACAACGGCCTGTACCGCTACGAGTCGCGCCGCAAGGAAGTGGTGCTCGACGAGAAGCCCTTCGCCATCGCCGCGGCCGGCTACAACGTGGCGCTGGACACCGGCGCGCCCGGCAACTTCGCCTACGTGGTGCGCAATGCCCAGGGGCTGGAGCTCAACCGGGTGGAGTACAGCGTGGCGGGCAATGCCAACGTGTCGCGCTCTCTGGACCGCAACGCCGAGCTGCAGCTCACGCTCGACCGCAAGGACTACGAGCCGGGCCAGGAAATCGCGGTAAGCATCCGCGCGCCGTACGTGGGAGCGGGCCTGATCACCATCGAGCGCGACAAGGTCTACGCCCACGCATGGTTCAAGACCGACAAGACCGCCTCGGTGCAGAAGATCGTGCTGCCCAAGGACTTCGAGGGCACCGGCTACATCAACGTGCACTTCGTGCGCGACCCGGCCTCGGACGAGGTCTACATGAGCCCGCTGTCGTACGGCGTCGTGCCCTTCGCCACCGCGCTGACCAAGCGCACCGCCAACCTGCAGCTCACCAGCAGCGAACTGGTGAAGCCGGGGCAGACCGTGAAGATGAAGCTCACCAGCGACAAGCCCACGCGCGCCGTGGTGTTCGCGGTGGACGAAGGCATCCTGCAGGTGGCGCGCTACAAGACGCCCGACCCGCTGAAGCACTTCTTCCAGAAGCGCGCGCTCGAAGTCGGCACGCTGCAGACGCTCGACCTGATCCTGCCGGAGTTCAAGAAGCTCATGCAGGGCGCCGCACCCGGCGGCGACGGCGAGGGCGAACTCGGCAAGCACCTGAACCCGTTCAAGCGCAAGCGCGACAAACCGGTGGCCTACTGGTCGGGCCTGGTCGACGTGAACGGCAGCCGCGAGTTCAGCTACACCGTGCCCGAAAGCTTCAACGGCAGCCTGCGCGTGATGGCCGTGGCCGTGAACGACGAGACCACCGCCGCCAAGAGCACCCGCGCCGTGGTGCGCGGCGACATGGTGATACTGCCGAACGCGCCGCTCGCGATGGCGCCCGGCGATACGGTCGAAGTGGGCGTGGGCCTGGCCAACAACATCGCGGGTTCGGGCGAGGAAGCGCCCATCGCGCTCACGCTCACCGCCTCCGGCGGGCTCGAAGTGGTGGGCGACGCCACGCAGACGCTCAAGGTCAACGAGCGCGGCGAAGCCAGCACCAAGTTCAACGTGCGCGCCAAGCCGGGCGAACAGGCGGTGCTGGGTTCTTCGGCGCTGGTGTTCACATCGACGCACAAGAACTACAGCGCGCGCCTGTCGACCGAAGTGAGCGTGCGGCCGGCGTCGCCCTTCGTCACGCTGGTGCAGGCCGGCAGCTTCCAGCGCGCGGGCGAGCTGTCGAGCCAGGCCGACCTGTACCCGAACTTCCGCCAGAGCGACGTGGCCGTGTCCGCCGCGCCGTGGGCTTTCGCGACCGGCCTCATGCAGTACCTGGAGGCGTACCCGCACGGCTGCACCGAGCAGATCACGAGCCAGACCTTCCCGGCCGTGCTGCTCGCGGGCCGCCCCGAGCTGGTGAAGGAGATGGCGCGTGGCCGCACGGCCGAGCAGGGGCCGATGCCCGAGGC
This sequence comes from Variovorax sp. PMC12, assembly GCF_003019815.1. Taxonomy (NCBI): domain Bacteria; kingdom Pseudomonadati; phylum Pseudomonadota; class Betaproteobacteria; order Burkholderiales; family Comamonadaceae; genus Variovorax; species Variovorax sp. PMC12. The sequence continues at coordinate 4,173,483 of NZ_CP027773.1, forward strand.
GCGCAAGACCTTCGAGCGTTACCTCGTGCAGCTGCGCGCACGGCAGACGGCCGACGGCGGCTTCTCGCTGTGGCCCGGTGCCGGCACCGATGCCTTCGCCACGCTGTACGCAGTGCACCTGCTGGTCGAGGCCAGGGACCACAAGTTGCCCGTGCCGCAAGACTTGCTGCAGAAGGCCAACGCCTACCTGCAGGGCTGGCTCGGCAGCAGCGACGCATCGCTCGACGGCTGGCGCCAGCGCACGCAGGCGGCGTACCTGCTGACGCGCCAGGGCATCATCGCGCCGGCCGCGCTGGCCAACCTGCGCGAAGCATGGCGCGGCAAGCAGACGCAGGGCTGGAGCGACGACCTCGGCGCTGTCTACCTTGCCGCGAGCTACCAGCTCGTGAAGCAGGAGCAGGTGGCGAACGAGCTGCTGAACCCGGTGTGGGCCGACCTGCTCGCGCGCACGGAGAAGAAACAGCGCCGCAACGTATGGGGCGCCTACTACGACCCGCTGGTGCACGACAGCATGACGCTGCACCTGGTGGGCCGCCACTTCCCGTCGCGCCTGAAGACGCTGAAGCCCGCGGTGTGGGAAGGCATGGCCGCGATGGTGCGCGACGGCTGGTACAACAGCCTGTCGTCGGCCTCGATGCTGCTGGCGGTCGATTCGTACTTCGAGGCCGTGGGGCAGAACGCCGAAGGCAAGCTCACGGCGAGCGCCGTCAACGCGCAGGGCCAGGCCGCCGCGCTCGCGCTGGGCGCGGTGAACCCGATCACCCGCGCAGCGGTGCCGGCCGGCACGGCCAGGCTGAAGCTGTCGAACGACAGCGACTTCAACCTCTACTACAGCTGGGCCGAACAGGGCTTCGAGCGCAACGTGCCCGCTGCGGCGGTGAACAAGGGCCTCGAAATCTTCCACGAAGTGCTCGACGCCAAGGGCAACCCGATCACCAAGGCCAGGCTCGGTGGAGAGGTCACGGTACGGGTGCGCGTGCGCAGCCTGGAGCGCGCGCAGCTCAACGACGTGGCGCTGGTCGACGTGCTGCCCGGCGGCCTCGAGCCTGTGCTGCAGGCCGTGGGCGACGACGACGATGCCAACGCCGACGCGCCCATCTGGAAGAAGCGCCTGGGCGGCGGCGGCTCGTGGAAGGTGCAGTACGCCGACATCCGCGAAGACCGTGTCGTGTTCTACGGCAGCGTCAACAAGGACCTGCTCGAAGTGACCTACAAGGCGCGCGCCACCAACGTGGGCGACTACGTGGTGCCGGCGGCGTACGGCGAGGCGATGTACGACCGGCGGGTGTTCTCGCGCTCGGCCGGTGCGCGCTTCCAGGTGGTCGGCAACTGAGGCAAGGCAGGTCCGCCATGCGCATCGGCATCGCGTCTGCAGGAAGAAGGCTGCGCAAGCCCGCGCTGTGGGCGCTGGCGCTTGTCCTCGTGCTCGCGCTGCTGCGCCTGTGGCCGCACGCGGCGTTGAGCGAGACCGTCGGCAGTTCGCGCGCTGTGTATGCGCAGGGCGGGGAGCTGCTGCGGCTCACGCTCGCGGGGGACGAGCAGTACCGGCTCTGGGTGCCGCTCGATCGCATCTCGCCCACGCTGGTCGACGCGGTGCTGCTGTACGAAGACCGGCGCTTCCATGCGCACCCCGGCGTCAACCCCGCCGCGCTGGCGCGCAGTGCGTGGCGCATTGCCAGCGGCGAACGCAGGCAGGGCGGCTCGACGCTCACGATGCAGCTCGCGCGCCGCGTCTACGGCATCGACAGCCGCACGCCCACAGGCAAGGTCGCGCAGATCTTCGCGGCGCTGTGGCTGGAGGCGCGCTTCAGCAAGCACGACATCCTGGAGGCGTACCTCAACACCGCGCCCTATGGCGGCAACATCGAAGGCGTGCAGGCCGCGAGCCTCATCTACTTCCGCAAGGACGCCGCCAAGCTGAGCCTGCCCGAGGCGCTGACGCTTGCCGTGATTCCGCAGAACCCCGTCAAGCGCATCGCCGAGCGCGGGCGCAATGCCGAGCTGCAGTCGGCGCGCGAACGGCTGTGGGCGCTGTGGGCCGAGCGCGACCCGGCCGCGAAGCAGCATGCGCCCGATGCGCAGCTCGCGCTGTCGGCGCAGTCGCGCGGCAGCCTGCCTTTTCTTGCGCCGCACGCCACCGACATGCTGCTCGCGCAGGAGCGTGGCGTGCAGGAGGTGCGCACCACCATCGACCTGCGCATGCAGGCCACGCTCGAACGCGTGATGGGCCAGTACCTGCGCACGCATGCCGACGTGGGCATGACGAACGCGAGCGCGTTGCTGCTCGACGCCTCGACCATGCAGGTGCGCGCGATGATCGGCTCGGCCGACTTCCGCAACGACGCCATCGCGGGGCAGGTCAACGGCGTGCTGGCCAAGCGCTCGCCGGGCTCCACGCTCAAGCCCTTCATCTACGCGCTGGCGCTCGACCAGGGGCTGCTGCATCCGAAGACGATGCTGAAGGACGCGCCGACCTCCTTCGGCCCCTACACGCCTGAGAACTTCGACCACCGCTTCGCCGGCCCGCTGCCGGCGCAGGAGGCGCTGATCCGCAGCCGCAACGTGCCCGCGGTCGCCGTGGCGGCCAGGCTCTCGAAGCCGGGGCTGTATGACTTCATGCGGCTCGCGGGCGTGCAGAAGCTGCAGAGCGAATCGCACTACGGCCTCGCGCTGGTGCTGGGCGGTGGCGAGGTCACGCCCGAGGAACTGGCGGGCATGTACGCGACGCTGGCCAACGGCGGCATCTCGCAGCCCATTCGCTACACGCAGCCCGCGCCCGACGAGCGGCCCGTGCAGCCGCTGCGCCTGCTGAGCGAGGAGGCTTCCTTCATCACGCTCGACATGCTGCGCCACACGCCGCGCCCCGACACCACGCTGCCCGCGCGCCCCGCCATCGCATGGAAGACGGGCACGTCCTGGGGCTTTCGCGATGCGTGGACGGCCGGCGTGTTCGGCCGGCATGTGCTGGTGGTGTGGGTGGGCAACTTCGACGGCACCAGCAACCCCGCGCTGGTGGGCGTCGATGCGGCCGCGCCGCTGTTCCTGCGCATGGTCGATGCGCTGCGCGCCCAGCGGCTCGACCCCGGCGAGGTCGCGTCGCGCCAGCCGCCCGACTTGCGCCAGGTCGAAGTCTGCGCGGCGACGGGTGGCCTGCCCGACGCGCTGTGCCCGGTGCGCACCATGACGTGGTTCATCGCCGGCAAGTCGCCCATCCAGGTCAGCAACCTGCACCGCGCGGTATGGGTCGACGAGACGACCGGCAAGGTGGTCTGCGGCCCGCAGCCCAATGCCCGCCAGCAGGTGGTGGAGCAATGGGGAAGCGACATGCGCCGACTGTTCCGCCAGGCCGGCCTGCCGCGCGCGAGCGCACCGGCCGATGGCTGCGAGAAAGACGGCGGCGCACCGGAAAGCGCACCGCTCATCACCTCGCCCCTGCGCGGCGTGCGCCACACGCTGCGCGCGAACAAGCCCGAACCGCTGGTGCTGCGCGCCGAAGCCGCGGCGGGCACGCAGGCGATCTACTGGTTTGCCGACGACGCGCTCATCGGCCGCGCCGCGCCCGGCGAAGGCATCACGTGGATGCCCGACCTCGCGGCCTCGGGCCGGCGCTACGTGCTGCGCGCGGTCGACGACCAGGGGCGTGCCGAGTCGCGCGAGGTGACGGTCGACATCGCACCTTGAAGGGATGTCATGGCGGCGTCATGCCCCCTCGGCATGGTCACGCGTTTTCGACTTGAACACTCTCCTGCTCATGACACGTCTTGCCTCCCTGTCCTTCGTTGCCCTGGCCGCCGCACTCGCATGCGGCGCCGCGGCTGCGCAGACCGCCTTCCCCGCCACGCTCGCCGGCCACGCCGTGCTGCCCGCGCAGAGCTTCGTTGCCACGCCCAAGGACGCACCGGCCGACCTGCAGGTCAGCGGCAAGTTCACGACGGCCAGGCGCGTCGAGGCCGTGGGCAGCGTCGAAGGCCTGTCGGCCGGACGCCCCACCGGCGTGTCGCTGCCCTTCAAGGGCCAGCCGCTGCAAGGCCACTCGGGCATCAAGAAGATGGACGACGGCACCTTCTGGATCCTTACCGACAACGGCGCCGGCGCCAAGGCCAACTCGCCCGACTTCATGCTCTACCTGAACCACTACAAGGTGGACTTCAAGAGCGGCAAGTTCAATCGCCTGGACACCATCTTCCTGCACGACCCCGACAAGAAGGTGCCTTTCCGCATCGTGCAGGAAGGCACCAGGCAGCGCTACCTGACGGGCTCCGACTTCGACCCCGAGAGCTTCCAGTTCGCCGGCGGCGCGCTGTGGATCGGCGAGGAGTTCGGCCCCTTCCTCATCAAGGCCGACCTGAAGGGCAAGGTGCTCGCGGTGTACGACACGCTGGTCGACGGCAAGGCCGTTCGCTCGCCCGACCATCCGGCCGTGACCACGCCGGGCGCGCCGGGTGGCGCGGTCGAGTTCCAGGTCAAGCGCTCCAAGGGCTTCGAGGGCATGGCCTCGTCGAAGGACGGCAGCAAGCTCTACGCGCTGCTCGAAGGCCCGGTGTGGAACGCCGAGGCCAAGGACTACGAGAAGGTCGAAGGCAAGGAGGCGCTGCGCGTGCTCGAGTTCGACGTGGCCACCGAGAAGTGGACCGGCCGCCACTGGCAATACGTGCTCGAAGCCAACGGCAACGCCATCGGCGACTTCAACATGATCGACGGCAAGGCAGGAGATGGCACGAGTGCCATGGGCCTCATCATCGAACGCGACAACGGCGAAGGCACCAGCGACAAGGCCTGCCCCGAAGGCCAGAAGCGCACCGACTGCTTCCACGACATCGCCAAGTTCAAGCGCGTCTACAAGGTCGAGCTGAACGATGCGAACGTGGGCGGCCCGGTGCGCAAGATCGGCTACATCGACCTGCTGAACATTGCCGACCCGAACAAGCTCGCACGCAAGCCGCTGAACGACGGCGTGCTGAAGTTCCCGTTCTTCACGATCGAGAACGTCGACGTGGTCGATGCCACGCACATCGTGGTCGGCAACGACAACAACCTGCCCTTCTCCAGCAGCCGCGAGCCCAACAAGGCCGACGACAACGAGCTGGTGCTGCTCGAAGCCGGCGCGCTGCTGCAGGCGAAGTAACGACGCGGTACGCAGAAGCCGACGCTCAATCTCGATTGACGCCGGGCAAGGCCCCGCGCGGTGCAGCCGCATCGCTCCGGGGCTTTTGCCGTGGCGCTCCATTGCTGCTGCGTCACCAGGGCAAGAAGAGATTCGCGCCGAAGATGAGTATGATTCTCATTATCTGACATCTCTTTTTTCCCATGAATCCCCGAACGTCCTCGCCCGCCGTCCGGCCCGCGTCGTGAGCTCCAGCTTTCGTTACCGCCTCGGCGTGGCCGTGCGCGCCATCGCCGCCATCCTGGGCGGCTACGGCGTAGCCGCCCTGTTCGCCGCCGTCCTCGCCCTGTGCCTGCCCTTCGCCTTCGGCATGGCCCGCAGCGAAGCCACGATGACCGGCACGCTGGCTTCCTTCCTCGTCTTCGCGCTCGCCGTGATGTGGGTCTTTGCGGCGCGCACCGCGCTGCGTGCCTGGTCCGGCCTGGCCGTCGCCGCGGGGTCGCTCGGCGTGCTGCTGCTTGTCCTCCTGCGGCTCACCGGAGGCGCAGCTGCATGAAGGAGGGATTCCGCCAGTCGATGGCCTGGCTGCATACCTGGTCGGGCCTGCTGGTCGGCTGGGTGCTGTTCATGGTCTTCGCGGCCGGCACGGCGTCGTATTTCAAGGACGAGATCACGCTGTGGATGAAGCCCGAGCTGCACGCCGCCGCGCAGCCCGCCGTGCCGCAGGTGCGCGCGGTCGAAAGTGCCGTGGCCTATCTGCAGCAACGCGGCGCGGACAGCCCGCGCTGGTTCATCAACCTGCCGAATGAGCGCCAGAGGTCGACCGACGTGCTCTGGCTCGCGCCGCCGGCCGCCGCCGCCGCTGCCACGCCCGACGACAAGAAACCGCCGCGCCGCCGCTTCGACCGCGCATCGCTCGACCCGGCCACCGGCGAGCCGGTCAGCGCGCCGCGCGTCACACGCGGCGGCGAGTTCTTCTACCGCCTGCACTTCGACCTGCACTACATGCCCGCGCTGTGGGCGCGCTGGATCGTGGGCTTCTGCGCGATGTTCATGCTGGTGGCCATCTTCAGCGGCATCGTCACGCACAAGCGCATCTTCAAGGACTTCTTCACCTTCCGGCCGAAGAAGGGCCAGCGTTCGTGGCTCGATGCGCACAATGTGACGGCGGTGCTCGCGCTGCCCTATCACCTGATGATCACGTACACGGGCCTCGTCACGCTGATGTTCCTGTACATGCCGTGGGCTCCCCAGGTGGCCTACAAGGACCGCGGCGGCGAGCAGGTGTTCTTCTCCGAAGCTTTCCCCGGCAGCGGCCGTGACCAGTTCAAGGCCTCGGGCAACAGGGTGCCGCTTGCGCCCATCGCGCCGATGATCGCGCAGGCCTCCGCGCACTGGCACGGCGCGGCCGTGGGCCGTGTCACCGTGCACCAGCCGAACGATGCCAAGGCGGTGGTCTCGCTCACGCGCGCCGAGGGGCCGCAGCTTTCCTACGACCAGCCGACGATGCAGTTCAACGGCGCGACCGGCGCGCTGATCGGCACGTTCGGCGACGTGCCCAAGCCCGCCGCCGAGACGCGCGGCGTGCTCTACGGCCTGCACATCGGGCGCTTCGCGAATCCGCTGCTGCGCGCGCTGTTCTTCCTCTCTGGCATCGCGGGCTGCCTGATGGTGGCCACGGGGCTGCTGCTGTGGGCGGTGAAGGAGCGGCAGAAGTACTCAAAGACGCTCAAGCAGGGCGGGCGTGTCGGCTTAGGCCTGCGGCTGGTCGACGGGCTCAACCTCGGCGCCATCGCCGGGTTGCCGCTCGCGATGGCGGCCTTCTTCTGGGCCAACCGCCTGCTGCCGGTCGAGATGGCCGAGCGCGGCGATGCGGAGATCCGCTGGTTCTTCATCGTCTGGGGCGCGTCCGCGGTGCTGGGCCTGCTGCGGCCGACGCTGCGCATGTGGCAGGCGCAACTGGCGCTCGGCGCGCTGCTGTTCGTGCTGCTGCCGGTGCTCAATGCGTTCACCGGCCCCGCGCCGTTGACGGTGAGCCTGCGCTCCGGACCGAGCGCGGTGGCGGGCTTCGATCTCGTCGCCATCGCGCTGGGCCTGGGGCTCGCGAGCGCGGTCTGGCTCGTCGAGCGAAAGCGCCGCAAGGCCATCACGCAGAAGCCGGCCCCGAAGACACCGCCGCAGCAAGGGCTCGCCACCTCGGGAGGCGGCTCCTGATGCACGCCCTGCTCCTGGCGCTGGTGTTCGCCGCTTCGCTCGCGGGCTTCTGCGCATTGAGCCTCGCGATGGACCGCCACAGCGAAGACGTTTTCGGCCGCGGCAGCACGCCGGGCCCGTGGCGGCGCTGGCTGCAGCTGGGGGGCACTGCCCTCCTGTGCCTGTCGCTGGGCGCGAGCCTGCAGGCTGCCGGCAGCGCCATCGGCTGGGTGCTCTGGCTGGGCGCGCTCACCGCGGCCGCGCTGACGACGGTGGGCCTGCTGAGCGCGGTGCCGGGCCGCTTTCACTGGATCGCTTCCGCTGCCGCGGTGCTGGCGCTCGGCGCCGCGCTGCTCCATCTGGTGCTGGCGGCCCTGGCCGCCAGCTGACGACCAGCAGCGAGCGCAGCGGGCCGTCAGGCTCGCATCAGCGCCTCGATCTCGTCCGCCTTCACCGGCACGCCGCGCGAGATGAGCTCGCAGCCGGTGGCGGTGACGATCGCGTCGTCCTCGATGCGGATGCCGATGTTGTGGAACTGCTCCGGCACGCCGTCGGCCGGCCGCACGTAGATGCCGGGCTCCAGCGTCAGCACCATGCCCGGATGCAGGATGCGGCTCGGGCGGTTCTTGATGACCTCGTTCGACAGCGGATCCTTGCGTTCGCTCACTTCGCCGACCTGCGTGGGCTCGACGTAGCTGCCGCAGTCGTGCACGTCCATGCCCAGCCAGTGGCCGGTGCGGTGCATGTAGAACTGGAAATAGGCGCGCGAGTCGATCACGTCCTGCACGTTGCCGACCTTGTCGGCGTCGAGCAGGCCCAGGTCGAGCATGCCCTGCGACAGCACCTTCACGGCCGCGTCGTGCGGGTCGTTGAAGCGGTTGCCGGCCTTGGTGGCGGCGGCCGCGGCGTCCTGGCTGGCCAGCACCAGGTCGTACAGCGCGCGCTGCGGGCCGGTGAATCTGCCGTCGGCCGGGAAGGTGCGCGTGATGTCGCTGGCGTAGCCGTCCAGCTCGCAGCCCGCGTCGATCAGCACCAGCTCGCCCTTGCGCACGGGCGCCGCATCGGCGCGGTAGTGCAGCACGCAGGCGTTGGCACCGGCCGCGACGATGGAGTAGTAGGCCGGGTACTGCGAGCCGCCAAGGCGGAATTCATGCAGCAGCTCGGCATCGAGGTGGTACTCGCGAGCGTCCTTGCCCTCGCGCAGCATGCGGGCCGACAGCTGCATCGCGCGGACGTGCGCGCGGGCGCTGATCTGCGCGGCGCGCCGCATGATGTCCTGTTCGTGCGCGTCCTTCACGAGGCGCATCTCGTCGAGCGGGCCGCACAGGTCGCGCTGCTCCTCGGGGCACAGCGCGCCGTAGCGCACGCGGGCGCGCACAGACTGCAGCCAGCCGTCGATGCGGGTCTCCAGGCCCTTGTGGATCGCGAACGGGAACCACACGGTCGAGCGGTTCTCGAGCAGCTTCGGCAGTTTCGTGTCGAGGTCGGTCACCGAGAAGGCTTCGTCGACGCCGAGCGCCGCCGGCGCCGCGTCGGGACCGAGGCGGTAGCCGTCCCAGATCTCGCGCTCCAGGTCTTTCGGCGCGCAGAACAGCGTGGCGCGGCCGTCGCCCGCCAGCACCAGCCAGGCGTTGGGCTCGGTGAAGCCGGTCAGGTAATAGAAGTAGCTGTCGTGGCGGTAGAGGAAATCGGTGTCGCGGTTGCGCGGGCGCTCGGGCGCGGTCGGAATGATGGCGATGCCGTCCTTGCCCAGTTGCGAAGCGAGGCGCGCGCGGCGCTCGGCGTAGATCGTGGTGGTGTCTGCAGAGGTCATCTTGGCGTGTTCAGTTGGGCAAGCCGTTCGGGGGTTCCCACATCGGTCCAGGGGCCGGTGTAGAGCTCGGCGCTCACCAGTTCATTGTCCATCGCGGCACGCAGGATCGGCGCCAACGGGGCTTTGCGGCCGTCCGGGTTGCCGGGGGGGATGTCGCAGTACGGCGGCGCGAACAGCGCTGCGCGGTAGAGGCCGATGGTCGAGAAGGTGAATTTCTCGGGCGCCGTGTTCAGCGCAAGCCCGTCCGGCGACAGGCCGAAGTCGCCCTTGGGGTTGTGCGCCGGGTTCGGCACCAGCCACAGGTGCGCGAGCTTGCCGCCGGCCAGGAAGCGCTCGACCGAAGCCTGCGTGAAGGCGAAGCCGGGCGCGAACACATCGCCGGCCGCGACCCAGAACACATCGCCCAGCAGCGTCAGCGCGCGCACGATGCCGCCGGCGGTCTCGAGCGCGCCGCCGAAGTCGCGGCCTTCGTCGGAGTATGAAATCGATAGCGCGGCGTGCCCGTCCAGCAAGGGCTTTGCGCCGAAGCGCTGCGAAATCTGCGCGCCCAGCCAGTCGGTGTTGACCACCAGTTCAGTGAAGCCGCCGGCGGCCAGCGCCTCCATCGGCCACTGCATCAGCGGCTTGCCGCGCACTTCGAGCAGGGGCTTGGGGCAGGTGCCGGTCAGCGGCCGCATGCGCTCGCCGCGCCCTGCGGCAAGGATCATGGCCCGCGCCGCGCTCACGCCGGGACCCGTCCGCGCTGGAGCTCGTTGCGCTCGCTGTGGCGGGGCTGGAACAGCGCCACCAGGCATTCCATCAGCGCATGCGCCTTGGCCGAGTGGTCGCCGCTGAAATTGCAGACGTACACGTCCAGCGTCACGCCGCGCTGCTCGGGCCAGGTGTGGATGCACAGGTGCGATTCGGCCAGCAGCACCGTGGCGGTGACGCCGCCCGGCCCCTGCGGCGTGGCCGGAAAACCGTGGACCAGCCTGCCCACCGCCTGCAGCCCGGCGGCCGATACCGCCTTGAGGCAAACCGCTCCCAGCGCCTCCCGGTCGGTGAGCCATTGAAGGCCGCATTGGCAGTCGTGGAGGTCGGCGGTGAGGTGCAGCCCATGCATGGGTGGCAACTCTAGCAGTCCGGCCGCCGCACAAGAACATCCGCGGGGTGTTCGGGCCGTATCGGCAGCCGTTCGGGCTCGCCCGGTAAAATCGCGGGTTCCCCCCTATCCCACCCACCCTTTTCCCCCGAAAGTCCCATGCCCATGGCAAACCAAGCCCTGATGGCCAACGCGATCCGCGCGCTGGCTATGGATGCCGTTCAACAAGCGAATTCCGGACATCCGGGTGCACCGATGGGCATGGCCGACATGGCCGTCGCACTCTGGGGCGAACACCTGCGCTACAACCCCGCGAACCCGCACTGGTTCGACCGCGACCGCTTCGTGCTCTCGAACGGCCACGCCTCGATGCTGCTGTACTCGGTGCTGCACCTCACCGGCTACGACCTGCCCATCGGCGAGCTCAAGAACTTCCGCCAGCTGCACAGCAAGACGGCCGGCCACCCTGAAGTCGACGTGACCCCCGGCGTGGAAACCACCACCGGCCCGCTGGGCCAGGGCATCACCAACGCCGTGGGCTTCGCGCTGGCCGAGAAGCTCCTGTCGGCCGAGTTCAACCGCAAGGACCACGCCATCGTCGACCACCACACCTACGCCTTCCTGGGCGACGGTTGCATGATGGAAGGCATCAGCCATGAAGCCTGCGCACTCGCCGGCGCCTGGCACCTGAACAAGCTGATCGCGCTGTACGACGACAACGGCATCAGCATCGACGGCCAGGTCAAGCCCTGGTACATCGACAACGTGGCCGAGCGCTTCCATGCCTATGGCTGGCACGTGATCGGCCCGATCGACGGCAACGACGCCGCCGAAGTGTCGAAGGCCATCGCCAAGGCCAAGCAGTCGACCGACAAGCCCACGCTCATCAACTGCAAGACCGTCATCGGCAAGGGCAGCCCGAACCGCGCCGGCACCGCCAAGGCCCACGGCGAAGCACTGGGCGCCGAAGAAATCAAGCTCACGCGCGACGCCATCGACTGGCACTACCCGCCCTTCGAGATTCCGGCCGAGGTGTACGCCGACTGGGACCACAAGGAAGCCGGCGCCAACATCGAAGCCGAGTGGAACGCCAGGTTCGCCGCCTACGCCGCCGCCTACCCCGAGCTGGCCGCCGACTTCACCCGCCGCATGAAGGGCGAGCTGCCCAAGGACTTCCACCAGGTCGCGTTCGACACCGTGGTCGCCGCCCACACCAAGGCCGAGACCGTGGCCAGCCGCAAGGCCAGCCAGCTCGCGCTGGAAGCCTTCACCGCCGCGCTGCCTGAAATGCTCGGCGGCAGCGCCGACCTGACCGGCTCCAACCTCACCAACACCAAGAGCACCGCCGCGCTGCGCTTCGATGCGAAGACCGGCGCGGTGGTCATGAACGTGCCGGCCGTCGAAGCCAAGCAGGGCGCCGAAGACGAAACCAAGTCCGAGGCCCCGGCCGAAACGCCCCACGGCACCATCGGCCGCCACATCAACTACGGCGTGCGCGAGTTCGGCATGGCGGCCATCATGAACGGCGTGGCGCTGCATGGCGGCTACATCCCCTACGGCGGCACCTTCCTCACCTTCAGCGACTACAGCCGCAACGCCATCCGCATGGCCGCGCTGATGAAGCGCCGCGTGATCCACGTGTTCACCCACGACTCCATCGGCCTGGGCGAAGACGGCCCCACGCACCAGTCGATCGAGCACGCCGCCTCGCTGCGCCTGATTCCGAACCTGGACGTCTGGCGCCCGGGCGACACGGCCGAAACCGCCGTGGCCTGGGCCGTGGCGCTGCAGAACCAGTCGCGCCCGACCGCGCTGCTGCTGAGCCGCCAGAACATCGCCTACGCGCCCAAGAGCGAACTCGGCGACATCAGCCGCGGTGCCTACGTGCTGTCCGAGCCGGAAGCCGTCGGCCTGAAGAGCAAGAAGACGGCCGCCGTCATCATCGCCACGGGTTCCGAAGTGCAGCTCGCACTGGCCGCGCAGAAGCTGCTGGCCGAGAAGAAGATCGCCGTGCGCGTGGTGTCGATGCCCTCGACCACCACCTTCGACCGCCAGGACCTGGCCTACAAGAAGGCCGTGCTGCCCAAGAAGCTGCCGCGCATCGCCGTCGAAATGGGCTGCACCGGCGGCTGGTGGAAGTACGGCTGCGCCGCCGTCGTGGGCATCGACACGTACGGCGAATCGGCGCCCGCGCCGGTGCTGTTCAAGCACTTCGGATTCACGGCGGAGAACGTGGCCGCCACGGTGGAAGCAGCGCTGCGCGACTGAGTCCCTTCGCACGGTTCACGACAGACAACAAGTTTTTCAACCTTAGGAGCAAGTCAGATGGCTATCAAACTCGGTATCAACGGCTTCGGCCGCATCGGTCGCAACGTGCTGCGCGCAGCAGTGCAGAACTTCAAGAACGACATCGAAATCGTTGCCATCAACGACTTGCTCGAGCCCGACTACCTCGCCTACATGCTCCAGTACGACTCGGTGCATGGCCGCTTCAAGGGTGAGGTCACGGTTGACGGCAATACGCTGATCGTGAACGGCAAGAGGATCCGCCTGACCCAGGAGCGCGACCCCGCGCAACTGAAGTGGAACGAAGTCGGCGCCGACGTCGTGCTCGAATCGACCGGCCTGTTCCTCACCAAGGAAACCGCGCAGAAGCACATCGACGCGGGCGCCAAGAAGGTCATCCTGTCGGCACCGTCGAAGGACGACACCCCCATGTTCGTCTACGGCGTGAACGACAAGAAGTACGCCGGCGAAGCCATCGTCAGCAACGCCAGCTGCACCACCAACTGCCTGGCGCCGCTGGCCAAGGTGCTGAACGACAAGTGGGGCATCAAGCGCGGCCTGATGACGACCGTGCACGCGGCCACCGCCACGCAGAAGACCGTGGACGGCCCGAGCAACAAGGATTGGCGCGGCGGCCGCGGCATCCTGGAAAACATCATTCCCTCGAGCACCGGCGCCGCCAAGGCCGTGGGCGTGGTGATCCCCGAGCTCAACAAGAAGCTCACCGGCATGAGCTTCCGCGTGCCGACCTCCGACGTGTCGGTGGTCGACCTGACGGTCGAGCTGGTGAAGGAAGCCACGTACAAGGAAATCTGCGCCGAGATGAAGGCACAGAGCGAAGGCGCGCTCAAGGGCGTGCTGGGCTACACCGAAGACAAGGTCGTCGCCACCGACTTCCGCGGCGACCCGCGCACCTCGATCTTCGACGCCGAAGCCGGCATTGCGCTGGACGGCACCTTCGTCAAGCTCGTGAGCTGGTACGACAACGAGTGGGGCTACTCGAACAAGTGCCTGGAGATGGTGAAGGTCGTGTCGAAGTAAGGCTTCGACGCTTCCATGAAAAAACGCGCCCGAGGGCGCGTTTTTTCATGGCGAGGCGGCAGGCAGCAGCCGCCGGGTTCAGCGCAGCTTCTCGTTCCTGCGGATTTCGCTGCGCGTGCGAAAACTCAAACCGGCTCGAGCACGTGAATCAGCTTGCCCGCCGTCAGCTCCTTGGTCTTCTCGCTGTGCGCCTTCATGTGCGGCGCGACGGCGTGGGCCTGCAGGTGGGCCAGCGTTTCCCATTTCTCGATCACGACGAAGGTGTCGTTGCCGAAGCTGGCCTTCGACGTCGGGATGCCTTGCGCGTCGATCGTCGCGCCGTATTCGATGCAGCCTTCTTCGGCCAGCACGGCCGCGCGGTTGGCGGCGAAGGCTTCGAGCAGCGCGGCGCGCTGGCCCGGCTTGGCGGTGATGACTGCGACGACGTGGATCATTGGAAAGGTCTCCGAGGATTGATGTGAGGGATGACGCACCGGGGTGCGAACGCCGAATCTAAGAGATGCGGCATCGCCGCGCCGGTCAGGTCCGCGACAACGCCGCGTCCTTGTCCCTATCATCGCCCGGATGTTCTTTCCGCTGCCCCGCACGGCCACCGCGCCTTTCTGTCCCTCCGAAGTGAAGGGCAGCGTGGCCGTTCCCCAGGACCTGCCTTTCTTCAGGAAGCTGATGCGCTACGCGGGCCCGGGCCTGCTGGTGTCGGTCGGCTACATGGACCCGGGCAACTGGGCCACCGACATCGAGGCCGGCTCGCGCTTCGGCTACGGCCTGCTGTTCGTGGTGCTGCTGGCGAGCCTGGCGGCGATGCTGCTGCAGACGCTGTGCGTGCGCCTGGGGCTGGTGGCGCAGAAAGACCTGGCGCGCGCCTGCCGCGAGCACTACTCGCCGCGCGTCAACCGCTTGCTGTGGCTGGGCGCCGAGCTGGCCATCGTGGCCTGCGACCTCGCCGAGGTGCTGGGCAGCGCGCTCGCGCTGCACCTGCTGTTCGGCGTGTCGATTCCGGTGGGCATCGCCATCACGGCCTTCGACACGCTGCTGGTGCTGGGCCTGCAGGGCGCGGGCTTTCGCCGGGTGGAGGCCATCGTGCTCGGGCTGGTCGGCACCATCGCGGGCTGCTTCGCGGTCGAGCTGATGATGGCGCCGCCCAACTGGTTCGGCGTGGCGATGGGCTTCGCGCCGAGCCTGGAGCGGCTGCACCAGCCGGGCGCGCTGTACCTGGCCATCGGCATCGTCGGCGCCACGGTGATGCCGCACAACCTGTACCTGCATTCGTCCATCGTGCAGACCCGCCTCGTGGCCGACACCGAACCGGCGCGGCGCGAGGCGGTGCGCTTCTGCACGCTCGACGCGGTGGTGTCGCTGTCGCTCGCGCTGCTGGTCAACGCGGCCATCATGGTGCTGGCGGCCAGCGCCTTCCATGCCACCGGCCACCGCGAAGTGGCGGAGATCGACGACGCCTACCGCCTGCTCGAGCCCGTCGTCGGCAGCGCTTTCGCGGCCACGCTGTTCGGCATCGCGCTGCTGGCCTCGGGGCAGAGCTCGACCTTCACCGGCACCATCGCGGGCCAGATCATCATGGAGGGCTTTCTCGACATGAAGATCCCGTGCTGGCAGCGCCGGCTGATCACGCGCGCGCTCGCGCTCGGCCCGGCCTTCCTCGGCGTCTGGTGGTTCGGCGACGGCGGCGTGGGCAAGATGCTTGTGCTCAGCCAGGTGGTGCTGAGCTTCCAGCTTCCGTTCGCGATGTGGCCCTTGATTCGCTTCACCAGCAGCCGCGCCATGATGGGCGGGTTTGCCAACGGGCCGGTGCTCAAGTCGCTGGCGTGGGGCCTGTTCGGCGTGATCAGCGCCGCCAACGTGTGGCTGGTGGCCTCGGTGCTCAGCGGCGGTTGAGCGCAGGCTCGGCCGCGTCCTTGCCGAGCGCGGCCGCGATGAAGTCGACGAAGGTCCGCACGCGCGCCGACAGCTGGTGGCGCTGCGGGTACACGGCGTAGATGTCGGCGTCGGGCGTTCGGTAGTTCGCGAGCACCTGCACCAGCCGGCCGCTGCGCAGGTAGCGCGCGATGTCCCACTCGGCGCGCATCAGGATGCCGTGGCCGTCGAGCGCCCAGTTGACCGCGATCTCGCCGTCGTTGGTGCTCAGCGCGCCGCGCGTCTTCACCGCCTCTGTGCGCTGCGCCGCGCCCCGGCCGGTGCTCAGGCGCCACATGCCGTAGGCCTCGTCGCCCTGGCGGATGCCGATGCAGCGGTGGTGCGCAAGGTCGTTGGGCACCCTGGGCTGCCCGGCGCGCGCCAGGTAGGCCGGCGAGGCGCACAGCAGCCGCCGGTTCGACGCGATGCGCCGCGCGATCACGCGGGCCTCGGGCGGCGCGCCGAAGCGGATGCAGACGTCGAAGGCGTCGTCGGTCAGCGGCGGCGGGTTGACCGAAAGCTGCAGCTGCACCTCGACCTGCGGATGCTTGCGCACGAACTTCGATATCAGCGGCGCCACGTGGCTGCGCCCGAAGCCCAGCGTGGCATTCACGCGCAGCAGGCCCTGCGCCTCGCCCTTGGCGCCGCCCAGCAACTGCGCCATGTCGTCGATCTCGCCGAGGATGCGGCGCGCATGCGCCACGTAGAGCTCGCCTTCGGGCGTGAGGCTCATGCGCCGCGTGGTGCGGTTCACCAGCGTCACCCCCAGGCGCGTTTCCATCTGCGAGAGCCGCTTGCTCACGGCCGGCGTGCTGATGCCCAGCTCGCGCGCCGCGGCGCTGAGGCTGCCGCAGGCCGCGAGCGCGGAGAAGAAGCCGAGGTCGGCGGGCTGTACAGGCGACGTCATGGCAGCCTCACTGTTGAATTGAAGTTAAGGATGGATTCACTTCGGGCATGAATTGTTCAGCGCGCCGGATCCTACAGTGCGCCTTCCAAAGAGCACACACGCAAAAGGACATCGATGACCCGCTACAGCATTGCCACCATTCCCGGCGACGGCATCGGCAAGGAAGTGATTCCGGCGGGGCGCCGGGTGATGGAGGCGCTGGCCGAGGCCTCCGGCGGCGCGCTGCAATTCAGCTTCGAGGACTTCGGCTGGGGCGGCGACTGGTACCGCGCGCACGGCGAGATGATGCCGGCCGACGGCCTCGACGCGCTGCGCGGCAAGGACGCCATTCTTTTCGGCTCCGCGGGCGATCCGCACATTCCCGACCATGTCACGCTCTGGGGCCTGCGCCTGAAGATCTGCCAGGGCTTCGACCAGTACGCCAACGTGCGGCCCACGCGCATCCTGCCGGGCATCGACGGCCCGCTCAAGCGCTGCGCGCCCGGCCAGCTCGACTGGGTGATCGTGCGCGAGAACTCCGAGGGCGAGTACGCCGGCGTCGGCGGCCGCGTGCACCAGGGCCACCCCATCGAGGCCGCGACCGACGTGAGCATGATGACCCGCGCGGGCGTGGAGCGCATCATGCGTTTCGCCTTCAAGCTGGCCGGTTCGCGGCCGCGCAAGCTGCTCACCGTGGTGACCAAGAGCAACGCGCAACGCCATGCGATGGTGATGTGGGACGAGATCGCGCTGCAGATCTCCAAGGAGTTCCCCGACGTGACGTGGGACAAGGAACTGGTCGACGCCTGCACCGCGCGCATGGTCAACCGCCCGGCCACGCTCGACACCATCGTCGCCACCAACCTGCACGCCGACATCCTCAGCGACCTGGCCGCCGCGCTGGCGGGCAGCCTGGGCATCGCGCCCACCGGCAACATCGATCCGGAGCGGCGCTATCCGTCGATGTTCGAGCCCATCCACGGATCGGCCTTCGACATCATGGGCAAGGGGCTGGCCAACCCGGTCGGCACCTTCTGGTCGGTGGTGATGCTGCTCGAGCACCTGGGCGAGGCCGAGGCGGCGCGGCGCGTGATGCAGGCGGTGGAGCACGTCACGGCCAACCCGGCGCTGCACACACGCGACCTGGGCGGCAGCGCGACCACCGAGCAGGTGACGCAGGCGGTGTGCGCGCACATCGCGGGCGAGCCGATGCGGCTTGCGGCGTGACACACGCAATGGCCTGAACGGCCGCCAGCGACAGACACGACGGTATCCGCGCGCCTCGATGCGCGCACCACGACAACGAGCCGGAGACAAACCATGAACGCTTCTTCCAACGCGCGCCGCCGCAGCAGCGGCAGGCGCAGCCTGCTTCGGGCCGCGACGCTCGCACTGGGCCTTGGCACCGCTGCGCTGGCCTTCGCGCAGTCACCGGCCGGCTGGCCGGCGAAGCCCATCAGCCTCATCGTGCCCTTCCCCGCCGGCGGCACCACCGACGTGCTGGCGCGCGCGCTGGCCGACAAGCTCTCGCAGTCGCTCGGCCAGCCCGTGGTGGTGGAAAGCAGGCCAGGTGCCGGCGCCACGCTCGGCGCCGACTACGTGGCCAAGGCCAAACCCGACGGCTACACGCTGCTGATGGGCGCGGTGCACCACACCATCGCCACCAGCGTCTACAAGAAGCTGCCTTACGACTTCCAGAAAGACCTGGCGCCTGTCACCCTGGTGGCCATGGTGCCGAACGTGCTGGTCGTCAACGCCGCCAGCACGCCCGCGAAGAACGTCGCCGAACTGGTCGCGCTGGCCAAGGCCGCGCCCGAGAAGCTGGCCTACGGCTCCAACGGGAACGGCACGGCGCAGCACCTGATCGGCACGCAGTTCCAGGCCAGCACCGGCACCACGCTGCTGCACGTGCCCTACAAGGGCAGCGGCCCGCTCACCACCGACCTGCTCGGCGGCCAGGTGGCGATGTCCTTCGACACCATCACGCCGGTGCTGCAGCACATCAAGAGCGGCAAGCTGCGCGCGCTGGCCGTGACTACGGCGCGCCGCTCGACGGTGCTGCCCGACGTGCCGACGATGGAAGAGGCGGGCCTCAAGGGCTTCGACATCGGCACCTGGTTCGGCGTGCTGGCGCCGGCGGCCACGCCGAAGGAGATCGTCGCGCGCCTGAACGCCGAGATGGTGAAGATCATCCATTCGCCCGACTTCGCGCAACGCATGCAGGCCATCGGTGCCGAGCCGCTGGGCGGCACGCAGGAAGAAATGGCGCGGCGCATCCGCGAGGAGACGGCCAAGTTCGCGAAGCTGGTGAAGGAAGGCGGCGTGGCAATCGAGTGAGGAGGCGGCCGAACCACCGAACTCATAGGATGGTGGCTTCCTCGTTCACTCTCTGCCCTCATCCATGTTCATCGTCACTCTCACCTACATCCGCCCGCTCGAAGAACTCGATGCGCTGATGGACGCGCATGTCAGCTGGCTCAAGACGCACTACGAAAGCGGCCTGTTCGTGGCCTCGGGCCGGCAGGTGCCGCGCAAGGGCGGCGTGATCCTGGCGCGCTCGGGCGACCGCGCGGCGCTGGAAGCCTTGCTGGCGCGCGATCCGTTCGTGCAGAACGGCGTCGCGCGCACCGACGTGATCGAGTTCGTGCCCAGCATGACGGCGCCGGGCGCCGAAGTCCTGAAGACGCTCTGAGCCGGGGCTCGCTCAGGCTTCGGGCACTTCCTCTCGCCCGCCCGGGTGCCTTGCGAAGCGCGCGGCCTCTTGGCCGTGCACCGGTGCCGAGTCGTCCCAGGGCCAGCCGCCGAACTGGGTGCGGCGGTAGTCGGCCATGGTCTGGCTGATCTCAGCCTGCGTGTTCATCACGAAGGGGCCGTACTGCACCACCGGCTCGGCGATCGGGCGGCCCTGCAGCACCAGGAACTCGCTCTCGCTGTCGCCGTTGGCAATCTCCACCGCGGCATCGCCGCGCAGTTCGATGGCCGCCGGGCATTCCACGCGCCGGCCCGCGACGAAAGCCGCCGCGCCCTTGAAGAAATACAGCATGCGCCGCGTGCCCTCGCCGCTGGCGGCCGGCAGCGTCCATTGCGCGCCGGGCGTCATCTTGAGCGTCCAGATCGCCACGTCGGCGTCGGCCTGCGAGGCCCACGAGTCGGGCGGCGGCGCCAGCGGCTGGATCGGGTCCTGTCCGTTGACGGTGTCGCCCAGCCGGCCGGCGATCACGGCGACCTCGGTGCGGCCGCCCTTCGCGTCGTCGGAAGCGAAACGCGGAATGGCGTCGGACCAGAACATCGTGAAATGCGGCTCGGCCATCTTGCTGCGCGCCGGCAGGTTCAGCCAGATCTGGAACAGCTCCAGCGGGTTGGGCGCGCCGGCGTCGAGCAGCGGGAACATCTCGGAGTGCACGATGCCCTTGCCGGCCGTGAGCCACTGCACGTCGCCGCCGCCGAAGCGCGCGGTGGCGCCCAGCGAGTCGGAGTGATCGACCAGGCCCTTGCGCACGATGGTCACGGTCTCGAAGCCGCGGTGCGGGTGCGAGGGAAAGCCCGGCACCTTGTCGCCGTGGTACATGCTCCAGCCGTCCTTGCGGCTGAAGTCCTGGCCGATGTCGCGCCCGGCCAGCGAGGCGGCCGGCCCCATGCGCCCGTTGCCCTGCGGATACGCATCGTCGTGGTAGACGCAGAACAGGAACGGGTCGATCGTCTGCCACGGGAAACCGAGGGGCGCGACCCGCACGACGGGGCTGTTGTCTTGTTCGGGCATGGGGCTATTCCTTTTCATGGGGGGCTCGGCCGATGATGCCGTGCCGGTGAAAGGAATATCGGGGCGCCGCCCCCGTCCGGTAGGGGCCTTCCGTGCAACAGTGAAGAGCGCGTATGGAACGATCGGCATCGTTCTGCTTCTTCAACGGTGTGGCGTGGCGTGGCGTCAGGTCACTGGTTCTGGTGCGTGACGACGGCGTTCGGGTCCATGTACATCAGCTCCCAGAGGTGGCCGTCGATGTCCTGGAAGCCGTGGCCGTACATGAAGCCGTAGTCCTTCGGTTCGCCCGGGATGGTGCCGCCCGCGGCCTTGGCCTTGGCCACCAGCTCGTCGACCTCGGCGCGGCTTTCGCACGAGAGGCACAGCAGCACCTCGGTGCTCTTGCTGGTGTCGGTGATGCTCTTGCTAGTGAAGGTCTTGAAGAAATCTTCCACCAGCAGCATGGCGTGGATGCTGCCTTCCTGGATGACCATGCATGCGGCATTGGCGTCGGTGAACTGCGCATTGAAGGTGTAGCCCAGCGCGGCGAAGAATGCCTTGCTCTTGTCGAGGTCCTTGACGGGGAGGTTCACGAAGATCTGCTTGGTGGCCATGGTGTCGTCCTGTGTCGGTGAAGGGTGATGTGGATGTTCAACGGCGTCTTGTGTACGCCGTCCACAAAAGATACCAAAGAAAATGGACGGCGTCCACATGATTTTCCAGACAGGGGATTTGGCGGCCCTGCGTGACGGGGCGGGCATCATGGCGCCCTATGGAAATCGAGTTCAAGTTCTGCATTCCCGCCGGCCGCCTGAAGGCCGTCGAAGCCGCCCTGAAACGCGGCACCGTCGTGCGCACCCGCCTGCAGGCCCGCTATTTCGACACCGCCGACCAGCGGCTGGCCGCCGACGGCATGGTGCTTCGGCTGCGCAAGGAAGGCCGGCGCTGGGTGCAGACCGTGAAGGCCACCGGCGACAACGCCCTGCACCGGCTGGAGCACAACGTCGACCTGGGCACGGCCGGTGCCGCGCCGGCCATCCACCCGCAGCGCCACCAGGGCACGCCGGTGGGCGACAGGCTCGCGAAGCTGCTGGCGGACGGCAGCGACGGCGGCGTGCCGCTAGTCGAGCGGCAATCGACCGACATCGTGCGGCTCACGCGCGACGTGCGCGTCACCGGGGCCGGCGGCGCGGTGGTCGAGATGGCGCTCGACGTCGGCAAGGTCGTCGCCCACGCCGGCACGCCAGAGCAACGCGCATCGCCGGTGTGCGAACTGGAACTGGAACTCAAGCACGGCGACGTGCAAGGCCTGGTGTCGCTCGCGCGGCGCTGGTCGCAGCAGCACGGCCTGTGGTTCAGCACCGTGTCGAAGGCCGAGCGCGGCGCGCGCCTGCTGGCGGCGCAGGAAACGGTGGAAGCCGTGAAGGCCGAGGCCCCGCACTTCGGCAGCCCGCACCCGGACGGCCGTGCCATCCAGCAGGCGGTGGTCGCCTCATGCCTGGCGCAGATGCTGCCGAACGCGAGCGAGATCGCCGCGGGCAGCGAAGACGACGAGCAGGTGCACCAGTTGCGCATCGGCATCCGGCGGTTGCGCACCGCGCTGCGAGAGCTGGCCGAACTCGACACCGCCTCGGGCCTGTTCGATGCCGCTGCATGGGAGCCGCGCCTGGTCGAAGCCTTCCGCGCGCTTGGCGAGTTGCGTGACCGCGAGCAGGTGGTGAAGCTGGCGCAGCCCCGGCTGCGCGAGGCACGCGCGCCGGAGTTCGATCCGCTGGCCGGCGATGCGGCGGCCAAAAGCGCGCCTTCGGCCGGAGACGCCGTGCGCGCTTCGGCGTTCCAGAACGTGCTGGTGTCGCTGATCGGCTTTACCGCGGCCGGCCCCGCGAAGGCTGCGTCGGAAAGCGAAGAAGGAGGAGAGATGCCACCGGCCAGCCCGGCGCCCCTGGATGCCGACGCCGCCCGGCGCGTGCTGCGCAAGCGGCTGCAACGCCTGCACAAGCAGGTGATGCGCGAAGGTGAACGCTTCGAATCGCTGGACACCGAAAGCCAGCACCGCGTGCGCAAGCGACTCAAGCGCTTGCGCTACCTCGCCGAATTCGTCGCGCCGCTGTTCGATGCGGCGGACATGGGCGGCGCCGAGCGCTACCTCAAGGCCTTGCGTCCCGCACAGGATGCGCTGGGCGAGTTCAACGACGAGGCCGTCGCGCTCGCGCTCTACCGCGAAGCGACCGAACGCGATTCCCGCGCGTGGTTCGCCGTGGGCTGGTTCAGCGCGCGCCATGCGGCGGGCGCAAGGGCCTGCGCCAAGGCGCTGGGCAAAATAGACAAGGCCGCCAGGTTCTGGAAGAAGAAATAGGAAACCGGATGGATGAGCCACTGCAACTGCGATTCAGGCTGGCGCCGGAAGACGCGGAACTGCTCGGAGAAGCGGCCCTGGAACGCCGCCTCGCGGAACATGACCGGCAGTCGGAACGCCTTCATGCGGCTGTCCAGCGGCTGGTGCCACGGGCGCTGTCGGCGCTGATGGTGGCCGCGCCCGTGCTCGCCATCGGGCTTCTGTACGCGCTCGAACCCCGGCCCGTGCGTGCCGAGTTCTGGATCAGCTCGGCCGTGGCAGTCGTGCTGTCGGGGCTGCTGTGGCTCTTTCGCGCACGTCTCGTCGAGCGAATAGCCGCCCTGGGCTCGCGCCGCAGGGCGAGGACCCAGCCCGCCAGGCGGGACCGCGTGGCCCGCGCACTGCATCGATCGGTCACGCGCTCCGCGACCCGTGCAGTCGGCATCCACGAGGTGACGATTAGTGCGCAAGGCCTGAGCCTCATGGCCCCCCAAAGCAGCAAGGCCGCCGTCGTACCGTGGCAAAAGCTGACGCGCATCGAAGAAGGCGAGCGCTTCTACCGGCTCTACACCCAGGCCACCGAGCGCTTCGGACTCAGCTACCTGGTGGCGAGGCACAGCAGCGAAATGGACGCTGCGGCCTACGAGGCCGGCCTGCAGCGGCTGCTGGCACTGAGCCCCGTCACGCCGGTGCCGCGCAGCAGCGGCTAGAAGAAGCAGATCAGTGATGGTGCCCGTGGGCGCCATGCACATGCCGGTGCTCGATTTCCACCGGCAGCGCCGCGCGCACGTCCGTCACCTGCAGGCTGAACTTCAGCGCCTTGCCAGCCCACGGATGGTTGCCGTCGAGCAGCACGACCGGGCCCTTGATCTTCATCACGGTGAAGACGTGCTCGCGGCCGTCGTCCAGGCGACCCTGCAGTTGGCCGCCCACCTTCACGCCCGGTGGAAAGTCGGTCTTGGGAATGCTGCGCACCAGCGTCTCGTCGCGTTGGCCGAAGGCGTCTTCGGGCGAGAGGTTCAGCACGGTCTGGTAGCCCTTTTCCTTGCCGTCGAGCGCTTCCTCGATCTTCGGCAGCGTGTTCTCGTAGCCGCCATGCAGATAGGCCATCGGCTCGGGGCTCGCCTCGATGAGCTTGCCCTGAGCGTCGGAGACCTTGTACTTGATGGTGACGACGGTGTCTTTTTCGATTTTCATGGGGAGGCATTTTCAGTGGAAAATAAAAGGAACCCGTCGCCTAGGCTTTCCCCTGCGACGCGGGCTCGTGCAGCACGTCCATCTGGTCGAGCTTGGCCATCACCAGCTCGATGAACGCCGACACCGCCAGCGGCAGGTGCTTGCGGCTCGGGTAGACCACGCTGAGCCCCCGGCCGGTGTACTCGTACTGCGGCAGCACCCGCACCAGCCGTCCTTCCTGCTCGTCGCGCGTCGCCATTGCCGGCGGCAGCTGGGCGATGCCCAGTCCGGCCAGTGCGGCCCTGCGCAGCGCCTGCGCGGTGTTGCCGGTGAACCGGCCGCTGACCTGCACTTCTTCTTCAGCGCCGCCAGGGCCCGCGAGGCGCCAGATGGTGTGGCCGGTGGGGTGCGGCGGCGTCACGCAGTCGTGGTCCGCCAGCTCCTGCAGGGTGGTGGGCTGGCCGCGCCGCGCGATGTAGCCGGGGCTCGCCAGCAGGCCGCCGCTTCGCGTCATCAGCCGGCGCCCGATGTAGCCCGAATCGCGCAGCACGCCGCCGCGGAATGCCACGTCGATCTGCTCGGCGATGAGGTCGGCGGCCGCGTCGCTGAGCACGAAGTCGAGCCGTACCAGCGGATGCCCGGCCAGGAAATCGGCGACCCATTCCATCGGGAAGAAATCGAAGAAATCCGCCGGCGCCGCCACGCGCACGAGGCCGCTGGGCTCCTGGCCTCCGGCCGCCAGCGCCTGCCCGGCGGCGGCCAGCCCGTCGACCAGCCCCGCGCATTGGTCATGAAAAGCCTGCCCGGCGCTCGTCAGCGTCAGCTTGCGCGTCGAGCGCTGCATTAGCCGCGTGCCCAGCTGCGACTCGAGCTGCTGGATGCGCCGGCTCACGGTGTTGGGCGGCAGGCCCAGCCTGCGGGCCGCTTCGGCAAAGCTGCCGTGGCGCACCACCTGCACAAACATGGCAACGTCGTTGAGGTCGAGCATGGTGGGTAGATTCCTTCGTTTGATGGACGAGTGCAATCCGACTCTACCGTCTAGTCGATCAATGGGTGCGTACCTAAGCTTCTGTCCATGGCCTCGCGGCCTTCATCCAACCGTCCAGGAGCACCCCATGACCTCACAGCAGCAACCCCGTATCGGCATCGTCATCGCCTCGACCCGCGAGGGCCGCTTCGGCGAAAAGCCCGCGCAATGGATCCACGAGATCGCGCAGCAGCGCACCGACCTCGCCTTCGAGCTGGTCGACCTGCGCGACCATCCGCTGCCCTTCTTCAACGAGGCGTCCGCGCCCGCCTGGGGGCCGGTGAAGAACGAGGCCGCGCAGCGCTGGCAAGCCAGGCTGGGCACCTTCGACGGCCTGATCGTCGTCACGCCCGAATACAACCACGGCCCCAGCGCGGTGCTGAAGAACGCGATCGACTGGGCGTACAAGGAGTTCATCCGCAAGCCGATCGGCTTCGTGGGCTACGGCGGCGTGGGCGCGGCGCGCGCGGTCGAGCAGCTGCGGCTGGTGGCGGTCGAGATGCAGATGGCGCCGGTGCGCCATGCGGTGCACATCGGCATGGTCGAGTTCATGGGCATATGGCAGCAGGGCAAGAGCTTCGGCGACTTCCCGCATCTCGCGCAGTCCGCAAACGGCATGCTCGACGACATCGCCTGGTGGGCCAAGGCGCTGAAGACCGCAAGGGAGGCCGCATGACCGCCGCCGTCGATACGCAGGCCCGCGCCGTGGTCTACCGCACGCGCGGCAGTTCGCACGGCTCGATCACGCGGCTGGTGAGCCCCGGGGACCTGGGCGAATTCCTGAAGCCCTTCGTTTTCCTCGACCTCTTCGGCTTCAGCACCGAAGGCGGCCACAAGGGCTTCGGCCTGCATCCGCACTCGGGCATCGCCACGCTGACCTACCTGATCGAAGGCGACACGCTGTACGAAGACACGACCGGCGAACAAGGCACGCTGCGCGGCGGCGGTGTGGAGTGGATGCGCGCCGGCAACGGCGTGTGGCACACCGGCGCGCCCGTGCCGGGCGTGAAGCGCGTGCGCGGCTTCCAGCTGTGGGTGGCCCTGCCGCCTTCGGAAGAAAACGCGCCTGCGCAAAGCATGTACCTCGCACCCGCGCAGGTGCCGCGCGAAGGTCCGGCGCGCGTGCTGCTCGGGCGCCACGGCGCGGCGCGCAGCGCCATTGCCGCGCCCGCGTCGATGAACTACCTGGCCGTGGAGCTGAAAGACGGCGAGCGCTGGCGCTACACGCCGCCTGCCGGCCACACGGTGGGCTGGGTGGCGGTCAACGAGGGCGGGCTCGGCACCGGCGACGCGCGCGGCGGGCCGATCGGCGCCGGCGAGCTGGCGGTGTTCGAGGAGTCGAACGACGCCATCGATTTCATCGCGCATGGCGACACGGCCTTCGTGCTGGGCTCGGCGGTGAAGCATCCGCACGAGCTGGTGATGGGCCACTACTCGGTGCACACCAGCCGGGCGGCGCTCGACCAGGGCGAGGCCGAGATCCGCCGCATCGGCGCGGCGCTGAGGCAGCAGGGCCGACTCTCGTAAGCCTGCATGCGCGTGGCGCGCGGCTGCGCCAGAATCGTTCGCTTCCGGTCGAACGACCGACTCGCAGCCCACGCCCCGCCATGAACATTGCCGATTCCTTTGCCGACATCTCGCGCTTCGTCGAGATCCGGCGCGACATCCACGCCCACCCCGAACTCGGTTTCGAGGAACACCGCACCTCCGAGAAGGTCGCGAAGCTGCTCGCCGAATGGGGCATCGAGGTGCACCGCGGCATTGCCGGCACCGGCCTCGTCGGCGTGCTGCGCAAGGGCAACGGCAGCCGCACCATCGGCCTGCGCGCCGACATGGACGCGCTGCCGCTGCACGAGGCCAACGAGTTCGCCCACAAGTCGACCAACCCCGGGCGCATGCACGCCTGCGGCCACGATGGCCACACCACCATGCTGCTGGCCGCCGCGTGGCACCTGTCGCAGCAGGGGCCGGACGACTTCGACGGCACCGTGCATTTCATCTTCCAGCCCGCCGAGGAGATGGGCAAGGCCGGCGCCAAGAAGATGATCGACGAGGGCCTGTTCGAGCGCTTCCCGTGCGACGCGGTCTTCGGGCTGCACAACTTTCCGGTCGGCGACGTGGGCCGCTTCGCGCTCAACGAAGGCGCGCTCATGGCCTCGAGCAACACGTACAAGATCACCGTGCGCGGACGCGGCACGCACGCCTCGATGCCGCACACGGGCATCGACCCCGTGGCGGCGGTGGTCAACCTTGCGCAGCAGCTGCAGACCATCGTGGCGCGCACCATTCCCAGCACCGAGCGCGCGCTGCTGGCCGTCACGCAGCTGCAGGGCTCCGACGCGCCCAACGTGATTCCCGACGTGGCCACGGTGGGCGGCACCATCCGCACTTTCTCCATCGAGGCCATCGACAAGATCGAGGCGCGCCTGCGCGAAGTGGCCGCGGGCGTGGCGGCGGCGCACGGCTGCACGGCCGAGGTGTATTTCAACCGCTCGTCGCCGCCGACGGTGAACCACGCGGCAGAGGCGCGCTTCGCCGCCGGCGTGATGCGCGAGGTGGTGGGCGACGACATGGTCACCGACAACTTTCCCGCCGTGATGGGCGCCGAAGACTTCGCGCACATGCTGCTCGCGCGGCCAGGCTGCTACGCCTTCCTGGGCAACGGCGACGGCGACCACCGGCTCGACGGCCACGGGCCCGGCCCTTGCATCATCCACAACACCTCGTTCGACTTCAACGACGAGATCATCCCGATCGGTGCCAGCTACTTCGTGAAGCTGGTGCAGCGCTGGCTGCCGTCGGGCGCCTGAGATTCCTCCCCTGTGTTGATGACGATGAAAAAGAAAGCGGCCCCCACGATGCCTTCGACCCTGTTCTCCCGGCGTGCCTTGGGCGCGCTTGCCGCGGCTGCCGCGCTCTGTGCCTTCGCACCGGTACATGCGCAGCAGCGCGTGATCCACATCGTCGTGCCCTTCGGCACCGGCGCGGTGCAGGACACGGTGGCGCGCGCCTTCAACAACGAGCTGGGTGCTGCGCTGGGCGCCAGCGCCATCGTCGAGAACCGCGCGGGCGCGGGCGGCACCGTGGGCGCGGCCCTGGTGGCGCGCGCACCGGCCGACGGCAACACGCTGATCCTGGCGGCCGCGAGCCACAACATCGCGGGCTTCCTCTACAACAAGCTGAGCTACGACCCGCTGAAGGACTTCGTCGGCGTGGCCAACGTCGGCAACGCGGGCTACGTGCTGGCGGTGGCGGGCGGCATGGGCGTGTCGAACACGGCCGACTTCATCAAGGAGGTCAAGGCGCATCCGGGCAAGTACAACTACGCCTCGGCCGGCAACGGCAGCGCCACGCACCTCGCGATGGCGTCGTTCCTGGCGAAGGCGGGGCTGCAGATGACGCACATCCCGACCAAGTCGACCGGCGAGGCCGTCAACGAAGTGCTGGCGGGCCGGGTGCAGGCGGTGATCTCGTCGAGCATCGGCGTGATCGGCTTCCAGGACGACGCGCGCATCAAGCTGCTGGCGTCCACCGGCAAGTCGCGCAGCCCCTTCCTGCCCAAGCTGCCGACCGTGGCCGAAAGCGGCCTGCCCGGCTATGCCTTCGACTCGTGGATCGGCCTGCTCGCGCCGGCCGCCACGCCCAAGGCGGAGGTCGAGCGCATCAACGCTGCGGCCAACAAGGTGCTGGCCGACCCGGCGATCCAGGAGCGCTTCAAGCGCCTGGGCGTGGAGCCGCGCAGCCAGAGCGCGGAAGAATTCCAGAAGCTGCTGCGCTCGGACTGGGATGCGATGGGCGCGGTGGTGAAGGCGTCGGGCGCAAAGATCGATTGAATGGCTGGGGGAAATACAGGCTCAGCCTGATAGTTCGTAAAAATACGCCAAAGCCGATATTTTGACAAAACAAGACAGGGCCGATATTCTGAGTCCGCCATGGACTATCCCCTGCGCTTCGTCGACCAGCTCCGGCCGCACCTCAAGGCCTTGCGGAAGCAGCGCGGGCTGACGCAAGCGCAGGCCGGCGCCCTCATCGGCGTCAGCCAGGCCCGCGTCGCGGAAATCGAGGCGAATCCCGGCGCGGTCAGCTTCGAGCAGCTGATGAAACTGCTGTCGGCGCTGGGGGCCTCCTTTTGCCTGCGCGACGAGGCTGCGCAAAGCCGCGTGCTCGTGGCTGCTGAAGAGCCGGCGCAGTACGACGCGGTGAAGCTCCCGCCCGGCCCATGGACCGCCACGCAGATGAGCGATCAGTCGGTGCTGGTGCGCCTGGAAGCCGAATCGCCGGGCGCACCGGGCGAATCGCTTCGGGCGCTCCAGGCGCTGAATCCCGGCAAGGAGGTCAAGCCCACGTCGCGCCGGAGCTTCGTCGTGCGGCCGAAGAGGGAATCCTGGTGACGCAGGCCCTGGACGCCTGGATGAACGGAGAGCGCGTAGGCACCTGGTTCGTCGACCGTGGCGCCCACGCTTTCCGCTACGACCCGGCCTGGCTGGAATCGACCCGGCGGCGTTCGCTGTCGCTGTCGATTCCGCTCAACAGCACGCTCGAGGTTCGCGGCGATGTGGTCCGCAACTACTTCGACAACCTGCTGCCCGACAACGACCGCATTCGCGCGCGGCTGCGCAACCGCTTCCGGCTCAAGGATGCCACCACCTTCGGCCTGCTCGAAGCCATCGGCCGCGACTGCGTCGGTGCCGTGCAGCTGCTGCCCGAAGGGGCTGTGCCGGAAGGCTGGAACGCCATCAACTGCGAGCCGCTGGACGACGCGCAGATCGCCGAACTGCTGCAGGCCGTGCCGTCCGAAGACGCCCCGCAAGGCATGCGCGACGAAGACCTGTTTCGCATCTCGCTGGCCGGCGCGCAGGAAAAGACGGCACTGACCCGATGGAATGGCGCGTGGTGCCGGCCGCACGGCGCCACGCCCACCACGCACATCGTGAAGCTGCCGCTCGGGCTGATCGGCGGCTCCAGGCGCGTGGACGCCTCCGACTCGGTGCAGAACGAATGGCTGTGCGCGCAGATCGTCGAGGCCCTGGGCCTGCCGGTGGCGCCGACCTCCATGGCCACCTTCGGCGGGCAGACGGTGCTGATGGTGGAGCGCTTCGACCGCGAATGGATGGACGGCGGCACCTGGATCGCGCGGCTGCCGCAGGAAGACTTCTGCCAGGCCCTGGGCCTGCCGTCAGACAAGAAGTACGAGCAGCACGGCGGCCCCGGCATGCCGAAGTGCCTGCAGCTTCTGCAAGGCAGCCGGAGCGCGGACGACGGCATGCGCTTCCTGCTGGCGCAGTTGGCTTTCTTTCTGCTCGCGGCCACGGACGGGCACGCCAAGAACTTCTCGATCCATCTCCAGCGCGGCGACGCCTACGAGATGACGCCGCTGTACGACGTCATCTCGATGTGGCCGTACTTCGGCGATGGCGCCAATCAGTTCCAGCCGCGCAAGGCGGGGCTGGCGATGGCCGTGCGCTCGCGGAACACGCACTACGTGTTCCAGACCATCCAGGCGCGCCACTGGCATGGCCTGGCCATGAAGAACGGCGGCATCGACGTATGGAACGCCATGCTCGGCCTGGTGGCGTCGGTGGACGCTGCGCTGGACGAGGTCGAGGCGCTGCTGCCGCCTGGCTTTCCCGCGCGGACCTGGCAGACCATTTCGCAGGGCATGCGGGGCGAGGCGAAGCGATTCCTCGCAGGCCTCGACGGCACCGCTGCGTAGAAGCCGCTCAGGACTCGGAGGTGAAGCCGATCTGCTTCACCAGCGGCCCCCAGCGCTCGTACTCGGCCTTCTGGTCGGCGGCCATGTCCTGGGGCGTGCTGGCGTTTGCGACCAGGCCGACCAGGGCCAGCGCGTCAACCACGGCCTTGTCTTTCAGCGCCTGAGTGATGGCGGCATTGGCGGCGGCGATGGTGGCGGCGGGCGTCCTGGCGGGCGCGTAGAAGCCGAACCATTCCTCGGAGGTCACGTCGGGGTAGCCCAGCTCGGTGAATGTCGGCACGTCGGGCAGGAAGGGCGAGCGCTTCTTGCCGGAGGTCGCCAGCACGCGGATGCGGCCGGTCTTCATGTACTGCAGATAGTCGCCGCTGGGGTTCATGGCGGCGGCGATCTGCCCGCCGACGAGGTCGGTGATGCTGGGCACGGTGCCGCGGTAGGGAACGTGCTTGATCTCCACGCCCGCGCGCATGCCCAGCAGCGCGCCCAGCAGGTGCGGCATGGAGCCGGCGCCGGGCGAGCCGTAGCTGGCCTTCTCGGGATGGGCCTTGGCCCAGGCCAGGAAGTCCTTGAGCGTCTTGACCTCGGCGGGCACGGCGGGCCCCACGGCCAGGCCATGGAACATGATCGCGCCGATGGACACGGCCGTCACGTCTTCCGGCTTGTACGCGAGCTTCGGGTAGATGTACGGGTAGACCGACAACGCCGACACGGGGGCCAGTGCCAGCACGGAGCCATCGGCCGGCGCGGCCTTGAGCGTCTCCAGCGCGATGCGCCCGCCCGCGCCGGGCTTGTTCTCCACATAGCCCGCGTTCTTGCTGTAGCCCGTGCCGCCCAGCTTTTCGGACACGCGGCGCGCCACGCTGTCGCCGGCGCTGCCGGCGGGAAAGCCGTAGATGACCTTCACCTGGTCCAGTGCCTGCGCGATGGCCGAGAAGGGCATCAGCGCCCCTGCGGTGGCGGCGCCGGCCATGGTGTTCAGGAAGTGACGTCGTTGCATGGTTCTGTCTCCTTGAGTGTGTGTGTATGCGTGCGGGGAAAAACTGGGGAGCGCCGGCGTCAGGCGGCCGTGCGCTGTCGGGCGTAGTCGATGAAGAAGGCGAGGCTGCGAGGGTTCTGCATGCTGTCGGGGCTGGCCACCTTGTCGGCCGGGGCGCCCAGCAACAGCCTGCGCACCGGCACTTCCATCTTCTTGCCGCTGAGCGTGCGCGGAATCTCGTCGACCTGGACGACGTCGTCGGGCACATGGCGCGCCGAGGCCTTGGCCCGGATGTCGGCGCAGATGCGCTCCTTGAGCGATGCGTCGAGCGTCGCGCCCGGCTGCAGCACGACGAACAGGGGCATGAACGACGGCCGGCCCAGGTACTCCAGGTCGACCACCAGGCTGTCGCGCACCTCGGGCAGTTGCTCCACCACCCGGTAGATCTCGGCCGTGCCCATGCGGATGCCGAACCGGTTGATGGTGCTGTCGGAGCGGCCGTAGATCACCGCGCTGCGCCGCGGCGTGAAGCGAATCCAGTCGCCGTGCCGCCAGACGTGGGGAAAGGTCGTGAAGTAGCTCTCGCGGTAGCGCTGGTCATCGGGATCGTTCCAGAAGTAGAGCGGCATCGAGGGCATCGGCTTGGTGATGACCAGTTCGCCCACTTCATCGACCACCGGCCGGCCGGCGTCGTCGAAGGCGTAGGCCGCCACGCCCAGCTCGGGGCACTGGATCTCGCCGGCATGCACCGGCAAGCTGGGAGCGCAAGCCACGAAGCCCGAGGCGATGTCGGTGCCGCCGCTGATGGAGGCCAGCCAGAGGTCGGGCTTGACGGCCTCGTAGACCCACAGGTAGGCGTCGACGGGCAGCGGCGAGCCGGTCGCGTTGATGGCCCGCAGGCGGTCCAGCTTCGCGATGTCGCGCGGGCGCAAGCCTTCCTTCATGCAATTGACCAGGTAGGCCGCGCCGCAGCCGAACAGCGTGACGCCCTGCTCGTCGATGAAGCGCCACAACGCCTCGGCATCCGGCCAGCTGGGGTTGCCGTCGAACATCACGATGCTCGCGCCGGTCAACAGCGCGCCCACCTGCAGGTTCCACACGATCCATCCGGTGCTGCCCAGGAACAGCAGCCGGTCGCCCTCGCGCAGGTCGTGCTGCAGCGCCATGGTCTTCAGGTGCGTGAGCACGATGCCGCCGTGGCCGTGCACCATCGCCTTGGGCAGGCCGGTGGTGCCGGAGGAATAGACGATCCACAGCGGGTGGTCGAAAGGCAGGCGCTCGTAGTGCGGCGGCGCGTCGTTGCGCAGCGCCTCGGCCCAGTCGACGCGGTCGCGCCAGTCGGGCACAGGCGCTTCGTCCGCGGCGCCCGGCACGTGCACTACGCGCTTCACGCTGGGCAGCTCGGCCAGCAGCTCCCTGACCTGCGCGATGCGATCGTGGCGCTTGCCGTTGTAGCGGTAGCTGTCGGTGGCCAGCAGCAGGCAGGGCTCGATCTGGCGCAACCGGTCCAGGACCACGCCCGGGCCCATGTCCGGCGCGCAGCTGGACCATATGGCGCCGATGCTGGCGCAAGCCAGGAAAGCGACGACGGTCTCCGGCCAGTTGGGCAGGTAGCCGGCCACCCGGTCGCCGGGGCCGATGCCCCAGGCGCGCATCTGCCCGGCCAGCGCGGCGACGTCGCGTTCCAGTTCGGCCCACGACACGGTGCGCAGCGGCGCGCCTTCCCTGCGCGCGATGATCGCCGGACTTGCCGGGTCCATGGGCGCCCGGCGAAACAGGTTCTCGGCATAGTTCAGCCGCATGCCCGGGAACCACTGCGCACCGGGCATCTCGCGGCGGCCCAGTGCCGGTTGCGGATCGCCGTGGCCGACCACGCCGAAGTACTCCCGCACCGATTGCCAGAACGCGTCCAGCTCCTCCACCGACCACTGCCAGAGCGCTTCGTAGCCGCCCGCGGGCACGCCGTGGCGGTCGGCCAGCCATTGCTGGTAGTCGTGCAGGCGGCTGGCGCGAATCTGTTCGGCCGAAGGCGACCACAGCAGTGGGGCTTGAGCTTCGGAGGGGGTCGAGTTGTGCATGTAGTGGCCGGGTGAATCCAAGGTGCCGCCGGGTGGGCGGGTTGGGCCGGATTGTTCGGGCTAGGTTGAAGCGTTACTGTTGAAACGGGGACATTTGGAGGAAGGGTTTACCCGTTGAAAACGAAGCTGGACGATCTGCCGGTCGCGCCTGATGACGGCACGTCGCGTGGCATGCCGCCCCGGCGCCTGAGCGTGGGCGAACCTGCGGGCTTCGGGCTGGACGAGCTGTTGCGTCTCTCGCCCTGGTACGCAATGCTCCCGGCCCCGGTACAGGGCTGGATCCGGGAGCGTGCCCGCGAACACCGGGTGGCGCAGGGCCAGCTGCTGGCCCGGCGGGGTGAGATACCTACGGCCTGGTTCGGACTCGCGCAGGGGCTGCTCAAGACTTCGGTGCTGGCTGCCGACGGACGCAGTTCCACGCTCGGCGGCATCCTGCCGGGCTGCTGGTTCGGCGAAGGCGCACTGCTGCGCGGCAAGCCGCGCCATGCCGACTACGTGGCGCTGCGCGACAGCCGCGTCGTACTGCTGCCGCTGGACGATTTCGCCCGTCTGCTGCAGGAGCAGCCGGTGTTCAAGGACTTCGTGTACTCGCAGATCAACGAGCGCCTGCACTACTTCATGGACCATGTGGGCGACGTGCGGCTGATGCGCGGCCCCGCGCGAGTGGCGAATGCGCTGTGCGGACTGGCGCATGTGCTGAACAACCCGCTCGGCCTCGTCCACCTGCCCATCGCGCAGGACGAACTGGCCGCCATCGCCGCTGTTTCGCGCCAGCGCTGCAACCTGGCACTGCAGCACATGCAGGCTCGGGGCTGGCTGCACGTCGGCTATGGGCACCTGACCTTGCTCGCGCTCGACCCCATCGCCGAGATGGCGCGCTCCGGCTGACGCCCTTTACCGCAGCGGCGTGGCAAACGCCGCGTGTAGGACGCCGCTGGATTGACAACGCGGCGTCGGCGCCCATGCTCCGGGGTGGGTTCCCCGCATGCTGCGAGGGAAAGAAAAAAGGATTCCCCATGGACTCGACATCCCCCCTTGATCAACCCTCCGGCGCGCCGGGCGCCGCCAGGTCGCCGAAGGCACTGTGGGCAGTGATCGGCGCCCTGGCCGTGGCCGTGGTGGCGCTGGGTGGCGTGCTGTTGCACAAGCAGTCGCAGGACACGACGACGGCCGCCGCAGCCTCGCCGCCCGTGGCCGCCGCGATGGCGCCCAAGGCGCCGGACGACTTCAAGCCCGAGCTCATGCCGCCCGCCCCCGCCGTGCCACCTGCCGGCGCGGGCCCGGCACCGCAGGCCATGGCCGCGGCGCCCATGTCCACGCCTGTTCCGGCCCCGCTGCCGGCGCAAGCCGTCCAGCCTGCCCCCGCTCCCGGCTCGAATGCACCGATGGTGGCCGCCGCCCAGCCCGCACCGCCGCCTTGCGCAGTCTGCGGCCGGGTCGAATCGGTCCGGCCGGTACAGCGTGCACAGCGCACCACCGGTGTCGGCGCGGTCGCGGGCGGCGTGGTGGGTGGCCTTGTGGGCAACCAGTTCGGCCACGGCAACGGCCGTGCCGCGACCACCGTGCTCGGCGCGGTCGGCGGCGGCTTCGCGGGCAATGCCATCGAGAAGCACGTGCGCACCGTCACCGTCTACGAGGTCGGCGTGCGCATGGACAACGGCTCGCTGCGTACGGTGGAGACCAAGAGCGCGCCGCCCATCGGCAAGCCGGTCACGCTCAGGCGCGGCGTGCTGCGCCCGGCCGACGGCCGCAAGTAGCGCACGGCGGCGGCCCGCCTCCGGGCCGCGATATCACACAAGCTCCGTGCCCGGAAGAGCGCTTGCCCCACGAATATCTTGACGGTATATCGTTAATATATTTAAAGTGCGACGCTTCCACACCGCACATCCACAAGGAGCGACCAAGTGAGCAATCCCCGCTGGCAAGGCATCTTTCCCGCCGTCACCACCAAGTTCCACGCCGACGAGAGCATCGATGCCGAAGGCACCGCCCGGCACATCGACTTCCAGATCCGCAACGGCATCCACGGCCTCGTCACCTGCGGCTCGCTCGGCGAAGCCAGCACGCTCACGCTGGAAGAAAAGCTGCAGGTTGCGAAGATCGCGCTGGAGGCCGCCGACGGCCGCATCCCGGTGCTTGCCAACGTGTCGGAAACCAGCACCCGGGAGGCGCTGCGCTACGTGGACGGCGCCAACAAGCTCGGCGTGGCCGGCTTCATGGTGATGCCCTCGGTGATCTACGTGGCCGACGCGCGCGAGGCCATGCTCAACGTGCGCACCATCGCCAACGCGGCGCAGAAACCCATCATGGTCTACAACAACCCGGTGGCCTACCGCGTCGACCTGAAGCCGCAGCACATGGTCGAGCTGGCCGACTGCGAATGGATCGCGGCCATCAAGGAAAGCACCGACGACATCCGCCGCATCACCGACCTGCGCAACACCGTGGGCGACCGCTACCAGCTGTTCCTGGGCGTGGACGACCTCGCCTACGAAGGCCTCGCACTCGGCTGCGACGGGCTGCTGGCCGGCGTCGGCTGCGCCTTCCCGCGCGAGACCGTGGCGCTGTACGACCTGATGAAGGCCGGCAAGTTCGCCGAAGCGCTCAAGCTCTACCAGTGGATGACGCCCATGCTGCACCTCGACGTGTCGACCAAGCTGGTGCAGAACCTCAAGCTCATCGACGTGCTGGTGGGCGTGGGCACCGAGCACATGCGCCGCCCGCGCCTGCCGCTGATCGGCGCCGAGCGCGAGTTCATCGAAGGCATCGTGAAGAAGGCGCTCGCGAGCCGGCCTGTTCAATACCAGTCGGTCATGTAATAACCGCACGGCCTCGCGTTTTTCATCGTCCCCAACCCAGCAGGAAGAAGCATGAAGACAAAAGCAAGCATGGTTTCGTTTCTCGGACTCGCGGCCCTCGCCCTTGCAGGCCAGGCGCATGCGCAGGAGCAGGTGGTCAAGATCGGCCACAGCGGCCCGCTTTCGGGCCCCAACGCCTTCGCGGGCAAGGACAATGAAAACGGCGTGCGCCTGGCCGTGGAGGAGCTCAACGCGAAGAAGCTCGTGGTCGGCGGCAAGACGCTCAAGTTCGAGCTGGTCTCCGAAGACGACCAGTGCGACGCCAAGACCGGCGTGAGCGTGGCGCAGAAGTTCGTGGACGACGGCGTGAAGTTCGTCATGGGCCCTTACTGCTCCGGCGTGGCCATTCCGGCCTCGCGCATCTACAGCGACGGCGGCGTGCTGCTCTCCACCGTGGGCACCAACCCCAAGGTCACGCAGGGCGGCTACAAGAACCTCTACCGCATCATCGCCAGCGACAACCAGATCGGCGGCGCGATGGCGGTCTATGCGGCCAAGGTGCTCAAGGTCAAGAAGGTCGGCGTGATCGACGACCGCACGGCCTTCGGCCAGGGCCTGGCGGAAGAATTCACCAAGGAAGCCAAGGCGCAGGGCCTGAGCGTGGTCGGCCAGGAGTTCACCACCGACAAGGCCGTCGACTTCACTGCCATCCTCACCAACATGAAGGCCAAGGCGCCCGAAGCCATCTTCTTCGGCGGCTATGCGCCGCAGGCCGCGCCCATGGCCCGCCAGATGAAGCAGCTGGCCGTGGCCGGCAAGCTGCTGGGCGGCGACACCGTCTGCAGCCCCGCCACCGGCAAGCTCGGCGGCGACGCGGTCAACGACGTGGTGTTCTGCGCGCAGGGCGGCTCCATCCTCGAGAAGGCGCAGAGCGGCCCGGCGTTCAAGGAGAAGTTCAAGAAGCGCTTCAACATCGATGCCGACGCCTACGCCGCCTCGTACTACGACCAGGTGATGTTCATCGGCGAGTCGATGAAGAAGGCCAACTCCATCGACCCCGACAAGGTCGGCGCCGAGCTCTACAAGACCACCTACAAGGGCGTGGCCGCCACCTACGCCTACGACGACAAGGGCAACATGAAGCAGGCGCCGATCACGGTGTTCACCTTCAAGAACGCCGCGCCCGTTCCCCTGGCCAGCTACTGATGGGGCCCGGCCGCATGCAACGCATCCAGGTCATCGACTCGCACACGGGCGGCGAGCCCACGCGCCTTGTGATCGGCGGGTTCCCCGATCTGGGCGGCGGCAGCATGGCCGAGCGCCGCGCGCTGCTGGCCGAGCGGCACGACAAATGGCGCGCCGCCGCCGTGCTGGAGCCGCGCGGCAGCGACGTGGTGGTGGGCGCGCTGCTGTGCGAGCCCGTGTCGCCCGACGCCGCCGCCGGCGTGATCTTCTTCAACAACGCCGGCTACCTCGGCATGTGCGGCCACGGCACCATCGGGCTGGTCGCGAGCCTGGCGCACATGGGGCGCATCGGCGTGGGCGAGCACCGCATCGAGACGCCCGTGGGCACGGTCACGACCACGCTGCACGAAGACGGCTCGGTGAGCGTGCGCAACGTGCCGGCCTACCGGCACCTGCGGCAGGTGGCGGTCGAGCTGCCGGGCCACGGCGTCGTGCGTGGCGACGTGGCCTGGGGCGGCAACTGGTTCTTCCTGGTGAGCGAACACGGCCAGCGCGTGGCCAGCGACAACCTCGCGGCGCTGACCGACTACACCGCCGCTTTGCGCCGCGCACTGGCGGCGCAGGGCATCACCGGCGCGGACGGCGCGGAGATCGACCACATCGAACTCTTCGCCGACGACAGCGAAGGCGCCGACAGCCGCAATTTCGTGCTGTGCCCCGGCAACGCCTACGACCGCTCGCCCTGCGGCACCGGCACCAGCGCCAAGATCGCCTGCCTCGCGGCCGACGGCAAGCTCGCGCCGGGCGCGGTGTGGACGCAGGCCAGCGTGATCGGCAGCCGCTTCGAGGCCAGCTACGCGATGGACGGCGACAAGGTCATTCCCACGCTGCGCGGCCGCGCGCACATCAGCGCGGAGGCCACACTGCTGATCGACGACGGCGATCCCTTCGGCTGGGGCATCCGGCTCTGACGCCGGGCGGCATGGACGCGGATGTCATCGTCATCGGCGCCGGCATCGTCGGCGCGGCGTGCGCGCATGCGCTCGCGCAGGCGGGGCTGCAGGTGCTGGTGCTCGATGCGCGCACCGGCGGCGCCACCGGCGCGGGCATGGGCCACCTCGTGGTGATGGACGACAACGCGGCCGAGCTGGAACTGAGCCGGCGTTCGGTCGCGCAATGGCGCGCGCTGGCGCCGCGCATGAGCGAAGACTGCGCCTACAGCCCCTGCGGCACGCTCTGGATCGCGGCCAACGACGAAGAAATGGCCGAGGCCGAACGCAAGCACCAGCGTCTGCATGCGCACGGCATCGACAGCCGCCTGCTGACGGCGGGCGAACTGGCGAGCGCGGAGCCCGCCTTGCGCAAGGGCCTGGCCGGTGCGCTCGAAGTGCCTGGCGACGGCATCCTCTATGCGCCCAACGCGGCGCGCTGGCTGCTCGCGCAGGCCGCGGATTCGGTGCGCGTCGAACATGCAAAGGTCGCCGCCATCCAGGATGACGGCACCCTGCGGCTCGCCGACGGCAGCAGTCGCCGCGCGCCGCAGATCGTGCTCGCCAACGGCATCCAGGCCACGACGCTGTGCCCCGAACTCCCGATCCGCCCGAAGAAGGGCCACCTGCTGATCACCGACCGCTATCCGGGCACCGTGCACCACCAGCTCGTCGAGCTCGGCTACGTGACCAGCGCGCACCACAGCGACGGCGATTCGGTCGCCTTCAACGTGCAGCCGCGCCCCACCGGGCAACTGCTGGTGGGCTCGTCGCGACAGTTCGACACCACCGACCCGGCGGTCGAGGCGCCGATGCTGGCGCGCATGCTCCAGCGCACGCTCGACTACCTCCCGGGGCTCGCCAACCTCAACGCCGTGCGTTCATGGACCGGCATGCGCGCCGCGTCGCCCGACGGCCTGCCGTTGCTGGGCAGGCATCCGTGGCGCGAGAAGCTCTGGCTCGCGGTCGGCCACGAAGGCCTCGGCGTGACGACCGCGCCGGGCAGCGCGCAAGTGCTCGCCGCGCTGATGACCGGCGCCAGGCCCGATTTCGACCCGGCGCCCTATGCGCCGCGCGGCCTGCGAGGCATGGCATGAGCGCCCACACCCTGCTGCACATCGACGGGCATCTGGTCCGCGTGAAGACGGGCAGCTCGGTGGCCGCGGCATTGCGCGTGGCCGATGGCGGCGGCATGGGCGCCGCGCGCACCTCGGTCACGAGGCAGCCGCGCGCGCCGTTCTGCGGCATGGGCGTGTGCCAGGAATGCCGCGTGCTGGTCGACGGCCGCCGCAGGCTCGCCTGCCAGACCGTGTGCGCCGAGGGCATGCGCGTGGAGACGACGGAATGACCGGCATCGCGACGGACAGCTGCGACCTGCTGGTCGTCGGCGCCGGGCCGGCCGGCATGGCGGCGGCCGTGGCGGCCGCGCCGAGCGGCGCATCCATCGTCGTGATCGACGACAACCCCGCGCCCGGCGGGCAGATCTGGCGCGACGGCCCCGGCGCCGCCCTGCCGCCAGCGGCGCGCAAGTGGCGCGACGCGCTCGCCGCGCACGCGAACATCCGCGTGCGCAGCGGCACGCGCATCGTCGCCATCGCCGCACCCGACGAACTGCTGCTCGAAGACGCTGGCGGCGCGACGCGCATGGCGTGGCGCAAGCTCATTCTCTGCACCGGCGCGCGCGAACTGCTGCTGCCCTTCCCCGGCTGGACGCTGCCCGGCGTGACGGGCGCGGGCGGCCTGCAGGCGCTCGTCAAGGCGGGCATGCCTGTCGAGGGTGAACGCATCGTCATCGCGGGCAGCGGGCCGCTGCTTCTTGCCGCCGCAGCAACCGCACGCGCGGCAGGCGCGAAGGTGCTGCGCATCGCCGAGCAGGCGTCGTTCGCAGCGGTCGCGCGCTTCGGCGCCAGCCTGGCGCGCTGGCCGGGCAAGGCCGCGCAGGCCGTGACGCTGGCCGACGCCGGCTATCGAACCTCGTCGCGCATCGTCTCCGTGCATGGCGCGGCGCAGGTCGAATCGGTCCGGCTGCTGCAAGGCGGCAAGGAAGCCGACATCGCCTGCGACCGCGTGGCCTGCGGCTTCGGCCTCACGCCCAACACGCAGCTCGGGCAGCTGCTCGGCTGCGCACTCGCGCCCGTCGGCGGCGGCACGCAGGCCCTGTCGGTCGATGCAAGGCAGGCCACCAGCGTCCACGGCATCTACGCCGCCGGCGAATGCACCGGCTTCGGCGGCAGCGAGCGCGCGCTGGTGCAAGGCGCCATTGCCGGCCACGCCGCCGTGGGCAACGAGCGCGCGGCGAAAGCCCTCGAAAGCGAGCGCACCCGCTGGAACGCCTTCGCGGCGCAGCTGCACCGCGCTTTCGCGCTGGCCGACGCCATCAGGCGCATGCCGCAGGCCGACACGCTCGTCTGCCGCTGCGAGGACGTTCCGTTCTCCGCACTGGTCGGCTGCACCGGCTGGACCGACGCCAAGCTGCACCGCCGCTGCGGCATGGGCGCCTGCCAGGGCCGCGTCTGCGGCGATGCGGCGCAGTTCCTCTTCGGCTGGACGCCGCCCGCGCCCAGGCCGCCGCTGTCGCCGGTCCGCATCGCGACGCTGGCGGGCCTGGTGGACACAGCGGACCCGGTGGACGCCCGACAATGACGCCGCAGCATCCGCACAAGAACACCATGGCCGCCCCGAAGACCGATTCCCGCCCCCCGCCCAAGCGCCGCGCCGCCGACCTCGCCTACGACGCCATTGAAACGCTGCTGTCCACCGTGCAGCTCGAGCCGGGCAGCCAGATCGCCGAGGCCGACCTGGCCGAACGCACCGGGCTCGGCCGCACGCCGGTGCGCGAGGCGCTGATGCGCATGGTGTCGATCGGCCTCATCGTGCAGCAGCCGCGCCGGGGCCTGCTGGTGTCGACCATCGACCTGGCCGACCACCTCGACGTGATCCTCACGCGGCGCGTGCTCGAACGGCTGATTGCCGCGTGCTCCGCGCGCCGCGCCACCGCGCAGCAGCGCACGGCCATCGTGCATTGCGCCGAGATGATGGTCGAGGCCGCGGGCCGCGGCGACCTCAACGACTACATGAAGGCCGACCGCGCGCTCGACCTCGTCAACCACCAGGCGAGCCACAACGATTCGGCGGTGAAGGCCGTGGTGCCGCTGATCGTGCAGTGCCGGCGCTTCTGGTACGCCTACCAGCACGAGGGCGAGATCGTCGAGGGCGCGAACGCGCACCTCGAACTGGCGCAGGGCATCGCCACCGGCGACGAGGCCGCCGCCATTGCCGGCGCCGACCGGCTGATGGACTACCTCGAAGTGTTCGCGCGCAAGATCATCGACAGGTAGGCCCCGCCGGTCAGCTGCCCGCCGCGCGCCGCCGCTGCCGCAGCACCGTCGCGCTCTCGCCGCCCTGGCCCCAGTTGTCGGGGTCGATCTCGTCGATCAGCACCGTCACGTCTTCGGGCCGCTTGCCCAGCACCTCCTGCAGCAGCCTGGTGGCGCCGGCGATCAGCGCGGCCTTCTGCTCGCGGGTGGCGGGTTGCTCGCGGCGAGCGAGGCGGATGGTGACGAGGGGCATGAGCGGATTCCTCCAGAGGGCGTGGCTGCGTGATTCTGCCAACGCTGCCCGCCGCGCTGCGCACGCTGGCTGAGCCAGATGCTCGCGATCACGATGCCGATGCCCAGCATCTGCCATGCAGAGAGGCTCTGCCCCAGCAGCGCCCAGCCCAATATCACGGCCGTCACCGGGCTCAGGAAGGCCAGCGGCGCGATCGCCGAGGGCTCCAGCCGGGCCACGCCGCGGAACCACACGATGTAGGTCAGCGCGGCGCCCACCAGGCCGAGCCAGCCGAAGCCGATCCAGTTGTGCAGCGTGAGCGAGGGCAGCGGCGGCTCCAGCAGCAGCGCCACCGGCAACAGCAGCAGGCCGCCCGCCGTGAGCTGCCACGCCGTGAAGGTGAGGGCCGACACCGGCGGCTGCCAGCGCCGGCTCAGCACCGTGCCAAAGGCCATCGACACCGCGGCTGCAATCGCTGCGGCGATGCCGACGGCGTCGAGTGCCGCGTTCGGCGTGAGCACCAGCAGCGCGACCCCGCCGATGCCCACCACCGCCGCCGCCACCGACAGCGCGCGCACCGGCGCGCCCAAAAAGGCGCCGGCCAGGAACACCACCAGCAGCGGCTGCACTGACGTGATGGTGGCCGCCACGCCGCCCGGCAGCCGGTACGCCGCCAGGAACAGCATCGCCCACAGCACCGAGAAATTCAGCGCGCCGAGCACGAAGATGCGGCCCCACCATGCGCGCTCCGGCAGCTTGCGCACGATCAGCATCAACAGCAGCCCGGCTGGCAGCGCGCGCAGCAGCGCCACCGTCAGCGGGTAGCCGGGCGGCAGCAGCTCGGTCGTGACGATGTAGGTGCTGCCCCAGATCGCGGGTGCTGACGCGGTGAGGAGGACGTCGGTGGTGCGGCTTGTCATGGGTCGAATCTATGGAATTGACCGCCGGTTGTGAATGTTCGAATAATGAATTGATTCTTTACCGCCAGTCGTCAATTCGCAGCGTTTCCAGCATGGACCATCTCACGGCCCTCAAGGTGTTCCGCACCACCGCCGCCACGGGCAGCTTCGCCGGTGCCGCGCGGCAACTGGGGCTCTCGGCCGCGGCCGTCAGCAAGAACATCGCGCAGCTGGAGGCGCACCTGAAGGTGCGGCTCATCAACCGCACCACGCGGCAGATGAGCCTGACCGAAGCCGGCGCCGCGTACCACGAGCGCCTGTCGCGCATCCTCGACGAGCTTTCCGAGGCCGACGCCGCCCTCGCGCCCATGGGCAGCAGCCCCGGCGGCGTGCTGCGCGTGAGCGCGCCGCTCACTTTTGCGCTCACCTCGCTGTCGCCCGCCATTCCCGAGTTCATGGCCCGCTACCCCAAGCTGCGGCTCGAGCTCAACCTGCAGGACAGCCGCTCGGACATCATCGGCGAGGGCTACGACCTGGCCATCCGCGGCAGCGACCGGCTCGAGGATTCCAGCCTCGTCGCGCGCCGCCTCATGACCATGGACCACGTGCTGTGCGGCGCCCCCGGCTACTTCGCCGCGTTCGGCCGCCCCACGCAGCCCGAAGACCTGAAGGCCCACGAGTGCGTGCAGTTCACGCTCTCCGGGCATGCGAACAGATGGACCTTCAACCGCGCCGGCCGCAGCGTGGCGGTGCCCGTCGACGGACGCTACAAGGTCAGCTCCAGCATCGCCGTGCGCGACGCGCTGCTCGCGGGCTTCGGCCTGAGCCTGATCCCGCGCATCTACGTCGAGAACGAGCTGGCCTCGGGCCGCCTGCAGGCGGTGCTCGAAGACTGGGAGGCCGACAAGACGCCGGTGTACGCGGTCTACCCCTCGCGTCACCTCGCGGCGAAGACGCGCGCTTTCGTCGACTTCCTGACCGAGCGGTTTTCGGCGCGCTGATCGCTCCGGAGCGGCGCGCTCAGTCGGCGCCGGGCGCCGGTTCCGGGGCCTGCCAGCCCAGCAGCTCGGCCAGCCGCTGCACGATCCAGGCGGCTTCCGCCGCCGACACGCCCGCCTCGGGCGTCGCCAGCCCGGCGTGGATGCGCCGCAGGATCTCGCTCTCGATCGGTATTTCGGTGTGGTGCTGGATCTGCGCGTGGCCCACGAGATGGTTCGCCAGGTCTTCGCAGATCTCGTAGCGCGCGCGCACCACGCCGATCGGCTCGCTCAGGCGCTGGCGCGCGTCGCTGTAGACCGCGAAGAACGAGGGCGGGATGTAGATCTGGTTGTCGTCGGACATCGCGAATCGCTCAGGAAGGCCGTCGTCCCAACGACAAAACGCGCCCGGGGGCGCGTTCGTCGTCGTGGCTCCGTGGAGCCGGCGAAGGCTGGATCAGCCGCCCTTCTTGGCGCGCTTGCCAGGGTTCTTCTTGCTGCGCGTTGCGGTGCCGCGCTCGAGGCTGACCTTCTGGCCGCCACCGGAGCGAGGCACGGTGTAGCCGGGCAGCGGCGTCGGCTTCGGGGTGGCAACGCGTTCGGCTTCGGTACGGAATGTCTTGGGCATGAAAAGCTCGGGTAAAAGTAATGTTCGAACCCGCAATTAGGCCACATCGAGGATTTCATATGCCAATAACCGAAACAACCGCCGGCGCCGGGCGTCCGCGCTTCGTTTCGGGCTCGCTGATGCGCCATGTCTGCGTCATGGCGGGCACGGGCGCCATCGGGCTGATCGCGGTGTTCGCGGTCGACCTGATCAACCTGTTCTACATCTCGCTGCTCGGCGAAAAGGAGACTGCGGCGGCGGTCGGTTTCGCGGGCGTGGTGGGCTTCTTCCACGCGTCGCTGTGCATCGGGCTGACCATCGGCATCGCGGCAGTGGTGTCGCGCACGGTGGGCGCGGGACGCATGGAAGACGCGCGCCGCATCGGCACCTCGAGCCTCGTGCTGATGGTGGCGCTTTCGGTGCTCGCGGGCTCGGGCACCGCCTTCTTCCTGCACCCGGCGCTGCAGGCGCTGGGCGCGCAGGGCGAGACGGCGCGGCTCGCGCATCGCTACCTCTCGGTGACGGTGCACACGCTGCCGCTGCTGGGCATCGGCATGGCGACGTCGGCGCTGCTGCGCTCGGTGGGCGATGCGCGCCGCTCGATGAC
The DNA here is from genome assembly GCF_003019815.1 of Variovorax sp. PMC12. Lineage (NCBI taxonomy): Bacteria > Pseudomonadati > Pseudomonadota > Betaproteobacteria > Burkholderiales > Comamonadaceae > Variovorax > Variovorax sp. PMC12. Next base: position 4,218,447 of record NZ_CP027773.1, read on the forward strand.
GGTCACGCTGGCGGGCGCCTTCGTGACGGCGGTGCTCGACCCGATATTGATCTTCGGCCTGGGCCTGGGGCTCGACGGCGCGGCCATCAGCGCGGTGGTCTCGCGCACGGTGCTGGCGGCCATCGGCCTGCACGGCGTGATGGTGAAGCACCGCATGCTCGGTCCCTTCCAGGCTTCGCGGCTCGGCGCCGATGCGAGTGCGCTGGGCTCGGTGGCCGGGCCGGCGGTGCTGACGAACCTGGCCACGCCTGTGGGCGCGGCCTTCGTCACGCATGCGGTGGCGCAGTTCGGTCCCTCGGCGGTGGCGGGCGCGGCCACCATCGACCGGCTCACGCCGGTGGCCTTCGGGCTGGTCTACGCGCTCAGCGGCGCGGTGGGGCCGATCCTGGCGCAGAACCTGGGCGCGGGGCAGTACCGAAGGGTGCAGGAAGGCCTGCGCGACAGCCTGCTGTTCATGGTGGCGTCGGTGGCCGCGGCGTGGCTGCTGCTGGCGCTGGGGCAAGGCGTGCTCATTCGCGCGTTCTCGGCCGAAGGGCAGGCGGCGGAGCTGATCTCGCTGTTCTGCAGCTGGCTGGCCGCGAGCTTCTTCTTCGCGGGCGGGCTGTTCGTGGCGAACGCCTCGTTCAACAACCTCGGGCATCCGCTGCTGTCGACCGCGTTCAACTGGGGGCGCGCCACGCTGGGCACGATTCCGTTCGCCTGGTGGGGCTCGCACCACGGGGCGGCCGGCGTGCTGATCGGGCAGGCCGTGGGCTCGTCGATCTTCGGGCTGCTCGCGGTGGTGGTGGCGTTCAGGCTGGCCGCGAAGCTGGCGCGGCAGGAGGCGCCCGACGCGGCACCGGCCCCGGTGCTCGACGCACCGGTGGCGCCTGCATCGGCGCTGGCCACGCCGCAGGCGGGCGTTACTGATCCAGCAGCCGCACCTTGACCGACTTGCCCTTGACGCGGCCGGCGGACAGCTTGCGCGCCGCCTCGGCCGCGATGGCGCGGTCCACCGCCACGTAGGTCGAAAATTCGTTCACGTTGATCTTGCCGACCTGCTCCTTCGTGTAGCCGCAGTCCCCGGTGAGCGCGCCCAGCACGTCGCCGGCGCGGATCTTTTCCTTGCGCCCGCCCACGATCTGCAGCGTGGCCATCGGCGGCTTCAGCGGCGTGCCCTTGGCAGGCGTGAGTTCGGACAGCTCGTGCCATTCGGATTCGCGGCCCTGCAGCTGCTCGATCTTCCCGACGAAGCCCATCTCGTTCATGCTGGCGAGGTTCAGCGCCAGGCCTTCCGAGCCGCCCTGCTGGCCGACCCGGCCGGTGCGGCCGACGCGGTGGATGTGGATTTCGGAGTCGGGCGTCACGTCGACGTTGATCACCGCCTCGAGATGCGAAATATCGAGCCCGCGCGCGGCCACGTCGGTGGCCACCAGCACCGAGCAGCTGCGGTTGGCGAACTGCACCAGCACCTGGTCGCGCTCGCGCTGCTCCAGCTCGCCGAACAGCGCCAGTGCGCTGAAGCCCTGGGCCTGCAGCACGTCGACGAGGTCGCGGCACTGCTGCTTGGTGTTGCAGAAGGCCAGCGTGCTCACGGGGCGGAAATGGTCGAGCAGCAGGCTCACGGCGTGCAGCCGCTCGCTGTCCTTGACCTGGTACCAGCGCTGGCGGATCTTGCTGCCTTCATGCTGCGCCTGCACCGTGATCTGCTCGGGGTTCTTCATGAACTGCTGCGCGAGCTTGGCGATGCCTTCGGGGTACGTGGCCGAGAACAGCAGCGTCTGGCGGGCCGAAGGGCACTGGCGCGCCACCGTCACGATGTCGTCGAAGAAGCCCATGTCCAGCATGCGGTCGGCTTCGTCGAGCACCAGCGTGTTGAGCGCGGACAGGTCGAGGTTTTCGCGCTCGAGGTGGTCCATGATGCGCCCCGGCGTGCCCACCACGATGTGGGCGCCATGCTCCAGGCTGGCGACCTGCCCGCGCAGCGCGACGCCGCCGCAGAGCGTGACGACCTTGATGTTTTCCTCGGCGCGCGCCAGGCGGCGGATTTCGGTCGTGACCTGGTCGGCCAGCTCGCGCGTCGGGCACAGCACCATCGCCTGGATGGCGAAGCGCCGGGGGTTGAGGTTGGCGAGCAGCGCCAGTGCGAAGGCGGCGGTCTTGCCGCTGCCGGTCTTGGCTTGCGCGATCAGGTCCTTGCCGAGCAGCGCGGGCGGCAGCGCGGCCGCCTGGATCGGCGTCATCTGCGTGTAGCCGAGCTGGGTGAGGTTGGCCAGCGTCTGGGGCGTGAGCGCCAGCGTGGCAAAGCCGTTGTCGGCTGGGGTGCCGCCGGCTGTGGGATTGGTTGTGGTCATCGTTCAGCAGCCGGGGAGCGCAAAAAAACAAAAGCCTTGCCGGCACCCTTGGCGGGGCGCCGCAAGGCCTTGCGTCAGTCGCGGATCAGCGGCGGGGTGCGTTGTTGTTGCCGGAGTTGGTCGGCGGCGGGCCGCGACGTTCCAGGTGACGGAAGGTGATACGGCCCTTGGTCAGGTCGTAGGGCGAGAGTTCGAGCGACACCTTGTCACCCGCCAGGATGCGGATGTGGTGCTTGCGCATCTTGCCGCCGCTGTAGGCGATCAGCTGATGGCCGTTGTCGAGCGTGACGCGGTAGCGCGAGTCGGGCAGGACTTCGGTCACCGCGCCGTTCATTTCGATCAGTTCTTCCTTGGGCATGTGTGATTACCTCTGAATCGTTCGATGTGTGTTGGAGATGGAATCGGGCGTAATTGTTTCAGGCCGCGCACGGGAGTGCGAGGGGCGCGCGTTCGCGCACCCAGCCAAGGCCCTCGTCGACGGCATAGCGGACCGCCGCGGCGTGGCTGGCGAAGCGCGGCGTGAAACGCATCACGCGGTCGTGCATGCCGCTGCCGCTGCCGGAGCGGATGGAGACGGAAGCGGCGAAATTGCCGTCGTCCTGGTGTCGGATGAGCGGCGAAACAAGGTACTTGCCCACCGCGATACTGTGTTGAATGATGTCCATGAAGCCTTGGCTCGGCGCGCGGATACGAAGCGCGAAGAGCCTGAAAAATAATTGAAAACGGGCGTGGGCCGGCCGGAATGGCGCGGCGGACGCGCTATTCGCTTCAACAGGAACGAAGGCAGTGGTGGCAATCATGGGCGCCCGGTCTGGCGCTCCAACACACTGTATGAGCCGGCTTGGGAATGAGGGGCCTGAAGAATCCAAGGACAGTGCAGGTCAGCCGGCGGTATTGACGAAATTCTTCGTCGTGGTATCGAAACGAACCCGACATTATAGCCCGCAGGGCATGACGACTGCTTGTCTTAATTACAACGCCTCCATGAAAAAGGCCCCGAGGGGCCAGCGATCAGGGGTTTTCAGCTACTAAAAACATAGCGATGCCGGGGCGGAGCAGGCCCTCCGTGCCCTGCGAGCCGCCCGAAGCAGCAGCGCCAGCCCCGTGAGTTGCATCGCCGCGCCCGCCCATCCCACCGCGCTCACGCCAAACAGCTCGATGGCCGCGCCGCCCAGCGCCGAGCCGGCCGCGATACCGAGGTACGTCGCCGAGGCATTGAGCGACAGCGTCATCGGCGCGCGCTCCGGCGCCAGCCGGATCAGCCGCACCGCCTGCGCCGGCCCGAAGCCCCAGCCGGCGAAGCCCCACAGCGCCGACAGCCCCACGATCAGCGGCAACGCCAGCCCGCGCGGCAGCATCTGCGCCGCGAACGACAGGCCGCCCAGAATCACCACCAGCAACAGTGCAAAACCCTGCGCCACGCGGTCGGCGCCGAAGCGGTCGGTGGCCCAGCCGCCGGCCGCGGTGCCAAGGGCCGCCGCCACGCCGATGGCGCAGAACACCGCGCTCGCGCCTTCGGCGCCGAAGCCCAGCGTGCCCGACAGGAACAGCGCGATGTAGGTGTAGAAGCTGAAGCCGCCGGTGGCCCACAGCAGGGTGACGAGCAGCGCCGGCAGCACGCCGGGTGCGCGCGCCGCCTCGAAGGCCGGTGCCTGCTTCGCGGCGGCGGGGGCTTGCGCCAGGGCGCGCGGCAATCCCAGGGCCAGGCCCCAGGCGGCCAGCGCCGCCACCGCCGCGATCAGCAAGTAGGCCGTGCGCCAGCCGCCCCAGCTCGCGATCCATGCGCCCAGCGGCACGCCGAGCGCCACCGCCACGGTGCCGCCGCCGCTCACGATGGCCAGCGCCCGGCCGCGCAGCGCGGGCGACACCATCGCCGCCGCCACGGCGCTTGCGGTCGGCAGGAACACGCCGGCTGCCAGTCCCAGCGCGATGCGCGCCAGCGCCAGTAGCGCGAAGCCGTGCGCCAGTCCTGCTGCCAGTGCGAGGCCCGAGAACGCGGCGAGGCTGGCGATCAGCAGCGGCCTCCGCCCGAAGCGCGCGAACAACGCCGCCATCAGCGGGGAGCCGACGGCGTAGCTCAGCGCGAACAGCAGCACCAATTGCCCGGCCCGCGCGGCGCTGACCTGCAGGTCGGCCGCCAGCACCGGCAGCAGTCCCGCGACCATGAAGCTTTCGGTGCCGATGGCGAAGGCGCCCAGCGCGAGCCAGCCGAGGCTCATGGGCAACCGTTCGGGCAAGGGCGCGGCAGTGGGGTTGGTTGGCATGGAAGGCTCCGTTCAAAGGTGTTCCGAGGCCTTCAGAATAGGATTGCGATTGGCTCCTTGAAAGAACCACAATCGGCGAAGTTCATGGAACCACTTTTCGAACTCGCCATCCGCCTGCCGGGCGCCGGCTCGCGCGAACTGCTGCGCGAAGTGCACCGGCAATTGCGCGGCGCCATCCTCGACGGCCGGCTGCAGCCCGGCGCGCGCCTGCCCGCCACGCGCGCGCTGGCCGAGCGGCTCGGCGTGTCGCGCAACACCGTGCTCGCGGCCTACGACCTGCTGCTGAGCGAGGGCTACCTGCTGGCGCGTCCCGGCGCGGGTACCTACGTGGCCGACATCCTGCCGGACTCGCGACGCGGCCGTCCCGCCCGCCCGGCCCGGGGCATGGCGGCCGGGCGCGATTCCCGGCTGGTGCCGCTGCACGTGCCCGGCGCCGATCTCGCGCCGACGCTGCAGCCGCAAGCCGCGCGCGACGACTTCCGCGTCGGCCTGCCCGACGTGAGCGCCTTCCCTTTCGACATCTGGCGCCGCCTGTCCGACCGAGCGCTGCGCCGCGTTGCGCGGCAGACCGCCGACTACGCCGACCCGCAGGGCCAGCAGGCACTGCGCGAGGCGATCGCGCGGCATGTGTCGTTCACCCGCGCGGTGGGCTGCACAGCCGGCGACATCGTCGTCACGGCCGGCGCGCAGCAGGCCTTCGGGCTGCTTGCGCGCATCCTGGTCGTGCCGGGGCGCACCGTGGTCGCGGTCGAGCAGTTGTTCTATCCCTCGCTGCGCGAAGCGATGCTGGCCGCGGGCGCGAAAGTGGTCACCGTGCCGACCGACACCGAGGGCCTGTGCGTCGAGCGCATTCCGCCCGAAGCGCGCGTGATCTGCGTGACGCCGTCGCACCAGTTCCCCACCGGCGTGGCGATGTCGCCGCAGCGGCGCGCCGCACTGCTGGCCTTCGCGCGGGCACGCAATGCGGTCGTGGTGGAAGACGACTATGACAGCGAATTCCGCTTCGCCGGCCGGCCGCTCGATGCGCTGCAGACGCTGGACCGCTCCGAGTCGGTGTTCTACGTCGGCACTTTTTCCAAGAGCCTGTTCCCCGCGCTGCGCCTGGGCTTCGTGGTCGCGCCGCCGTGGGCCCGCGCGGCGCTGGTGCGGGCGCGCGAACTGGCCGACTGGCACGGCCCGGTGCTGGGGCAGGAAGCACTCGCGGCCTTCATTGCCGAGGGGCACCTGGCCCGGCACATCCGCAAGATGCGCAAGCTGTACGGCGCTCGGCGCACCGCCCTGCTCGATGCGCTGGCGCGGCACGGCGCCGGGCGGCTCGAGGCGATTCCATCCAACGCCGGGCTGCACCTGTCGGCCTGGCTGCACGGCCCGACGCGGGCCGATGTGGTGGTCGAGCGCGCCGCTGCGGCCGGCATCGTGCTGCCGCCGCTCTCGCGCTTCGCGCTCGATCCGCACGCGCCCGATGTGCCCAACGGGCTGTCGTTCGGCTACGGGCTGATCGGCGAAGCGCAGATCGACGGCGCCATCCAGCGCTTGGTGCAACTGCTGTAAGCCCGCCCACGCAGGCATTCGAGCGCACGCGATGGCGTCGCGCTCCTACAGCCGTTGCGCGGGCCACTGCGCTCAATCGAGGCATGAACACGACCGCACTCTCTTCAGCAACCCCCGTGCGCTACGACCCCGCCGTGGAAACCTTCCGCGACGACGAGGCGCAGACGCAGACCGACCTGGTGGCCACGCTCGTCGACATGGAGAAAACCATGGCCGACCACACCGGCCATGCCATGCGCGCGGTGCACGCCAAGAGCCACGGCCTGCTGCGCGGTGAACTGAGCGTGCTCGACGGCCTTCCCGAAACGCTGGCGCAGGGCCTCTTCGCGTCGGCGCGCCGCTACCCGGTCGTCATGCGGCTGTCGACGCCGCCCGCCGAGGTGCTCGACGACCGCGTCTCGCTGCCGCGCGGCATGGCCCTGAAGGTGCTCGGCGTGGAAGGTCCGCGCGTCGACGGTGCCGAAGGCGGCTCCTCGCAGGACTTCCTGTTCGTCGACGGACCGGTGTTCTCCGCGCCCGACGCCAAGGGCTTCCTGCGCACCCTGAAGCTGCTTGCGGGCACCACCGACAAGGCGCCGAACGCCAAGCGCGTGCTGTCTGGCGTGCTGCAGGGCGTCGAGAAGGCGGTCGAGACTTTCGGCGGCCAGAGCGGCACGCTGATCGCACTCGGCGGCCATGCGGAGACGCACCCGCTCGGCGCCACCTTCTTCACGCAGGTGCCGATCCGCTATGGCGCCTACATCGCCAAGCTGCAGCTGGCGCCTGTTTCCCCGGCGCTGCTGGCGTTGGAGAACGCGCCGCTCGACCTCGCGGGCAAGCCCGACGGCACGCGCGAGGCGGTGGCCGACTTCATCCGCGCGAACCCCGCCGTGTGGGAACTGCGCGTGCAGCTGTGCGTGGACCTGGAACGCATGCCGGTCGAAGACGCGTCGGTCGAATGGCCGCAGGCGCTCAGCCCGTTCATTGCCGTCGCGCGCATCACGGCCGATCCGCAGGAAGGCTGGAGCGAGGCGCTGGCGCGCGAGATCGACGACGGCATGGCCTTCAACCCCTGGCATGCGCTGGCCGCGCACCGGCCGCTGGGCAACGTGATGCGCGCGCGCAAGGCGGCGTATGCGGCTTCGTCGGACTACCGCAGCGAGCGCAACGGTTGCCCGCTGCACCGCTGAAGATTTCAGCCCAGCCCGAGCATCCGCCGATTGGCCGCCACGTCCACGCCGCCCGCGGCGAAGTCGTCGAAGGCCCGGTCGGCCACGCGGATGATGTGGTCGGCAATGAACTTCGCACCCTCGCGCGCGCCGTCTTCGGGGTGCTTGATGCAGCACTCCCATTCGAGCACCGCCCAGCCCGGGAACTCGTACTGCGCCATCTTCGAGAAGATGGCCTTGAAGTTCACCTGCCCGTCGCCCAGCGAGCGGAAGCGCCCGGCGCGGTTGATCCAGCTCTGGAAGCCGCCGTACACGCCCTGTTTGCCGGTTGGGTTGAACTCGGCGTCCTTCACGTGAAAGATCTTGATGCGCTCGTGGTAGTGGTCGATGTAGGCCAGGTAGTCGAGCTGCTGCAGCATGAAGTGGCTCGGGTCGTACAGCAGGCAGGCGCGCGGATGGTTGTTCACGCGCTCCAGGAACATCTCGTAGCTCACGCCGTCGTGCAGGTCTTCGCCGGGGTGGATCTCGTAGCCCACGTCCACGCCCGCCGCGTCGAAGGCATCGAGGATCGGCCGCCAGCGGCGCGCGAGCTCGTCGAAGGCTTCCTCGATGAGTCCCGGCGGGCGCGGCGGCCACGAATAGAGGTACGGCCAGGCCAGCGCGCCCGAGAAGGTCGCATGCGCCGTGAGGCCCAGGTTGGCCGATGCCTTGGCCGCCAAGTGCAGCTGCTGCACCGCCCATTGCTGGCGCCTGGCCGGATCGCCGCGCACCTCGGGCGCCGCGAAGCCGTCGAAGCCCGCGTCGTAGGCCGGGTGCACCGCCACCAGCTGGCCTTGCAGGTGAGTCGAGAGCTCGGTGATCTCCAGGCCGTGCTTCGCCAGCGTGCCTTTCACTTCGTCGCAGTAGGTCCTGCTTTCGGCCGCCTTCTTCAGGTCGAACAGGCGGGCGTCCCAGCTGGGAATCTGCACGCCCTTGTAGCCGAGCCCGGCGGCCCAGCCCGCAATGCCGTCGAGCGTGTTGAACGGTGCCGTGTCGCCCGCAAACTGGGCGAGAAAAATGGCCGGACCCTTGATTGTCTTCATCGGTTTGTCTTCCTTGTTCGTGGGCGTCGCGTTGAAAGCATACTTGGCGTGTCGTCCGACCCCGTGCGAGAGGCCAACGAGCCACAATGGATTTTCCTTTTCGCATCACCCGTCCGGTTCGCTCCGTCGACAGTCCCGCGATGACACAACCTGTTTCCGCCCGGCTCAAGATCGGCCTGTCCGCCTGCTTCTCGCATGCCGACCCCGCCCGATCGCTCTTCACCAACAAGACGCTGCAGTACGTCGAGCAATCGATCGCGCACTGGCTCATGTCCGCCGGCGCCATGGTGGTGATGGTGCCCTGCCCCACCGGCGAGACCGCGCGCGGCGACACCAAGCTGTCGCACTACGCCGAATGGCTCGACGGGGTGGTGATGCACGGCGGCGCCGACGTCTGGCCCGGCAGCTATGGCGAGGTGCCGCTGAAGGACGCATGGATCGGCGACCGCATCCGCGACCTCTACGACCTGGCGCTGGTCGAAGCCTTCGAGCAGGCCGGCAAGCCCATCTTCGGCGTGTGCCGCGGGCTGCAGCTCATCAACGTGGCCTTCGGCGGCACGCTCTACCAGGACATCGAGGCGCAGCACGGGCACCCCGAGACGCTCAAGCACCGCGACCCTGTCACCTACGACCAGAACTTCCACCAGATCGAGCTGGTGCAGGGCACCCGGCTGTCGAAGCTCTACCCCGACCTGAAGACCGCGCGGGTGAACAGCATCCACCACCAGGGCGTGAAGGACATCGCGCCCGGCTTCGACATCGAGGCCTGGAGCCTGCCCGACCGCGTGCCCGAGGCCATCCGCCGCCGGGCCGACCGCGGCCGCAGCTACATCGCCGCGACCCAGTGGCACCCCGAATTCCACAAGTACGGCAGCACCGAGACGGTCGACGACACGCCCATCCTGCACGACTTCCTCTGGGCCTGCGCCACCGCGCGCGTGGCGCCGCGCACGAGCAGCATGCGCGGCATGCCGGGGCGCATCCGCAACCGCGCCGCGCGGCTGCTGAAGCAGGCACTGCTGCGGCGCTGAGGCCGCGCTCCCATCACCATCCGCGAGACCTTGGCCGCTGCGGGAGATCGTCGATGCGGTGATCGACGCGCAGGTCGAGGCGCACCGCGAGATGTACGACCGTTTTCGTGGCCGAGTGGGTGGGCGTGCTCGAGGCCGCCTCGGACGTGGCGGCCGATGGATGGCCCGGAGAAGGAGCGTGGCGCGCTGAATCAGCGCGAGCTGTTCTTCGTGCTGGAGACGCCGGCGTCGATGGTGCCGAACACGGTGACGCCGCTGCCGCCCGTGGGTGTGGCGGCGCTCGATGCATTGGCGCTGCCGGCCGAGCCGGTGCCCGCGCAACCCGCGACGAGCGCGCCCATCGCGACGGCAAGAACGGCTGCAATGAATGGCTTCACTGGAAACTCCAAGAGGTGTGGTGGGTCATGACCGTTTCCACTATAGGCCGCCGGCCCGGCCCCTCGTGTAACAACACACCGGGGCCGGCAGGGTTGTTGGCCTGCGGCGGGCCGCTCAGCGCGGGTCCGTCGCCAGCAGCATCTCGACCAGCGAGCGCAGGTGCCCCTGCAGCCGCTCGGCGCCGGCCTCGTCCAGCGCCAGCGTGGTCTCGTCCATGTAGAGCTTGCGGTTGATCTCCACCTGGATGCTGTGCCGCTGGCCGGCCGGGTCGCCGTTGCGGCGCACCAGCTCCACGCCCTTGTAGGGGTGGTTGTAGTCCACGCTGTAGCCGAAGCCGCGCAGGTGCTCGCAGATCTTGCGCGACAGCGCCGGGTCGGCGGTGCTGCCGTCGCGGTCGCCGATCACGAAGTCGGCATGCGCCAGCCCCGGGAAGTCGGTGGCATGGCTGGCCGCGATGGCCGGCATCGAGTGGCAGTTGATGTGGATGCTGTAGCCGTGGCGCGCATGCGCCTCGTCGATGGCCTGCGCCACCGCCGCGTGATACGGCCGCCAGCAGGTGTCGATGCGCTGGCGCACCTCTTCCACCGGCAATTGCCGGTCGTAGATCGGCAGGCCTTCGTCGGTGAGCTTCCAGATCAGCCCCTTGCCCAGGCGCACCTTCGACAGCACTCGCGGGTCGGTGGAGACCGGGTCGGTCCACTCGCCCTGCAGCATCGTGGTGTCGATCTCGGTGGTGTCGCGGTTGGCGTCCAGGTAGCTGCGCGGAAAGTGCGCCTCCACCCAGGCCACGCCCATCGCCGGGGCGAAGGCGTATAGCTTTTCCACGTGCGTGTCCTCGGCGCGGCGCAGCGTCGCGAGGTCGCGCACCGTGCCGAAGTCCTCGGGGTAGACGGTGCCGCTGTGCGGGGAGTCCAGCACCAGCGGCGTGTGCCCGGCAACGCTCGTCACCTGGGCGCGGGTCTGGATCAGTTTCAGGACTGGATGCATAGGCAGGCCGGGCTCAGTCCAATCGCACGCGTGCGAATTCGGCCACCTTCTTCATCTTGTCGATCTCGCTGGCGATCTGCTTGGTGAACTGCGCCGGCGTGGTGCCCGATGCGTACAGGCCCTGCAGCGCCAGGCGCTCGCGCACCGAGGCGTCCTTCAGCGCGGTGGCCACGGCCTGCTGCATGCGCAGCACCAGCTCGGCGGGCGTGCCTGCGGGCGCGATCATGCCGAACCACGACGGGTCGTTGTTGGCCGGATATCCCAGCTCGCCGTAGGTGGGCACGTCGGGCAGCACGTCGAGGCGGCCGTTCCACGACACGGCCAGCGCCTTCAGCTTGCCCGCCTTCACGTGCGGCAGCGAGGAAGCCACCTGGTCGAAGTACACCGGCACTTCGCCCGCGAGCACGTCGTTGATGGCCGGGCCCGCACCGCGGTAGGGGATGTGCACCATCGAGGTTCCGGTGCTGCTCTTGAACAGCTCGCCCCACATGTGGCCGATGGTGCCGTTGCCCGGGGAGGCGTACGACACCTTGCCCGGGTTGGCCTTCAGGTACTTCACCAACTCGGCGAAGTTGGCCACCGGCAGCTTCGCCGGGTTGATGACGATCACGCCCGGCGCCTTGACGATCTCGGTCACGGCGGCAAAGCCCTTGATCGGGTCGTACGGCAGCTTCTGGTACACGGCCGGGTTCACGCCGTGCGTGGACAGGGTGGCGATGCCGAAGGTCAGGCCGTCCGGCGTGGCGCGGGCCAGCTCGGCCATGCCGATGGAGCCGCCGGCACCGGCGCGGTTGTCGATGACCACCGGCTGCTGAAGGATCTTGGCCACGGGCTCGCCGAGCACGCGCGCCGTGATGTCGGTGGCGCCGCCGGGCGGGAAAGGAACGACCAGGCGAATCGGCTTGCCCTGGGCAAAGGATATTCCTGGAAGGATGGAAGCAGCGGCCAGCGCGGAGATGAAATGACGACGTTGCATGGGGTGGATTCCAATGTGCATTGAGTGAGAAGGAGCGATTTCGCCTCACTTCAGAAGCAAAGGATAGACCAGCTAACATTCTGATCTGGAATGTTTTAATGGGCATCCTGCCATGTCGCTGCGCCGTCTCAATCCTCCGCTGAACCTGCTGCGTGCCTTTTCCACCGTGGTGCGCTTCGGCGGCGTCTCGCGCGCGGCCGAGGCGCTGCACCTCACGCAGGGCGCGGTCAGCAAGCAGGTGCAGGAGCTCGAGCGCTGGATCGGCGCGCCGCTGTTCGAGCGCAACCGCAAGCGACTGGCGCTCACGCCGGCCGGCGAGCGCTACGAGAAGACGGTGCGCTCCCTGCTCGCGCAGCTGGAGGCGGCCACGCTGGAGCTCATCACCAGCGGCGACGGCGGCGGCGCGCTGCACCTGTCCACCCTGCCCACCTTCGGCGCCAAGTGGCTGATTCCGCGGCTGCCCGACTTCCAGCGCGCCCATCCGCAGATCACGCTGCATTTCGTGCCCTTCGTGCACGGCTACGACTTCGAGCGGCCCGAGCTCGACTGCGCCATTCTTTTCGGCGACGGCCACTGGCCCGGCGCGCAATCGCACTACCTCGCGGGCCGTGACGTGGCGCTGATCGCGCCGCGCGCCGCGCAGGCCGAAGTCGCCATCCGCACGCCGCAGGACGTGGCGCGCTGCACGCTGCTGCGCCACGTCACGGTGCCGCAGTCGTGGCTGCACTGGAGCGAGACGCACGGCGTGCGCGGGCTCGACCCGCTGGCCGGCCCGCAGTTCGACCAGTTCCAGACCATGATCCGCGCGGTGATGGTCGGCATGGGCGTGGCGCTGGTGCCGCGCTGCCTGGTGCAGGACGAAATTTCCTCGGGGCTGGTGGACGAGCCGCTGCCGGGCGGCGGCTACCGGGGCAACGAGGGCTACTGGTTCTGCTATCCGGAAGGGCGCGGCCAGCTGGCCACGCTCGATCATTTCCGCAGCTGGCTGCTGGCGGAGGTCGACCGCGCCAAAGAGGCGCAGGCGCCCGCCTGACGCCTGCTAGGTCGAACGGCTCATTCGGGCTTGGCGCCCGAAGCCTTCACAGCAGCGCCCCACAGGCGGATCTCGCTCGCCACGAAGCGGTCGAACTCCGCCGGCGTGGTGGGCGCCGGCTCGGAGCCGCGCTCGCGGATGAAGCGCTCCATCTGCTCGCTCTTGAGGATGTCCGTCACCTCGTGGTTGAGGCGCTCGACGATCTCGGGCGGCGTGCCGCGCGGCGCCATCAGGCCGAGCCAGCCCACCGCCTCGAAGTTCTTCGTGCCGGCCACGCCGCTTTCGGCCACCGTGGGCACCTCGGGCAGCTGCGACGAGCGCGTGGCCGACGTGACCGCCAGCGCCACCGCCTTGCCCGACTTGATGTGCGGCAGCGCGGCCGTCACCGAGTCGATCATCAGCGGCACCTGGTTGCCCAGGAAGTCCGACTGTGCCGGGCCGCTGCCGCGGTACGGAATGTGCGTGATGAACACATGCGCGGCCGACTTGTACATCTCGCCCGACAGATGCTGCGTGCCGCCGATGCCGGCGCTCGCGTAGCTCAGCCGGCCGGGTTCCGCCTTGGCGCGCGCGGTGAGCTCGGCCAGCGTACGGATGCCGCTCTCCGGCGTGGCCAGGAACACCAGCGGCACCTTCGCGATGAGCGAGATGCCGGCCAGGTCCTTGCGCGGGTCGAAGCCCGGCTTCGCGTAGAGCGTCTGGTTCACCGCCATCGCGCTGCCCGCCACCACCAGCGTGTAGCCGTCTGGCTGCGAGCGCACCACGAACTCGGTGCCGATGTTGCTGCCGGCGCCGGCCTTGTTGTCGACGATCACCGGCTGGCCCAGCCGCCTGCCGAGCTGCTCGGCCACCGCGCGGGCGAAGATGTCGGTGGCCTGCCCCGGCGGGAACGGCACCACCAGCTTGACCGGCCTGTCGGGCCACGCGGCGGCATGCGCCATGCCGGCTGCGCCCAGCGCCGCGACGGCCGCCAGGGCCACGCTCGCTGCGAAGTGTCTGCGCCGCATGGCTCAGGTCGCCGAGAGGTGCTTGCCCACGATGCCCGCGAGTTCGAACATCGTCACCTGGTCCTTGCCGAACACCGGCTTGAGCTTGGCGTCGGCATTGATCGCGCGCTTGTTGGTCGCGTCCTGCAGGCCGTTGGCCTTGATGTAGTCCCACAGCTTCTTGATGACTTCGGTGCGCGCCACCGGTTCGGCGCCGATCACCGCGGCCAGCGACTCGCTGGGCTTCAGGCCCGCGCCAGGCTTGCGCGGCGCGGCGGCCTTCTTCGCAGCCGGTGCCTTCTTGGCGGCGGGCGTCTTCTTCGCCGCCACCTTCTTGGCTGCCGCCGTCTTGCCCGCGGGCACGGCCTTGCCGAAGGTCTTGCGCGGCGGGAACTTGCTGCCGCCCTCGCGCGGTGCAAATTCGAAGGTCACCTTGCCCTCTTCGGCGTTCCAGGTCAGGAAGGCCTTGAAGGCGCGGCGCGTGCGCATGCTCACGAACTTGTCGAGCAGGTCGGTCTTGCCGGTGGCCAGCAGCTTTTCCATCTGCGCGCGCTCCACCGGCTGCTGCAGGATGATCTTGCCGGTCTTGAAGGTGCAGGTTGGCGTGGGTTGCGCATTGGTCGGCACCGACTTCTCGCAGACGTAGTTGCTGCCGTGCTCGAACACCGGCGCGCCGCACACCGGGCACGGGCCCACGGTGTCCTGGTCGCTGAAGTCGACGATCTCGCCGGTGTCGGCGTTCTTGTCGTCGCCGAAGTCGAACTCCAGCTTCCAGTTCTTGGCCTCGTCGTCGAACTTGATGACGATCTCGGAAGTGAAGGGCCAGCCGGCCTTGGAGCGGAAGCCCTCCAGCGGGCCGATGTGCTTGTCGCGCAGCAGCGCCTCTGCTTCGGCCACTTCGAAGGTGCGCCCGGCCGGCGACTTGCCGAACGAGAAGCCGCAGGCGTCCTCGCCGGTGCCGCTCTTGCCGGTGCAGGCGTAGCGGCGGTAGTTCTCGCGCACGATGCCGCCGCAGTTGGGGCACGGCGTCTGCAGGGTGGCGTAGTCGCCCGGCACGGTGTCGCGGTCGTATTCCTTCGCCTTCTTGACGATGTGCTCCGTCATCTCGGCGATCTCGCGCATGAAGGCGTCGCGGCTGAGCGCGCCCTTCTCCATCTGCGCGAGCTTGTATTCCCACTCGCCGGTGAGCTCGGCCTTGGAGAGTTCTTCCACGCCGAGGCCGCGCAGCAGCGTCATCAGCTGGAAGGCCTTGGCCGTGGGAATCAGCTCGCGGCCTTCGCGCAGCATGTATTTCTCGGTGATCAGGCCTTCGATGGTGGCCGCGCGCGTGGCTGGCGTGCCCAGGCCCTTCTCCTGCATGGCTTCGCGCAGCTCGTCGTCGTCGATGGTCTTGCCCGCGCCTTCCATCGCGCCGAGCAGCGTGGCTTCGGAGTAGCGCGCCGGCGGGCGCGTCTTCAGGCCCTTGATGTCGGCGGACTCGGTCTTCACGATCTCGCCCGGCTTCACCGGCACGAGGCGCTTGCCGTCCTTGTCGTCTTCCTTCTCGTCGTCCTGGGCTTCCTTGCCGTAGATGGCGAGCCAGCCCGGCTTCACCAGCACCTTGCCGTCGGTGCGGAAGGGGTACTTCCTGCCGCCCTGCTCCACCGTGCTGATGCGCGTAGTGACCTGGTATTCGGCGCTCGGGAAGAACACCGACAGGAAGCGGCGCACCACGAAGTCGTACAGCTTCTGCTCGGCCTCGCTCAGGCCGCTGGGGGCCTGCAGCGTCGGGATGATGGCGAAGTGATCCGACACCTTGGCGTTGTCGAAGATGCGCTTGTTGGGCTTGACGTAGTTGCCGTCGACCGCCTGCTTGGCGAACGGCGCCAGGTGCTTCATGCCGCTGTTGGCGAGCATGCCCATGGTCTGCTTGACGACGGGAAGATAGTCTTCCGGCAGCGCGCGCGAATCGGTACGCGGGTAGGTCAGCGCCTTGTGGCGCTCGTACAGGCTCTGCGCCAGCGCCAGCGTGGTCTTGGCGCTGAAGCCGAAGCGGCCGTTGGCCTCGCGCTGCAGCGAGGTCAGGTCGAACAGCATCGGCGAAGCCTGCGTGGTGGGCTTGCTTTCTTCGGTGACGGTGGCGGGCTTGCCGCGCGAGGCGTCGGCGATGGCGCGGGCTTCCTGCTCGTTCCATACGCGGTCGGCGCGCTGTTCGGGGTCGGGTTCGCCGTTGGCCAGGAGCGGCGCGTTGGCCTTCTTCCAGTCGGGGTTGAACCACTTGCCGGGGTACTCGCCGGCCTCGGCCGCGAAGCTGCCGTGGACTTCCCAGTAGTCGCGCGAGACGAACTTGCGGATCTGTTCCTCGCGCTCCACCACGACGGAGAGGGTCGGCGTCTGCACGCGGCCCACGGTCGTGAGGAAGAAGCCGCCGTCGCGCGAATTGAATGCGGTCATGGCGCGCGTGCCGTTGATGCCCACCAGCCAGTCGGCCTCGGAGCGCGAGCGCGCGGCGTCGGCCAGGCCCTGCATCTGCTTTTCGGTGCGCAGCGCGTCGAAGCCGTCGCGGATGGCCTGCGGCGTCATCGACTGCAGCCACAGCCGCTTGACCGGCTTGTTCAGCCCCGACTTGCCGCCGGCGTACTGCTCGATCAGGCGGAAGATCAGCTCGCCCTCGCGGCCCGCGTCGCATGCGTTGATGAGCTGCGTCACGTCCTTGCGCTTGGCCTGCTTGACCACCGCGTTCAGGCGCGTTTTGGTCTTGTCGACCGGCTTCAGGTCGAAGTGCGGCGGAATCACGGGCAGGTTGGCAAAACTCCACTTGCCGCGCTTGACGTCGAATTCCTCGGGCGCCTGGATTTCGACCAGGTGACCGACAGCGCTGGTCACGACATAGCTGTCGTTCTCGAAATGCTCGTCATGTTTGTCGAATTTGCCGGCCACCGGCGTGAGGGCGCGGACGATGTCCTGCGCCACCGACGGCTTTTCTGCGATTACCAAGGTCTTCATCAACAATTCCTAAAAAGTTCTCAGGCCGCCGCCGAGCCGCCTCAAGGCGGCCTGCGGCCCCCTCGGGGGGCAGCGACGACACGCAGTGCGGGAGCGTGGGGGCCACATACAATCTGCGGCTTCCCGCGTGCGCACGCGCACACGCGCATGTGTGCATATTCAAACTAACAGACTTCGGCGATGCCTTCCAAAACCCCACTTTCCGCCGGTCGCCGAATCCAGATGCGGCGCTCCGATGTCCACGGCAACGGCGTGTTCGCGGTGCAGGACCTGGCCGAAGGCGAAACGCTGATCGAATACAAGGGCGAGATCATCAGCTGGAAGGAAGCGCTGCGCCGCCATCCGCACGACCCGGCCCAGCCCAACCACACCTTCTACTTCCACATCGACGACGGGCGTGTGATCGACGGCAACGTCAAGGGCAACGACGCGCGCTGGATCAACCACTCGTGCGAACCGAACTGCGAGGCGGACGAGGTCGATGGGCGCGTTTATATCAAGGCGCTGCGCAACATCGCTGCAGGCGAAGAGCTCAATTACGACTACGGCCTGATCATCGACGAGCCGTACACGCCGAAGCTTCTGTCCGAATTCCCTTGCTGGTGCGGCTCCGAGCAGTGCCGCGGCACGCTGCTGACGCCCAAGGATGAGGACGAAGAAAAGAAAAAGAAGAAGAAAGACAAAAAGAAAGCCGAGAAGAAGGCCGAGAAAAAAGAGGCCGAAAAGAAAGAAGCCAAGAAGGCCGAAAAGAAGGCCGGCAAGAAGGCTGAAAAGAAAAAATCCGCCAGGAAGGACAAGTCCGGGAAGGACTGAACATGGGCAGCACCACCGCCGACTGGTTCGAAGACCGGATCGCCGCGGCGGTCGCCCCGCTGCTGCCCGGCTTCACCGTCGAGGCCGTGGCCGAGATCGATTCCACCAACACCGAGCTGATGCGCCGTGCGCGCGCCGGGCATGTCGAGCCCGTGCTGCTCGTGGCCGAGCACCAGACGGCAGGGCGCGGCCGGCTGGGCCGGCCCTGGCAGAGCGCACCGCGGCAGGAAGCCTCGGGCTCCCTGCTGTTCTCGCTGGGCCTGCCGCTGGCGCCCGCCGACTGGTCCGGCCTGTCGCTGGCCGTGGGTGTCAGCGTGGCCGAGAGCCTCGACCCCTCCGGCGCACACAAGGTCGGCCTCAAGTGGCCCAACGACGTGTGGGTCAACGACAGCAAGCTGGTCGGCATCCTCATCGAGACCGCGCTGCCGTCCAGCGGCCGGCCCGATGCGTCGCGCTACCTCGTGATCGGCATCGGCGTGAACATCGGCGCGCGCGATGCCGACGGCATGCGCACCCCGCCGGCCTGGCTGCGCCAGTGGCGCCCCGATGCCAGCGCGCCCGAGGTGCTGGGCGAGCTGGCCCCGCCGCTCGTGCAGGCCGTGCTGGATTTCGAGGCGCGCGGCTTCGCGCCTTTCGCCGAACGCTTTGCCGCGCGCGACGTGCTGCGCGGCCGTGAAGTGGCGCTCAGCGACGGCACCACCGGCCTGTGCGAAGGCGTGGCCTGGGGCGGCGAGCTGCAGGTGCGCACCGACGCCGGGCTGCAGCTCATATCGAGCGACGAAGTGAGCGTGCGCCCTCGCGGCATGGCGTTCTGACCGGCCGATCCGCATGAAGCTGCGTCTTCTGCTCGTCGTATTGCTGCTGGCCAACGCCGGCTACTTCCTCTGGGCGCGCGGCGATCTCGCCGGCTTCGGCCTGGCGCCGGCGGGGCTCAACGAGCGCGAGCCGCAGCGTCTCGCGCGGCAGATCCGGCCGGAGTGGCTGCAGATCCGCAACGACGCGAAGCCTGCCGCGCCGGCTCCGGCTCCAACCCCGGCCCCCGCAGCTGCCGCGCCCGCGCCCTCCCCCTGACCATCAGGCTCAAACGGGCGCCTCGGCCTCGAAGCGCACCGTGAAGAGCGCCCCCGGCGGATGCTTGCCGGGATGCGCATCCTCCAGCCTCACCTGCGCGCGGTGCTGGTTCGCGATCTCGCGCACGATCGGCAGCCCCAGCCCGGAGCCATCGGCCTCGTTGCCGAGCACACGGTAGAAAGGCTCGAACACCAGCTCGCGGTCGGCCTCGGCGATGCCGGGGCCGTTGTCCTCCACCTGCAGCAGCAGCACGTGGCCGAAAGGGTCGGCCAGCACGCGCACGGTGATCAGGCCCGGGCGCTCCGGCGTCGATGGCGTGTAGTTCAGCGCGTTGTCGACGAGGTTGCGCACCAGCTCCTTCAGCAGCGTCTGGTTGCCGTCGAACATCACGCCGGGCGCGCCCGCCTCGGCGCCGTCGTAGCCCAGGTCGATGCGCTTCTCGATGGCCCGCGGCACCGCCTCGCGCACCACCTCGATGGTGAGCCGCGCCAGGTCGCAGGGCTGGTGGTGCACGTTGGCGCTGTTGCCTTCGGCGCGCGCCAGCGACAGCAGCTGGTTCACCGTGTGCGTGGCGCGCTTGCTGGCGCGGCCGATCTGCTTGAGCGACTGCTTCAGCTCGTCGGCGTTGGCGCCTTCGCGCTGCGCCAGGTCGGCCTGCATGCGCAGGCCCGCCAGCGGCGTCTTGAGCTGGTGCGCCGCGTCGGCCAGAAAGCGCTTCTGCGTGCCGATGGAATCGTTGAGCTTGTCCAGCAGCTCGTTCACCGAAGACACCAGCGGCACCACTTCGAGCGGCACCGACGATTCGTCGAGCGGGCTCAGGTCGCCGGGGCGCCGTTCGCGGATGCGCGCCTCCACCACCGACAGCGGCTTGATGCCGCGCACCAGCGCCAGCCAGATCAGCAGCACCGCCAGCGGCAGGATCGCGAACTGCGGCAGCAGCACGCCCTTGATGATCTCGGCCGCCAGCACCGACTGCTTCTCGCGCGTCTCGGCCAGCTGCAGCAGCGAGGGCGGCACGTCGTCGCTGCCGCTGGCCAGCCACATCGAGGCCACGCGCACCGGCTGGCCGTGCACGTCGCTGTTGTGCAGGAACACCTGGTTGGGCGGCAGCGGCTCGTCGAGGCCGGGCTGGGGAATGTCGCGCTCGCCGCTCAGCAGCGTGCCGTGGCCGTCGAGCAGTTGGTAGTAGACGTGGCCGGCGTCGTCGGCCCGCAGGATCTCGCGCGCCGACTGCGAGAGCACGAACTGCGTGTGCCCTTCCTTCACCGTCACCAGTTCGGCCAGCGCCTTCACGTTGTGCTCGAGCGCGCGGTCGAAGGGCGCGTTGGCGATGCCCTGCGCCACCAGCCAGGTGACGCCGATGCTCACCGGCACCAGCAGCAGCAGCGGCGTGAGCATCCAGTCGAGGATCTCGCCGAACAGCGAGCGCTGCGCGCGCTGGAAAAGCTTCACCGGGCTCGCTCCCAGGCTTCGCGCATGAAAAGGGGCATCAGTTCTGGATCTTCTCGAGGCAGTAACCCAGCCCGCGCACCGTGGCGATGCGCACCGGGCCCTTCTCGATCTTCTTGCGCAGCCGGTGGATGTACACCTCGATCGCGTTGAGGCTCACCTCCTCGCCCCATTCGCAGAGGCGGTCGACCAGCTGGTCCTTGCTCACCAGCCGGCCGGCGCGCTGCAGCAGCACTTCGAGCAGGCCGAGTTCGCGCGCCGACAGCTCGATCATCTTGCCGTCGATGGTGGCCACGCGGCCGGCCTGGTCGTACACCAGCGGGCCGTGGCGGATGGCATTGCTGGTTGTGCCCATGCCGCGGCGCGTGAGGGCGCGCACGCGGGCCTCGAGTTCCTGCAGGCTGAAGGGCTTGGCCATGTAGTCGTCGGCGCCGTTGTCCAGGCCCTTGACGCGCTCTTCCACGCTGTCGGCCGCCGTGAGCACGAGCACCGGCAACTGCGAACCGCGCGCGCGCAGGCGCTTGAGGATCTCGATGCCGTGCAGGCTGGGCAGCCCGAGGTCGAGGATCAGCAGGTCGAATTCGTCATGGGTCATGAGCGCGGTGTCGGCCTGCGAGCCGTTGGCCACATGGTCGACCGCCGCGCCCGAGGTGCGCAGGCTGCGCAGCAGGGCATCGGCCAGCACCTGGTCGTCTTCGGCAATCAGAATCCGCATATGCGCCACCTCCGGCCTGTTTGGGTGTCGGGCGCCCGGCGGCGCCGTCGACGTTTGTCTCTGCCTCGAAGTCTAGCCCGCTGTATAGGCTTCCAGTCCGATGGTTACCACGGTGGCGATGTCGTCGCCCACGCTGCTGCGGAACTCGCGCTCGGCCTGCGTCACCGCGCCGTGGAAGGCGTCGAGCCAGGCCAGCCCGTCGGCCGTGAACAGCACGCGCCGGGCCCGCGCGTCGAGCGGATCGGGGCCGCGCGTGACCAGGCCCCAGGCCTCGCACTGGTCCACCAGGGCGCCCATCGCCTGCTTGGTCATGCCGGCGCGCTCGGCCAGCTCGGTGAGGCGCGAGCCCTCGCGCGCCAGGTGCCGGGTGATGTGGATGTGCGCCGCGCTCACCTGCGCGCGCGCCGCGAGGTTCGACAACGCCAGCGGCACGTCGACGTCGTGCGCCATCAGCTCCAGCACGCGCTCGTCGAAACGGCGCATGGCGTGGCCCAGCAGGCGGCCCAGGTGGGTCTGCCGCCAGGCGTCGGGATCGGTCGGAAAGGCGGTTTCGCTCATGCGCCGAATGGTAAAGCAAACTGACCAAAAAACAGGTTTACGCAGCGGCATCAGCCCCTACACTACTGTTCAAGCATCCAGCCTGTGGTTAAAAGCAGATGGGTGAAACCAGACACAAACCGTTGATATTCAAGGAGTTTCCACATGGACGCAGTCGTCAAGGGCGCAAGCATCTCGGTCGCCAACAGTGAAAAAGCCAAGGCGCTGCAAGCCGCGCTGGCCCAGATCGAAAAGCAGTTCGGCAAGGGCACGATCATGCGGCTCGGCGAAGGCGAGGCGCTGGAAGACATCCAGGTGGTCTCCACCGGTTCGCTGGGCCTGGACATCGCGCTGGGCGTCGGCGGCCTGCCGCGCGGCCGCGTCATCGAAATCTACGGCCCTGAATCCTCGGGCAAGACCACGCTCACGCTGCAGGTCATCGCCGCCATGCAGAAGCAGGCCGGCACCTGCGCCTTCGTCGACGCAGAACACGCCCTCGACGTGCAATACGCCCAGAAGCTCGGCGTCAACCTGTCCGACCTGCTGATCAGCCAGCCCGACACCGGCGAACAGGCCCTCGAAATCGTCGATTCGCTGGTGCGCTCCGGCGCGGTGGACCTGATCGTGGTCGACTCGGTCGCCGCGCTCACGCCCAAGGCCGAAATCGAAGGCGAAATGGGCGACTCGCTGCCCGGCCTGCAGGCCCGCCTGATGAGCCAGGCGCTGCGCAAGCTCACCGCCACCATCAAGAAGACCAACTGCATGGTCATCTTCATCAACCAGATCCGCATGAAGATCGGCGTGATGTTCGGTTCGCCCGAAACCACCACTGGCGGCAATGCGCTGAAGTTCTACGCCTCGGTGCGCCTGGACATCCGCCGCATCGGCACCATCAAGAAGGGCGACGAGGCCATCGGCAACGAAACCAAGGTGAAGGTGGTGAAGAACAAGGTCTCGCCCCCGTTCAAGACGGCGGAGTTCGACATCCTGTTCGGCGAAGGCATCAGCCGCGAAGGCGAGATCATCGACATGGGCGTGACCGCCAAGATCGTCGACAAGTCGGGCGCCTGGTACGCCTACAACGGCGAGAAGATCGGCCAGGGCCGCGACAACGCCCGCGAGTTCCTGCGCGAGAACCCCGAGCTGTCGCGCGAGATCGAGAACAAGGTGCGCGAGTCGCTGGGCATTCCGCTGCTGGCAGCCGATGCCGGCTCCACGCCCGAGAAGCCGCAGAAGGCCGCCAAGGCCGAGAAGGCGGACAAGGGCGAGTAACAAGCCCCCGAGCGCGGTCCCCTGCCGGGCCGCGCGAGCGGTTCCCGCATGGCATTCGACGCCCCGTCCCTCAAAGGCCGCGCACTGCGCCTGCTGAGCCAGCGCGAGCATTCGCGCCTGGAGCTGGAGCGCAAGCTCGCCAAGCATGAAGAAGAGCCCGGCACGCTGGCCAAGGCGCTCGACGAGCTGGCCGCCAAGGACTTCATCAGCGAGCCGCGCGTGGTGGCCTCGGTGCTCAACCAGCGCGCGGCCCGCTCCGGCGCGCTGCGGGTGAAGCAGGAACTGCAGGCCAAGGGCATCGCGCCCGAGGCCATCGCCGAAGCGGTGGCCGGCCTGCAGGAAACCGAGGTGGAGCGCGCCACCGCCCTCTGGCGCCGCCGCTTCGACGCCGCGCCCGCCGACGCGAAGGAACGGGCCAAGCAGATGCGATTCCTGATGGCGCGCGGTTTCTCGGGCGCCGTCGTGTCCAAGGTACTCAGGAGCGACTTCGATGAAATCGACGACGAATGAAGGCAGTGCTGCCGTCCAGTCCCGCGTCATCACGCAGCGCGTGGCCTGCGAATGGCGCCGCGCCTACGTGCTGGCTGCCGATCCGAAGCGCCTGCCCGACTGGGCCAGCGGCCTTGCGAAGAGCGCGCTGGTGCCGCACGGCGACCACTGGATCGTGCGCACGCCCGAGAGCGGCGACGCCCGCATGCGCTTCGCACCGCGCAACGACTTCGGCGTGCTCGACCACTGGGTCGCGCCCGAAGGCGTGCCCGAGGTCTACCTGCCCTTTCGCGTGATCGGCGTCGGGCCCGACGCCTGCGAGCTGCAGTTCACGCTGCTGCGACAGCCGCACATGGACGATGCGGCCTTCGAGCGCGACGCCGGCTGGATCGCGCGCGACCTGCAGTCGCTGCGCAGCCTGATCGAAGCCGACTGACCGGCCGGCTCAGCCGCGCAGCACCAGCGGCGTGAACTTGCGCCGCGCCTTCAACTGGTCGGCGTCCCACTCGATGCCCAGCCCGGGCGTTTCCGGCGCCACCGCATGTCCGTCCTCGATGCGCAGGCGGCTTGTCGTCAGGTCGTCGAGCTGCGGGATGTATTCGACCCAGCGCGCATTCGGCACGGCGGCGCACAGGCTCACGTGCAGCTCCATCAGGAAGTGCGGGCACATCGCGATGTTGTGCGCCTCCGCGAGGTGCGCGATCTTCAGCCACGGCGTGATGCCGCCCACCCGCGCCACGTCGGCCTGAACGATGGAGCAGGCGCCCTGCTGGATGTATTCCGCGAACTGCGACGGGTGGTACATCGATTCGCCCACCGCGATCGGCACCGAGGTGCTGGCCAGCAGCTGCGCATGCGCGCGCACATGCTCGGCCGGCATCGGCTCCTCGAACCACGCGAGGTCGAGCGGCGCGTACTGGCGCGCACGGCGGATGGCCTCGGCCACGGTGAAGCTCTGGTTGGCATCCACCATCAGCTCGAAATCCGCGCCGACCGCTTCGCGCACGGCCGACAGGCGCGCGATGTCCTGCGCCACATGCGGCTTGCCGACCTTGATCTTCGCGCCCAGGAAGCCGTCGGCCCTGGCGGCCAGTGTCTGCTCCACCAGCTGCGCGGGCTCGATGTGAAGCCAGCCGCCTTCGGTGGTGTAGACCGGCACGCGCTGCTGCGCGCCGCCGGCCAGCTTCCACAGCGGCAAGCCTGCCGCCCGCGCGTTGCGGTCCCACAGCGCGGTGTCGATCGCCGCCAGCGACAGGCTGGTGATCGCGCCCACGGCGGTGGCGTGCGTGTGGAAAAACAGGTCGCGCCAGATGGCCTCGTACTGCTGCGGGTCGCGCCCGATCAGCCGCGGCGCCAGGTGGTCGTTCAGCAGCGCCACGATGGACGAGCCGCCCGTGCCGATGGTGTACGTGTAGCCGGTGCCCGACGAGCCGTCGTCGCAGCGCACCGTGACCATCACGGTTTCCTGCGTCACGAAGGACTGGATGGCGTCGGTGCGCCTGACCTTCGGCGCGATGTCGATCTGCGCGATCTCGACCTGGTCGATCTTCGCCATCGCGATCAGCCTGCGTTGCGCGTCACGTCGGCCGGCAGGTCGGCGCCGTGGAACTTCTTGTAGATGGTGTTGAGCTCGCCGCTCTTGAGCTGCGCCTTCACGAACTCGTCGAGCCTGGCCTTCAGGCGCGGTTCGTTCTTGCGCATGCCGATGGCCATCATGTTGACCTTCATGGTGAACTTGGGCTCCATCTGCTTGGCCGGGTTCTTGTCGTTGATGGTCTTCAGCAGCGGCGGCGCGGTGGCGAAGATGTCGGCCTGCCCGCTCACCACGGCGGTGATGGAGGTGGCGTCGTCGTCGAAGCGAACGATCTGCGCGCCGGCCGGCAGGATCTTCGTCACTTCCTGGTCGTTGGTGGTGCCGCGCGTGGCGATCACTTTCTTGCCCGCGAGGTCCGCCGGGCCGGTGATGTTCATGCTCTTGGGCGCGCCCACCACGGCCAGGATGGCGGCGTAGGGCACCGAGAAGTCGACCACCTTCTCGCGCTCGGGCGTGACCGACATGCTGGAGATCACGATGTCCGCCTTGTCGGTCTGCAGGAACGGAATGCGGTTGGCGCCGGTGGTCGGCACGATCTCCAGTTCCAGGCCCAGGCTCTTGGCCAGCAGGCGCGCGGTTTCCACGTCGGAGCCGGTGGCGTTGAGCTTTTCGTCCTTCAGGCCATAGGGCGGCACGGCCAGGTCGATGGCCACGCGGATCTTCTTGGCGGCCGTGATGGTGTCGAGCTGGTCGGCATGCGCCGCGCCGCCCGCGAAGGCGAGCGGCAGTGCCAGTGCGAGCGTGGAAAGCAGTGCGCCGCGGCGCCGGGCGAGGAAAGAGCGGGTCATCGATGGTCTCCTGGAGTTGTTGATGAAAGCGGGTGTCGGTGGCGCGCGGCTCAAAGCCCGGTGCCGATGAACTGGCGCAGCTCGGGCGTCTGCGGATTGCCGAGGATGCTGGCGTCGCCCTCCTCCCACACCAGCCCCTGGTGCATGTAGATGACCTTGTCGGCCACGCCGCGCGCGAAGGCCATCTCGTGCGTGACGAGGATCATGGTCATGCCTTCGGAGGCGAGCTTCTCCATCACCTTGAGCACTTCGCCGGTGAGCTGCGGGTCGAGCGCGGAGGTGACTTCGTCGAACAGCATGAGCTGCGGCTTCATCGCGAGCGAGCGCGCGATGGCCACGCGCTGCTGCTGGCCGCCGGAGAGCTGCTCGGGGTAGGCATCGGCCTTCTCGGCCAGGCCCACGCGCTCGAGCACTTCCATGGCGATGGCGCCGGCTTCCGAGCCGCTCATCTTCTTCACCGACTGCGGCGCGAGCGTGATGTTCTGCTTGACCGTGAGGTGCGGGAACAGGTTGTAGCTCTGGAACACGATCCCCACGTCCTTGCGCAGCGCGCGCAGGTTCAGGGCGGGGTCGTGCACCGCGTGGCCGCAGCACCGGATGGTGCCGCTGTCGATGGTCTCCAGCCGGTCGATGCAGCGCAGCGCCGTGCTCTTGCCCGAGCCGCTCTGGCCGATGATCGCCACCACCTGCCCGCGCTGGACCGAGAACGACACGCCCTTGAGCACATGCAGCTTGCCGAAGTGCTTGTGGACGTCGTTGAGTTCAACAACGGGCTGCATTGAGCTTCCTTTCAAGGGCGCGACTCCATCGCGAGAGCGGGTAGCAAAGAATGAAATACAGAACCACCGCGCACCCGAAATACAGGAAGGGCTGGAAGGTCGAGTTGTTCAGCACCTTGGCGTTGTAGGAAAGCTCGGCATAGCCGACCACCAGCGACGCGATCGACGTGTTCTTGATGATCTGCACCAGGAAGCCCACCGTGGGCGGCGTCGCGATGCGCAGCGCCTGCGGCAGGATCACGCGGCGCATGCGCTCGATGCGCGTGAGCGCCAGGCATTCGGCCGCTTCCCACTGGCTGCGCGGCACGGCCTGGATGCAGCCGCGCCAGATCTCCCCGAGGAAGGCGCTGGCGTACACGGTGATGGCCAGCGCCGCCGCCGCCAGCGCGGGCACGGAGCCGATGCCCGCGATGTTGGGTCCGAAGAAGCACACGCCCATCAGCACCAGCAGCGGCGTGCCCTGAATGATCTGGATGTAGCCCGCGGCCGCCACGCGCACCGCCTTCACCGGCGACACGCGCGCCAGCGCCACCGCGAGCCCGATGAGCCCGCCGCCGATGAATGCGAGCGCCGAGAGCTGCAGCGTGCCCCACGCGCCCATCAGGAGAAAGCCGAAGTGCTCGGCCGGCATGAATGTCATGGCGCGGGCCTCTTCTTCACAACGGCGTGCCGAGCTTGCGCCGGCGCGGGAACACGACCATGCCGAGCAGCCAGAAGCCCAGGCGCATGGCGTACGACAGCGCCAGGTACACCACCCACAGCACGATGAAGATCTCGAAGTTGCGGAAGGTGTCCGACTGGATGCGGTTGGCCACGCCGAAGAGCTCTTCCGCGCCGATCGACGACATGATGCTGGAGGCCAGCATCAGCAGCACGAACTGGCTGGCGAGCGCCGGGTACACGCGCTCCACCGCCGGGCGCAGGATCACGTGCCAGAAAACCTGCGGCTTCGAAAGCCCCAGGCACTCGGCCGCCTCGAGCTGGCCCTTGTGGATCGACTCGATGCCCGCGCGGATGATCTCGCAGCTGTACGCGCCGATGTTCACCACCAGCGCCAGCACCGCGCCCACCATGATCGGCATCGTCACGCCCGCGCTCGACAGGCCGAAGATCAAGAAATAGCTCTGGATCAGCAGCGGCGTGTTGCGGATCGCCTCCACGTAGCCGCCCGTCAGCCCGCGCAGCCAGCCGTGCCGGCTGTTGCGGCCCAGCGCGCAGACGGTGCCCAGCGCGAACCCCAGCACGGTGGCCAGGAAGGACAGCTGCACGGTCGTCCACGCGCCTTCGAGCAGCAGCGGCCACTGCTCGAGCACGGGCATGAAGTCGAACTGGTAGTTCAATGCGTCGGGCTCCGTAAGTCCATTGAAGAAAAAGACAGGAAGGAAAAGGCGCGGCTACGCGGCGCGCGCGAGCGGCAGGCACGAAGGCCCGAGCGGCTCGAAGGCCTTGTAGGTCAGGATGAATTCGCGGTGCCCCAGCGCTTCGGACTTGGTGGCGGCGCCATCGGCCACGCGGCGCACCGCGTCGAAGATCTCCTCGCCCACTTCCTGCAGCGTGCCGCGCCCTTCGAGAATGCGACCGGCATCGACGTCCATGTCCTCGTGCAGCCGGCGGTAGGTGTCGGGATTCGCGCAGACCTTGATGACCGGCGACACCGCCGAGCCCACCACCGAGCCGCGCCCCGTGGTGAACAGGATCACGTGCGCACCGCAGGCGATGAGCTCGACGATCTCGGCGTTGTCGCTGATGTTCGGAAAGCCGAAGCGCGGCTCGCCGTCGGGCACCACGTCCAGCAGGTAGAGGCCGCCCTGCGGCGGTACGTCGCCGGGCTTGACGATGCCGTTGATCGGCGAGGCGCCGCTCTTGGCGTACGCACCCAGCGATTTCTCCTCGATGGTCGAGAGCCCGCCGTCGGCGTTGCCCGGCGCGAAGCTGCCGTGGCCCATGGTGCTGTAGTAGCGCGCGGCCTTGTTCACGCATTCGACGATGGCCTGGCCGAGCTCGGGCGTGGCGGCGCGCCGCTGCATGTGGAACTCGCAGCCGATCAGCTCGCCGGTTTCCTCGAAGATGCATCGCGCGTCCCGCGCGATCAGCAGATCGAAGGCGCGGCCCACGGCCGGGTTGGCGGTGATGCCGCTGGTGCCGTCGGAGCCGCCGCAGATGGTGCCCACCACGAGCTCGCTCAGGTCCATGGGCACGCGCTGCTGCTGCGCCAGTTCGGCCAGCGCCCACTGCACCCATTGCGTGCCTTCGCGGATGGTGCTGCGCGTGCCGCCTTCCTGCTGGATGGTGAGCGTGTGCACCGGACGGCCCGAGGCGGCGACCGCTTCTTCCAGCTTGCGCTTGTTCATGCTCTCGCAGCCCAGCGATATCAGCAGCGCCGCACCCACGTTGGGGTGCGTGGCAATCGCTTCCATCATGCGTTCGGCGTACTCGTTCGGATAGCAGCCGGGGAAGCCGACGAGATGCACTTCGGACTCGCCGTCCTGCTGGCGGAAGTCGAGCGTGATCTCGCGCGCCACGTGATGCGCGCATTCGACCAGGTAGGCCACGACCACGACGTTGCGGATGCCCTTGCGGCCGTCGGCGCGCGGGAAGCCGCGGATCTGGAATTCGGGAGCGTTCATGCGGGGAGGGCGCCTCAGGCGTGGCCGACGAAGGTCTTGCCCTCGTCCAGCGTGTAGGTCGGCGTGTAGTCGCTGTCGAGGTTGTGCGTGTGGATGTGCTCGCCCGCCGCGACCGGCGCGTGCAGGCTGCCGATGACGGCGCCGTACTTCAGCACCTTCTCTCCGGCGGCGATGGCATGGCGCGCGAGCTTGTGGCCCAGGCCGATGTCCCTGGCCAGCACGGCGGTGCCGCCCTCGAGCTGCACGGCGGTGCCGGCGGCGAGATGGGTGCAGGCGATCAGGCAGTTGTCGCCGGGCGAGAGCAGCACCAGCCGGGCGTCGATGGATTGCGGGGTAGGCATCCGTCGCTCAGAACTTGCGGTACTTCAGGTAGGCCTCTTGCGGGTCGGTGCCCGCGAGGATGGCGGTGCGCACGAGGTTCTCGCGGCCCATCATGTGCTCGGCCTCGGTGATGATGGCCTCGGCCTGCGCGAGCGGCAGGCAGATCACGCCGTCGGTGTCGGCCAGCAGCAGGTCGCCGGGGTTCACCGTGACATCACCGATGCGCACCGGCACGTCCATCGCGTCGGGCAGCCAGTAGCCGACGATGTCGCGCGGCGTGAAGTAGCGGTGCCACACCTGGAAGCCCTGCTGCAGGATGAATTCGGCGTCGCGCACGCCGCCGTCCGCGATCACGCCCAGCACGCCCTTGCGGCCCAGCGTCTCCGCCGAGAGCTCGCCCATGTGAGAGACGGTCGAGTCGTTCGGCTGGATCACGGCAATGTGGCCCGGCTTGGCGCGCGAGAGAAACCCGGTCCACGCCATCAGCGTCTCGTGGGGATCGGCCGTGGGGTCGACTCGGCCGTTCACCGTGAAGGCCGGGCCGCACATCTTCTGGCCGGCGATCAGCGGGCGCAGCGTGGGCGGCAGCGTGAAGTCGCGCAGGCCCGCGGCGCGCATCACGTCGTGGAGGATGCCCGTGTAGCAAGCCTGCAGGCGCGGAAGCAGCGAAGTAGCCGGGGCATCGGAAGCGTGGGCCATGGATATGTCTCGTTTTCTTAGGTAAAACTACATTTCATTAATGAGGTTAGCAGCGGGACCATCGTCCGACGCTGGGGTTTGCGCCTATTCGAGGGTATTTACCAATGAATCGGCGAGTCGGATCGGGTTTTTGAGGAGGCTTGGGGGCTTGCAGGTCGCGTATATTTGATTTCATCAGTGAAATTTGTATTTCACTTGTGCCGCAACCATCACTCAAAGGACACCGCCAATGACTTCTCGCGTTCAGGGAAAGAACATCCTCGTCACCGCCGCCGGCAAGGGCATAGGCCGGGCCAGCGCGCTGGCGCTGGCGCGCGAGGGCGGTACGGTGTGGGCCACCGACGTGGACGAAGCCGCGCTGGCCGAACTCGCCGCGCTGGCCCGCGAAGAAGGGCTGGCCGGGCTGAAGACCGCCACGCTCAACGTGCGCGACAACGCCGCGGTGCAGGCCTTCGCGCAGACCACGGGGCGGCTGGACGTGCTCTTCAACTGCGCCGGCTTCGTGCACAGCGGCAACATCCTGGCCTGCGAGGAAGCCGACTGGGACTTCAGCATGGACCTCAACGCGAAGTCCATGTACCGCACCATCCGCGCCTTCCTGCCGGCGATGCTGGAGCGCGGCGGCTCGATCATCAACATGGCCTCGGCCGCGTCGAGCGTGAAGGGCGTGCCCAACCGGTTCGTGTACGGCGCCTCGAAGGCCGCCGTCATCGGGCTGACCAAGGCGGTGGCGGCCGATTTCATCCAGCAGGGCGTGCGCTGCAACGCGATCTGCCCGGGCACGGTGGAGTCGCCCTCGCTGCGCGACCGGATCTCGGCGCAGGCCCAGCAGGCCGGCACCGACGAGGCCGCGGTGCGCGCCGCCTTCGTGGCGCGCCAGCCGCTGGGGCGCGTCGGCAAGCCCGAGGAAATCGCCGCGCTGGTGGTGTACCTGGCTTCCGACGAGTCGGGCTTCACGACCGGCGCCATCCATATGATCGACGGTGGATGGTCGAACTGAACGGGGAACGATGAAGCAAGCAGCACCAGCGCCGCAAGAGCAACAGGGCCGGGAAGGCCACGAAGAGGCCGCGCCGGAAGGCGAGGGCGCGCTGCGCTACGCCGCGCCGGCCCTGGAGAAGGGGCTGGACATCCTGGAGGCGCTGGCCGACAGCGTCTCCGGCTACACGCTCAACGAGCTGGCGCAGAAGGTCGGGCGCAAGGTCAGCGAGATCTTCCGCATGGCGGTGACCCTGCAGCGGCGCGGCTTCGTGCAGGTCGACGAGAACGACCGCTACACGCTCACGCTGCGCATGTTCGAGCTGGCGCATCGCCAGCAGCCGCTCAAGAGCCTGGTGAGCGTGGCGCTGCCGCTGCTGCGCGAACTGGCCAACCGCTCGCGCCAGTCGTGCCACCTGGCCATGTACCAGGGCGGGCGCGTGGTGGTCATCGCGCAGGTCGAGAGCCCGGAGCGCTGGTCCTTCGGGCTCAAGGTGGGCGTGGTGATGGGGCTGACGGACACCTCCTCGGGCCACGTGCTGCTGGCGTTCCGCGACGAGATCGACCGCGCCCGCATGCTGCGCGCCCACATCGGCGTGGAAGGCGAGCTGGAGATGGACCCGGGGGAGCTCTTCGCCATCCTGCAGGACGTGCGCGAGCGCGGCTACTCGGCCATGCCGAGCAAGCAGACCCGCGGCATCACCAACATCGCGTTCCCGGTGATGGGGGCGGCCGACCATGTCATCGCGTCGATCAACGTGCCGTACATCGAGCGCATCGACCAGAAGTCGGCACCTGACGCGG
Organism: Variovorax sp. PMC12; assembly: GCF_003019815.1. Classification (NCBI taxonomy): domain Bacteria; kingdom Pseudomonadati; phylum Pseudomonadota; class Betaproteobacteria; order Burkholderiales; family Comamonadaceae; genus Variovorax; species Variovorax sp. PMC12. The sequence goes on from NZ_CP027773.1 coordinate 4,250,137, forward strand.
TGCAGGTGCGCGGCATCGTGGGCAACATCGCCGGGCGGCTTTCGGCGCTGATGGGGGCCAGCGGCTACAACGACAACGAATAGCGCGAGGGCGAGGCAGGGCGGGGCGGTGGCATCATCCGTGGCAAAACTACGGAGGAGCCTTCCATGTCATCTGATCCCGTCGGCCAGCAGTCTCTGGTGCGCACCGGCGCCAAGGCCGGCCTGTCCTTTGCCGGGTCCGTCATCAAGGGCGGCCTGCTCGGCGTCGTGCTGGGCGGCGGCGTTTTCTTCTTCTATCTGAGCCAGCTGCAGGGTCCGGGCAACGTGGCCGCGCGTGCCGGCGGCGTCGGCGCGCTGGTGGCGCTCGTCACCTCGCCGCCGCTGCTGGTGGCGCTGTTGCTGCTGCTGTTCGTGGTCGTCTACGTGATGCTGGGCGTGCACCAGGGGCGCGCGCGTGCGATGCAGCATCTGGTCGCGGCGCGCGGGGAGGCCGTGTCGCAGCGGCTGGCAGGCGGCATCGCCGGTCGCATCGAGGCGATGCCGCGCACGCAGGGCGTTCTGCATCGCGCGGCGGACTGGCTGTCGGTCGATGCCTTGAGCAAGCAGCTCGCGCCGGTGCTGGGCGAGGGCAGGGCGGTGCGCTCGGTGGTGGCTTTCGTGCTGAACCGCCTGCCGATGAGCGAGATGCTGGCCGAATGGCAGCAGAGTCGCGCCGAGCATGGCGCCCCTGCCGCGGGCGAAGACCCCGCGCTGCGCGCTGTGCTCACGCGCCGCATCAACGAGGCGCTGCAGGACATGGCCACGCCCTCGCGCAAGCCGCTTTACATCGCGCTGGGCGCGCACGCGGCCCTGCTGGGCGTGGGGCTCTGGCTGGTGAACTGACGAGCGCGCGGCTGGCGCTCAGAGCGCCAGCATCAGCTTCAGGTTCTGCACCGCGGCGCCGCTGGCGCCCTTGCCGAGGTTGTCCAGGCGCGCGATGACCACGGCGTGGCGGTGATCTTCATTCGGGAACACCCGGATCTCGAGGTTGTTGGTGTCGTTGAGCGCCAGCGCTTCGAGCTTGCCGTCTTCCGTGGGCGGCAGCACCTTCACGAACTGCTCGGGCGTGTTGCTCCGGGCATAGTGCGCGGCCAGGGCGTCCTGCAGGTCGCCGGCCTTCGGCTTGCCGGGCAGCAGGTCGAGGTGCAGCGGCAGCTGCACCAGCATGCCCTGCTTGAAATTGCCCACCGACGGGATGAACACCGGCCGGCGTGTGAGGCCGGTGTAGGTCATGATTTCGGGGATGTGCTTGTGCTTCAGGCCCAGCGCGTAGATCTCGAACAGCGGGGCCTCGCCCTTTTCGTAGGCCTCGATCATGGTCCGGCCGCCGCCCGAGTAGCCGCTCACGGAGGGCAGCGAAATCGGGAAATCGGCGGGCAGCAGGCCAGCGTCTACCAGGGGGCGCACCATCGCGATGGCGCCGGTGGCGTAGCAGCCGGGGTTGCCGACGCGATCGGCCTTCGCCACGGCCTGCCAGTGGCCTTTGGTGAGTTCGGGAAAGCCGAACACCCAGCCGGGAGCGATGCGGTGCGCCGTGGAGGCGTCGATGATCTTGGGCTTCCTGCCCGGCAGCTGGTCGATCAGCGCAACCGATTCGCGCGCCGCGTCGTCGTGCAGGCACAGCACCACCAGGTCGACGCCTGCCATCAGGTCCCGCTTGGCATTGGCGTCTTTTCGCAGTTCGGGAGCGATGCTCACGAGTTCGACCTGCGGCATCGTCTGGAGCCGTTCGCGGATTTGCAGGCCGGTGGTACCGGCTTCGCCGTCGATGAAAACCTTGGCCATGATGGAGTTTGCCCGGGGTAGCTAGAAGAAAGTACGTATTGACCGCAACCCCACGTACAGTATTGGTGCGGCGCACCATGATACAGTCCGCGGTTGTTCGCCGCCCCCAGCCGTCAGGCTGCCGTCGCCCGCGAGCAACAGAGCAGAAACACTCTCACCCCAGATCTCCCGTTCTCAACCTCCTCCTTCCGAGAGACATCCCTCATGAAGATTCACGAGTACCAAGGCAAGGAAATCCTTGCCAAGTTCGGCGTGCCGGTGCCGCGCGGCATCCCGGCCTATACGGTCCAGGAGGCGGTGGAAGCCGCCCAGAAACTTGGAGGCCCGGTGTGGGTCGTCAAGGCCCAGATCCACGCGGGTGGCCGCGGCAAGGGCGGTGGCGTCAAGGTCGCCAAGACCATCGAAGACGTCAAGAAGCTCGCCGGCGAGATCCTCGGCATGCAGCTCAAGACGCACCAGACCGGCCCCGAAGGCCAGAAGGTCCGCCGCCTCTACATCGAAGACGGCGCCGACATCCAGAAGGAATACTACGTCTCGGCAGTGACCGACCGCGCCACCCAGAAGGTGGCGTTCATCGCTTCGAGCGAAGGCGGCATGGACATCGAGGAAGTGGCTCACTCCTCGCCCGAGAAGATCATCACCGTGTTCGCGGACCCGGCCCTGGGCCTGACCGACGAACAGGCCAAGCAGATCGCCGACGGCATCGGCATTCCGGCCGACTCCACCGCGCAAGCCGTGGACATCTTCAAGAAGCTCTACACCTGCTACATGGAGACGGACGCCTCGCTGGTCGAGATCAACCCGCTCAACCGTGACAGCAAGGGCAACATCGTCGCCCTGGACGCCAAGTTCAACTTCGACAGCAACGCGCTGTTCCGCCACCCCGAAATCGTGGCCCTGCGCGACCTCGACGAAGAAGACGCGGCCGAAGTCGAAGCCTCGAAGTTCGACCTCGCCTACATCTCGCTGGACGGCAACATCGGCTGCCTGGTGAACGGTGCCGGCCTGGCCATGGCCACCATGGACACCATCAAGCTGTTCGGCGGCGAGCCGGCCAACTTCCTGGACGTGGGCGGCGGCGCCACCCCCGAGAAGGTCACCGAAGCCTTCAAGATCATGCTGAAGAACAAGAACGTGGAAGCCATCCTCGTGAACATCTTCGGCGGCATCATGAAGTGCGACACCATCGCCACCGGCGTGATCGCGGCCTGCAAGGCCGTGAACCTGCAAGTGCCGCTGGTCGTGCGCATGAAGGGCACCAACGAAGTCGAAGGCAAGAAGCTGCTGGCCGATTCGGGCCTGCCGATCATCAGCGCCGACACCATGGCGGAAGCGGCCCAGAAGGTCGTGGCAGCAGTCAAGAAGGCCTAAGGAACAAGTCATGTCGATCTATATCAACAAAGACACCAAAGTCATCACGCAAGGCATCACCGGCAAGACCGGTCAATTCCACACCGAGAAGTGCCAGGAATACGCGAACGGCAAGAACGCCTTCGTGGCGGGCGTGAACCCGAAGAAGGCCGGCGAGTCGATCTTCAACATCCCGATCTTCGGCTCGGTCAAGGAAGCCGCCACGCAGACCGGCGCCACCGTGTCGGTGATCTACGTGCCGCCGGCAGGCGCCGCGGCCGCCATCTGGGAAGCCGTCGAAGCCGACCTGGACCTGGCGATCTGCATCACCGAAGGCATTCCGGTGCGCGACATGCTCGAAGTGCGCAACAAGATGAAGGCCAAGGAAGCCGCCGGCGGCAAGAAGACGCTGCTGCTGGGCCCGAACTGCCCCGGCCTGATCACGCCCGACGAAATCAAGATCGGCATCATGCCCGGCCACATCCACCGCAAGGGCCGCATCGGCGTGGTCTCGCGCTCGGGCACGCTGACGTACGAAGCCGTGGCTCAACTGACGGAAATCGGCCTGGGCCAATCGTCGGCGGTCGGCATCGGCGGCGACCCGATCAACGGCCTGAAGCACATCGACGTGATGAAGGCTTTCAACGACGATCCGGACACCGACGCGGTCATCATGATCGGCGAAATCGGCGGCCCGGACGAGGCTGACGCAGCCCGCTGGTGCAAGGACAACATGAAGAAGCCGGTCGTCGGCTTCATCGCCGGTGTCACTGCCCCTCCCGGCAAGCGCATGGGCCACGCCGGCGCGCTGATCTCCGGCGGCGCCGACACGGCCGATGCCAAGCTCGCCATCATGGAAGAATGCGGCTTCACCGTGACGCGCAACTTCTCGGAACTGGCCAAGCTGCTCAAGGCCAAGCTGTAAGAAACGGCCCCTAGACACCGGCCGCAGAGCCGGGTCATGCGAGGACCACGCAGAAATTAAAAAGCGCCCGCACTGGATTGCGGGCGCTTTTTTCAATAAAACACAGTGGGATCAGAGACATGGAAATTCTTCAAAGCACGGACTTCTGGTTAGGTCTGCTCAAGATCGTCTGGATCAACATCATCTTGTCGGGCGACAACGCGGTGGTGATTGCGATGGCGGCGCGCTCGTTGCCGCCTGCGCAGCAGAAAAAGGCCGTCCTGTTCGGTTCGGGTGCGGCCGTGGTGCTGCGCATCGTGCTGACGGTGGTGGCGGCCAAGCTGCTGGCGCTGCCTTACCTGCAGATCATCGGCGGCATGCTGCTGCTGTGGATCGGCATGCAGCTGCTCAGCGAGGACGACGAGGACGACGGCGAGTCCAAGGAATACGGCAGCATGATGGCTGCCGTGCGCACCATCCTCCTGGCCGACCTGGTGATGAGCCTGGACAACGTGATTGCCGTCGCGGCCGCCGCGCAGGGCAGCATGGTCCTGCTGATCCTGGGCCTGGCCATCAGCATTCCGTTGGTGATTTTCGGCAGTACCCTCATGATCAAGCTCATGGAACGCTTCCCGATCATCGTCATGCTGGGCGCCGCGCTGATCGGCTGGGTCGGCGGCGAGACCATCGTGAGCGACGTCGCCCTGCGTGACGTGCTGGCGGCCAATCCCTGGTTGCACTATGCAGCGGCTGCGGCCGGTGCGGTGTTTGTCGTGGCCGCGGGCCGCTTGATGCAACGGCGCGCGCACGCCGCTGCTCACTGATTTCGCGAAGTCTGCGCTGACAAACCATGGCGAGTGTCGGCGTCTCCCTGTTCTCCACCCGTCCACCGCTGACTTGGGAGTTCGCAGCACTGACCGATGTCGGCAGGCTGCGCGCCCACAACGAAGACGCCGTACATGTGGATTCCGCGCTGGGGCTGGCCCTGCTGGCCGATGGCATGGGCGGTTACAAGGGCGGCGAGGTGGCGAGCGCCATGGCTGTCTCGCTGCTGCACGCCAGCTTCGGCCGCTGGTTCGCCCAGGCCGGCATGCAGGCGCCGGCCCGCGTGGTACGGCGTGCGCTGCAGGCCGCCACCGACGAGGCCAACAGCGCCATCCTGCAAGCCGGCACCACCAACCCCGAACTGCAGGGCATGGGAACGACGCTGGTGCTGGCGGCCTTCCGGCCGCAGCGCGTGGTGGTCGGGCACATCGGAGATTCGCGCTGCTACCGGGTGCGCAACAACAAGCTCGAACTGCTCACGCGTGACCATTCGCTGCGCCAGCAGCAGCTCGACGCGGGTGCCATCACCCCCGAGGAAGCGCTCAATTCGCCAACCCGCAATCTCGTGACCCGGGCGGTCGGCGTGGAGGCCCAGGTCCTGCTGGAAATGCATGAGCACAGCGCAAGGCCGGGCGATCTCTATATGCTTTGCTCCGACGGACTGAGCGAGATGATTTCCGATGAGCAGCTTTTCACGCTTCTAGAACACGATGTCGGGCTTCAGAAAAAAGCTTCGCTTTTGGTTGCAATTGCCAACGAGAATGGCGGCAGGGACAATATTTCGGTTGTTCTGGCAAGAGCAGGCGTTGCGCAAGCGCCTCGCGCAGCCAAGTAGCAGGCCCCAGCGGTACCCCACCGCTGCGCTTGCAGTCATTCAAGCTTTGCAATCGGGGAGTCGGCAATGCCGAAGATGATCATTTCGGTCGATGGCGTTGTCATCGGGCAAGTGGCGCTCGCCAAGGAACGCACGACGCTGGGACGTCGCGCCTACAACGACATCGTGATCGACAACCTGGCAGTCAGCGGCGAGCACGCGGTGCTGCACATGAGCGATGGCGACGTCGAAATTGAAGATCTCAACAGCACCAACGGCACCTACGTCAATGCGCTCGCCATCCAGAAGCAGGCGCTCAAGGACAACGACGTCATCGAGGTCGGAGGTTGCCGCATCCATTTCCGGGCCCGCAGCAACCTGGCCGTCGGCCCCGGTTCCGTGCGCAATCCCGTGGGCGAATATTCGCCGGCCACGCCGCTGTCTTCGGCGCCCACGGAATCGGGCGCGCTCGTCGAGCTTGGCATCCCGGTGCTGCGGGTGCTGGCCGGCCCCAACGAAGGCCAGGACGTCGCACTGCAAAAGGTCGTCACCACCATCGGCAAGCCCGGTGTTGCCGTGGCTGTCGTCACGCGCCGGCGGCAAGGCTACGTGGCGGCGGGCGTCGAAGGCAACGTCACGCTCAACGGCCTGCAACTTGGCACCGAGGCAGTCGCCCTGCAGGAGCGCGACGTGCTCGAGCTTGGCGGCACCGCGCGCATGCAGTTCGTGCGGGTCTGATTCCTTTCCCCCCGGGTTTCGTGGCGGCGTGAACCGTACGGACGGCGCGCCGTGAGCGTGCTGCGGCGGCACTGGCCGCGCATCGTCATCAGCCTGCTGCCGCTGCTGCTGGCGCTGGCGCACGCCACCGGCGCGTGGCCGCTCAGCGCGCTCGAGCGCCTCGACCGCCTGATCTACGACATCCGCCTGCGCGCGACCATGCCGCGCACGCTCGACCCGCGCGTGGTGATCGTCGATGTCGACGACGCCAGCCTCGCGCGCCAGGGGCAGTGGCCCTGGGCGCGCGACAAGATCGCCGGCCTCACCACCGAGCTGCTGGACCGCCAGCAGGCGGCGGTGCTGGGCTTCGACGTCATGTTCCTCGAGCCCGACCGGAGTTCCGGCCTCGATAGGCTGCGGGCAATGGCAGCCGGCCCCCTTCGCGGCATGCAGGGGCTCGCTGACGAGATCGAGCGGCTCGCCCCCGCGCTGGATCACGACGCCACCCTCGCCAGGTCGCTGGAAGGCCGGCCGGTGGCGCTCGGCTACTACTTCACGCGGACCGGCAAGCCCGGCACCAAGGGGCAATTGCCCGACGCGCCCCTGCTGCCGGTCGACGCGTTTCCCGCCGGCGGCATCTACGCTTCCAGCTGGAACGGCTTCGGCGCCAGCCTGCCGGCGCTCGCCAAGGCCGCGCCCACCGCGGGCTTCCTGAACACACTGGTCGGCGCACAGGGCGACGGCGTGATCCGCAGCGTGCCCCTCATTGCCCGCTATCAGGGCGACCAGGCCCAGCCCGGCTACTACGAGTCGCTCGCGCTCGCGGTCTACCGGCTGGCGAACGGCTTGCCGCCCGTGCGTCCGGCCTTTGCCTCCGGCGGCGCCGTGCCGCGGCTCGAATCGCTGCGGATCGGCCAGTTGCGCGTGCCGGTGGACCAGAGCGCCAGCATGGAGGTGCCGTTTCGTGGCCCGGGCGGCGCTGGCGGCGGATCGTTCCGCTACATCCCGGCCGCCGACGTGCTCGAAGGACGCCTCGCCCCTGGCGAGCTGAAAGGAAAGATCGTGCTCGTCGGGGCCACCGCGCCGGGCCTGCAGGACCTGCGCGCCACCCCCGTCGAAGCCGCGTTCCCGGGCGTGGAAGTGCACGCCAACGTCGTCTCCGGCCTGCTCGACCAGCGGCTGTTCAGCGTGCCGGACTATGCGCCGGGCTACGAAGTGCTGAGCGTGCTGGTGACGGGGCTGCTGCTGGCCTTCGGCCTGTCGCTGATGTCGGCGCCGCGCGCGGTGCTGCTGGTCGCGGCAACCGTTGCCGCGCTGGTCGGGCTCAATTCCTGGCTCTTCGTGGGGTACGGCCTCGTGCTGCCGCTTGCGTCAGCCCTTGCCATGACCATGCTGGCTTTCGTGCTCAGCATGAGCTGGGGCTACTTCGTCGAATCGCGCGCGCGGCGCGGGCTGGTGCGGCTCTTCGGCACCTATGTTCCGCCGCAGCTGGTCGACGAAATGCTGGTCCAGCCGGACCGCTACAGCATGCGCGCCGAAAGCAAGCAGATGACCGTGATGTTCTGCGACATGCGCGACTTCACCCGCCTGTCGGAGCAGATGACCCCGGCGCAGCTCCAGGCCTTCCTCAACACCGTGTTCAGCCGGCTCACCGACGTGATCAGCGCGCACCGCGGCACCGTCGACAAATACATGGGCGACTGCGTCATGGCCTTCTGGGGCGCGCCAATCGACGCGCCCGACCACGCCGCATTGGCCGTGCGCGCCGCGCTCGGCATGGCCGATGCCGTGCGCGACATCAACAGCGCCAACCGCGCCGGCGGCCGCCCGGAGATCAGCGTGGGCATCGGCATCAACAGCGGCGTCATGAGCGTGGGCGACATGGGCTCGGCCGCGCGGCGCAGCTACACCGTCGTCGGCGACGCGGTCAATCTCGCGTCGCGCCTCGAAGGCCTGAGCGGCCACTACGGGGTGGAGATCGTCGCCAGCGGCGCCACCCAGGAACTGGCGCCCGGCTACGTCTGGCAGGAGCTCGACAGCGTGCGCGTCAAGGGCAAGGCGCAGGCCGTCGCCGTGTTCACCCCCCTGGCCGAGCGCACGCCCGAAGCCGAAAAACAGGCCCAGCCGATGCTCGAGCGCTGGGGCGCCGTGCTCGCCGCCTACCGCCGCCAGGACTGGGCCGTGGGCCGGAACTTGCTGGCCCCCTTGCTCGCCGCGGATGCCAAAAAAGTCCTTTACCAGCTCTACGCCCAGCGTTTAGCCTCCATGGCGTTGCGACCCCAGGATCCGAACTGGGACGGCGCAACCCGGTTCGAAACCAAATGACGACAGACACACACAAGGGGTCTTTCACAATGCAGGTTCGTGTGCTGGGTTGCTCAGGCGCCATTGCCAAAGACTGCCGCACCACCTCGTTCCTGGTCGACACCGACCTGCTCGTCGATGCGGGCACCGGCGTGGGCGACCTCTCGCTCGAAGAAATGGCCGCCATCGACGACGTGGTTCTGACGCACTGCCACCTCGACCACATCGCCGCCCTGCCCCTGATGCTCGACGCCATCGGCAGCCGCCGCTCCAAACCGCTGCGCGTGCATGCGCTGCGCGCCACCATCGAAGCGCTGCGCGCTCACGTGTTCAACAACGTCATCTGGCCCGATTTCGAGAGCATTCCCAGCCCTGAAGCGCCGTTCGTGAGCTTTCACGACATCGAGGTGGGGCAGATGCTGCAGCTGGGCAGCTGTGCGCCCAAGTCGATCGAGGTGCTGCCGGCCGTGCACACCGTGCCGGCCTGCGGCTTTGCCGTGCGGCGGGCTTCCGGCGGAGCGAACTGGGTTTTCAGCGGTGACACCGAGCGCAACCCGCCGTTCTGGGACCGGGTCAACGCGCTGGATGTGGCGATGCTGGTGATAGAGACGGCCTTCAGCAACAGGGAGCAGGCGCTGGCCGAGCGCAGCTTGCATTTGTCACCGGTGATGCTGGCGGGCGAGCTGGCGCGGATCGACCCGGCGAAGCAGTTTCCGATCTACATCACCCATACCAAGCCGGCGGAAACCGACGAAATCATGAGCCAGATCGAGGCGCTGGGAGAGCATCAGGTGGAGGGGATGGCGCACCGGGATATCCGGTGGTTGAAGGCGGATGGGGTGTTGACTTTCTGATGCATTGGCAGACCTTGCCGGTTGACATATTTGTCATGCAAGAAGCATCCAGACACAAAATGTGTCGCATCGTGTTACACGTTGGTAAACAAAGGTGACGTGTTCGGTCGACAGAAGGTTGGTTTGGAGGGTGGCACAGATGCTGCGGAAGTTCTCTCGCTCCGGGCAGGTTCCCGGGCGTGACAACCAACCAACCTGGAGTTAGTGAATGAACCGTCGTTCCATCGCACGCAATGTGCAAAAGGGTTTCACCCTTATTGAATTGATGATCGTTGTGGCGATCATTGGTATCTTGGCTGCTATCGCGATTCCGCAATACCAAACCTACGTTGCTAAGTCCCAAGTCACTCGCGCGGTTGCTGAAGTCGGAGCGCTGAAGACGAAGGTCGACACTTGCCTGCTCGACGGTAAGACAACCATTGGCACCGAACCTGATTGCGATCCGGGCGCGACCGCCTCGACCATGCTGACGGGTGGCGCTCAAGGTAGCTCGCCCGCCGCTACCGCCAAGGTGAATGGCTATCCGCAGATCACGTTGGGCACTGCAACCACTGCATCGACGATTGTCGGCACTCTGGGCAACTCTGCTGCTCAAGCCATTTCTGGCAGCACGATTACCTGGAGCCGCGCTGTCGACGGTACCTGGTCGTGCGTCAGCACTGCCGATGCCAAGTACAACACCCCAGCTTGCCCGAAGGCTTCTACTTAATAGTTTGGGCTGATCCCGCAAAAGCCGCCTTCGGGCGGCTTTTTTTTGAGGGCAGAGCAACATGAAGAGATCGACGTCGCGCGGCTTCACTTTGATCGAGTTGATGGTCGTCGTGGCGATCATTGGGAGCCTTGCGGCGATCGCAGTTCCCCAGTACCAGACCTATGTCTTCAAGTCACATGTCCAACGCGTCGTTGCAGAAGCCGGTGCATTGAAGGCTGCGATTGAGTTGTGTCTGGTGAGTGGCAAAGTGACGGTGGGCGAGCAGGCGACCGCCGGGAATTGCGACCCGCAGGCCACTGGGTCAAACCTACAGGCAACTGCCGGAAATGCAGCGCCCGCAATCGCTGCCAAGTGGGCCACTGCGGGCAGCGGTGTCCCCGAAGTAAGCCTTTCTGCTAAGGACGTTTCGACCATCGTGGCCACCTTTGGCAATGCTGCAGGAAGGCCTTTGCAAGCACCAACGGCCGGCACAATCACTTGGACGAGGCAAACAAACGGAAGCTGGAATTGTCGTGCTGCCAACATTGAGCCCAAATATGTGAGCACTGCCTGCCCACTATGAGAGGATGAATTGGCGAGTGCGATGGCTGCCGAAGCCAATGGGGTTCAGAAGAGGAGGTGAGCGTATTGCTCCCTTTTTTCTTCCTTTGTTGGTACTAGCTCTAGTAGCCCCGAACTTCATTCTCGTACGCAGCGCCGCCAATATTCTCGAGGCGTCGCACTCAGAGAACATTGCTTATGCAATCTGCATCTGGGCGCTGGTTTTCGCGGTCGTGCCCCGCCTTTGGATGGGGCTTGTCGTGGTGGCCGTGTGTTCGCTTTGGTGGCCACTCGAAGTCTTTTTGCGTCTGAACTTTGCGCAGTCAGTGACGCCGACTTTCGTCGGCATGGCAATGGATACGGACGTACGCGAAGCGTCCGAGTTCCTGGTGTCTGCAGGATGGACCGCGTTGCTTCCGGCCGTGCTGTTTGTCGGCGCCGCCATTGTTTTAGGGCGTCATCTTTATCGCAGGCGATCCAAATGGACACATCGTTCGCGCCGATGGGTCTTGTTCGCTGTTCCGACCATCTTGACCGCGTTGATGCTGTCTCATGCGGAAATGGGTGACGCGAACGCTGCGACGGAACCCTTCGCAAACAGGGCTGGCAGCATGGCAGCAGTCTTTGCCACGGTCTATCCGCTTGACCTGCCGCTGTCGGCGATCTGGGTGCACCGGGACGCATCGGTAATCCGACAACTCAGAGCAAAACTGAACGACTTCGACTTCGAGCCGAAGCTTGCCGACTCGCATCCAGACACGGTCGTGCTGGTGATCGGAGAGTCCTCGCGCTCCGATCGATGGCAGCTTTTTGGTTATGGGCGCAAGACCACGCCAAGGCTAACGTCGATGAGCGACCTGATCCTTTTCCCCGACGTGGCTACGCAATCGGTCGCTACGCGATATGCCGTGCCCAACCTTATCTCCCGGCGGCCGGTGCTGACGAGCGATGGCAAAGTTGCCCTCAGTGCGGAGCCATCCATCCTGGCGGCGCTGAAACAAGTGGGCTACCGAACCTCCTGGTTGTCGAATCAAGGTGTGGGAGGCTTCTACGAGAGCCCTATCGCGATGTACGCTGGCGATGCGGACGAGGCGATCTACCTCAACCCGACAAGCTACGACGCTCGTGGAACCTACGACGAAGCGTTGCTTGCGCCATTGCGCCGAAGGCTGGATACCGAGGGCAGAAAATTCATCGTGTTGCATACGCTTGGCAGCCATTTTGATTTTTCGCATCGCTACCCGTCTTCCTTCGACATTTACCGCCCCTCGTTGACGACCGTTCCCGCACAGGACGGCATCAAGCAAAACACCTCGCTCGCGGCACAGATCAGCAACGCCTACGACAACAGCATCCAGTACACAGACTCGCTTCTGTCTCAAGTTATTGAAGCAGTCGATCACAAGGGGGATGCGGCAGTGGTGATGTACATCTCTGATCACGGTCAGGATGTGTTCGACGAGCAATGCAACGCGAAGAGCATCACGCGAGCATCAAGTCACTCGTTCATCGTGCCAGCATTGATCTGGTCGAGCGCCAAAGCCAAGCTGCGGATCGGCGACCGACTGTCCGCGCTATCGGACTCGCGAACCCGGCCCAAGGTTGCCAACGGCGTGCCGCAGACTCTGCTCGATCTCGTCGGGGTGGCAACGCCCTCAGAGGCGAGGACGTCCAGTTGGTTTGATCAGCAGCATGGACCTCGAAAGGTCTACTCTGCACAAGGATGGACCGACTTCGACAAGTCCGCCGCACGAGATGCATGTGAGATCAAGCCATAGCCCAGGTCGGATGGGCCGGAGACTATGAAACTTGTCTCGCGACAAGCCTGAGCGGCGGCAATCTTTTTCCAAGATCTGAATTTGCCGCCCACTTTTAGCTTTGCGAGCTAGCTGAATCGGACTTCCGAACAAAGAGCCCGCGCTCAATCAATCGTCGGCACTTCCCGCCAATTCAACAACCTCACTCCCGTCCCCTTGCCGAAATCGATCGGCGGTTGGTTCACTTCACCCTTCACGTTGCCCGCGATGCCCTGCATTCGGCCGTTGTTGTTGATGATCTGAATGTCCGTGATCGCGCTGCTGTAGCTGACGTATGCCGCCCCCGTCGTCAGCGCCGTCGTGCCGGACCCGTAATTCACGGCGTAGATACGGCTCTGACCCGATGGGCTGCAAGCATCGCCGGTGGTCAGCAGCGTGGAGAACACCACGACCCCATTGAAAGAGGTCGCCCCCAGCGTCACGCGCCAGGTGATCCCCGAAGTCGCATCCTTGCCCAGGTCGAGATACCAGCCCAGCTGGGTTCCCAGGTTGAACGCGTTGGTGCCTGTCAGGTTGGCCTCGGTGAGCGCACCCAGGTTGCTGCGAGTGATCGGATAAGTGCCGCCGGTGCCGAAGCTCGTCGCGTTGCCGTCGATGATCGCGTAGAACGACTGACCCGCTGTCGAATTGATGTCCACGGTGTCGAGCAGCTGGCCTGTGCCGAACAGCACATAGCGCTTCTTGCTCTTGGGATCGATTTCAATCAGCGGCTGCGTGGTGATCGGTTGGGCTGTGCCGCTGGCATCCGCCAGGGTCGCAAGCTTCAACGGGGCAGGGTAAGAGCCGGTGCTGCCCTTCGCCGCCGTCACGTCGAAGCGCCAGAGCTGTCCGTTCAGGTCGCCAGCGTAGAGTGCGTCGGCCGTGCCATCCGTGAAGTCGGTGATGTAGGCGGTCAGCTGCGTCAGGCCTGCCGACGCGTTGCCCGTTTGCACTTTCTCCAGCAGCGCTCCGGTTTTCGGGTTCACGAAGTACACATAGCCGTAGCCATCGGTGTTGTTGTAGCCCGAGGTGAGGACCACGACCCAGCCGTATTTCTTGGTCTTCAGAACGACCGGCGCACCAAAGCTGTAGCCCAGGGTATTGCCGACGCCTGTGGTAGCGCTGGAGAACTCCCAAAGCACCTTGCCCTTGATGTTGGCCTCGGTGGTCATGTTCGCGGGGTCGGTGACGTCGATGGCGTAGAAGCCCTTGCCACCCTTGCCAAGGCCACCGATCAGCACGGTGTGCCAGTCCGAGTTGTTGCCGGTGGCGGTAGTGGTGAAGACGCCGCCGGCAGTATTGAAGTCGATGTCGAAGGTCTTGGGCGATGCGTCGACGTAGTACCGGTGTTCATAGTCCGGGTTGCCGAGTTGTCCCAGGCCGTTGAGCGCCGGTGTGGCGGGGCTGCTGGGGCCCGAGAACAGCATGCTCGGCACGTACGCGAACAGTTCCTGGCCGGCGGTGGTTCCGGTCAATGCGCCGTTGAATGCGTGCATCATGCCGTCGTTGGCGCCTGCGTAGACGATGGTCGGCCGGGAGGCGTAGTCCGTCTTGAACTTCGCATAGCCGGGGTTGACCGTGTTCGAGAACTGGCCCGAGGGAGGGCCTACCGGTGTGACTTTCGCATTCACGATGTCGCCGAGCAGCAAGGCACGGCGGCGGTAGGGCTTGGTGTCGTCGGTGGTCGTCTTTTCCTTGCTCCGGTCACCACGCAGGTAGTTCAGGAAATCGCTGCTGTCATCGCCTGTCACCCATGGCGTATCGAGGGCGGTGACCTGGGCCGAGGTCAGGTTTGCCTTGCGGAAGGGCACGCCTGCGGTCCCGTTCCAGGTGACCACCCGGCGTGAGGTATCCCAGCCGGTACCGGCAAGTTGGTTTTCCAGCGTGGTGGAAGTGTTCCACATCTCCGTGAGGGTCGGTACGCCGGCCGGGAACGTGAGCTGGCTGCCGGAGAGCACGCCGGTCCATCCGTTCGAGTCGTACTGCGACGCGTAAGACGCCGCGCCGGAGGACGACACCTGCGGGCTGGACAGCGAGAACGACGTGGTGAATGACTTGATGGCGTTGGCAATGCTCGCGAATGCCTTCGTCAGGCCATCCACCATCGAGTCGGGCCGGCCCGCGGTGAAGTAGTTGTCGGGCCGTGGCTGGGTCGTGCCGCCATTGCGCGTGTCGGTGAGCATGTCACCGCTGGTCGCCCACCAGGTTTGCGGGATGGTGCCGGTGAACGTGTACGGGTCGAATGTGCTCTGCATGCCGGCGGGTATCTTGAGACCACCGAACTTTGCGGCCAGGTAGAACTGGTTATTGGCCTGGAAAGCCTGTTCGAGCACGTCGACCCAATACGTCTGCACCGTCTGCTTGCCGATGGAGTTCGGCTTGTTTGCGTCGTCGGGCCGGATGTCCTTGGTGTTGGCGTCGTAGGCGAGGCCGGCCATGAGCGCCGAGTTGTTGCTGCAGCAACCGTTCGAGATATTCGTACGCGTGCCGAGGTCGTCTCCCATCCCCTGCAACTGGCCGACCTTGTTGGTTGCCGTCACCGCATTGACTGTCTTGTCGGCCGTGACCGCCGCCGGCATCGCGGGTTCGTTGGCGTTGTTCTTGTTGCCGGGTACGTTCTTGTCGGCGTGCGTGTAGATGTCGCCGATACCGAGCACGAAGTTGCGTTGGCACGAGTATTGGATGGGGTCGTCCCAATTGGTGATGACCGGAAAGCCATCGAGGCGTTTCGCCGTCGTGTTGGTGTCGGTGGTGTTGAGGTTGCTCCATTCCGGCACGTTGCCCAGGTTACGGTAATAGCGAAGCGCTGCGTAGTAGAGCTCACTGACCGGGTCGTTGGACTTGTAGTTGCCGGGAATGATCTGGCCGAACTTGTTGAGGTAGTTGATCACTCCGCTGTCGGCAATGGTCACGCCGTTGGCCGAGGTAGCCGTGGCGTCGGCCGGGTTGGGGTTGCGAACGAACACGCCGGTGTTTTCGTCCCACTCCTTGTTGGAATTGGTGGTGTCGGGAAGCCCGGGCACCGGTTGCTGTGGTCCCACGAACTTCTGGCGTGCGCGCATCACGCCGCCATCGCGGCCGTTGCCGTCCTCGTTGAGGTAGCCGAAGGCGCTGAAGCGCATGCGGCGCGCATACTGCTGGATCAGGCCCTCGGGCTTCCAGTTGTTGCCGTACTGTTTGCAGTTGCTTTCCACGCCGCCGGGTGCGTTGGGGTTGCACACCCTGTTGCGCATCGTGTAGTCGTTGGTGACCGCGGCACCGATGTTGCTGGTGAAGGTGCTGAAGCCATTGTCTGTGGGCTTCTGCCACAGGAACTGCATCACCGCGCCGCCGGAGTTCTCGTAGTACTCGATCTTGACGTCGAAGCTTTGACCTGCCGTCAGGGAAACTGTTGCGTCGTAGTTGGTCGCGCCCTGATCTATCCACTTGTCGATGAGCAGCACTCCAGAAATCCACAGACGAACGCCATCGTCCGCGCGAACCCGGAATGTGTAGGTGCCGGTGGTAGGCGCCACGAACTTACCCGTGTAGCGCGCCGCGAAGTTGTCTGCGCCGATGCCCGTCACGGGCGCGCCGGAGCCCCAGTCGTGGTCGACGGTGTCCTGTGCAACCGTGACGGTCGCCGAGCCAGTGAGCGTCTTGTTGGCGTTGTTGTAGTACTCGCCCTTGAGTGAAGCGCCGGAGGCCGTGATGCGCATTGCATATTTGCGGCCGTTGACGGAGATGCCGAGGCTTGTTGCGTTGCTGAATGGCGTGGCGCCCGCAATCTCGGCGGTGGGAAGGTTGCGGTCGTCGAACAGGCCTTGTCCTGCGTGATAGCCCTTCTCCAGGATGGTGTCGGTCGCAGTGTCCACCACGCGCCGGCCGCCGGTCATTGCCCAGCGGAACGGGTCGATGGTCGCCGTGGCCGCCCAGTTCAGGAAGTTGCCGCTCCACTTCGTGCCGTCGCATTTGCGGTTGGTGGCTACGGCTGTAGGGTTGAAGAAGCTCTTGTCGCCGGTGTTGGTCTCGTTGGGCGTGGTATCCACCACGTACGAGTAGCACTTGCCGGGGTCGAAGTAGCCCAGAAACGTGCTGGTGCTGGCGTAGGCGGCGGTGTGTGCGGTGCGCGATGCTGTGGGCCATTCCACAGACAGCGTCAGCGCTAGGTTGCCGGGCACGTTCGACGTGGCGAAGACGGGCTGGTCGGCGAGGCTGGCTGCATCGGCTGGTGCCTGAACGCCAAAGAGCGCGCCGGCGAGCGCTATCGCGCAGGTCACGCGCGTGGCAAGGATGGATATGTTGTTCATTGTTCTTCCGCGATGCGTTACTCGGGCTTCGTGAAGGAGGATTGCAGAAAGACCTGCGTGTCGCGAGGACCGTCGACGCGCACGCTCAACCGGTAGACCAGCGCCTTGGGCGGCGGTGGACGCCCCGATTCCTGGACGCTGCCGCCGCGCACGTCGCTGGTGGACGGGGCGTACACGCACGTGCTCTTGCTCGCGGCGCCGCTGGTGTTGCAGAGGCGGTCGATGAGGTAGCGGATCTTTACCGCGTCGGTCCGCACGATGGTGTCGGCCGCCTTGGCGTTGTAGAGGTCGTCTTTCAGGAGCGCGAGCGGAATGCCTCGATCATTGGTGTCCAGCCTGACCGCGCTGTAGTTCGATGCGGTCGCGTCGTTGTAGTCGGCGCCAACGGCGGACAAGGTGCCGCCGGTGTTGAACAACGCCAGTGCCTTGACTGCCGCCTGCTCGCCCTGATTGACGAGGTCGCGCTTGAAAGCCAGATTGCCGGCACTGGAGAGGGTCGTGTTCATCGAGCGCATCACGGCGACGCCGCCCGCGAGCAGGATGACGAGAACAATCAGGCAGATCAGCAGCACGACGCCGCGCTCCCCGCGCTGCCGGTGCAAGGAAGTAATCATGATTTGGGCAGCAACAGGGTGTTGCGCAGCGGGATGGTGAATTCGACGACGCGGTAGCGGTAGCGGCGGTCGTCATTCGTGAGGGTCACGGCGTCGCGCTTGATGCCCGTGTCGCTGAACATTTCGGGAATGGTCTGCGATACGGGATCGCGCTCGAGGGTCGCGCTGCGCAGGATCAGTCCCACGCGCACGGCAACCACCTGTCTGCTGAGCTTCCCGTCCGTCATCATGGTCTTGATGTCGAAGCCCGTAGCGTCAGGTGCCTTCCAGGTGTCGATGATGCCGTCCGTGTTGGTGTCCAGTCCATAGAGGGCATGCATTTCCATGACGCCGTCGGCCAGGGTCTGAGGGGTGTCGGTGCCATCGCTGCGTAGCAAGTCGTAGCTGACCAGCGTGTTGTTTGCACCGATGCCGAAAAGCTGAAACTGCACGTTGTTGGCCGTACCGCTGCCCAGCGGCGTGAGGTAGGCGCTGCCGCTGGCCGCCAGTGAGGCCAGCGTGGTGCCGACGCCTGCGGTGTAGTAGGTGCCGTTGAGCGTGGCGAGTTCGTTGTTCGCACTGTCCACGAAGGAAGAGTCGACCTGCTCGAGCAAACAGTCCGTGCTGCCGACCTGGCTGACCAGCGCGATGTCGTTCTTCTTCAGCTGTACGGTGTTGTCCAGTCGAACGATGTTGTCGCTGGCACCTGCCGAAATGATCGGGCGTGGTACGTCACCAGCTGCGGCGTTCCCGCCCATCACCATCAGCACGTCGGACTTGCCGTCTGACGACTGCCCCTTGCCGATCAGCAGCGGTGCGATACGCAGATCGGCGACCCCGGTGGCGTTGCCGAGGAATTTCTCGAACGGCACGGGGAAAACCGTGGTGCGCGGCAGGATCGCGGTGTTGCTGCGCTTGGCCTGCAGCTTGCACCCGAATACGCCCAGGTCCCACGATTGGATGAAGCCGGAGCCGGCGCTGCGCACCGCACGGTCCAGCAGATAAGCGGCGTAGGACCCGGATTGATTGATGTCGTTGACGGACGTGGTCGTTCGCTTTGTCGATTCGCCGAAGATCACGGCGCTGGTGACTGCCAGCGTCACCACCAATGCGATGACCATGGCAACCAGTAGCTCGATCAGGGTGAGGCCGCGTTCGCGCATCGCGCTGCGGGCTTGCTGAATGCTCATCAGGGCAGCTCCACATGGGTTGTGAGTTGACTGCCCGTGCTGCGCGACGGGGCTTGCCAGGTGATGGTCACGTCGGCCGCCTTGCCTGTTCCGGCAACGGCCACTTTTCCGACTCCGTTCGGCAAGCCGCCGGTTTGCGGCGCGGCGACACGCAGCTTCCAGGCATCCAGCGCCGCAGCTGGAACTGTGGTCGATTGGTTGAGCCACATCAACGCGACCACTTCGTTTGCAAGCAGCGCTGCGCGGTTGCGGTCTTCGGCATCCACCGAGAAGCTCACGGCACGTGCCTGCAGGCCGATCAGGCCCAACAGGCCCAGGGAAAAGAGCAGCACCGACACCAGGACTTCAAGCAGAGCGATACCGCCCTGGTTGCGGCGGCGAGTTATTTCGCTTGGGTTTTTCATCACTAGGGGCAGCCGTCGGGCTGAGTGTCTGAAAGGGTTCGCGCCGGGTCGCACATGCGGACTTGCCCGCCGAGCGCGACGAGCACGCGCAGTGGTCGGTCGCCAGTCTTGCTGTCGCTCATCGCGATGTCGTATTGGACGGCTGCTGCCGTGCATTTGGCGCTGGTGGGGCCGGGCGTGTCGTTTGCCACGAGGCGGCCTATCGAACTGAAGCAGATGGATATGGGGCCTGAGATCGCCACGTTGGAGCCGACATCTCGCAGGATGCCTGCTTCGACAAACGCCGCTGTCGCATCGGAGTCGGCCGGTACCACTGTGCTGATGGCCCAGTTGCTACCGTTGGCCTTGGCCGTATAGCTGGTATTGGTAGGGCTGCCGTCGGTCAAGGAGAAAACCACTTGACGGCTGCGCCGGGTGGCTTCCGTTTGCGCCTGCCGCAACCCGTTTTGCAGCGCATCGCTGACCGTGCGGATCTTGTTGTTGCGTACCCAGCCGAGCATGGATGGCGTGGCGAGCGCGGCGAGCAGCGCCATGATCGCCACCACCACGATCATTTCAACCAGTGTGAATCCCTTGTGCCGCGCAGGGTGACGGCGACCGGTCATGACGAGGGGCATGCTTGCCCCTTCTTGACGATCCAGTCAGTGGCACAGGACGTTGTCCAACCCGACCACCCTGAAGGCATGCCTGTCGTGGCGCGGATGTTCTGCTCGGTGATGGTGTAGACGACACCGTTGGCTGGTCCGCTCCCCGTGGCGGTAAGCGTGAACGTCGTATCGGTCGGCACAACGGTCGCGCAACTGATCACGAAGTTGCCGAAAGTGCGCTGGCTGGCAGTGATGCCGGCGTCGCAAGGCGGAAGGATGGTGGCGCTGATCTTCTTGTACGTGCGGTTGTCCTGAAAATACCTCTCCATGTTCGCGCGCATGGTGGCCAACCCATTTGTGCCGTCTACCACGTACCCGCGCCGCACATAGTCCTGATAGCTCGGAATGGCGATCGCTGCGAGCACGCCGATGATCGCCACCGTAATCATCACCTCGATCAGCGTGAAGCCATGCGACCGGGAGCGGACGATCCGGCTTCGAGCAGATTGCTGTTTCATCAGAAGACGCCTTTCAGCCCTGACCGGCAGCGCCGGACACGGGTTGTAAACAATTAACAAATTCTGTTAATTGTTGTTCTCGGACGTTTACATCTGCAAAACCTCTCGTCCCCCGTCGATGACCATTCGTCGGCAAACCGCCCGGCACCTGGGACTGGTTGATGTCCTGTGCTGCATTGCTCTACTGCCGCATCGCGTTAATAACTTTTGCCGGTCATTTGAAGGGCAAGCAACTGCGAAGGCATTTGCTGAGGATGGCCAATTCCGAGGACACGTGGACTGCAACCTGATTTTTCTCTGTAGCGTTGGAAGTAATGCGAAAGCGTCAAGCGGTCACATTCAGGTGACAAACGGCAATTGAGTACTTTCAAACTCACCTAGCATCCAGGACACATATAGAAACAGTGATGCAAGGGAGAGGTGCCACACATGGCTTGGAGGCGCAAAGCATTGCGTTGCGGCGGGTTCACGCTCGTCGAAATGGTGGTCGTCGTCGCGATGCTCGGGATACTGCTGGCGCTGGCCGTGCCGGGTTTTGTCGCGATGCAACGGAACTCGGCGGCGGCGACGCTCGGCAATGAGTTCGTCATGGCGGTGGGCTTCGCGCGTTCCGAAGCCATCGCGACGAACAAGTGCGTCACCGTCTGCGTGCCGGCGGACATCACCGTCGCCGATCCCACCTGCGCCGGCAGAGGGGCCGAATGGAGCGGCGGGTGGATCGTGTTCTCCAACCCCAAGTGCGACAGCGTTGCCGACGACGACACGGCGCGGCTGCTGAAGTTCTACATCGGCAAGGCCAACGGTCCCACGCTGACCGCGCCCACCGGCAAGGTCGCGGCGCTGCGCTTCGACGCGCGCGGGCGCTCGAGCCTCACCGCCCAGCAGGCGCTGGGGCTCGCGCCTGTGGGCGCCTCCACCACCAAGGTGGTGTGCCTGGACGTGATGGGCCGCGCCCGCGTCGGCAACGTCGGCGGCATCAGCTGCGACGACAGCAATCAAAACTAGGTGGGAAGGCGAATGATGAATCGCGCTCGGCAATCGGGTGTGGCGCTGATCGAGGCGCTGGCGGCTCTACTGATCTTCTCGTTCGGGCTGCTGGGCATCGCCGGCCTGATGGCTGCCGCGACGAGGTACCAGACCGGCAACGAGGCCCGGCTGAATGTTTCGGCGGTCATCGACGACCTGTCCGAAAGGATCCGCATCAACGTACCCGGGGCAAACGGCTATTCGGGCCTGGTCGGCGGTGTCGCCGCTTCCGGATCGGGCTATCAGCTGACCGACGACTATTCGACGCAGGCCGCGGACGCGGTGACCGTACCGTCGAAGAATTGCCTGACAGCGGTCTGCAGCCCGGCGGAACTGGCGGCCTACGACCTCGCGGCCTGGAAAAACATTCTTCGCACGGCTTTCCCGGGCGGGGCGGGCTACATCACCGGCAACATCGCGTCCGGCTTCGTCGTCAGCGTGATGTGGTTCGACAAGAGCGCGACGGACAAGGCCGGCGATGCGATCGAACCGGCCGTCTGCACCGACGAGGCCGACGACCGGCAGACGGCGTCGGCCCGCTTCTGCTGCCCTGAGGGAGCCTCGGCGCCTGCCGGCGTGCGTTGCTACACCACGAGCGTTCTGCCATGAAGACGCGTGCCCACAGGTCGCGCGGCCTCACATTGGTCGAGCTGCTGGTTGCGATCGCGCTCGGGCTGCTGCTGGCCGCCGTGGCCGGCTATCTGCTCGTTTCGACGAACCGGGCGGCTAGGGCCATCGACGCCCGCGCCGAGCAGCAGGAAGCCGCCAACATCGTGCTGGACATCATCGGCCGCGACCTGAAGAACGCGGGCTTCTATCCGGCCAGCTTCGCGGCTTCGGCCGGGTCTTCGCGCTTGCCCGGCGCCTACTCGAACATCGTGTCGAGCTCGAAGAACGCGTTCGACCAGGGCATCTTCGGCTGCAGCGCGGCGCTGTTCGACGTGGCCAGCGGAACCTGCCCGGCAGCCGGCACCTCGGCGCCTGATTCGCTCGTGGTCAATTACTTTTCCGCGGACAACTTCGGGATAGAAGGCGTCGGCACGCGGAAGGATTGCCTGCGCCAGGACGTGGAACTGGCCACTTTCGAGGGGGCCGAATACAACAAGGACCGCGCCGGCTCGGGCGACAAAGGCACCGGAACCGTGGTCTTGCCGCTGTTCATCAGCAACGTCTACGGCCTGGGCGACAGCTACACCTACACGCAGGACGGCAGGTCCATCTCCACCCGCAGCTTTCGCTGCGCGGGGAACGGGCCCAACACCAAACCGCACCAGCCCATCGTCCCGGGCGTCGTCGAACTGAGGTTTCGCTACGGGGTTGCCGAGGCGAACACGCTCGAGTCGCCCGCGCGCTTCTTCACCGCAACGGAGGTCAGCGCACAGCCGGCAGCCACCATCGACGGGCAAAGCAAGACCGCCTGGCAGCGCGTGGTCGCCGTGCAGGTGTGCGTCGTGACCAAGACGCTCGATGCATCGGTGAGGCAGACCTCGAGCGGCAGCTATGTGGACTGCGACGGCGTCTCGCGCAGCTTCTCCGGCGCGGATCGCGCGATCTACAAGCAGCAGACCCGCATCTTCGGCGTCCGCAACAACCTCACGAGGACGTTTTGAACCGCATGCACCGCCCCGCCGCCCAGCGCGGACTCGCATTGGTCATCGTGCTGGTGTTCGTCGTGATCCTGTCCGGCGTGGCCGCCTTTGCGGTGCGGCGCGTGATGTTCGGCGAGCACATCGCACGCAACGTGCTCGACATGGAAATTGCCAGGCAGGCCGCTGAGGCCGCGCTGCGCGACGCGGAGCGAGACATTTCGCTGGCGGACGACGTGACGGGCGCCGCCTGCCCACGCGGGGACGACCGCCCCATCAAGTCGGCCTACAGCGAGCCGAACTTCGGCACCGACTGCCCCCGCGGGCAGTGCCGCTTCGGCGAGCAGACGCCCGCTTCCTACTACGCGGACAGCAACGCCAAGTCGAAGACCAACCCCGAACCGTGGTGGCCCGCGGACAGCGGCGGCGTCGGCTGGAAGGCGAGTCCGCCTTCCGGCTGCGCTTTCACAGGGGGCGTCCCGCTGGGCACCTTCACCGGCACGCCGGGCGTCAAGGGGGTGTCTCGCCAGCCCGAATACCTGATCGAGTACATGCAGCGCGGCGAAGAAATCTATTTCAGGAATACCGCGCGCGGCTGGGGGCTCGACCCGAATACGGAAGTCGTGCTGCAAAGCTATTTCAAGCGAAGCTGAAAATGAAAAAAGCAATCATCGAATTTGCGGCAATGTTGTTCCTGGCCGTGGCGGGTGCTGCCAATGCCCAGATCCAGGCGGTTCCGCCCAACGTGAATCCGGATCCGAATCTGCCCATGGTGGTGTTGAACGTGTCCAAGGACTACAGCATGTTCAGCCGCGCCTATACGGATTACGAAGATCTGAATTTCGACGGCAGCATCGATTACTATTTTTTGCCGTATTTCAAATACTACGGATATTTCGATCCGACGAAATGCTACAGCTATGGCGGCACCGGAGCAGCCGGCAATTTCGTTCCGGAGAAATTGGCCGAAAAGGTGACTGTGGCCGGAGACCCGGCAGGTTCGCCGAGATACTACTGCGCCGAAGCGGGTGCCAGGTCATCCAGCCTCTGGAGCGGCAATTTCCTGAATTGGGCCACCATGTCCCGCATGGACGTGCTTCGCAAGATTCTTTACGGTGGATTGCGCTCCACCGACGAAGCCGGGTCTTCGCAGAATCCTGGAAAAACCGTGCTCGAAATGGCTTTCGTCCCGCGCAACAGCCAGGCCTACGCCAAGTACTACAACGGCCCCGACCTGATTCGCCTCACGCCGTTTTCATACGCCACGGGGCTCACGCTGTGCCGCCGGCACGAGAATCCGACCAATGCCGAAGAATCGCAGATATCGGAATTGAACCCGGTGATTCGTGCCGCCGAAGGCAACTATGTTCTGTGGAACATGACGGAAGTCCGCAGCTGCAACTGGTTGAACGAGGAAAAATACGATTGGCAGGATTTGACCGTCGCATTCATGACTGCGAATTATGTGGGCGCTGGTGGCGCATCGGCGCACCAGGGCAGCAATCCGGCGAAGGCCAATGAATACATGGCCCGAGTGGAAGTTTGCAGGAAAGATCTGATCGGGGAAGAGCGTTGCAAGCAATATCCGAATTCAAATCTGAAGCCGATCGGCCTGCTGAATGAATTTGGAGAAAGCAGCAATTACGGGCACAGCGCAGCCAAGGCTGAATTTGCGATGTTCCTCGGCTCCTTCGACACCAATCTCGATGGCGGCGTGCTTCGCAAGAACATGTCCGAGATCAATGATGAAATCGATGCGCAAACGGGGGTGTTCAAGGTTTTCTCCAATGCAAACGATCGCGGCATCATCTATTCGATGAATCGGCTAAGGCCTTTTGGATACAAACCCGTGACCGGAAGATACGCAGACGACTGCTTTTCCAACACCATCAAGAACGGAGATTGCCCGTCATGGGGCAATCCCATCGGAGAAATCATTCTGGAGGGGCTGCGTTACTACGCCTCCAAAGGGGCTCTCTACCGTGGCGGAGAAAAAGACGCAACGCTGGGCCTGCCGTCCCCCGCCTGGATCGATCCGCTCGAGGCAAATCCGCAGTACCCGGGTTCTGGAAAGTCGCGTGAGTCGCTCTACGGAAAGAGCATCTGCCGACCGCTCAACATGGTCACCATCTCCAGCGGCGTGGGCACGTTCGATGGCGACAGCATGGGCGCGCTGAACGACAGCGAACTTGGCATCGGCGCTTCGCACGACGCGGCTTACTACACGAGGCTGATCGGCAACGCCGCGAATGAAGGTATCTCGGGCACGGTGCGCTTGGCCGGCTCCGTCGACGCGAGCACCGAGAGGGAAGGCATAAAAGGCATCTGCACCGGCAAGCTCATCGGAGACCTGAGCATGGTGTCGGGCCTGTGCCCCGAGGCGCCGAACATGCGGGGCACCTACCTCGGCGCCGGAGCCGCCTACTACGCCCACGTGAACCGCATCCGCCCCAAACTGACCGTGCCCAAGGACGCGAACGCCAACGTGCTGAAGGTCCGCCAGTACGCGGTGACGATGTCGGGCGGGTCCGCCTCCATCCGCATTCCGGTTCCAGGTTCCAGCCCGAAGCGCTACGTCTTCATCACCCCCGCCAGCATCGACTGGAACGGCAAGACGCCACTTCCAGGCAACATGGTGGACTTCAAGGTCCTGAAGCGCGCAGCGAACGGCGAATCCGGGACCTTTCTCGTGCTCTGGCAGCACCAGGCGCTCGGTGAAGACCAGGACCAGGACATGCTGGGCTCCATCCGGTACGAGACCGATGCGAGCACCACGCCGCCCACATTGCGCGTGTTCACGCAGACCCTGGAGTCGAACACCGGCAACGCCGGGCCGTTCGCCTTCGGCTACACGGTGGTGGGCAGCAACAGGGATGGAAGCCACTTCCACAGCGGCATCAACAACTACGCCTCCAGCGAGTTGACCGCGTCCTACGCCGCATCGAACGTGCAGCGCGAAGACCGGCCGACTGCAGCCAAGTGCTACCTGAACGACAACGGAAGCAAGCCGGAGCCGTGGGACCACAAGGTGGCGCCGCGCCTGTGCGTGAAGTTCGGCAATGTCTTCGTCAAGGGCGAGACCCGGCTCGACTACCAGATGCTCGGCTCCAGCGAGGCAGCGATCCAGGACCCGCTCTGGTACGTTGCCAAATACGGCGGCTTCAAGGACTCCGAGAAGACCCCGACCGGATTCCCCGACGCCGTTTCCAAGTGGGACACCAGGCGGGCCGACGGTGCCGCCTGCGGGGCCGCCGGCCAGCCCGACTGCAGCGACGGCATTCCGGACAACTATTTCCTCGCACGGCGTCCGGACCTGCTCGAGGAATCGCTGCGGCAGGTCTTCGCGGACATCACCGGAACTTCGAATTCCGCGCCGGCGGTGTCGCGGCCCGACCTGCGCGCCGGCGACTACAAGTACGTCGCCAACTTCTCCGCGTCCGACCTGCACGGCGAACTGCTGGCCTACCGGCTCGACGCGGCCGGCAATTTCGGCGCCACGCCTTCCGCGAAGGGGCATGCCAACCTGACCAGCGCGGCGACGCGCGCGATCATCACGAACCTCGGAACCACCGGGGTGCCGTTCACCCATGCGGGCCTGAACGTCCCCGCGGGCGCCACGTACCTGGCCGGCCTCGGCGCTTCCACGAGCGTGCAGCAGGACGTCATCGGCTACCTGCGCGGCACCCGCACCCACGAGAAGCTGTACGGAGGCACCTTCCGTGACCGGAACTCGGATTCGATCATGGGCGGCGTGGTGAACGCCAACCCCTGGCTGCAGGACCGGCCCTCGGCCAACTTCTTCGGCGCCGTCTTCGGCGGCTACGGCACATTCAAGACCGCCCAGAAGTCGCGCGCCAGGCTGGTATGGGTGGGCGCCGCGGACGGCATGCTCCACGCGTTCACCGCAGACGCGCTGACGCCTGTCATGTCCTATGTGCCGCAGGCGCTCTCCTCGCGCCTCAAGGAAATTCCGGATCCCACGGTCACCGATCTGCGCGCCTACATGGACGGCTCTCCATTCACCGCGGATGTGAAAACCTCCGCCGCCACGGCCGCGTGGCGCACGTACCTTTTCTCCAGCCTGGGGCGCGGCGCCAAGGCGATCTTCGCGCTGGACGTGACGTCGCCGGCAGCGCTGACCGAAGCCAATGCCGCCAGCGTCTTCAAGTGGCAGTTCACCACCGCGGACGACGCCGACCTGGGCCATGTCATTTCCGACGGCGGTGTGCACCCGGCAAGCAACCAGGCCGCGCAGGTCGCGCGAATGGCCAACGGCAAGTTCGCCGTGCTGTTCGGCAACGGCGTGTCGAGCGCGTCGGGCAAGACCGTGCTCTACATCCTCTTCGTCGACGGGCCAGGCTCCGACGGCAGATGGGTGCACAACACCCACTACAAGCGCATCGAAGTCGGCACGGCGGGCGGCGGCGGCTTGATGCAGCCGACCTGGCTCGACACCAACGATGACGGCATCGCGGACGCCATATATGCCGGCGACCTCAAGGGCAACATGTGGAAGTTCGATGTTTCCAGTGATGACGCGAGCCGCTGGGCAGAGGCCTACGGCAAGCCGCTGTACGTCGCCATGGACGCCTTGTCGAACGTGCTCCCGATCACGACAGCGCCGGTCACGCGCTTCCATCCCGGCGGCGGGCAGGTCGTGGTCTTCGGGACGGGGCAATCGATCTTTTCCGGCGACTTTCCCGACAAGGCGCGGCAGCATCGCGTCTTCGGCATCTGGGACAAGCCGAGCTATGCGGCAGCCCCCGCCACCATTCCGTCGGGCGTGACCGAACTCGAGCAGCGCACGTGGAGCCTCGGCACGAACAAGCCCGAGGCGATCGTCCAGAGCGCCACCGGCGCGATCGACTGGAGCCGCAAGAAGGGCTGGTACGTGAACATTCCGGGTTCGTTGGCTTCCGGCATGGTGCTGGGCAATCCGAAGGCCATGGGCAAGGACGTCAACATTCCCATCGTCTACAAGAAGGCGGCGGCGGAGGTCATGTGCGCCGACAGCGGCGCCGGGGCCGACGTGCAGGTGAACGGGGTCGCGGGCGTTGCCACGACACCGAATCTCTTCGGCATTGCCGGCGCCGCGGGCGAGGTGATCGGCATCGTCGGCCTCGACCAGCGCTTCGCCATTCCGGAAGACTCGACCGCCCGGTGCGCGGCGGGCCTGTCCTGCGCCCGGATCGTGGGGCCGAACACCGACATCACGATGAAGAAGAACACCGTGCAGGCGCGCATCTTCTGGCGCGAGATCCCCGGCCTGAAGACGACCGTGGAGAAGCACCGATGAGCGCCGGACGAGCACGCGCGCGGGGCTTCACGTTGATAGAGATGATGATCACGGTGGTCATCATCGCGATCCTCAGCGCCATCGCCTACCCGAACTACCGCGAGCACATCGCCAGAGGCAAGCGCGCCCAGGCGAAGGCCTCGCTCGCGCAGGCCCAGCAATGGCTGGAGCGGCACTACAGCGAAAACTACAGCTACGCCAAGACGGCGGACGGAACGGACATCAACGCGAACGGCGGCGTGTTCAAGACCCAGTTCAGCACCTCACCCTTGCCGGGCGAAGGCGCCGCGAACTACAACATCGCGCTGACGCCAAACGACAAGGGCACCGCCTACACCCTGAAGGCAGTGCGCACGGGTTCCATGAGCGGCGACCGCTGCGGCGACTATGTCGTCACGCACACGGGCCGGAAATCCGTAGAGAACTACACGGGCTTCAACGCGGCACTGGCGGCTGCAAGCGCGTGCTGGAACTGAACCGGGCTACCCCGCCACCCAACTCCCCGACTTCCCCCCATGCTTCTCCAGCACATGCACATCGGTGATCCGCATCCCCCGGTCCACCGCCTTGCACATGTCGTAGATCGTCAGTAGCGCCACCTGCACCGCCGTCAGCGCCTCCATCTCCACCCCGGTCGGCCCCACGGTCTCGACGGTGGCCGTGCAGGCCACCTGCGGCGCGTTGCCCGAGTCGGCAAGGGCGAACGCCACCGCCACCCGCGTCAGCGCCAGCGGATGGCACAGCGGAATCAGGTCGCTCGTCTTCTTCGCCGCCTGGATGCCCGCGATGCGGGCGATGCCCAGCACGTCGCCCTTTTTCGCCGTTCCCGATTCGATCAGCGCCAGCGTCGCCGCCTGCATCTCGATGCGGCCCGTGGCCACGGCCACGCGGTGGGTGGAGGCCTTGCCGGCCACGTCGACCATGTGGGCCTGGCCCTGGGCGTCAAAATGGGTGAGAGTGCTCATGGTGAACGTTCGATTTGAAGATGCATCATACGAGCCCGAGCCACAGACGAGGAATGCCGCGCTTGACTCCCACTCCCTTCAGAAGACGCCGCCTGACATCCGCCCTGCGGACGTTCTGCGCTACTTTCTTGATAGCGTCCCAGGCCCTGCTGCCGGCCCCCGCGCTGGCGCAGATGCAGATGCAGGTCCTGCCCGGCCTGGGCGACGGCGGCGAGATGACCGCCAGCGCCGAGCGCCACCTCGGCGACCAGATCGCCCGCGAGCTCTATCGCGACACCGACTACATCGACGACCCCGTGGTCGCGGCCTATGTGCAGGACATCTGGCAGCGCCTGCTGGCGGCGGCCCGCGCGCGCGGCGAACTCACGCCCGAGCTCGACGAGCGCTTTGCCTGGACGATCCTGCTCGGACGCGACCGCAACATCAACGCGTTCGCGCTGCCCGGCGGTTATCTGGGCCTGAACCTGGGCCTCGTCGCCGCGGTCGGCAGCCGCGACGAGCTGGCGACGGTGCTGGGGCACGAGCTCTCGCACGTCACGCAGCGCCACATCTCGCGCATCATGAGCAAGCAGGGCAAGCAGATGCCGCTGATGATCGCGGGCCTGATCCTCGGGATGATCGCGGCCGGCAAGAGCCGCAACGGCGATGCCGGCCAGGCGGTGATGATGGGCAGCCAGGCGCTCTTTGCGCAGAACCAGCTGAACTTCTCGCGCGACATGGAGCGCGAGGCCGACCGCGTCGGCTTCGGCGTGATGACGCAGGCGGGCTTCGCGCCGCAGGGCGCCGCCGCGATGTTCGAGAAGCTGCAGTACGCCTCGCGCCTGAACGACAACGGCTCTTACCCCTACCTGCGCAGCCATCCGCTGACCACGGAGCGCATCTCCGACATGCAGGGCCGCTTCCAGTTCCGCATGGACGCCACGCCGCCGCTGCCGCTCGTCATGGACCACGCGATGATCGCTTCGCGCGCCCGCGTGCTGACGCGGCCGGGTGTCGACGTGCTGCGGCTGTGGGTCGATTCCGCGTCCTCCGGCGAATTCGCGAAAAGCTCGCCGGCACAGCAGGCCGGCACGCTCTACGCGGCGGCGTTGTCGGCGAAGGAGCTGCGGGACTACAAGGCGGCACGCGCGCTGGCCGAAAGGCTGATGGCTCGCACGGCCGATGACCCCGCCGCGGCCAAGCAGGCGCGCTGGCTCGGCGCCGAGATCGAACTCGCCGCGGGCGCCCCGGCCAAGGCCGCCGCGCTGCTCGACGCCAAGTCGAAGGAGCGGCCGGAGATGATGCTTGCCGCCGAAGCCGCGACCGCCCTGCGCCAGCCCGCACCAATGATTCCCGTGCTGCGCGACTGGGTCGCGGCGAACCCGCGCGATGCGACGGCATGGCACACGCTGGCCAACCTCTACGGGGCGGAGAACGACACGCTGCGCGCGGTGCGCGCCGATGCCGAGGCCAACGTCGCGATCCTCGACTATCCGGCCGCGCGAGACCGTTTCAAGGCAGCGCAGGAGCTGATCCGCCAGACCGGCAAGCCGGTCGATCACTACGAGGCGTCGATCATCGACACCCGTGCGCGGGCGGTGGACGTGCTGGTGAAAGAACAGGCGGCCGAGCCGCCGCTGAAGTAGCCCGCGCAGGGCTGTTGCTTCAGCGCCTGGACAGCAGCCCGCCCAGCGCGGACTCGATCAGCAGGCCCAGCAGCGAGTAAAGCAGCGAGCCGATCAGCGCGGCCAGGAAGCCGTTGACGTGGAAGCCGGCGAGCAGCCCCGAGGCGGCCCAGAACAGCAGCGCGTTGATCACGAACAGGAACAGCCCGAGCGTGACGATGGTGACGGGAAGCGTCAGCACCACCAGCACCGGCCGCACGATCATGTTGAGCAGTCCGATGACGGCCGCGGCAATCAGCGCGGAGCCGAAGCTGTTGACCTGGACGCCGCTGTAGAGATAAGCCACCGCCAGCAGCGCGACGGCGCTGAGCAGCCATTTGATGATGATGCGCATGCGGCGCAGGATACCCCAGGGTGCCCGGACAAAACAAACGAGCCCCGGTGCGTTGCCGCGCCGGGGCTCGTGGAAGAAGAGAACGCGAGCCGCTTACTCGGCCAGCTCGTTCGCCAGCACCAGCAGTGCGCCCATGCCCATCACCGCGCCCGGGAAGGCCCAGCCCGACTGGTGCGCCGGCTTCTGGTCCGGCGTCACCGGCTCCAGGTCGACGCCGATCTTCGGACGGCGCGCATCGACCACGTGCGCGGCACCGTGCTCGCGCTTCAGCTGCGCGGTCAGCTCGGCCAGCGGGCCCTTCGCCAGCACCGGCGTCACCTGCCCGCCGTTGCGCTCCAGCAGGGGCAGCATCTGTGCCTGCACCTTGCTGAACCACTTGGCGCGCCAGTTCTCGCGCGCGCTGTGGCTCACCCACTTGCTGATGCGATGCGTCATGCGCGGCGCGCAGGCCACCAGCACCCAATGGCGCGCCACGACGTTGTTCGCGTCGGGCGCGAGTTCGGCGAACTGTTCACATGCGTAGGTGACGTCGTCGATATAAAGAATGATCTTTTCCATGGCGTGCTCCTTCAGATAGTTAGAGTGACAGAGGCTGGCTTGTGACGGAAGTTCGCGGTATCGATGTCCAGTGGCTGCGAGCGATGCTCAGCCGGTGGTCACCGGGGTCTGCGGCTTGTTGCGGGCCTGGCGGGCGGCAATCCACTTGCCGATCACCAGCACCAGCAGTGCGCCGCCAACGCCGGCCGCGTACTTGATGGTGTCGGTCTGCGGCACCTTCGGCACCCAGGTCCAGGCGGCGGCATTGGCGAGCGCGGGGTCGGACACGGCCATCGTGCCGGCGATCCAGCCGAGCAGCATGCCGCCGGCGGTGATGATCATCGGGAACTTGTCCATCAGCTTGATGACGAGCTGGCTGCCCCAGACGATGATCGGGATGCTCACGAGCAGGCCGAAGATCACGAGCGGCATCTGGTGGCCTTCGCCCGCGCCTTGCGCGGCGCCGGCGATGGCGATCACGTTGTCCACGCTCATCACGAGGTCGGCAATGATCACGGTCTTGACCGCGCCCCACAGCTTGTCGCTGCCGGTGATGTTGCCGTGCGCGTCGTCATGCTCGGGTGCCAGCAGCTTCACGCCGATCCACACCAGCAGGATGGCGCCGACCAGCTTCAGGAACGGAATGGCCAGCAGCGTGAGCGCGAAGAAGATCAGGATGACGCGCAGGATGATGGCGCCGGCGGTGCCCCAGAGGATGCCCTTGGTGCGTTGGTGCGGCGGCAGCTTGCGGCAGGCCAGTGCGATCACGACGGCGTTGTCGCCGCCGAGCAGGATGTCGATCATGATGATCTGACCGACAGCGACCCAGAATTCCGGGGCCATGAACAGTTCCATAGGTTCCTCTTGGTTGTCGCGCCCCAGCCTCGCCCCCCGGAAGGGCGACGACGAAGGCGCATGGCGATGCGTTTCGATTCATCCTGGGCGGATGGTCGAAAGCGAGGAAGAAAGGCCGGGTGATACCGGGGACTCGCGAACGCTTCGACCAAACCTGCACAGGTTCAAATCGAAGGTCTTGCTCGACACCGCGCGCGCAAAAAACAATGCGCGTACGCTGCCCGGCAGGCCGGAAGTGTTTTGCTTCGTATTGACGACCTGACGATTCGCGCCGTCGTGGACGGCGGTCGGGAGCTACTCCCCTTCGTGGGCGGGATTAGAGCATCGAAGACATCGGCGGCGCAACCGAAAGTTTTCAGGGGTTTAAAAAGAATGCGCTGAAAATGCGCATGAACAGGGGCTCCGATGCTCCTTGTTTTGTAGCAATCATGGCCCTTCACGGCTTCGGGGCATTGCCGGTCTATGATCCCCGCTCGCTGGATTCTTCATTCTTCATGGCCGCCATACACATCACCGACATCGAGGCCGCCATCAATCACTGGCGCGAGAAATCGCCCTCGCCCGACGGGGTCACGCTGGGCCCCGAGCTGCGGGCGCTGGCCGAGGTCTACGCGCTCATGGTCTTTCATCACGAGGAGGAGGTCGACGAGGTCGGCTTTCCGCCCAAGGCCTGGGCCGCATGGATGGCCTGGTACGAAAGCACGCCCGACACCCCCTGCATCGCGATCTGCTCCACCAGCCAGGGCGACGACGAATGCAAGGGCTGCGGCCGCAGTTTCGACGAAGTGCAGCTCTGGCCCGCCATGACGCCGGTAGAGAAGCGCGCCACCTGGCGCCGCATCACCATGGAAGACTCGGCCTGGCGCTTCAACCGCTATGCGGAGCGCGCGCGCGAGGCAGAACCGCCGCCGTCCGCCGCCGAACCCGGGTTCGACCCCGACAACGAGCAGAACTGGGCGCCCTGACGATGCGCCGCCTCGCGCAAGCCCCCAACCTCGCCATCGCGACCGTGTGGGCGCATGCATTGCGCGAAGAGGGCGTGGCCGCCACCGTGCAGCGCGAGTTTCTCGGCGCGGTCATGGGCCAGCTGCCGCCCGACCAGTGCCTGCCCGAGATCTGGATCGACGACGAGACCCAGTTCGACCTTGCCAGGCGCCTGCTGCATGAGCTGCAGCATCGTCCGCAGCGCAGCTGGCAGTGCGTGTGCGGCGAGCACGTCGAAGGCGGCTTCGAGCAGTGCTGGCAGTGCGGCGAGATGATGCCGGCGGTCTAGCCGCTCGGCGTTACTTCCAGCGCAGCAGCTCGACGTCGATGCTGTTCGTGCCGTCGCCCAGCGTCAGCGTGTTTTCCTGGATCGTCGCCTGCAGCTGCATGCTGCGCTGCGCGAGCGCGGCCAGTGCCTGCGAGGCAGCGGTCGGCACGCGGTAGACCTTGAGGTTCTGCGGCCGCGTCAGCTTGTTCTCTATGCCTCGCCACCAGATCTCGGCCGCGTGGTTGAAGCAATAGACGATCACTTCGTCCGCCTTGCCGCAGGCCTTGATGATGGGCTTGTCTTCCGGCTGGCCGACCTCGATCCAGATCTTCACCTCGCCGGTGAAGTCGCGCAGCCACACGTCGGGCTCGTCGACGTTCGACAGGCCGGCGCCGAAGGCCAGCGTGCCGTCGCCGTTGCAGATGTCCTGCAGCTGGTGCGCGTTGAGGGCGAGCGCTACCAGCCGGATCATCATCCGCTCGTCGGTTTCGCTGGGGTGGCGCGCCAGCGTCAGCGCATGGTCGGCGTAGTAGCCGTGGTCGATGTCGGCCACCGCGAGAGTGGCCTTGAAGATGGTGGACTTGAGTGCCATCAGATGCGCTTGGCCAGCTCGGCAGCCTTGCCGACGTAGCTGGCCGGCGTCATCGCCAGCAGGCGGGCCTTTTCCTCTTCCGGAATTTCCAGCGAGCGGATCAGCCCGTGCAGCGCCTCTGCCGTCACGGTCTTGCCGCGCGTCACTTCCTTGAGCTGCTCGTAGGCGCCCTGCACGCCGAAGCGGCGCATCACGGTCTGGATCGGCTCGGCCAGCACTTCCCACGAGGCTTCGAGGTCTTCGGCCAGCGCTTCCTCGTTGAGTTCGAGCTTGCCCAGGCCGGTGGCCAGGCTGGCATAGGCCAGCGTGGCGTAGCCGAAGGCCACGCCGATGTTGCGCAGCACCGTGCTGTCGGTCAGGTCGCGCTGCCAGCGGCTGATGGGCAGCTTCTCGCTCAGGTGGCGCAGCACCGCGTTGGCCAGGCCCAGGTTGCCTTCGGCGTTCTCGAAGTCGATCGGGTTGACCTTGTGCGGCATGGTCGAGGAGCCGATCTCGCCCTTCTTCAGGCGCTGCTTGAAGTAGCCCAGGCTCACGTAGCCCCAGATGTCGCGCGAGAAGTCGATCAGGATGGTGTTGGCACGCGCCACCGCGTCGAACAGCTCGGCCATGTAGTCGTGCGGCTCGATCTGGATGCTGTACGGCTGGAAGCTCAGGCCCAGGCCCAGCGGCGCGGGCGTCTCGATGACCTTGCGGCTGAAGGCTTCCCAGTCGAACTCCGGCCAGGCGGCAAGGTGGGCGTTGTAGTTGCCCACGGCGCCGTTCATCTTGCCCAGCAGCTGCACCGATGCGATCTGCGCGCGCGCCTTCGACAGGCGCACCGCCACGTTGGCGATTTCCTTGCCCACGGTGGTCGGGCTGGCGGTCTGGCCGTGCGTGCGCGAAAGCATCGACACATCGGCGAACTGGTGCGCCATTTCGCGCAGCTTGGCGATCAGCCCGTCGATGGCCGGCAGCATGACCTTGTCGCGCGCGGCCTGGATCTGCAGGGCGTGGCTGGTGTTGTTGATGTCTTCGCTGGTGCAGGCGAAGTGCACGAACTCGGCGGCGGCCAGCAGCTCGGGCCGGGCCTCGAACTTGGACTTGATCCAGTATTCGACGGCCTTCACGTCGTGGTTGGTGGTTTTCTCGATTTCCTTGATGGCCAGCGCGTCGGCCTCGGAAAAGTGGGACACCAGGCCCAGCAGGTACTTGCGGGCGCCGCCCGTGAGGGGCTTGAATTCGGCGAAGCCGCAGTCGGACAGCGCAATGAACCACGCCACCTCGACTTGCACGCGCCGGTGCATATAGCCCTGTTCGCTCATCAGCGGGCGCAACGCCGCGAGTTTGGCCGCGTAGCGGCCATCAAGGGGGGAAAGGGCGGAAACGGTGGAAAAGCTCATGCCTCAATTTTAGGCGGCCGGCGGTCCGTGGGGCCGGCCCGACACATCGGGGCCGATTCGGACCTCCGGTTTCCCCATTCACCTAAAATGACTATTAACTAATGTTGTCATAGTTTGGGGAGAGAGCCTTCATGAAACTGATCGGATCGGCCGCCAGCCCGTATGTGCGCAAGGTGCGTGTGGTGCTGGCCGAGAAACGGCTCGATTACCAGTTCCTGATCGAAGACGTCTGGGCTGCCGAAACCACCATCGCCAGCTCCAATCCCCTGGGGAAGGTGCCCTGCCTGATCATGGAAGGCGGCGAGGCGATGTTCGACTCGCGCGTGATCGTCGAATACCTCGACACCCTGTCTCCGGTCGGCAAGCTGATTCCCCAGCAAGGCCGCGAGCGCGCCGAGGTCAAGACCTGGGAAGCTCTGGCCGACGGCGTCATGGACGCCGGCGTGCTCTGGCGCCTGGAAGCCACCTGGTCCGGCCGCAACGACGGCGAACGCAGCGCGGCATGGATCGAGCGCCAGCGCACCAAGGTGCTGGACGGGGTCGCGGCCATGGCCAAGGGGCTGGGCGACAAGCCCTTCTGCAGCGGCATCCACCTGAGCCTGTCGGACATCGCGGTCGGCTGCACGCTCGGCTGGCTGGACCTGCGCTTCCCCGAGATCGAGTGGCGCGCCGACCACGCCAATCTCGCCAAGCTGTACGACAAGCTGATGCTGCGCCCCAGCTTCATCGACACGAAGCCCTGACTCTCCCCCAGGCTTCGCGCACTTCGTGTCGCTTCTCCTTCCCCCTCGCCGGGGGCGACACCGGTGGCCCGGCGAAGCCGGTTCCACGGTGTCTCGCGAAGAATCCTTCCGCTACCGTCACAAGCCGGTGAACCGCGCCACCGCCGGGAAGTACAGCCGATAGGGCAACAGCCGCATGAGCTTCATCCAAAAGGTGAAGCGGCGCGGGAAGTGGATCTCGAAATCGCCCCGGCGCCAGCCCTCGAGCATGGCCTCGGCCGCCTGGGCGGGGGTGATCAGCGCCGGCATCCTGAAATCGTTCTTCGCCGTGAGCGGGGTGTCGACGAAGCCCGGCTGCACCACGCTCACGCCGATGCCGCGCGCATGCAGGTCGACGTACAGCACCTCGGCCAGGTTGGTGAGCGCGGCCTTGGTCGGACCGTAGGCCAGGCTCTTGGGCAGCCCGCGAAAGCCGGCCACGCTGCCGGTGATCGACACATGCCCCGCACCGCCCGCCACGAAGCCGGGCAGCACCGCCGCCAGCACATTGAGCGCGCCGACGTAGTTGACCTGCTGGTGCGCCAGCATCTGATCGAGCGAGAACGCATCGGCGCGCAGCGCGCCATAGGTGGCGGCGTTGAAGAGCACGAAATCGATGGCGCCCGTGGCCGCCAGCAGCTGCGCATGCGCGGCGGCCACCGCGGCGCTGTCGCGCACGTCGAGCGGCAGCACGATCACGCGCGGCGGCTGGCCGGCATGGTTGTGCAGCAGCGCCAGTTCTTCGAGCGCCTCGGCGTTGCGCGCCGACACCCCGACCCGCGCGCCGCGCGCCAGCAGCGCCAGCACCGTCGCCCGGCCGATGCCGGTGGACGCGCCGACGATCCACGCGGTCTTGCCCTGCCAGTCGGCGAGCGGAGGATTCAGCGGCTTCAAGGCGCGGCCTTCGAGACCGGCATGGGCTGCTGCGATGCCGCCGCCGGGCGAATCACCAGTGCCCACAGCGAGGCGCCCGCAAGCACCTTGAGCACGCAGGGCAGCAGGCAATAGGCCAGCGACAGCGCCTGCAGCGCGCCTGCCTCGCGCGCGCCGGGCACGTAGCCGGCCAGTCCGAGCAGCGGCAGCGCCAGTCCCGCCGCCAGCGCCAGGTTGAGCTTGGTCGCGAAATTCCACCAGCCGAAGTAGGCGCCGGCATGCGGCTGGTCGCCGGCGTCGGCAATGATCCCGGCCAGCAGGGCGCTCGGCAGCACCAGGTCGGAGCCGATCGCGAAGCCCGACAGCGCGCACACCACCAGGAACGGCACAGCGTCGCCCGCGCCCATCGCGCCGGCCCAGGCGAACACCGCCACCGACATGCACATGCCGCCGAGCCACGAACGCGCCAGCCCGAAGCGTTTCACGATGCGTAGCCACGCCGGAATCGACGCCGCCGCCATCACGAAGTACAGGCCCAGGAAGGCCGGCTCCAGCGAGGCCGGGGCGCGCAGCCGGTCCTGCACGAAGAACAGCACCAGCGTGGCCGGCACCGCGCTCGCGATGCCGTTGAGCACGAACACCGCCAGCAGCCGGCGGAATGCCGGGCGGCGCAGCGGCAGCCGCAGGTCGACCTCTTGATGCGCAGCGCTGCCACGCACGGGCCGTGGCGCCCGCGTCCAGAGCACCCAGCCGATCACCAGCAGCACGCCGAACAGCGCCACCATCGCGGGCAGCCCCGCCAGCGTCGGGATCACGGAGGCGAGCACCACGCCGACCAGCCCCAGGCCTTCTCGCCAGCCGACGATGCGCCCGCGCTGCAAGGCGTCGCCGCCGAGCATCGCGCCCCACGACTGGTGCGCGATGCTCAGCATGCTGTAGCCCGCGTAGGTCAGCGCCAGCAGCACGGCCGCCGCCACCAGCAGCGCGCCATGGCTCGACGGATCGACCAGCGCCTGCGGAAAGAACAGCAGCCCGAAGCCCAGCAGCAGCACGCCGGCCGCGACGGCGCCGCCGCCCAGCACCGCGTGCGCCGAGCGCGCGTGCAGCCGGTCGCTGAGCCGCCCGAGCAGCGGATCGATCAGCGCATCGAGCAGCCGCGCGCCCAGCAGCACTGCGCCCAGCGTGGCCAGCGGCACGCCGAAGGCGCGCGCGTAGTGGTTGGGCAGCAGCACGTAGAGCGGCAGCGCGACAAAGGCGAGCGGTAGCCCGAGAAGGCCGTAGCGCAAGCCGGCCAGGGGTCCGAAGGAAGACGACACCAAGGTCCGCGCGATCTAGCGCTTGCGCAGCGTGTACTGCACCACGTCGATGTTGGCCTGCGAGAACGCGGCCTCGCAGTAGGCCAGGTAGAACTCCCAGATGCGCATGAAGCGCTCGTCGAAGCCCAGCTGCAGGATCTGCGCGCGCTGTCCCAGGAAGCTCTCGCGCCAGCGGCGCAGCGTCTCGGCGTAGTCGGCGCCGAAGGCGAACTCGTCCACCACCTCCAGCCCCGCGGCCTCGGCCTCGCGGCGGAACTCGCGCGGGCACGGCAGGCAGCCGCCCGGGAAGATGTACTGCTGGATGAAGTCGGTCGAGTCGATGTAGCGGTCGAACAGCTCGTCGTCGATCACGATGCTCTGCACGCAGGCGCGGCCGCCCGGCTTGAGCAGCCGGCTCACGCTGCGGAAGTAGGTCGGCCAGTACTCGCGGCCCACGGCCTCCACCATCTCGATGGAGCAGACGGCGTCGAAGGGTGCGTCCGAGATGTCGCGGTAGTCCTGCAGGCGCAGGTCCGCGCGCAGGCCGGCGGTGCGCTGCTGCGCGAAGGCCAGTTGCTCGGTCGAGAGCGTCACGCCCGTCACCGAGGCGCCGAAGTCGACGGCGGCCATCTCGGCCAGCGCGCCCCAGCCGCAGCCGATCTCGAGCACGCGGTCGCCGGGTTTCACGGCTGCGAGTTCGAGCGCGCGGCGCACCTTGGCGCGCTGCGCACCGGGCATCGGCTTGGAGAGGTCGCCCT
This sequence comes from Variovorax sp. PMC12, assembly GCF_003019815.1. Classification (NCBI taxonomy): domain Bacteria; kingdom Pseudomonadati; phylum Pseudomonadota; class Betaproteobacteria; order Burkholderiales; family Comamonadaceae; genus Variovorax; species Variovorax sp. PMC12. The sequence continues at coordinate 4,289,512 of NZ_CP027773.1, forward strand.
CGAACCAGGCCGACGAATAGTTCATCGTCTCGTCGAGCCAGAGCTTGTAGAACGCGTTGCCCAGGTCGTAGTGCGCATGGATGTTGCGCGAGCTGCCGGCCTTGCTGTTGCGGTTCATGAGATGCCGCACCCGGTACACCAGGCGGCCGAACCAGTTGCCGTACACCACGTCTTCGATTGCGCGGCGGTTGGCGATGAACACCTTGATCAGCTCGGTGAGGTTGGGCGTGGTCCAGTCGCCCGCGATGTAGCTCTCGGCAAAGCCGATGTCGCCCGACTTGAGCGCGGCCTTGCACACGTTCCAGTTGCGCAGCGTGAGCGACGCGGTGGGGCCGCTGCCGGGCGTGGCGCCGAAGTGCCGCACGGAGTCGTCGGGCAGGCGCACGGTGAGCGAGCCGTAAGCCAGCCGCTGCAGCAGGCCGAGCACGGTGCGTGCGGCGCCGGGCGCATCCTGGGGCAGCGAGAAGCGGGAGGCAGTGGTGAGGGAGGAAGTCATTGAAGTACCTTCATGCTGCGCACTGCGGTGCGAGCTTGCTTGGGGCGGCCCGGCGCGGCGCTCATGGATTCGCCTGCTGCTGGTTGTCGCGTGAAACGAAATGGGTGGGAGGCGCCGGCTTGGCGACGAACGGCACGCGCTTGAGCCAGAGCCTGGCGGCCTGCCAGTGGATGCGCGCAATCAGCCCGAAGGTCATCGCCGGGTAGCGCCACAGCGCGCGCCGCACGCTGGCCGCGTCCATGGGGGCGAGCTGGCCGCTCACGCTGGTCTGCAGCAGCGGGCCTTCGGCGTCGTCGTGGTCGATGCGCACCACGGTGCGCGTCAGCTCGGCATCGACGAAGAAGCGGAACCGGTAGCCGCCGCTGACCTGGCAGAACGGCGAGACGTGGAAAGCCTTCGCGGCCTTGAGCTCGGCGCCGTACACGGGGCGGTCGAGCAGGTAGCAGTGGCGCTCGCCGAAGGTGTTGTTCACCTCGACCACGATCGCCCGCAGCACGCCTTCGGGCGTATGGCAATACCAGAAGCTCACCGGCTTGAAGGTGTAGCCGAATACGCGCGGATAGCAGTGCAGCCAGGCTTCGCCGGTGGCGTCGTGGATGCGGTGGGCTGCCAGCAGTTCGTCGAGCCAGGCCAGCGCGCCGCCTTGCCGGGGCGCTCGGCCGTCGCCGTGGTCGACGTCGTGGAAGGAAATCGCGGCCCGGCGATTGAGCGCCACGGCCTCGCTGCCATGCGCGCGCAGCGTGCGCATCGGCAGCATCAGGAAATAGGTCGGATAGGCGAAGGCGTTGCGCGCCGGGCGCAGGCGTGCATGGCGGACTTCCCCGAAGCCCATCAGCGGCACGGCCTGCGTCGGTGTCATGCTGCGCGCCTCGCGGTCGCGTCGCTGCCGGGGGACAACCGCGCGCGCAGGCCCGCGGCGGCGGCCAGGCCGGCCTTCAGGCCGTCCTCGTGGAAACCGTAGCCCATCCAGGCGCCCGCGAACCAGGTGTTGCGCTGGCCTTGGAGGGCCGGCACCTCGGCCTGCGCGCGGATCGCGGCAAGGTCGAGCACCGGGTGGTCGTAGTCGTATTCCGCCATGACCTGACTACGCTGGATCTCGCGAACCGGATTCAACGAAACGACGACCGGCTGCTCCCAGGGCAGCGGCTGCAGCTTGTTCAGCAGGTAGTGCAGGCAGACCCGGCCCGATTCGCGCTCGCCGACGGCAGCCCGCTCGTAGTTCCAGGCGGCCCAGGCCGAGCGGTGCCGCGGCAGCACGGCCGCGTCGGTGTGGAGCACGGCGTGGTTCGGCTGGTAGCGGATTGCGCCCAGCACGGCGGACTCGGCCGGGCTGGCGTCGCCCAGCATTGCCAGCGACTGGTCGGAGTGGGTGGCCAGCACGACGTGGTCGAAGCGCTCGGTGCCGGCGTCGGTCGCCAGCAGCACGCCGTTCTCGGTGCGGGTGATGCGCCGCACGGGGGTGTTCAGGCGCTTGTCGGGCAGGCCGGCGACGATTTTCTCGACGTAGTTGCGCGAACCGCCGCGCACGGTGCGCCACTGCGGCCGGTTGGCGATCTGGATCAGGCCGTGGTTGTGGCAGAACCGGATCATGGTGGCCACCGGGAACGCCAGCATCTGCGTGGTCGAGCAGCTCCAGATGCAGCCCATCATCGGCAGGAAATACCAGTCGCGGAACGCCGCGCCGAAGCGGTTGGCATCGAGGAATTCGCCGAGCGGCTGGGCCAGCTCGCCCTCGGTGCCGGCCTCGGCGATGCGGGTGGTCAGGCGGTTGAAGCGCAGCAGGTCGCGCAGCATGCCCAGGAAGCGGGCGTCGAACAGGTTGCGGCGTTGCGCGAACACGGTGTCGAGGTTGTTGCCGCTCCATTCGAGCGGGCGGCCGTCGTCGCGCGTCGCCTGGACCGAGAACGACATGTCCGACTCGGCGGTCTCGACGCCGAGATCGGAGAAAAGCCGGATCAGGTGGGGATAGGTGCGGTCGTTGTAGACCAGGAAGCCGGTGTCCACGCCGTGCGCGACGCGGGTGACATCGGTGGGCGAGCGCGCAAGCTCAATCGTTGCCGTGTGGGCGTGGCCGCCGAAGTAGTCACTGGCTTCGAAGAGGGTGACGGCGGCCGCGTCGCGCAACGTCTGCGCCGCGGCCAGTCCCGAGATGCCGGCGCCGATGACGGCGATGCGGGTGGGATGCGTCATCGCACAGCCCCCGCCCGGCCAGAAGACAAAAATGCTGCGAGGCGCCCCGACGCGAAGGAGGGAGGGAGGGAGGAGGAGAAGAATCGCCTCGGGATTTCGACCGGACGGCAGGCGTCCGGAAGACCTCGCAACATGAAAACTGGTGGGCAATCACTGCCCACGCAAGTTAGGAGCGAAGCGGCTGCGGGACGGTTCCCACCGCAGTGGTAAACGTTTGTTTCGCTCAGTTCACATTGATTTGGACGCATCGGTAAATAATATTACCGATCCGTCTTTCTGTGAACTGTGCAGTCTCAATTTGGTCCGAGCTGCTTCTCGATGACGCTCACGAAACCGTTTTCGTCCGGCGCGGTCATGCTCGACCACGCCTGCACGACCTTGCCGTCGCGCCCGATGAGATACTTGTAGAAATTCCACTTGGGCGTGGTGCCCGAGGCCTGCGCGAGCTGCTTGAACAGCGGATTCGCCTCCGTGCCGCGCACCGACGACTTGGCGAACATCGGGAATTTCACCCCGAAGGTGCTCTCGCAGAAGTCCGCGATTTCCTTGTTCGAGCCCGATTCCTGGGAGAAGTCGTTCGATGGGAAGCCCAGCACCACGAGGCCGCGCGAGCGGTATTTCATGTCCAGCGCCTCCAGGCCCTTGTATTGCGGCGTGAATCCGCAGAAGCTGGCCGTGTTGACCACCAGGACCACCTTGCCGGAGTACTGGCACAAGGTCTGGGGTTTTTCATCCTGCAGCCGCGGGAAGGTGTGCTGGAGGATGGCCGGGCATCCTGCGGCCTCCGCCGGGGCGATGGCTGCCGGCGGTGTCTGCGCACTGGCCGGAAGGGCGGTAAACAGGCTCGCCAGCAGGGAGATAGCCGGTACGAGGCCGACTAGAGCCGACAATGGGGAACGGGTTCGCATGGCGGACTCCTGGTCAAAAAGGGGGAATGCGCATCCGCGCCGCGAGGGCGCGCGTATACGCATCATCGCGCGTCTGTCATGGTCGCGCCAAACGGGCCGACTAAAATCGACGGCCATAGAAAGACATTGATGCTCTATCCGGAACTTTTCAGACAACTCGAATCCGTCCGCTGGGACATGGACAAGGATATTCCCTGGCAGTCGTTCGACGCTTCTTTGCTGACGGAAGAGCAGGCGCAGACCATCAAGATGAACGCCATCACCGAGTGGGCTGCGTTGCCGGCCACCGAGATGTTCCTGCGCGACAACCGCCACGATAGCGATTTTTCGGCTTTCATGTCGATCTGGTTCTTCGAAGAGCAGAAGCACTCGCTGGTGCTCATGGAGTACCTGAAGCGCTTCAGCCCCAAGCACGCTCCCACCGAGGCCGAACTCCACGAGGTGCGCTTCGACTTCGACCCGGCGCCCCCGCTCGAAACCCTCATGCTGCACTTCTGCGGCGAGATCCGCCTCAACCACTGGTACCGCCGTGCCGCCCAGTGGCACACCGAGCCGGTCATCAAGCACATCTACACCACGCTGAGCCAGGACGAAGCCCGCCACGGCGGCGCCTACCTGCGCTACATGAAGCGCGCCATGGAAAAGTTCGGCGACGAGGCCCGTGCCGCCTTCACCAAGGTCGGCGTCCTCATGGCCAGCGCCCGCCGCACGGCGCAGGCGCTGCATCCGACGAACCTGCACGTCAACAAGGCGCTGTTCCCCAACGACACCATCCAGAGCCGCATGCCCGACCCTGACTGGCTCGAGCACTGGCTCGACAAGCAGATCAAGTTCGACGCCGTCTGGGAAACCAAGGTCGGCGAGCGCATCCTGCACAACCTGAGCCTGCTCATGGACCGCAGCTTCAAGACGGTCCAGGAACTGAACCGCTACCGCAAGGAACTGGCCGCTTCGCTCGGCCCCAAGCCCGAATACCAGGGCGCATAAGCAAAGAAAGAATTCGCCCCGCACCCCGGGGCGATTTTTTTGGGGCGGGTGTCACAAACCGCGTGTGCCAGCCGTCTAGCAGCCATGGACGACGCCACCCTCACCTTCAACCGCCACCGCCCTCGCCTGCAGGGCATCGCCTACCGCATGCTCGGCTCGGTTGCCGAGGCGGAAGAGGTCGTGCAAGACGCCTGGCTGCGCTGGCACGAAGCCGCCAAGGACGCCTTCGACAGCGCCGAGGCCTGGCTCGTGACCGTCGTCACCCGCCTGTCGATCGACCGCCTGCGCGCCGCCAAGGTCCAGCGCGAGCACTACATCGGCGCCTGGATGCCCGAGCCTACGCTCACCGGCGCGCCCCATTCCCCCGCGACCCCCGCGACCCCCGAGCAACTGCTCGAGCGCGCCGACAACATCTCCGTCGCCTTCCTGGCCGTGCTCGAGCGCCTCGCTCCGGAGGCCCGCGCGGCTTTCCTGCTGCGCGAGGTGTTTGATGCCGACTACGAAGAAGTCGCCCGCACCCTCGGCAAGAGCGAGGCCGCCTGCCGGCAACTGGTGCACCGCGCCAAGGCCCAGGTGCAGGAGGGGCGCCCGCGCTTCAGCGTGCCGCGCGAGACCCATGAGCGCCTGCTGCGCGCCTTTGCCGATGCCGCCGCGCGCGGCAGCCTGCATGAATTGAAGGCGCTGATGGCCGAGGACGCCGAGCTCATCGGCGACGGCGGCGGCAAGGTGCCGACCTTCGGCAAGAGCCTGCATGGCAGCCAGCGCGTGGCGCAGCTCTACTTTGCGCTCTGGCGCCGCATGGGGCCGGCGGTGCGCATGGAAATCGTCGACATCAACGGCGAGCCGGGCATGCTGCGCTTTCTCGACGGCGAACTCGAATCGGCCCAGACCTTCGAGATCGAGGACGGCCGCATCGTGCGCATCCGCGCGCAGCGCAACCCCGACAAGCTGGCGCGCATCGCGCAGCTTTTTTCTTCGAAATAATTCGCGCGGCGTGTCACAGGGCGTGGGGCCCGTCCGTCTTCAGTGGGTGAGCAGGCAGATTTCATTGCAACCCAACTGGAGAAACCCATGAACCCCACTTTGCGCCTCAACTGGTCCAAGCTCGCCCCGAAGTCCTTCGAGGCTTTTCTGTCGGTCAATGCCACGCTCGAGTCGAGCACGCTGGGCAAGGTGCTGATCGATCTCGTCTTCGCACGTGTCTCGCAGGTCAACGGCTGCGCCTACTGCCTCGACATGCACGTGCGCGACCTGCGCAAGCAGGGCGAGGAATGGCAGCGCATCAACAGCCTGCCGACATGGCGCGAGGTGAGCTTCTACAGCGACCGCGAGCGCGCCGCGCTGGCCTGGGCCGAGTCGCTCACGCGGCTGGCCGACCGCCATGACGAACGCGATGCCGAGTTCGCCGCGCTGAAGGCCAATTTCAACGACAAGGAAATCGCCGAACTCTCGGTGGCGATCGCGCAGATCAACAGCTGGAACCGCCTGGGCGTCGGCATGCGCCTGCCCGTCGCGGCCAAGGCGATCGCCTGAAGGCTCAGCGCCGCTCCACCACCATCGGCGAAATGCGCAGGCTGTCGCGCAACTGCGTGACGACCTCACTGGCCGCACTGCGCGACGGGAACGGCCCGGCCTGCAGCCGGTGCGTGCCCGCCTCGCTGAACACGCGCAGTTGCGGCGCCAGCGCAGGCACGCCGTGCGCGGCCTGGTTCAGCATGCTTTCGGCGCCGTCCCGCTCACGGAAGGCGCCGAGCTGCACCCAGAAGCCCTGCAGCGCGGTGGAGGGCGCCGGTGCGCCCGCGGGCAACGGCGGCGGTGACGAAGGCGCGGCCTGCAGCGGCGCCAGGTCGGTCATCACGATGGCGGGGCGCGTCGGCGGAATGGATGGCGGCGACTGCGCCGATTCCGGCTCGGCCCCCGCCGGCGGCACGGTGGCGATCGGCGTCTGCGGCGCGACCGGCATCGTGGATGCGGGCGGCGGCAGGTCGTTGTAGCCGCTGTTGTTGCCCGCGGCGACGGGCGTCGTCCACTGGACGGGCACCGCCACGGGCTGCTGCGCATTCGACGCACGCGACAAGGACGAGGATGACGCCACGCGCACCGGAACGAACTGCGCAGCCGGTGCCGCGGGTGCAGCGGCAGGCGCCGCCGCCGCATAGGCCGTGCCCGAATCCCGCCGCCATGCGCCGGTGCGGATGTCCTCGTTGGTGATCCGCTCGATCTCCACCGGCGCCACGCCGCGCAGCAGGTCGAGCTTCAGCGCGGCGGTGTAGCTCAGGTCGATGACGCGGCCGTCGACGAAGGGGCCGCGGTCGTTCACACGCACGATCACCTCGCGGCCGTTGGCCGGGTTGCGCACGCGCACATAGCTCGGCAGCGGCAGCGTCTTGTGCGCGGCCGTCATGGCGTACATGTCGTAGGGCTCGCCGCTCGACGTCGACTGGGCGTGGAACTTGGTCCCGTACCAGGAGGCCAGCCCCGATTCGCGGAACGGCTGGTCGTCGGTGATCGGCGCATAGCCGCGGCCCAGCACCGTGTAGGGCTTGGCGGTGCCGCCGCTGGTGCGGATGGGTTCGATGCGGGGCTCGGCGTCGGGCACGCGCGCCAGGTCGGGCGGAATATTGGTGCCGGGGCCGTCGCGGCCGCCGGTGGCGCCACCGCCGCCGGAGCGCGGGCCGCTCGCGCAACCCGCGAGGAAGACGGCGACGGCCACCGCGCAGGCGGCCATCGCGGTGCTCAGTGGGGTGCGGGTGCCGTCAGCCAAATACCGCCTTCCAGAGCGCCAGCATGGCGTCGCGCTCGGCGGCCAGTGCTGGCGGGGTGACTTGCGTCGGTTCTTCGTTCAGGCGCGCGCGATGCTGCACGCGGCGCAGCTCGCGGTAGGCCCGCGCCGCGCTGCGGCCCACGCCTTCGGGCAGCAGCCCGGCCAGTTCGGCGCGCAGCAGCAGCGCGATGTTGCCCACGTTGGGAATCAGCTCGGGATGCTCGCCCGAGGACGACAGCACCAGGAACTGCACCGCGAACTCGGCATCGACCATGCCGCCGGGGCTGTGCTTCACGTCGAAGCGGCCGGCCTTCACCGGCCGCGCGCCGCGCAGCTTTTCGCGCATGGCGATGATCTCGGCCTTCAGCGCCTCGCGGTCGCGCGGCGACACCAGCACGGCCTCGCGCACCTGGTCGAAGCGCGCGCCCAGTTCGGCGCCGTGGTCGCTGCTGCCCAGCACGAATCGCGCGCGGGTCATGGCCTGGTGTTCCCAGGTCCAGGCGGTGTTGCTGCCGCGGCCGAGCTGGTACTTTTCGTAGGCCTCGAAGCTGGTGGTCAGCAGGCCGGAGTTGCCGTTGGGCCGCAGCGCGGTGTCGATCTCGAACAGGTCGCCCTCGCGCGTCTTCACCGTGAGCCAGTTGATGAGCTTGCGCACATAGGCCGCGTACACCTCGCCGGCCCGCTCGTCGTCATCGTCGTAGACGAACACGATGTCGAGGTCGCTGCCGTAGCCCAGCTCTTTGCCGCCCAGCTTGCCGTAGCCGATGATCGCGAACTGCGGCTCCTCGCGGTGGCGGTTGCGCACGTGCGGCCAGCACCAGCGGGCGGTCACGCGCAGCGTGGTGTCGGCCAGGGCGCTCAGGTCGTCGGCCACCTGCTCGACGGTGATGCGGCCGTCCACGTCGCGTGCCAGCGTGCGGAACACTTCGGCATGGTGGGCGTGGCGCAGCAGGTTCAGCAGGCGTTCCTCGTCGGCTTCGCCGGTGCGGGTGAGCGAGGCGTGGCGCGCCTCCAGTTCGCGCTCGAACTCGGCGGCCACGAAGCGGCCGGAGAGCATCTCGTCGCTCGCCAGTTCGTCGATCACGCCGGGATGCTGCATCAGGTAGCGCGCGGGCCATCTGGCCGCGCCCAGCAGGCGCAGCAGGCGTTCCTGCACGGCGGGCCGTTCGACCAGCAATGCGAGATAGCTCTCGCGGCGCATCAGCGGCTCGATCCAGTCGGCCCAGCGCATGGCGGCGTCGACGTGGCGCGGCGTCTGCCCCGGTCCGTCGCCGTCGGCCTCCTTGAGCCACACGCCGGTGCGCTGCACCAGCTGGCGCAGCCGCACGCGGGTTTCCTCGCGCAGGGCCAGCACGCGGGGCTGCTCGCACCAGTCGCGGATGCGTTCTGCAAAGACCTGCGGCAGGTCGCCGAGCAGGTCGGCCAGCTCGGCGGGGGCGGCGGCCTTCTTGCCGCTGCACTTGCCGTTGCAGGGCTTCTCGCCGCCGAGCAGCTTGTCGAACTCCTGCGCGACGAACTCGCGGTGGGTGTCGAGCTGCGCGAGGAAGGGGCAGCAATCGGCATAGCCCATGGTCTGGGCGATCCAGCGCAGGTCGTCGTCGGCCACCGGCAGCACGTGGGTCTGCTGGTCGTCGAGGTACTGGATGCGGTGCTCCACGCGGCGCAGGAACTCGTAGGCCGCGGCCAGCGCATCGGCGGTTTCCTGCGGCATCAGGTTGGCGCGCGCCAGGCGCTGCAGCGCATCGAGCGTGGGGCGCGTGCGCAACTCGGGGAACTGGCCGCCGCGCACCACCTGCAGCAGCTGCACGGTGAATTCGATCTCGCGGATGCCGCCGCGCGACAGCTTCACGTCGTTGGCGCGCTCGGGCCGGCCGGCGCTGCGGCGCGCCGACTGCTCGCGGATCTGACGGTGCAGCACGCGCAGCGAATCGAACACGCTGTAGTCGAGGTAGCGGCGGAACACGAATGGCAGCACCGCGCCGCGCAGCGACTGGGCCTGGCCTGCCTGCACCACGTCGCGCGGGGCCACCACGCGGCTCTTCATCCAGGCGAAGCGCTCCCACTCGCGGCCCTGCACCTGGAAATACTCTTCCAGCGCGTCGAGCGAGACCACGCTCGGGCCCGAATTGCCGTTGGGACGCAGCGCCAGGTCGACGCGGAACACGAAGCCGTGCTCGGTGGTGTCGCCCACCAGCGCATAGATGCGCTTCACGGCACGCGCGAAGTACTCCTGGTTGGACAGCCGGCCGCGCCCTTCGGCGTCGCCCCGGGTGTCGCCGTCCAGGTCGTAGAGGTAGATGAGGTCGATGTCGCTCGACACGTTGAGCTCGCGCGCGCCGAGCTTGCCCATGCCGACGATCCACAGCTGCGCGCGCTGGCCGTCGGGGCCCAGCGGCGCGCCGTGCACGGCGTCGAGTTCGTGGCAGGCGTCCCGGCAGGCGATGTCGAGCGCCAGCTCAGCCAGCTCGGTGACCGCGGTGGTCACCACGGCCAGCGGCGCCTGCGCGTCGCAATCAAGAGTTACAAGCCGCTCCATCACGAGCTGCCGCACAATCCTCAGGGCATCGCCGACGCTGTCCCCACGCAGGCGCAATGCCTCGTAAGCCACCGTCATCGACTCGCGCCGCGGCGCGCCAGGGGGAAGCAATGAAAGCTCGGCCGCATACCTGCGACGCAGGCGCTGCACGAAGCGCGAGTAGGAGGAGAACGCTGTTTGCGTCGAAGTGGCTGGCAACTGGTTCACACTGATGCTGGTTTCCGTGGAACCCCTCTGAATGCTGGCGGTCATAATTCCCGACACAGCGCGATCCTCAATGAACGACACGGCGTCTACCCCTTCACGTCTGCTCAAAATAACCGCTGTGACGGCGCGCTGGCTGCTGGGTCTGTTGATCGCTGCATGGCTTCTGCTGGCGCTGTCAGTCGTTGTCCTACACGCGTGGATTGTGCCGCGAATCGGCGATTTTCGCGGGGCTCTGGAAGCACAGGCTAGCAAGGCCATCGGCGTGCCGGTCCGCATCGGATCGATCACCGCCCGCTCCGAAGGGCTTTTCCCGGCCTTCGAACTGCGCGACGTGGTGCTGCAGGATGCCGACAGGCGCGAGGCCCTTCGCCTCGTGCGCGTGGTGGCCAGCGTGTCGCCGCGCTCGCTGTGGCGCCTCAATTTCGAGCAGCTCTACATCGAGGGTCCGCAGCTCGACGTGCGCCGCGACACTCAGGGAAAACTCCATGTGGCTGGTTTGCACATGGAGACCGACACCACCGGAGAGACCCGCGGCGCCGATTGGTTTTTCGCGCAGCGCGAGCTGGTCATCGAAGGCGGCACGGTGCGCTGGACCGACGAGCAGCGCAAGGCCGAACCGCTCCTGCTGACCGACGTGCGCTTCGTCGCGCGCAACACCGGCCTGCGCCACGGCGTGCGGCTCGACGCCACGCCGCCGGCCGGCTGGGGCGAGCGCTTCACGCTGCGCGGCCAGTTCCGCCAGCCGCTGCTGTCCATGCGCAGCGGCCACTGGCAGACCTGGGACGGCCAGCTCTATGCCGACCTGCCCTACATCGACGTGACCCGCCTCGGGCAGTACGTGTCGCTCGACGCCCGCATCCGCGAAGGCAACGGCGCGCTGCGCGTGTGGGCCGACGTGGACGACGGCCAGATCGTCGGCGGCGCGGCCGACCTGGGGCTCGACAAGGTCGACGTGTCGCTCGACAAGGGGCTGCAGCCGCTGGTGCTTCGCGGCGTCACCGGCCGGCTGTCCGGCCGGCTCACCGCGGACACGCTCGAGTTCTCGACCACCGCGCTGCAGTTCGGCACCAGCGACGGCCTGCGCTGGCCCGGCGGCAACCTGTGGCTGCAGCACACGCCCGCCAGGGGCCGCACGCCCGAGCACGGCGCGCTGCGCGCCGACCGGCTCGACCTCGCGGCACTGGCGCTCATTGCCGACCGGCTGCCGCTGGGCGAGGCCTCGCACCGCCTGCTCGAGGCCTATGCGCCGCGCGGGCTGGTCGAGCACATCGACTTCAACTGGCAGGGCACCCTGGGCGCGCCCGACCGCTACCAGGCCAAGGGCCGCGTGAGCGGCTTGCGCGTGGCCTCGCAACCCGGCACGCCGCAGCCGGCCGCCGCCGCGGCAACGGCTCCGTCCACCACCACGGCCACGGCCAATGCCGCGGCTGCTGCGCCGAAGGTCCATGCCGGCACCCCCGGCCTGAGCGGCGCCACGGTCGACTTCGACGCCACCCACGCCGGCGGCACCGCCACGCTGGCCATCGCGCAGGGCACGCTCGAATTCCCCGGTGTATTCGAGGACCCCGTCATTCCGATCGACCGGCTCTCGACGCAGTTGCAATGGAAGCTCGACAACGGCAATGCGCAGCTCCAGGTCTCCAGGCTGCGCTTCGCCAACGTCGACGCGGAAGGCGACGCCGAGGCCAGCTGGCGCACCAGCGACCCCGCCACCTCCAGCAGCAAGGGCCGCTACCCCGGCGTGCTCGACCTGCAGGGCAAGCTGACCCGTGCCGACGGCACGCGCGTGTTCCGCTACCTGCCGCTCGACATCCCCCAGCACACGCGCGACTACGTGCGCGAAGCCGTCACCAAGGGCACCGCGAGCAGCGTCGATTTCCGCGTGCGCGGCGACCTGCACGACATGCCCTTCCTGGACCCGAAGCAGGGCGACTTCCGCATCGCGGCCAAGGTGGCGGACGTCGACTACGCCTATTCGCCGCCCCACGTGCCGGCCACCGCGCCGCGCAACGGCAAGCCGCCGGCCGTGTGGCCGCCGCTCACCGCGCTGTCGGGCGAACTGGTGTTCGAGCGCGACAGCATGCTGGTGCGCAACGCGCGCGGCCGCCTGGCCGGCGCCGCCGGTGTCGAGGTGACCAGGGCCGAGGCGCAGATCCCGGAGCTGTCGCACCATGCGCCGCAACTGCGCGTCGATGCCCAGGCCAAGGGGCCGCTGGCCGAGGTGCTGCGCGTCGGCGCGCCGCTGGCCGGCACCGAGACGGGGGGTGTCGGCGAGGTCATGCAGCGCGCGCGCGCCACCGGTTCGGCCGACTACAAGCTGCATCTCGAACTGCCGCTCGCCGCCATGGACAACGCCAAGGTGCAGGCCAGCGTGACGCTGGCCGACAACGAGCTGCAGATCGTGCCCGAGGCCCCCTCGTTCTCCCAGACACGCGGCACGCTCAACTTCACCGAAACCGGCTTCTCGCTGGCCGGCGTGCAGGCCAGGCTGCTGGGCGGAGACATCCGCATCGAAGGCCGCGGGCGTTTCTCCGGCCCCAACCGGGAGGTCGCGCTGAAGGCACAGGGCACCGCCACGGCCGACGGCCTGCGCGGCACGCGCGAGGTCGACTGGCTCGCCCGCCTCGCGAAGAACGCGAGCGGCAGCACGCCGTTCTCAGCCACCTTCTCGATGCGCGACGGCACGCCCGAGTTCTCGCTTGCCAGCAGCCTGCAGGGCCTGGCGCTGCAATTGCCGCCGCCGCTCACGAAGTCCGCCGAGGAGCAGATGCCGCTGCGCGTCGAGAAGAAAGTGCTGGCGCGCGACAGCCGCCAGGGCGTCGCCACGCAAGACCAGCTCTCGTTCGAACTCGGCCGGGTCGGCTCGGCGCAATACGTGCGCGAGCTGGTGGGCGGCGAGGCGCGCGTGACGCGCGGCAGCATCGGCGTGGGCCTGGCGCCCGGCGAAACCGCCAGCCTGCCCGACAAGGGCGTGTTCGCGAACATCAACGTCGGCAAGCTCGACATGGGCGCGTGGCAGTCGCTGGTGGGCGATGCCGCTGCAAGCACGGGCACGGGCACGGCCACGGCCACGGGCACGGAAGCCGCCGAGCGGTCCGACGACACCTCCCTGCTCGCCTACCTGCCCACGCGCATCGCGGTGCGCGCGCAGCAGCTGGGCGTTGCCGGGCGCACGCTGCACGACGTGGTGCTCGGCGGCACGCGCGACGGCGCCCTCTGGCGCGCCAACATCGACGCCGCCGAGCTCAGCGGCTACGCCGAATACAGCCATACGCAGGCCGGCCGCCTCTATGCACGGCTCGCGCGCCTGAAGATCGCGCCGTCCGAGGCCACGCAGGTAGAGACCCTGCTCGACGAACAGCCCGGCACCCTGCCCGCCCTGGACATCGTGGTGGACGACTTCGAGCTGCTCGGCAAGCGCCTGGGCCGGGCCGAGATCGATGCCGTCAACCGCGGCGGCGCCGGCCGCGAATGGGCGCTCAACAAGCTGGCCTTCAGCACGCCCGACGCCAACTTCTCGGCCAAGGGCAGCTGGGCCGCGATTCCCGGTGCCGCGGCCGGCCAGCGCCGCACCGCCATGAGCTTCAAGCTGGAGATCGTCGACGCCGGCGAGCTGCTGACGCGCTTCGGCATGCCCGGCGTGCTGCGGCGCGGGCGCGGGCGGCTCGAAGGCGACGTCAACTGGCGCGGTTCGCCGTTCTCGCTCGACTACCCGAGCCTGGGCGGGCAGCTGCAGGTCGACGTCGAGCAGGGCCAGTTCCTCAAGGCCGACCCCGGCCTGGCCAAGCTGCTCGGCGTGCTGAGCCTGCAGGCGCTGCCGAGGCGGCTCACGCTCGATTTCCGCGACGTGTTCAGCCAGGGCTTCGCCTTCGACTTCATCCGCGGCGACGCCAAGATCAGCAAGGGCATCGCCAGCACCAACAACCTGCAGATGAAGGGCGTGAACGCCGCCGTGCTGATGGACGGCTCGGCCGACATCGTGCGCGAGACGCAGAACCTGCGCGTGGTGGTGGTGCCCGAGATCAACGCCGGCACCGCCGCGCTGGTGGCCACCGCCATCAATCCGGCCGTCGGGCTCGGCACCTTCCTGGCGCAGTGGGTACTGAGCAAGCCGCTCTCGGCCGCGGCCACGCAGGAGTTCCATATCGAAGGCACCTGGGCCGACCCCAAAATAGCGAAGGTGCCGCGCTCGCTGCAGCTGCTGCCCCAGGGCATTCCCAACATGCCGGGGCTGCCCAGCACGCCCACCGCGGACGACGGCAAGAAAACGGAGACCACGCAATGAAAGTCGCAGCCATCCAGATGGTGTCGGCCATCGCGCGCGAGGCCAACCTCGCGCGCGCCCACGACCTGCTCGCCCGGGCCGCCGAAGCCGGCGCCGAGCTCGCGGTGCTGCCCGAGTATTTCTGCATGATGGGCGCGCGCGACACCGACAAGCTCGGCCTGCGCGAGACCGCCGGCGCGGGCACGGTGCAGGGCTTCCTGGCCGACGCGGCGCGCGAGTTCGGCCTGTGGATCGTCGGCGGCACGCTGCCCATCGAGAGCACCGACGCCGAGCACGTGTTCAACAGCTCGCTCGCCTTCTCGCCCGAAGGCCGCTGCGTGGCGCGCTACGACAAGATCCATCTCTTCTTCTTCGACAACGGCACCGAGCGCTACGACGAGCGCCGCGTCATCGCGCCCGGCGCCGAGCCCGTGGTGTTCGACCTGCCCTCGCGCGACGGCCACGGCTGGCGCGTGGGCATGAGCGTCTGCTACGACCTGCGCTTTCCCGAGCTGTACCGCGCGCTGGCAAAGCAGGGCGCCGACCTGCTGCTGGTGCCCAGCGCCTTCACGCGCACCACCGGCGCGGCGCACTGGGAGGTGCTGCTGCGCGCCCGCGCCATCGAGAACCTCGCCTGGGTGGTCGCGCCCGCGCAGGGCGGCACGCACGAGAACGGCCGCCAGACCTGGGGTCAGTCGCTGGTCGTCGACCCCTGGGGCACGGTGGTGGCGCAACAGGCCACCGAAGAAGGCGTGGTGCTGTTCGACATCGACGCCGGGCAGGTCGCGCGCATGCGCATGCAGCTGCCCGTGCTTTCGCACAGCGTCCTGTAGCAATGTCCGATGCGCTGCTGACCGTCCCACCGAGGCGATGGGCGCTCATCGCGTTCGCTCGCCTGCGCTCGCTGTGGCAGCGCTGGTTCCTGTGGCTGCTGCTGGCGGTGCTGGTGTCGGCGCTGCTGGTCACGGTGGTGTGGCTCGCGGGCCGGCACGAGGTCGAACAGGTGCAGGCCTCGCTCGACCGCGACACCGCCGACGCCGTGTCCGACCTGCGCAGCGGCTTCCAGCGCAACGCGCAGAGCCTGCGCGCCACGCAGGCCCCGGGCGCCAACCTGGGGCAGTGGAGCGACATCGCCGCCTCGCTGCTGCGCGAGCACCGCGAGTGGCTGCGGCTCGAATGGCGCGACGCCGCGCTGCGCCCGCTGCAGGCCGTCAACACGCCCTACCGCATGCGCATCCTCGACGAGGCCAGCCGCGGGCCCGAGCAGTCCGACGTCACGCTGGCCTGCGCGGCCGCGCGCAAGCTGGGCGCGTCGGCCTACTCGCCGAGCCACTACGTGCCGGTGGCGGGCGGCGGCGGCGTCGAGGTGATGGAGCTGTGCGTGCCGATCGACGCGGGCGGCTACCTCGTGGCCAGCTACTCGCTGCGCGACGCGCTGATCGAGCTGGTCGGCCCCACGCTCACGCGCGGGCAGGAAGTGGCATTCACCGAGGCCGACGGCACGCGGCTGGTGGCGCTGGGCACCTCGCGGCGCACCGGCACGCGCGTGTTCACCTCGCAGCAGCTCATCGACCTGCCGGGCACCTCGCTGATGCTGCGCGTGGACGGCTGGCGCGCGGCGCCAGACCTGTTCCCGAACATGCTCACCGCGCTGGTCACGGCCATCTCGATCGCGCTGGTGTCGGTGCTGGTGCTGCTGGCGCGCGACACCCGCCGCCGCCTGCGCGCCGAACGCGACCTGGCGGACGCGCTGGCCTTTCGCAAGGCGATGGAAGACTCGGTCATCACCGGCTTGCGCGCGCGCGACCTGCAGGGCCGCATCACCTATGTGAACCCGGCCTTCTGCGAGATGGTGGGCTTCACGCCCGAAGAACTCATGGCCGGCAACGCGGAGGCGCCCGACGCGCCCTACTGGCCCACGGAACTGGCGCACGAATACCAGCAGCGCCAGGCGCGGCGTCTGGCGGGCGGCATGCCGCCGCGCGAGGGCTTCGAGTCGGTCTTCATGCGCAAGGACGGCACGCGTTTTCCGGTGCTGATCTTCGAGGCGCCGCTCATCAACGCCCACAAGGTGCAGACCGGCTGGATGAGCGCCTTCATCGACGTGAGCGAGCAGCGCCGCATCGAGGAGCTGTCGCGCGCCAGCCAGGAGCGCCTGCAGGCCAGCGCGCGCCTGGCCACGGTGGGCGAGATGGCGTCGCTGCTGAGCCACGAGCTCACGCAGCCGCTGGCCGCCATTGCCAGCTATGCCAGCGGCTCGCTCAACCTGCTCGGCCCGCATGCGCGCGGCGACCAGGGCGAAGTGGCGATGGCGGTGAGGCGCATCGCCGAGCAGGCCGACCGCGCCGGCCAGGTGATCCGCAGCGTGCACGACTTCGTGCGCCGGCGCGACCGCACGCGCGAGCCGGTCGCGCCGCAGGCGCTGATCGACGCGGTGCTGCCGCTGGTGCGGCTGCAGGCGCGCAAGCTCGGCGTGAGCATCGAGGTGGTGTTCGAAGACCGCCTGCCAGCGGCCATGTGCGACCGCACGCTGGTCGAGCAGGTGCTGCTGAACCTCGCGCGCAACGCGATGCAGGCCATGGACAGCCCCGACAACGTCGGCAGCCGCGTGCTGCGCCTGCGCGTGTCGCGCGCGGCGGCGGTGGGCGGCACGGTGCAGGAAGACGGCCGCCGCTGGCTCGAGTTCTCGGTGGCCGACCTGGGCTGCGGCATCAGCGAGGAAGTGGCCCAGCGGCTCTTCACGCCTTTCTTCACCACCCGCGCCGACGGCATGGGGCTCGGCCTGAGCCTGTGCCGCACGGTGGTGGAGCAGCATGGCGGCGCGCTGGTGTTCGAGCCGAACAAGCCGCGCGGCACCGTCTTCAGGTTTACGCTACCGGCGGCAGCCTGACGGCGCTCTTTTTCCTCAAGCAAACAATCTTCCGCTGGACCTCATGGCATGCAACCGCTGATCGATGGATTGATCTTTATCGTGGACGACGACGCCAGCGTGCGTGAAGCGCTCGCCTGGCTGCTGCGCTCGCGCCGGCTGGCCAGCGAGCATTTCGGCAGCGCGGAGGCCTTCGAGCAGTTCCTCGACCAGGGGCCGCTGCCCCAGCAGCCGCTGTGCCTGCTGCTGGACGTGCGCATGCCGGGCACGAGCGGGCTGGTGCTGTTCGACCGGCTCGTGGAGCGCGGCCTGCTGCCCGCCATGCCGGTGATCTTCCTGACCGGGCACGCCGACGTGCCGACGGCCGTCGACGCCGTGAAGCGCGGGGCGTTCGACTTCTGCGAGAAACCGTTCTCGGACAACGCGCTGGTCGACCGCATCGAGCATGCGCTGAATGCGTCGCTGCAGGCGCTCGAGCTGCAGCGCCAGCGCCGCGGCCTGTCGGAGCGCATCGCCGAGCTGACCGACCGCGAGCGCGACGTGATGCGGCTCGTGATCGAGGGCCTGCCCAACAAGCTCATCGCCGACCAGCTCGCGATCAGCGTGCGCACGGTGGAAGTCCACCGCGCGCGCGTGTTCGACAAGATGGAAGTGAAGTCGGCCGTGGAGCTGGCCAACCGCCTGCGGGACCTCTAGAGGCCCGTCAGACTTTCTCTGCGACGAAGATTTCGACGCGGCGGTTCTGTGCGCGGCCGGCGGCCGTGCCGTTGTCGGCCAGCGGTTCGCGCGAGCCGCGGCCGTCGGTGGTGATGGCGGTGGTCGACACACCGCGCGCCACCAGATGGTTGCGCACGCTGTCGGCACGGCTCACCGACAGGCGCTCGTTGCCTTCTTCGCTGCCGGTGTTGTCGGTGTGGCCCACCACGCGCACGCTGGCGGCAGTGGCGCTCTTCAGGCCGGCGGCGACCTTGTCGAGCACCTGCGCGAGGTTGCGCTTGACGTTGGCACGGCCGGTGTCGAACGACAGCTCGTTCGGGATCACCACGTGCAGCTGGTTGTCGGCGGTCTGCTCGATCACCACTCCGGTGCCCTTGGTCGAAGTTTCGAGGTCGGCCTTCAGCGTGGCCAGGCGCGCGGTCCAGCTGTTCGCCGGTGCGGGGGCCGGTGCCTCGGCGGTCGGCGGCGCGGGTGGCGGCGTCGACTGCGAAGCACAGCCGGCAATGAACAGCAAAGCGGCCGCGGCCGCACTCGAAACGACAAACTTCCTCATGAGATTCCCTCTTCTCTAAATGGACAAATGGCGGGTTCCGGCTTCTTGAAAGCGGCCGGTTCCCCGGTGGAGTGGTCAGGTGGCCGGCGCACCGAGGCGCGCCGGCACCCTGCCGGATCAGCCTTGCGGAGCGCGCTCGCCCACGAAGATCTCGACGCGGCGGTTCTGCGCGCGGCCCGCGTCGCTGTTGTTGTCGGCGATCGGTTCGCGCGAGCCGCGGCCTTCGATGCGGAATGCAGCCGGGTTCACGCCGCGCGCCACCAGGTAGTCGCGCGTGCTGGCTGCACGCTCGACCGACAGCGGGTTGTTGATGGCGTCGGAGCCGGTGCTGTCGGTGTGGCCGATGATGCGCACCTCGGCGTTCGGGTTGTTGCGCAGGCCGTTCGCGAACTGGTCGAGCACCGGCGCGAAGTTCGACTTGATGTTGGCGCGGCCCACGTCGAAGGACACGTCGCTCGGGATCTGCAGCTTCAGCTCGTTGTTGGGCGTTTGCGTGACGGCGATGCCGGTGCCCTGCGTGGCGGCTTCCATCTGGCGCTTCTGGTTTTCCATGCGCTGCGACCACAGGTAGCCGCCGAGCGCGCCGGCCGCGGCACCGACCACCGCGCCCGTGCCGATGGCACCGCGGTTGCCGCCGGTTGCGGAGCCGATCGCCGCGCCGCCCAGGGCGCCGATGCCGGCGCCGATGCCGGTGTTGCGCTGCGTGTCTGTCATGCCTCCGGCGCAGCCGGAGAGGACGAGGGCGGTGGCGGCGGTTGCGAGTACGAACTTTTTCATGGCGATACCTTTCAGGGTTGAGTCAAGCGGGCCACAGCTTAGCTCCCGGGTGCCACGGATGGTACGGCCTCAAAGCCCCACGGAAAATAAGAAAAGTTTCGCCATTGCCCATGAATGCTGCGATGATTGCTACGAAAGTAATAGCAATGGGGTACTTCTCCGACAAGTTGCGGCGGCAACGGACTGCACAAGCAATTCACGCTTCGGGCGGCGGCTTGCGGTCGGTGTCGTCCTCGTCGTGCAATTCACCCTTCTTGCGGCCGGAAAACATGGTCCACCAGATGATCAAGATGAACACAAGTCCCGCGGCGAGGGCTTCAAGCAGAATCAAACCCATGAGAAATGGACTCCAGTGGCTGGTCGGGCTCTTGATCGTAGCAACGCTCGCAGCCTGCTCCACCGGCCCGCGCGCACCCGAGCTGCCGACGCGCCCCCCCGTGATCACCCCGCCGCGCGACCTCGGCCCGCTCACCGGCTCGCTCGCGCATCCCAAGAGCCGCTGGGTGCCGGTCGGCTGGGCCGAGCTGCCGGGCTTCGGCGAAGACCCGCTGCACGAAGCCTGGATCGCGCTGCTGGCCAACTGCTCGCGCCCCAATGCCGCCTTCGCGCCGCTGTGCCGCGACGTGCGCCAGCTGACCATCGCCACGCCCGAAGAACAGCGCCAGTGGATGACCGACCGCCTGCAGCCCTACCGCGTCGAGGCGCTGAACGGCCAGAGCGAAGGCAAGCTCACCAGCTACTACGAGCCGGTGTACGAAGCCTCGCGCGTGCCCACCGCCACCTTCAACGTGCCGATCTACCAGGCCCCCGATGGCCTGGCACCGCGCCGCCCCTGGTACACGCGCCAGGAAATCGAGACCCTGCCCGAAGCCCAGGCCGCGCTGCGCGGCCGCGAGATCGCCTGGATGGCCGACCCCATCGACGCGCTGATGCTGCACATCCAGGGCTCCGGCCGGTTGCGCATCACCGAGGCCAACGGCTGGCAGCACACCGTGCGCATGGCTTTCTCGGCCACCAACGAGCAGCCCTACCGCAGCGTGCAGCAATGGCTCATGAGCCAGGGCGTGACCAAGGTCGGCAAGTGGCCCGACGACAC
The DNA here is from genome assembly GCF_003019815.1 of Variovorax sp. PMC12. Lineage (NCBI taxonomy): Bacteria > Pseudomonadati > Pseudomonadota > Betaproteobacteria > Burkholderiales > Comamonadaceae > Variovorax > Variovorax sp. PMC12. The sequence continues at coordinate 4,309,876 of NZ_CP027773.1, forward strand.
CAAGGCCTGGGCCGCGCAGAACCCCCAGCGCGTGACGCAACTGCTGTGGAGCAACCCGCGCTACGTGTTCTTCCGCGAAGAAACCATGAGCGAGGTCGATGCCGCCTTCGGCCCGCGCGGCGCGCAGGGCGTGCCGCTGACGGCGGGGCGTTCCATCGCGGTCGACCGCGAGAGCATCCCCTACGGCACACCGGTGTGGCTGGCATCCAACGGACCGGCTGCGCAATTGCAGAAGCTGGTGGTGGCGCAGGACACCGGCAGCGCGATCCTGGGCGCCGTGCGGGCCGACTACTTCGCCGGCACCGGCGCCGACGCCGGGCGGCTTGCGGCAAGCATGAACCAGCCGCTGCGGCTGTGGGCGCTGTGGCCGAGGCAGTTGCCGGCGCCCTGATTTTTGCCGGCGCGGCGGGCCGCCAGGGAGATCGATTCAACCTGACGGGAAGCTGAGCAATTCACAGAAGCGTCATACGAAGTGCCTAACTTCGCGGGCTGGTTTCCTTTCCACCCCACGAAGAAAGACATTGCGCATGACCGCAAACACCCGCACCGACGATCCCTCGGTCGATCTCGACGACATCGGCACCAACCCCACGTCGAACCCCTCGTTCACCGACCTGATCGCCGCGCGCCTGAGCCGCCGGCGCCTGTTCGGCCTCGGCGCCGGCACCGCCGGCACGGCCCTGCTGCAAGCCTGCGGCGGCGGTGGTGGCGGCGCAGGCGCCGCACCCTTCCCGATCCTGCCGCCGGCACCCGCCCCAGCCCCCGCGCCGGCACCAGCACCGGCTCCCGCCGGCCCGATGAAGCTTGGCTTCAATGCCGTGGCCAAGAGCCTCGCCGACGTGGTCACCGTGCCCGCCGGCTACACCGCCAGCGTGCTGTACCGCCTGGGCGATCCGACCGCTGCAGGTGTCGCCGCCTACAAGAACGACGGCACCGACGACGCGACCACCTACGACCGCCGCGCCGGCGACCACCACGACGGCATGACCTTCTTCGGCATGAACGCGTCGAACAAGTGGGACGCCACCAGCGCCACGCGCGGCCTGCTCGTGATGAACCACGAAGCCATCACGCCCGTGTTCCTGCACCCCACGGGCCAGACCGCCGTCAGCGGCGTGCGCACCGTTGCCGATGAAGTGCTGCGCGAGTTCTACCTGCACGGCGTGAGCGTGATCGAGGTCAACAAGAGCGGCAGCACCTGGAGCTACAAGCAGGACTCGAGCTTCAACCGCCGCGTCCACACGCTGACCGAAATGACCTTCTCGGGCCCGGCCGCCAAGACCGACTACCTGAAGACCAAGTACTCGACCGACGGCAGCAAGACCCGCGGCACGGTCAACAACTGCGCCAACGGCACCACGCCGTGGGGCACGTACCTGACCTGCGAAGAGAACTGGGCCGGCTACTTCCGCCGCGTCACCGCCAACGACAACGCCAACCGCACCGCCAAGGAACTCGCTTCCTTCAGCCGCTACGGCGTCGCCGGCACCGGCCGCGAGCTCTGGGCCACCGTGACGCCCGACACCGCCGACAACCTGTACGGCCGCTGGAACACCGAAGTCACCGTCGTGGGCGGCACCGCCACCGACGACTACCGCAACGGCGCCAACACCTACGGCTGGGTGGTCGAGATCGACCCCTTCAACCCCACCAGCACGCCGAAGAAGCGCACCGCGCTCGGCCGCTTCGGCCACGAAGGCGCCTGCCTGGGCCCGGTCGTGGTCGGCAAGCCGCTGGTCTGGTACATGGGCGACGACTCGCAGAACGAGTACCTCTACAAGTTCGTGTCGACCAGGAACTGGGACGCGGCCGACATCGGCGGCGGCATTGCAGCCGGCGACAAGTACATGGACGACGGCAAGCTCTACGTCGCCAAGTTCAAGGCCGACGGCACGGGCGACTGGCTCGAACTGAAGCTCGGCGTCAACAACATCACCGCGAGCTACGCCAGCTACGCGTTCGCCGACGCGGCCGACGTGGTGATCAACGCGCGCCATGCGGCCGACGCCGCCGGCGCCACGAAAATGGACCGCCCGGAATGGACGGCCGTGAACCCGAAGAACGGCGAGGTGTACCTCACCCTGACCAACAACTCGGCTCGCGCGATCGGCACCACCGATGCCGCCAACCCGCGTTTCTACAACGACCCCAAGGGCACGAGCTCGCAGCGTGGCAACCCGAACGGCCACATCATCCGCTTCGCCGACACCGGCGGTGACCCGGCGGCCGTCAGCTTCAAGTGGGACGTGTACCTGTTCGGCGCGCGCTCGACCGCATCGGCCGACGTGAACGTGTCCGCCCTCGGCGCCGACAACGACTTCTCCAGCCCCGACGGCATGTGGTTCAGCCAGGCTGCGCCCGGCCTGCTGTGGATCGAGACCGACGACGGCAAGTACACCGACGTGACCAACTGCATGCTGCTCGGGGCGCTGCCTGGCAAGGTCGGCGACGGTGCGGCCAGGACCATCACCAACTTCGACGGCGCCACCGCCGCGCAGCAGGCGACTTTCGTCGGCAAGGCACCGGGGACCGACGGCCTGCGCCGCTTCCTCGTCGGGCCGAAGGAGTGCGAGATCACCGGCATCGCCGAATCGGGCGACGGCCGCGCGCTGTTCGTGAACATCCAGCACCCGGGCGAAGACACCAAGGTGGCCGACATCACGACCCCGGCCAAGTTCTCCAGCCACTGGCCCGAAGGCGGCAACGCCCGCCCGCGCTCGGCGACCATCGTCATCACGAAGAACGACGGCGGCCTGATCGGCCTCTGAACGAAGACCTCCCCCCTTTCCGGGAACACCGTGGAACCGGCTCTGCCGGGCCACTGGTGTTGCCCCCGGCGAGGGGGTAGGCGCAGCGACACGAAGTGCGCGAAGCCTGGGGGAGTACCTAGTCTTTCGGCAACGGCAGCGCCGTCTTGTATCTCACCTGCTTGAGCGCAAAGCTCGAGCGGATCTTCTCGATGCCTGGAATCGGCGTGAGCTGTTCCATGATGAATTTCTCCAGCGCCGCCATGTCGGCCACGGCGATGCGGATCAGGTAGTCGCTGTCGCCTGTCATCAGGTAGCACTCCATCACCTCGTCGTGCTCGGCAATGCGCTGTTCCAGGTCGGCGAGCGACTGCCGGTTCTGCGTCGCGAGGCTGATCGAGATGAACACGTTGAGCCCGAGGCCCAGCGCCTTGGGGTTCGCCAGCGCCACGTAGCGGTCGATCACGCCATGGGTTTCGAGCGCCTTCACGCGGGCCAGGCAGGGCGACGGCGACAGGTGCACGCGGCGCGCGAGTTCCACGTTCGACAGCGCGCCGTCGCGTTGCAGTTCGTCAAGAATGCGCAGGTCGATGGTGTCCAGTTGCATGAAATGCCGCGTCTCCGTAATTTCGCGGAATTTTATGCCGCGAGGTGCGCATGGACTTGCACGCGCCGGTAGCTAATTCTTCGCATGCCGGCCTAAAGTGCCGCCATGAACGCCCCGATTTCCGCCGACCAGATGCGCGCGCTGCTGCTCGATACGCCGCTGTCGCACGACCCCGATCCCGCCGAGACCGCCGAATGGCGCGACGCCTTCCTGGCGCTGGCGCAGTCGCAGGGTCCGCAGCGCGCCAAGCAGATGCTCACCGAGCTGGCACGGCTGGCGCGCCAGCAGCGCATCGGCTGGCAGCCCGAACTGGCCACGCCGTACGTCAACACCATCGCCGCGCAGGACCAGCCGCCGTTTCCGGGCGACCTGGCCATCGAGGAAAAGCTCGCCTCGCTGATGCGCTGGAACGCGCTCGCGATGGTGGCCAAGGCGAACCAGGCGTATGGCGAACTCGGCGGCCACATCGCCAGCTATGCCAGCGCGGCCGACCTGTTCGAAACCGGCTTCAACCATTTCTTCCATGCGCGCAGCGACGCCCATCGCGGCGACCTGGTGTTCTTCCAGCCGCATAGCGCGCCGGGCGTGTATGCCCGTGCCTATCTCGAAGGCCGCCTGAGCGAGGAAGACCTGAAGCACTACCGCCAGGAACTCACCGCGCCCGCCTTCACCGACGGCAGCGGCGCGCGCGGCCTGTGCAGCTATCCGCATCCGTACCTGATGCCGGACTTCTGGCAGTTCCCCACCGGCTCGATGGGCATCGGCCCCATCAGCTCGATCTACCACGCGCGCTTCATGCGCTACCTCACGCACCGCAACCTGCTCGACTGCGAAGGCCGCAAGGTGTGGGGCGTGTTCGGCGACGGCGAGATGGACGAGCCCGAATCGATGAGCGCGCTGACGCTCGCCGCGCGCGAGAAGCTCGACAACCTCGTGTGGGTCGTCAACTGCAACCTGCAGCGGCTCGACGGCCCGGTGCGCGGCAACGGCCGCATCATCGACGAGCTCGAGAAGCTCTTTGCCGGCGCGGGCTGGAACGTCGTCAAGCTGGTGTGGGGCAGCGACTGGGACGGCCTTTTCGCACAGGACGTGAGCGGCGCACTGGCCCGCGTGTTCGCCAACACCGTCGACGGCCAGATGCAGACCTTCGCGGCCAAGGACGGCCGCTTCAACCGCGACAACTTCTTCGGACAGAACCCCGAGCTCGCGCGCCTGGCCGAAGGCATGACCGACGAGCAGATCGACCGCCTGAAGCGCGGCGGCCACGACCTGGTGAAGATCCACGCGGCCTACGCGGCGGCGGCCCGGCACAAGGGCCAGCCCACCGTGATCCTCGCCCACACCAAGAAGGGCTACGGCATGGGCAGCGCCGCGCAGGGCAAGATGACCACGCACTCGCACAAGAAGATGGGCGACGTGGACCTGATCGAATTCCGCGACCGCTTCAACCTGCCGCTGACCGACGCGCAGGCCACGGCAATGGACTTCTACCGCCCGCCGGAAGACAGCGCCGAGATGCGCTACCTGCGCCAGCACCGCGAAGCGCTCGGCGGCGCGATGCCACGGCGCGAGACCGCCTGCGACGTGGTGGCCAAGCCCGACATCGCGAGCTACGCGCAGTTCGCGACCGCGGCCGCCGGCAAGGAAATGAGCACCACCATGGCCTTCGTGCGCATGCTGGGCAACCTGCTGAAAGACCCGGCCCTGGGCCCGCGCATCGTGCCCATCGTGGCCGACGAGGCGCGCACCTTCGGCATGGCCAACCTGTTCAAGCAGGTGGGCATCTATTCGAGCGTGGGCCAGCGCTATGCGCCGGAAGACATCGGCTCGGTGCTGAGCTACCGCGAGGCCACCGACGGGCAGATCCTCGAGGAAGGCATCAGCGAGGCCGGCGCCATCGCGAGCTGGACGGCGGCTGCCACCAGCTACAGCGTGCACGGCCTGGCGATGCTGCCGTTCTACATCTACTACTCGATGTTCGGCTTCCAGCGCGTGGGCGATGCCATCTGGGCCGCGGCCGACCAGCGTGCGCGCGGCTTCCTGCTGGGCGCCACGTCGGGGCGCACCACGCTCGGCGGCGAAGGCCTGCAGCACCAGGACGGCAGCAGCCACCTGGTGGCCGCGACCATTCCCAACTGCAAGGCCTACGACCCGGCGTATGCGGGCGAGATGGCGGTGATCGTCGACGCGGGCATCCGCGAGATGATGGTCGAGCAGCAGGACGTGTTCTATTACGTCACGCTCATGAACGAGAACTACGCGCAGCCCGACGTGCCCGAGGGCGCGGAAGGCGACATCCTGCGCGGCTGCTACCGCTTCGGCACTTACGCGCCGGCATCGGGCAAGGCGAAGAAGAAGGTCACGCTGATGGGCTCGGGCGCGATCCTCACCGAAGTCGTCAAGGCGGCGCAGCTGCTGGCCGACGAAGGCATCGAGGCCGAGGTGTTCAGCGTCACGAGCTGGAGCGAACTCGCGCGCGACGGGCTGGCCTGCGAGCAGCGCGCACTGGCTGGCGAGAAAGATGCCGGCGCTGCGTTCGTCGCGCGGCAGCTCGGCAAGGGCGGCAAGGCGCCCATCGTTGCCGCCACCGACTACGTGCGCGCCGTGCCCGAGAGCGTGCGCGCCTTCCTGCCCGAAGGCCGCCGCTACATCACGCTGGGCACCGACGGCTTCGGTCGCAGCGACACGCGCGCTGCGCTGCGCGGCTTCTTCGGGGTGGATGCGGCCAGCATCGCGAGCGCCGCGCGCCACGCGCTGGCCTGAGCAGGCCGGGCACGGCGCAACGGGCGGGAACGGTCCGCGCTGGGGCTGCGTTAGAGTCGCAGCCCATCGCCGCACCACGCCCATGACCGCCCGCTTCCAGTCCGTCGCCCCCACCGTCCGCCTGGCCGACCAGGTGGCCGATGCCTTGGCCGCGGAGGTGCGCAGCGGTCGCCTGTCCGAAGGCGACCGGCTTCCCACCGAGACCGCATTGGCCGCGCAGTTCGGCGTGAGCCGCACCGTGGTGCGCGAAGCCGTGTCGCGGCTCAAGTCGCTGGGCCTGGTCGATTCGCGCCAGGGCAGCGGCGTGTATGTGCGCGCCGCCGGCATCGAGCCGCTGCGCTTCGAGATGCCGCATGTCGCCTCGCGCGAGGCGGTGGTCCAGATGGTCGAGCTGCGCCGCGCGCTCGAAGCCGAGGTGGCCGCGCTGGCCGCCGAGCGGCGCACCAAGGCCGACCTGCGCCGCATCCGCGAAGCCATCAAGGCGCTCAAGGCGGCGGCGGCGGACGGCGGCAACGGGGCCGAAGAAGACGTGCGCTTCCACACCGCCATCGCCGAGGCCGCGCGCAACCCCTTCCTTCTTGGCACGCTGCAGTACCTGCGGCAGTTCCTGCATGGCGCCACCCGCGTCACGCGCGCCAACGAGGCACGCCGAGCCGACTTCGCCGCCCAGGTGGCGCAGGAGCATGCGCTGATCGTCGACGCCATCGACGCTGGCGACCCGGTGCGCGCGCGCGAAGCCGCCAAGTCGCACATGGACAACGCGATCCGCCGCATCGAGCAGGCCGACCCGGCGTTCTGGCAGCAGGAGGGCGCCCGGCTCGCGCGGCCGTTGGTCGAAGGCTGGCCCGCGCGCAACTGAGCCGCGCACGCCCCGGTGCGGGTTAGATCGGATCGGCTCGAGCGATGGGAATTTGTATGATGACCTTACAAATCGAGCCGCAGGCCATCGTGGCCTACGCTGTACCACCGTCCAAGGAAAGCGCGTCCATGACCTCTTCACCTGTCCCCGTCGTCGGCCTCGTGGGCCTTGGTGCCATGGGTGCCGGCATGGCGCAGTCGCTGCGCCGCGCCGGCCATGCGCCGCATGTGTTCGACGTGCGCCGCGAAGCCGCCGAGGCCTTCGCCCGAGACGGCGGCACGGCCTGCGCCACGCTCGAGGCGCTGGGCGCGCAGTGCGACATCGTGGTGTCCGTCGTCGTCAACGCCGCGCAGACCGAATCGGTGCTGTTCGGCGACGGCACCGCGCCCGGCTGCGCCGCATCGATGAAGCCCGGCAGCCTGTTCGTGATGTGCTCCACCGTCGATCCCAACTGGTCTGTCGCGCTCGAGGCGCGCCTCGCGACGCTCGGCATCCTGTACCTCGACGCGCCCATCTCCGGCGGCGCCGTCAAGGCCGCCAGCGGCCAGATGACGATGATGACCGCCGGCACGCCGGCCGCCTACGAGAAAGCCGGCGCGGTGCTCGACGCGATGGCCGCCAAGGTCTACCGCCTCGGCGACCGCGCGGGCGCGGGCAGCAAGGTGAAGGTCATCAACCAGCTGCTGGCGGGCGTGCACATCGCCGCCGCGGCCGAGGCGATGGCGCTGGGCCTGCGCGAAGGCGTGGACCCGGCCGCGCTCTACGAGGTCATCACGCACAGCGCCGGCAACAGCTGGATGTTCGAGAACCGCATGGCCCATGTGCTGGCAGGCGACTACACGCCGCTGTCGGCCGTCGACATCTTCGTGAAGGACCTGGGACTGGTGCTCGACGTGGCGCGGGCCAGCAAGTTTCCGCTGCCGCTGTCGTCCACCGCGCACCAGATGTTCATGCAGGCCTCGACCGCGGGCTACGCGCGCGAGGACGACAGCGCGGTCATCAAGATCTTCCCCGGCATCGAGGTGCCGGCCCCGAAAAAAGAAGCCTGAAAAGAAAGCACAGAGAGACACACACATGAACATCCTCATCACCGGCGGCTGCGGCTTTCTCGGCGCCCGCCTCGCCCGCACGCTGCTCGCCGGCGGCCATCTCGCGCTGGCCGGCGCCGCCGCGCAGCCCGTGTCGCGCATCACCCTGGCCGACCGCGTGCCGCCGCCCGCCGACTTGGCCGGCGATGCGCGCGTGCAGTTCGTGCAGGGCGACCTGCTCGAACAGCTCGCGAGCGGCGCGCTGCCCATGGCCGAGACGCAGCTCGTGTTCCACCTCGCCGCGGCAGTCAGCGGCGAGTGCGAAGCCGACTTCGACCTCGGCATGCGCAGCAATCTCGACGCCACGCGCGGCCTGCTCGAAGCCGCGCGCCGCGCCGGCCATGCGCCGGTGTTCGTGTTCTCCAGCTCGGTCGCGGTGTTCGGCGATTCGCCCGAGCAGCGCCTGCCGGCGGTGATCGAAGACACCACGCTGCCGACGCCGCAGAACAGCTACGGCATCCAGAAGTTCATCGGCGAGCAGCTGGTGGCCGACTTCACGCGCAAGGGCTTCGTGCAGGGCCGCAACGTGCGGCTCATGACGGTGTCGGTGCGCCCGGGCAAGCCCAACGGCGCGGCCTCCAGCTTCCTCAGCGGCATGCTGCGCGAGCCGCTGGCCGGCGAGCGCGCGCGCTGCCCCGTGCCGCCCGACACGCCGGTCGCGCTGGCCTCTCCCGGCAACACCGTCGCCGGCATCGTCCGCGCGGCCACGGCCAGCGCCGCCGAGTGGGGCGCGCGCACGGCCGTCAACCTGCCCGCGCTCACCACCACCGTGCGCGACATGGCGCAGGCGCTCGAACGCATCGCGGGCAAGGAAGCCACTGGCCTGATCGACTGGGCGCCCGATGCCGCCGTCGCGAAGATCGTCACCAGCTGGCCCAGCCGCATCAATGCCGCGCGCGCCGAGGCGCTGGGCCTGGAGGCCGACGCCAGCTTCGACGCCATCCTGCGCGACTATGTGCGAGAGAACGCGCAGGCCGTGAAGCTGCCGCTGAAGGACTGAGCCATGGCCAAGCTCGTGCTCGGCTGCATCGCCGACGATTTCACCGGCGCCACCGACCTCGCCAACAACCTGGTGCGCGCCGGCATGCGCGTGGTGCAGGCCATCGGCGTGCCCGAAGCGCCGAGCGCGGGGGCCGAACGACCGCCGCTCGACGCGGATGTCGATGCCGTGGTGGTCGCGCTCAAGTCGCGCACCATCGCGCCGGCCGAGGCCATCGCGCAATCGCTGGATGCGCTGCGCTGGTTGCAGGCGCAGGGCGCGCAGCAGATCTACTTCAAGTACTGCTCCACCTTCGACAGCACGCCGCAGGGCAACATCGGCCCCGTCACGGAAGCGTTGATGGACGCGCTGAACTGCGACTTCACTATCGCCACCCCCGCTTTCCCCGACAACAAGCGCACCGTGTTCAAGGGCTACCTGTTCGCTGGCGACGTGCTGCTGAACGAAAGCGGCATGCAGAACCATCCGCTCACGCCGATGACCGACCCGAACCTGGTGCGCGTGCTGCAGGCGCAGTGCGAGCGCAGGGTGGGGCTGATCGACTACGCCGTGGTGGCGCGCGGCGCGGCGGCCATCGGCGAACGCATCGCGCAGCTGAAGGCCGAAGGAATCTCGATCGCCATCGTCGATGCGGTGTCGAACGACGACCTGGTGCGCATGGGCCCCGCGCTCGCGAAGATGCCGCTCGTCACCGCAGGCTCCGGCGTCGCCATCGGCCTGCCGGCCAACTTCGGCCTCGCGCCTTCCTCGCAGGCCAGCGCATTGCCGGAGGCCGGCGGCAAGACGGCAGTGGTCTCTGGCAGCTGCTCGCTCGCCACCAACCGGCAGGTGCAAGACTTCATCCAGCGCGGCGGCGCGGCCATGGCCGTGGACCCTCTGCGCATTGCGCAGGGCGTCGACGTCGCGGCAGAAGCGCTGGCATGGGCTGCGCCGTTGATCGACAAGGGCCCCGTGCTTGTCTACTCCACAGCCGATGCCGGCGCCGTGAAGTCGGTGCAGGGCAAGCTCGGCGTGGAGGAGGCCGGCGCGATGGTCGAGCGCACCATCGCCGCCATCGCGCGTGGCCTGGTCGAGCGCGGTGTGCGCCAGTTGGTGGTGGCCGGCGGCGAAACCTCCGGCGCATGCGTGCAGGCGCTGGGCATCTCGCAGATGCAGATCGGCCCGCAGATCGACCCCGGCGTGCCGTGGTGCCATGCGCGTTCCGACGCTGCGCCTGAAGGCGGCTTGCATATCGCGCTCAAGTCGGGCAACTTTGGCAGCGATGATTTTTTTACCAAGGCGTTTGCGGTGCTTGGATGACGTTCGTGATTCAGGGCTCGCTCACGTCGACGGGGTACCTTGCTCCGCGAATGTCCCCCGCCCTTCGGGCTCCTCCTTTATTTCGCTGCGCAAGGCACCCCATCGCCGTGAGCGTTGGACAGAGCGCCGGTCGATCGGCCGAGCACCAGCAGCGTGCCCACTGCACAGGGCGCCGGGTGCTCCCCGCAGCGAAATAAAGGAGGAGGCCGCAGGCCGGGGGACATTCGCGGAGGGGAGTACCCGGTGGCCTGTGCAGCCCCCCGAACAACAGCGTTAAAAGAAATGACCGAAACCCAAACCAGAGAAGAAATCTGCCGCACAGGCCGCAGCCTGTTCGACAGAGGCTACGTGCACGCTACCGCCGGCAACATCAGCGTGCGGCTGGACGACGGCTTCCTCATCACGCCGACCGACGCCTGCCTCGGCTTCCTCGACCCCGCACGCCTTGCAAGGCTCGACGCGCAAGGCCGGCAGACGAGCGGCGACCGCGCCAGCAAGACCATCGCGCTGCACACCCGCATCTACGCCGCCGCGCGCAAGTTCGACGCACACACCGCCTGCGTCATCCATACCCACAGCACCCACTGCGTCGCGCTCACGTTGAACCCGACAGGCGACGAACTGCTCCCCGCGCTCACGCCCTACTTCGTGATGAAAGTCGGCCATGTGCCGGTCATTCCGTACCACCGTCCCGGTGCAGCCGAGGCGGCCGAACAAGTCGCTCAGGCCATCGAACGCATGGGCACCGCCGGCACCCCGATCCGCGCCGTGATGCTCTCGCGCCTGGGCCCCAACGTCTGGCACGACACCCCCGCCGCCGCCATGTCCGTGCTCGAGGAACTCGAGGAAACCGCCCGGCTCCGGATGCTCACCCAGGCTGCAAGCCCCGAGCCGCTGGATGCCGCACAGATCGATGAACTGCGCCGCACCTTCGGCGCGCGCTGGTAGTAAAAACACCCCATGCCCCAATTCGCCGCCAACCTCTCGATGCTCTACCCGGAGCTCGACTTCCTCGACCGCTTCGACGCCGCCGCGCAAGACGGCTTCCACGGCGTCGAATACCTCTTCCCCTATGCCTTCCCGCAGAAAGAGATCGTGGCCCGCCTGCAGGCCAACGGCCTGAAGCAGGTGCTCTTCAACGGCCCGCCCGGCGACTGGGACGGCGGCGACCGCGGCCTCGCCTGCCTGCCGGGGCGCGACGCCGAATTCCGCGAAGGCATCGCCAGGGCCGTCGACTACGCCGTGGCGCTCGACTGCCCGCGCATCCACGTCATGGCCGGCCTCGTGCCCGAAGGCCTGGAGCGCGATGCAGTGCAGGCCGTGTACCTCGACAACCTGCGCTGGGCCGCCGCCGAAGCCGCCAAGGCCGGGCGCGACGTGCTGATCGAGCCGATCAACACGCGCGACATTCCGCGCTTCTTCCTCAACCGGCAAGACCATGCGCACGAGATCGTCGAAGCCGTCGGCGCGCCCAACCTCAAGGTGCAGATGGACCTGTACCACTGCCAGATCGTCGAAGGCGACGTGGCGATGAAGATCCGCAAATACCTGCCCACCGGCCGCGTCGGCCACCTGCAGATCGCGGGCGTGCCCGAGCGCCACGAGCCCGACATCGGCGAGCAGAACTACCCCTACCTGTTCGACGTGATCGACGAGGTGTCGGCGCAGTGCGGCTGGCAGGGCTGGGTCGGCTGCGAGTACCGGCCCGCCCGCGGCGCCGAACCCGGCGGCACGTCGGCCGGCCTGGGCTGGCTGCGCGCCTGGCGGCAGCGCGCATGAAGCTCGAGGCCTTGCGCATTCCGGCGCCGCTGCGGGGCTTCGGTGCCGGCGACGCGGAGCTGTTCGACATCGTGCTGGCTGCCGGCAAGGTCGAATCGATCACGCCGAGCGCCGATCAGAAGCACGCGCGTGGCACGCTGCTGAGCGCGCTGGTCGAGGCCCATGCGCACATCGACAAGAACTACACCGTGCAGGACGTGGGCGCCGCGCAGGGCAACCTGTTCGCGGCCATCGACCGCATGAACCGGCACCGCGACAGCTGGACCGGCGAGTCGCTGCGCCTGCGCATGGAGCGCGCGCTGCACGACGCATGGCAGTGCGGCACCCGCGCGCTGCGCACGCACCTCGACTGGGTGCAGGCCGAGCCGCCGGCCGCGCTGCCCGTGTTCGAAGCCTTGCGCGAGGAATGGCGCGGCCGCGTCGAGCTGCAGTTCGTTTCGCTCACGCCGCTCGACCTGTTCGCCGACCTCGCGGCCGGCGAGCGCATCGCGCGCGAGGTGAAGCGCGCGGGCGGCGTGCTGGGCGCCTTCGTCTACCGCAACGACGGCATCGTGCACAAGCTGGGGCGCGTGTTCGACCTGGCGCAGCAGCACGGGCTGGCGCTCGACTTCCACGTGGACGAAGGGCTCGACGCCGAAGCCGGCGGCCTGCGCAGCATCGCGCAACTGGTTCGCGCGCGCGACTTCAAGGGCGGCGTGGCCTGCGGCCATGCCTGCTCGCTGTCGGTGCAGGACGATGCGGTCGCGGGCGAAACCCTCGCGCTGTGCGCGGGCGCCGGGCTGCATCTCATCGCGCTGCCCACCACCAACCTCTACCTGCAGGGCGCATGGGACCGCACGCCGGTGCAGCGCGGCATCACGCGCATCCGCGAGGCGGCGGCACGGGGCTTGCGTGCGAGCCTGGCGACCGACAACGTGCAGGACGCCTTCTATCCCTACGGCAGCTACGACCTGCTGGAGACCTTCGGCCTCGGCGTGCAGGTGGCGCACCTGGCGCCCGCGGCCGACTGGCTCGACACCATTACCGTGAACCCCGCGAAGGCGCTGGGGCTCGCGTGGGACGGGCGCATCGCACCGGGCTGCCCGGCGGATCTGCTGGTGCTGTCGGCCACCGGTGAACACGAACTCATCGGCCCGCGCGGACGGCAACGCACCGTCATCCGCGCCGGCCGGATCATCGAGAAAAATCTGGAGAAAACCCAATGAGCATGGGCAAGCCAATGGCCAACTATGCCGCCGCCAAGCGCGTCGGCGATTTCGTCTTCATGAGCGGCGTGGTCGCGGTCGACCCGGCCACGCGCCGCGCCGTCGCCGGCTACGACGCCATTCCCGAAGAAGCGCGCACCGCGCTGCAGGGCGTGGGCTACGCCACCGGCCAGATGTCGGTGGACGTTTTCGAGGCGCCCATCGTGGCGCAGAGCTGGTTCGTGCTGGAGCGCATCCGCCAGATCGCCGCCGAGCACGGCGGCACCATGGAAGACGTGGTCAAGCTGGTGCAGTACTTCCGCCACCTGCCGCACTACGCCTTCTACAACCGCGTGCGCGGCCTTTTCTATCCGGGCGAGCCGCCGGTGAGCACGGTGGTCGAGGTGTCGCGCTTCCTGCCGGGGGACGAGGTGCTCGTCGAGGTGGAGGCCACGATGTACCTTCCTTCGAAGCGCTCTACCTGACCCCCGCGCCCTTGAGCAGGAAATCGGTCACCTGCTCGATCAGGTAGCGCCGGTCTTTCTCGTCGCCTTGCTGGGCCGTATCGCGGAAGTAGGCGGCCTGCGTGGCATGGTCGGCATAGAACTGCGTCACTGCCCAGATGTGGAACAGCACGAGCATCGGGTCGGCCTTGTCCATCAGGCCCTGGTTCATCCAGTTCCGGATCACGGCGGCGGCCTGGTCGGTGCGGGCCTTGCTCGTGGTCATCATGTCGTTGATGACCGGCGCGCCGCGCATCATCTCGGCCGTGAAGATGCGCGAGCGCAGCGGATGGTCGAACGAGAACACCATCTTGCGGTGGATCAGGTCGCCCAGCACCTTGCGCGGGCCGAAGGCTTCGTCGCTGAAACCGAACACCACGATCCAGTCGGTCAGGATGTCCTGCAGCACCTGCCGGTACAGCGCTTCCTTGCTCTCGATGTAGTAGTGCAGCTGCGCCTTCGACAGCCCCGCCTTGTCGGCGATGGCCTGGGTCGACGCGCCGGCCAGCCCCTCGCTCGCGAACACCTCGATGGCGGCCTGGTTGATGAGGCCGAGCACCTGCGTGTACTTGCGCGAGCGTCCGCGCGTGGCGGGGGCCTCGCCGTCGCCCTCGTCGGCAGCGGCGGGGGGCTTGGTGGTGGTGTTGTTGGAAGCGCGCGCGTTCACAGCTGAAGCACCAGCTCCGTGCCCCTGGCGCGGGAGCAGCACAGCGCCACCTTGTGGCGGCGCTCGCTGCCGGTCAGGCAGAAGTCGCGGTGCTCGGCGCCTTCGCCGTCGCCCTCGACCACGCAGGTTCCGCACAGGCCCTGCTGGCACGACACCGGGATGTCGATGCCGACTTCGTGCAGCGCATCGACGGCGGTCTGGTCGGCCGCCACCGGCACGCTGATGCCGCGCCGCGCGAGCTTGAGCGTGAAGGGCAGGCCGGTGGCGGTGTTGGCGTCGGTGGGGGCGGCGAAGTATTCGGCGTGCAGGGCGTCTTCGGGCCAATCCGTCATTGCGGCCGCGTCGCGCACCGCCTGCATGAAGCCGCCCGGCCCGCACACATAGAGATGCGTGCCCGGCGCGCGCTCGGCCAGCAGCGCGCGCAGGTCGATGCGCTGCGAGGCGTCGCCCTGGTCCAGGTGCAGCCGCAGATGCGGCGCCAGCGCGGGCGCGTGCAGCGCGTCTGCAAAGGCCAGGTGCTCCTCGCTGCGCGCGAACACGCACAGCGTGAACGAGGCGCCGCGCGCGGCCAGCGCCTGCGCCATCGCCAGCAGCGGCGTCATGCCGATGCCGCCGGCCAGGAGCAGGTGATGCGCGGCTTCCTCGCGCAGCGGGAAGGTGTTGCGCGGGGCGCTGATCGGCAGCAGGTCGCCTTCGCGCACGCGCTCGTGCATCGATGCCGAGCCGCCGCGGCTGCCGAGCTCGCGCTTCACGCCGATCACGTAAGGCGCCGCGTTGCCCGAAGGCGCCCGCGCCAGCGAGTACTGGCGCGAGAAGCCGCCGGGCATGTGCACGTCGATGTGCGCGCCGGCCTCGTAGGCCGGCAGCGGCCGGCCCCACGGATGGGCCAGCTCGAAGGCCAGGATTTCCGGCGTCTGCCGCGAGATGCGTTCGACGCGGACGGTGAGCGTGCGTTCGAGGCTCATGGTGCGAGCTCCCTATTCTTTCTGTTTGAAATGGCTCAGATGCTCTGCAGCTTGCGCGACACGCGCGCAATGAAATGGCTGCGGTCGTGCGCGGTCGCGGCGTTCATGTCGTGCAGCTGCAGCCACGTCACCTTGCAGCGCCATGCGAACAGCGCCCGCAGCGCGCGCGTGAACAGCCGCCGGCCCGGGTCGCCGATCGCCATCACGAACCAGCGCGGCGAGCCGCCCGTGGTCACCACCGTCAGCCGCTGGATGTGCCGCATGCCCGACTTCGCGAGCTGCCCCTTGCGCTCGGCCGGCAGGAAGGCCACGCCCGGCAGCCACACCCGCTCCAGCCAGCCCTTGAGCATCGACGGCGGCCCGTGGAACCAGGTGGGGTAGACGAACACCAGGTGCTCGGCCCACAGCAGCGCATCGACGTGGGGTTTCACGCGTTCGCGGATCAGTTCGGGGTTGTCCAGGTAGGCCATGCGCTCCTCGCGTGTCAGCGTCGGGTCGAAGCCCTCGGCGTACAGGTCGATGGCCTTGACGGAGTGCCGGGGCTCGAGCGCCTCGAGGGCGGTGCGGTAGAGCGCGTGATTGAAGCTGTCAGGGTTCGGATGGCAGTGGACGACGAGCGTTTTCATTTGAGGGCCGGTTCGCCTGTTCGGCGAGACGGGGTCAGAGCCCAAGGACAAAAGGCCGCGCAGTGCCTTATGGCAACCCAGGCGCCGGCATCTGACCCCGGCGCAAGCCCCGCGCGACCCACGGGAAAAAACCGGCGTGCTTACTTGCCGGTGAGCTTCTTGCGGACGTCGACGCCGACGCCCTTGTTCACGAACTGCGTGGTCACCACCTTCGACAGGTCGACCTCGCCGGGCTTGTACAGGCCGGCCTTGACCATCTTGTCGTAGAAGTCCTTCACGCGGGCCTCGTCCATGGCGCCGATGCCCTTGGTGAGCGACTCGCCGCTGTCGACGATGCCCATCTTCTTCATCAGCTCGATGGAGCCCTGCAGCGCGGCGATGGGCGAGTCGGGGTTGGTCTTGGCGATGAGTTCGTTGGCGGCCTTGTTGTCGCCGTAGAGGTAGTTGTTCCAGCCGATGATCGAGGCCTCGACGAACTTGCGCACCGTCTCGGGCTTGTTCTTGATGAGGTCGGCGCGGGTTTCGATGGTGGTCGCGTAGGTCGAGAAGCCGTTGTCGGCCAGCAGCTGCACCACGGGGTCGAAGCCGGCCTGCGCCTTGATCGACAGCGGTTCCGAAATGGCATAGCCCTGCTGGATGGACTTCTTGTCCGCCAGGAACGGGCCGACGTTGAAGGTGTAGGGCTTGAGCTGCGAGTCCTTGAAGCCGTACTCCGACTTCATCCACTGCCAGAAGCTGAACTGGCCGTCCTTGCCGATGAAGGCCACGGGCGCCTTGGTCATGTCCTTGAAGGTGTCGAAGCCCTGGCCCGGGTGCGCGAACATGGCCTGCGGGTCTTTCTGGAAGAAGGCCGCGACGACCACGGTGGGCACGCCGTTCTTCACGTTGTCGAAGGACTGCAGCAGGTTGCCGGTCATGAGGAAGTCGACCTTGCCGGCCGGCAGCATCGGCCGGTTGTTGACCATCGGGCCACCCTGCTGGATCTCGACGTCGAGGCCGTACTTCTTGTAGGTGCCGTCCACCAGCGCCTGGTAGAAGCCGCCGTGGCCGGCCTGCGCTTTCCAGTTGGTGGCGAACACCACTTTTTCCTGCGCCTGCACGGCGAAGGCGGCAGCAGCGAGGGCGAGGCCGAGGGCAAGCGGACGGATTGTCAGAGCGGGAACGCGCATGGCAGTGGACTCCTGGGTTGAATGCGGTATGGGATTTTGGTGTCGGTCGAATTTTTTCGGGGCGCGTGCGCAGGTCGTCGGGTACTCCCCTCCGCGAATGTCCCCCGGCCTGCGGCCTCCTCCTTTATTTCGCTGCGGGGAGCACCCGACGCCCTGTGCACGGGGCACGCTGCTGGAGCGCGGCCGATCAACGACTGCTCTGTCCAACGATCACGGCGAAAAGGAAGAGGAGATTTCATTTCAGCGCTCGACAGCCATGTCGGCAGTCCAGCCGCGCGTCTTGCCCGGGTTCATCAACCCCATCGGATCGCTGCGCTTCTTGAACTCGATCTGCTGCGTGTCGATGGTCTTCATGCCGCCGTCCTCGATGGTCACGACGTGCGGGTTGAAGATCTTGCAGCCGCCCTGCGACTCGATCTCGCGGATCAGCTCGTACTGGTGGGCCTCGCCCTTCCAGCGCACCAGCAGGATGCCGAAGGTGCCGCATTCGCCGTTGGCGCGGGCGAAGTCCTGGTGCTGCAGCACGTCGTCCCCGAAGATCTGCAGATGGCGCTCGACCACTGCGGGGTCGAAGGGCTGGGCGTAAGCCACCTGCAGATAGGTCCAGCCACGGTCGGCCTTCAGTGCCTGCAGCGTGGTGTGGTTGAACGCGCATTCGTAGGCCGGCGGCAGGCCGTCGGCCAGCAACTCGGCCTCGGTGCCGGCGACCGAGATGGTGCCGCCGTGCGCCTCGGCGAGCGCGCGGAAGTCCGCCATCGAATCGGGCGAGACCATGGTGAACACCGCATGCCGGTCTGGCGGAAAGCGGTCGCGCATGGCCGTGTAGTAGGGCGAGAAGCGTGCCTCCACCGTGGACAGCAGGAAGATGTCGAGCGTTGGCGCCTGCGCCGCGATGCCGAAGTCGAGCGCGCCGCGGTAGGTGTCGAACAGCACCGTGCAGTGCACCCATTCGACCGCGGGGCTCAGCGCCACTTCCACGTCGAGGATCACGCCGTTGGTGCCGTAGGCGTGGTGCACCTGCTGGATCTCGTCGCCGTGCAGCTCGATGACGCGCGGCTCGCGCTCCACCGTCATCACGCGCGCGCGCAGCAGGTTGCCGGGGTCGCGCAGGATGCCGTGGCGGAACGAGCCGATGCCGCCGAAGCCGCCCGCGATGAAGCCGCCGATGGAAGCCACGTGCCAGGTCGACGGCCACATGCGCAGCGCCTGGCCGGTTTCGCGCGCGGCGAGGTCGATGTCGTGCATGCGCGCACCGGCTTCCACGCGCATGCGGCCTTCGCCGATGTCGAGCACGCGGCACATCTGCGTCACGTCGAGCACGATGCCGCCTTCGAGCGGCACGCACTGGCCATAGTTGCCGGTACCGCCGGCGCGCACCGTGAGCGGCAGCTTCCACCTGGCGGCCACGGCCGCGGCCTGGCGCACGTCGTCTTCCGTGCTGACCTTGACCACGAGGTCGGCCACGCAGCCCGCGAGCTGCGCGGTGAGGATGGGGCTGTACCAGTAGAAGTCCTTCGACAGCTGCTTGCGCTGGGCCGGCGCGGTGACGACGTTGAGGCCGCGCAGGTCGGCGCGTACCGCGTCCCAGTCGACGGCGGGCACCGGCGTCCTAGCGTTCACGGCGCATCTCGCTTTCGTGCCAGTGGCCCAATACCAGGCGGGAGAGCGCGGCGAACACGATGAAGATCACGATGCCCAGCAACGAAACCAGCAGCAGCGCCGCGAACATCATCGGGATCTCGGTGCGGAAGCTCGATTCGAGAATGCGCGACGCCAGGCCCGTTTCCTTGCCGGCCGTGCCGGCCGTGAACTCGGCCACCACCGCGCCGATCAGGCTCAGGCCGCCCGCGATCTTCAGGCCCGCCATGAAGTACGGCAGCGCGCTGGGCGCGAGCAGGTAGCGGAAGGTCTGCCAGGGCGATGCCTTGTAGAGCTGGAACAGGTCGCGCAGGTTGCTGTCGGCGCTCTTCAAGCCGATGACGGTGTTCGACAGGATCGGGAAGAAGGCCACGATCCAGGCGCACAGCAGCAGCGCCGCCGTGGTGCTCGACACGTAGATCAGGATCAGCGGCGCGATCGCGATGATCGGCGTCACCTGCAGGATCACCGCGATGGGGAAGAGGCCGATCTCCACCCACTTGAACAGCGCGAACGCAATCGCCAGCAGCACGCCGCCGACGATGGCCGCCGTGAGCGCGAGCAGCGTGAGCTTCACCGTGAACCACAGCGCGCTGGAGAGCGAATCCCAGTTGTCGAACAGCGTGCGAAGAATGAGCGAGGGCGCGGGCAGGATGTAGTGCGGGATGTTGTTGGCGCGCACCGTCCATTCCCAGATCAGCAGCAGCGCGATGACGATGCCCGCGGGCACGACGATGCGCAGCAGCGACTCGCGGCGGCGCAGCCTGTCTTCGTGCGCGCGCAGCATGTCGGCGGACGGGGTGGCGTCGGTCGTGTCCATGGGCATCACGGGTTCAATGGTCGATGTCGAGGCCATGGAGCGCTCCGTGCAGGGATTGGGATACCGCCGTGCAATGCGCGTTGTAGCGGCTCGAGGTGCGGAACTCTTCGCCGCGCGGGTACGGCTCGTCGATGCGGATCTCGTCGATCACCCGGCCCGGGCGCGCCGCCATCACCACGATGCGGTTCGACAGGTACACCGACTCGTACACGCTGTGCGTGACGAACACGATGGAGAAGCGGTGCTCGCGCCAGATGGCCAGCAGGTCGTTGTTGAGCTTGATGCGCGTCATTTCGTCGAGCGCGGCAAAGGGCTCGTCCATGAGCAGCAGGCGCGGGTGCGTGACGAGTGCGCGCGCGATCGACACGCGCATCTTCATGCCGCCCGACAGCTCGCGCGGATACACGTCGGCAAAGCGCGAGAGGCCCACCAGCTCCAGCACCTGCTGCACCACCGGCGCGGCGGCGTCGCGGCTGGTGCCGGCCAGCTTGAGCGGCAGCCAGACGTTGTCGAACACCTTGGCCCATGGCATGAGCGTGGGCTCCTGGAACACGAAGCCCAGGTCGCGGTCGCTCTTGCTGTCCTTGGCCGAGCCGGTGTTGGCACCCGACCAGGCCATCTCGCCCGAGCTCAGGCGCGTGAGCCCCGCGATCAGCCGCAGCGCGGTGCTCTTGCCGCAGCCCGAGGGGCCGAGGAAGCTGATGAAGTCGTGCTCGCCGATGTCGAGCGACATGCCCTGCAATGCGAGCGTGCCGTTGGCGAAGCGCTTGCCTACGTTGCGCAGGCTGACCAGGGGAGGGGTCCGGGTGCTGTCCATGGCGTGCGAGCCTAGCGCCAGGCCGGCACGTTGGCCAGGCGGGAGAGCGGGAAGCGGTCGACTTCGTGCAGCAGCTCGACGAAGCGGCGGCCCACATGGTCGAGCACCGCCGCGCCCTTCTCGGCCGTGGCGCGCGTGGCGTCGCCGGCGGCGCCCGCGGGGTTGATGTCGTGCATCTGCCAGCCGAGCTTGCCGCTGGGCGTGATCGAGAGGAACTTGTTCTCGGCGGCCAGTTGCTCGGTCATGGAGCTGAAGTTCTGGAACTGGTCGCGGCGCACGTAGTCGGGCGTCAGGTGCAGCATCACCGAGCTTTCGAGGTCGCCGGCATGGATGCCGTGCCTGCCCTCGTGCGCGGTGAACAGGCCATCGGGCAGGCCCAGCGTGTACCAGTTGGCGGCCACGACCATCATGTCGTGCTCCTCGCGCAGGTCGCGCGCCACGATGTCCATGACGCTCATCTGCCCGCCGTGGCTGTTGTAGAGCACCAGCTTGCGCACGCCGGCTTTCGCAACGCAGGCGCCGATGTCTTTCCACATCGCGATCAGGGTGGCCGCCGACACGGTGAGCGTGCCCGGGTAGCGCGAGTGCTCGTTGCTCTTGCCGTAGGGCACGGTGGGCAGGAAGAGCACCGGCAGGTCGTCGGGCAGGTGGGGCAGCGTGGCGCGCACCATGCCGTCGATGGTCGCGGTGTCGGTCGACATCGGCAGGTGGGGGCCGTGCTGTTCGGTGGCGCCGACCGGCAGCACCGCGATGAGCCGTTCACGGTCGAGGCGGGAGAACTCTTCGCTGGTCAGGTCGGACCAGAAACGGCTGCGCAGGGGAGGTGTATTCATCGGGGCTGTACCTCGTGACGCCGGAGTTGGCGGTGGCTTAAATTATCCATATGGTCAAAAAAGACTGGCTATCCGTGGATACCCGGCGATTTTTCGCATGCAAGCGCCATGCCATCAAATTCACCCGTTTGGTCAAAAATTGACCCGCCGGGCGCCCCGAACCGGTGCGTCAGCGCCGCACCACGTAGCGCGTGATGACCGGCGCCGCCTCGCCGATGTGGAAGGCGAGCCTGCGTTCCCGCAGCGCCATGTCGCTCGCGGTGGCGCGGTTGAAGCGGCGCAGGTGGTCGGTCCACGAGTCGTCGACGATCTGCTCCACGTAGCGCTCGGGCTGCACGATGTCGTGCAGCAGCTCCCAGCCGATGGCGCCCTGGCTCAGGCGCGCGCGGCGCGTCTGCTGCATCACGAGGTGGAAGGCGGCGGCGCGGGCGGGGTCGATGATGTATTCGACCGTGATCACCACGCGGCCTTCTTCCTGCGGTGCCTCGGCCGGCGGGCCGGCGGCCCAGCCGGCCGCGGCGGGGCTGGTGTCGTCCTCGCCGCTCACGTCGGTCACCCAGCGCAGGGCCAGCAGCATCACCAGCGTGCCGCTGATGGCGCCGATGACCAGGCTCAGCTGCAGCGTCGTGACCGTGGCCACCTGGCCCCAGATGGCCGCGCCGATCGCGCTCGCACCCATGATCGCCATCTGGTACATCGACATGCCGCGCGCGCGCACCCAGTCGGGCAGCGCGAGCTGGGCCGACACCGAGAGCGAATTGGCCACCGTGATCCACGCCATGCCGCCGAAGAACATCGCCGGCACCGCCACCCAGGCATTGGGCGCGACGGCCATCACCGCCGTGGCGCCCGACTGCAGCAGCGTGCCGCGCAGCACCAGCTGGTCGCGCCCCAGCGCCTGGCGCAGCCGCGGCAGGAACAGCACCGCGATGATCGCGCCCGAACCCATGGCCGCCAGCAGCAGCGTGAAGGTGCCGGCGCCGCCGCCCTTCAGGTTGCGCGCCAGCAGCGGCAGCAGGGCCAGCAGGGCGGTGGAGTGGAAGAAGAAGATCGACACGCGCACCAGCACCGCGCGCATGCGCTGCGACTGCCGCACGAACTGCACGCCCACGCGCATCGCGCCGATGAGCTTCTCGCGGCCCAGCGGATTGGGCGTGTGCGCGCGCCGCCAGCGCAGCACCACGAAGCCCGAGGCCACCGACAGCACCGCGTTGAGCGCGAACACCCACACGGTGCCGGCGCTCGCGATCAGCACGCCGGCGGTGAGCGGGCCGACGATGCGCGATGCGTTCATGGCGATGCCGTTGAGCCCCAGCGCGGCCGGCAGCTGCGGCCGCGGCACCAGCTCGGGCACGATGGCCGCGAACACCGGCCAGCGCAGCGCCAGCCCGATGCCGTTGGCGAAGGTGAGCGCCAGCAGCAGCGGCGCCGTCATCACGTCGAGCGCCAGTGCCGCGCACAGCACGATGGCGGTGCCGGCCAGCCAGAACTGCGTGGCCACCAGCCAGCGCCTGCGGTCGAGGATGTCGGCCAGCGCGCCGCTGGGCAGGCCCAGCAGGAACACCGGCAGCGTGGAGGCCGACTGCACCAGCGCCACCCAGATGGGCGAGGAGGTGAGCGAGGTCATCATCCACGCCGCGGCCACATCGTTCATCCACATGCAGATGTTGGCGATGAGCCAGGTGCTCCACAGCATGCGGAACACGGGGAGCTTCAGGGGCTCGAGGGCCGCGAGCTTCGAGGGCTGCGGCCGCTTGGGCGGGATCGGTGTCTCTTCGGGGGATATGGGTGGCATGTGCCGTTATTGTGGCGCGCCCCTTTCCCGTCTCAGCCCCGATCGCTGCGGGCGAGACGGATTTCCAGGCGGCGCAGCATCGTCGTGAGCACCAGCGTCATCACCCAGTAGATCACCGAGATCGCAAGGTACGGCTCCCAGTAGCGCGCATAGGCGCCGGCCACGGTGCGGGCCGCGTAGGCCAGCTCGGCCAGGCCGATGGCGGACACCAGCGAGGTGTCTTTCAGCAGCGCGATCGCGTTGTTGCCCAGGGGCGGCAGCATGCGGCGGAAGGCCTGCGGCAGCACCACGTAGCGCATCACCTGCGCGGGCGAGAAGCCGAGCGAGCGGCCGGCATCGAACTGCCCGCGCGAGATCGACTGGATGCCGGCGCGGAACACCTCGGAGATGTAGGCCGCCGAGTTGAGCGTGAGCGCCACCACGCCCGAGATGAGCGCACCGTGCTCCTGCTTGAGCGTGCGCGCCAGTTCGCCGTCGATCAGCAGGCCGCTGGTCGGGTGGATGAACACCGGCATCACCGCGAAGTGGATCAGCAGGATCTGCACGAACAGCGGCGTGCCGCGAAAGAAGCTCACGTACACCGTGGCGGGCCAGCGCAGGAAGAAGCGCGCGACCCAGGTCCAGGGCGCGTGGCGCGGCTGCGCCAGCCGCGCGAGCGCGAGGCACAGGCCCCAGCTGGACCCCAGCAGCACGCAGACCACGGTCATGCGCAGCGTCATCCAGGCGCCCTGCCAGAACAGGTCCTTGTATTCGACCAGGATGTCCCATCGGAACCATCCGAACAGCAGCACCGGTTGTTCCATGTTTGCGTCCTCAAACTCTCTCGATCAGTCAACGGAAAACGAAACGGCCGCTTGGGGCGGCCGTATTCAATGAAATGCCGTGCGGCTCAGCGCACGTTCGGATCCTTGTTGAACCACTTCTTGTAGATGGTCACGTAGCTGCCGTCGGCGCGAATCGCAGCGAGGCCGGCGGTGAGCTTGTCGAGCAGGGCCTTGTCGCCCTTCTTCACGACGATGCCGAAGCCTTCCTCGGGGAAGGACTTGTCGTCGATGGTCTTGAGCTCGGGGTTCTGCGCCACGCGATAGGCGATGACGCCGTTGTCGCCCATGGCCGCATCGACGCCGCCGCCGGCCAGCTCGGAAATGATGAGCGGCGTGCTCTCGAAGCGGCGGATGTCGGGGTTGGTCTTGCCGAACTCGCGCGAGGCGATGTCGTCGGCGGTGGAGGCGCTGACCACGGCGATCTTCTTGCCGGCCAGGTCCTTCAGCGAGGCGACCTTGCTGTTCTTCGGCAGCGCGATCAGCTGGCGGGCCGCGAAGTAGGGCGGCGTGAAGTCGTAGCTCTGCTTGCGCTTCTCGTTGATGGTCACGCCCGAGATCACGAGGTCGACGTCGCCGTTGTTCAGCGCGCCGAAGATGCCGGTGAAGGGCGTGTTGACGACCTTGATCTTCAGGCCCTGCTGCTTGGCGATGGCATTGATGATGTCGATGTCGAAGCCGACGATCTGCTTGTCCTTGTTCTCGAAGGCGAACGGCGCGTAGGTGGCGCTGGAGGCCACGATCAGTTCGCGGTTCTGCGCCTGGGCGCCGAAGGCGAGCGTGGCGGCGGCAAGGCCGAGGGCCAGGGCGCGGCGGATGGGGTTCATTGAGGGTCCTCGTTTCCGCGGTTGGCGGGGTATGGTGGGCGACGATTTTAGGCGGCCGCCGGGCCGCGCCACGGCGCGATCAGCGCCCGAACAGGACGTACAGCACCACCAGGGCCGCCACGACGGCGCCGATCATCTTCCAGCGGGCGGGAACGAGGCCGGGCGAGGTGTTGACGGAAATCGTGGTCTTGGAGAAATACGCCGAGGTGGAAGAGGTCGAGGAAGACGCCGAGCTCGAAGTCGACGTGACGAACGACGTCGCCGTGCGCGAAGGCTTTCTGGCCTGTGCGACGCGGGCCGCCGCGTCGGCGACGATGTCGGCGTGTCCCGCGCGCCCGGCCAGCGCCGCCAGGTCGTCGTCGCTCAGGGCGCCCGATCCGAGCACTGTCCAGGCGAGCGTCGCGGGCAGCGAATCGGGCGCGGCCCAGGCTGCCTGGTGCGTGGGCAGCATCGTGAGGCTGTGCGCATGCTGCACCGCGTCGACGAGCCCGAGGGCGAGCAACCGGTCGAGCGCGTCGGCGCTCACGCCGTCCTGCATCCGGCGCTCCCGCAGGCGCAGCTGGAACTGCGCCCACGGCGGCAGCGGCAGCTCGCTGCTCACCAGGCCGGTCGCTTCCGACACGATCGCCTGCGCTTCGTTTGCGCGGCCGGCGGCCGCGCGGGCGGGCAGGTCGGCCAGCTGCGCGGTCGAGACGATCTCGCGCGCCACCACCCAGGCCAGGGCTTCGGCGGGCGTGCGCAGCGTGACCACGCTGAGCTCGGGGTCGCTGGCGGCGGCCGTGTGTTCGGCGTCGGTCAGCAAGCGCATTTCATGCAGCCAGGACAGTGCCCGGCGGCCGGTGTCGGGATTCATGGAGCAGCCCTTCCTCTTCGTTGTGATCGGCGCATGCTCGCACACCGCCGCGCGGCTACTTGCCCCGGGCGGCCAGGTGCCCCAGCGGCAGCGCGCTGCTGGCCTTCACCTCGCCCAGCGAGAAGCTGGTGTGCAGGTCTTTCACGTTCGGCAGGTTCATCAGGTGCTGGCGCGCGAAGGCCGAGAAGCTGTCCAGGTCCTGCGCCACCACCTGCAGCTCGAAGGTGCCGGTGCCGCTGATGTAGTGGCAGGCGACCACGTCGGGCAGCTTGCGGATGGCGTCTTCCAGCTTGCGGGTGGCCTCGTGCGTGACGCGCTCGGTGTCCACGCGCACGAAAGCGAGCACGCCCAGCCCTATCTTGTGGCGGTCGATCTCGGCGTGGTAGCCCTTGATGAAGCCGGCCTCCTCCAGCGCCCGCACCCGGCGCCAGCAGGGCGCGGCCGAGAGGCCCACGCGCTGCGCAAGCTCGGCGTTCGTGAGGCGTCCGTCGGCCTGCAGTTCTTGCAGGATTGCGAGGTCGAACTTGTCAATGCTTTCCATGGAGTCGAATCTTAAGCAAGATTCTTTCTGGAACAGGGTTTTTCAGGGCAAAGAACGCAAACACCTGTCGCGGACCCCGGCATACACTTTGCATGATCATGGGCTCGTGCCCTACCCGGGCGAAGACCCACAGCAATCAGCCAGGCCCACAAGGCCCTGCCATACGGAGACAGAAAAAATGAATGCACCGCTGCCCGCGCACATTCGCAAGGCCCTGGAAACGGTCACGCTCGACGACAAATACTCGCTCGACTACGGCCGGGCCTTCATGAGCGGCGTCCAGGCCCTCGTCAAGCTGCCCATGCTGCAGCGCCTGCGCGACCAGCAGGCCGGCAAGAACACCGCCGGCTTCATCAGCGGCTACCGCGGCTCCCCGCTCGGCGGCTATGACCAGGCCCTGTGGAAGGCCAGCAAGTTCCTGAAGGAACAGAACATCGTCTTCCAGCCCGGCGTGAACGAAGAGCTGGCCGCCACCGCGCTATGGGGCACCCAGCAACTGGGCTTCTCCCCGCAGGGCACCAACAAGTTCGACGGCGTCTTCGGCATCTGGTACGGCAAGGGCCCGGGCGTGGACCGCTGCTCCGACGTCTTCAAGCACGCCAACATGGCCGGCACCACCGAGTTCGGCGGCGTCATCGCGGTGGCGGGCGACGACCACATCTCCAAGAGCAGCACGGCCGCGCACCAGAGCGACCACATCTTCAAGGCCTGCGGCACGCCGGTGTTCTTTCCCGCGAACGTGCAGGAAATCCTCGACCTGGGCATCCACGCCTTCGCGCTGAGCCGTTTCTCGGGCGTGTGGTCGGGCATGAAGACGATCCAGGAGATCGTCGAGTCGAGCGCCACGGCCATGATCGACCCCGAGCGCGTCGAGATCGTCATTCCCACCGACTTCGAAATGCCGCCCGGCGGCCTGCACATCCGCTGGCCCGACCATGCGCTGGAGCAGGAAGCCCGGCTCATGCACTACAAGTGGTACGCCGCGCTGGCGTACATCCGCGCCAACCGGCTGAACCACAACGTCATTCAAGGCCCGAACGACCGCTTCGGCATCATGGCCAGCGGCAAGGCCTTCAACGACACCCGCCAGGCGCTGATCGACCTGGGCCTGGACGATGCGGCCTGCCGCCAGCTGGGCATCCGCCTGCACAAGGTGGGGGTGGTTTGGCCGCTGGAAGCGCAGCTCACGCGCGAGTTCGCCACCGGCCTGCAGGAGATCCTGGTGGTCGAGGAAAAGCGCCAGGTCATCGAATACCAGCTCAAGGAAGAGCTCTACAACTGGCGCTCCGATGTGCGGCCCAACGTGGTCGGCAAGTTCGACGAAGGCGAGGTGCACGCGGCGGAGGGCTACTCCGGCGGCGAATGGTCGATGCCCAACCCGACCGCGCACACCCTGCTGCGCGCCAACGCCGACCTGAACCCCGCCATGATCGCCAAGGCCATTGCCGGGCGGCTGCGCAAGACCGGCCTGCTGGCCGCCGCCGGCGCCGACATGGCCGCGCGCATCGACGCCCAGCTGGCCATCCTCGAGGCCAAGGAGCGCTCGATGGTGGTGCAGCAGGCCTCCACCAGCGTGGTCGACGCCACCCGCCAGCCCTGGTTCTGCTCGGGCTGCCCGCACAACACCAGCACCGTGGTGCCCGAAGGCTCGCGCGCGATGGGCGGCATCGGCTGCCACTTCATGGCGACCTGGATGGACCGCTCCACCATCGGCTTCACGCAGATGGGCGGCGAGGGCGTGCCGTGGGTGGGCCAGCAGCCCTTCACCACCGACCAGCACATCTTCGCGAACCTGGGCGACGGCACCTACTTCCACAGCGGCCTGCTCGCCATCCGCCAGAGCATCGCGGCGGGCGTGAACATCACCTACAAGATCCTCTACAACGACGCGGTCGCCATGACCGGCGGCCAGCAGGTCGGCGAGCGGCCCGAAGGCCACTCGGTGCTGCAGATCGCCGAGAGCCTGCATGCCGAAGGCGCGGTGAAGGTCGTGATCGTGACCGACGAGCCCGAGAAGTACGAGGGCGTGAACATCCCCGGCGACCATGTGCAGGTCAAGCACCGCGACCTGCTCGACGACGTGCAGCGCGAGTTCCGCAAGATCCCCGGCACCACGGCCATCATCTACGACCAGACCTGCGCCACCGAGAAGCGCCGCCGCCGCAAGCGGGGCACGGCCGTCGATCCGGCCAAGCGCGTGGTCATCAACGAGCTGGTGTGCGAGGGCTGCGGCGACTGCAGCGTGCAGAGCAACTGCCTGAGCGTGGAGCCGCTGGAAACCGAATTCGGCCGCAAGCGCACCATCAACCAGAGCAGCTGCAACAAGGACATGAGCTGCCTGAAGGGCTTCTGCCCGAGCTTCGTGACGGTCGAAGGCGGCCAGCTCAAGAAGAAGGGCAAGAACAAGGCGGCCACGCCGGCCGAGTTCGGCCTGCTGCCCGAGCCCGCGATTCCGTCGCTGGTCGGCGGCAAGGTCTGGGGCGTGGTGGTGGCGGGCGTCGGAGGTACCGGCGTCATCACCATCGGCCAGCTGCTGGGCATGGCCGCGCACATCGAGGCCAAGGGCATCGTCACGCAGGACGCGGCCGGCCTTGCGCAAAAGGGCGGCGCCACCTGGAGCCACGTGCTGATCGGCGACACGCAGGACGACATCCGCACCACGCGCGTCGGCACCGCGGCGGCCGACCTGATCCTGGCCTGCGACCCGCTGGTCACGGTCAACGGCGAAACCATGGCGCGCATGCGCGAAGGGCGCACGCACGTGGCGCTCAACAGCCACAGCTCGCCCACCGCCGCCTTCGTGCGCAACGCCAACTGGCAGAACCCGGAAGACGCCTGCGCCGCCGAGATCGCGCGCGCCGTGGGCATCGACGCCATGGGCACCTTCGACGCCGATGCAGCCGCCACCACGCTGATGGGCGACAGCATCTACGTCAACCCGATGATCCTGGGCTACGCCTGGCAGAAGGGCTGGATCCCGCTGGAGCACGAGTCGCTGATGCGCGCCATCGAGCTGAACGCCGTGGCCGTCGAGAACAACAAGACGGCCTTCGAATGGGGCCGCCAGGCGGCGGTGCGGCCCGAAGAGCTGCAAAAGCGCGTGCGCCCCGGCCAGGTCATCGAGTTCAAGAAGCGCGAATCGGTCGAGAGCCTGGTGGCGCGCCGCGTGGAGTTCCTGACGGGCTACCAGAACGCCGCCTACGCCGACGAATACAAGCAGTTCGTGGGCAAGGTGCAGCGGGCCGAGGCGGCCGTCGGCAAGAGCACCGCGCTGACCGAGACGGTCGCGCGCTACCTGTTCAAGCTGATGGCGTACAAGGACGAATACGAAGTCGCCCGCCTGCACACCGACCGCACGTTCCTCGACCGCGTCGAAGGCATGTTCGAGGGCGACTACAAGCTCAACTACCACCTGGCGCCGCCGCTCATCGCAAAGAAGAACAGCAAGGGCCAGCTGCAGAAGCAGAAGTTCGGTCCCTGGATGCTGACCGGCTTCAGGCTGCTCGCTAAGCTCAAGGGCGTGCGCGGCACGGCGCTCGACATCTTCGGGCGCACCGAGGAGCGCAAGGCCGAGCGCGCGCTGATCGGCGAGTACCGCGCCAGCATCGAGGAAGTGATCGGCGCGCTGCGGGCCGACAACTACGCGCTGGCGCTCGAAATTGCCGGCCTGCCCGAGCAGATCCGCGGCTACGGCCACGTCAAGGAGCGCAATCTCGCGGCCGCCCGCACACGCTGGAACGAGCTGCTGGCCAAGTGGCGCAACCCGCAGGCGCAGCGCGCGGCAGCCTGATTTTTCGACGGAATCCCACCGCAAAGAGCGCCCGACGGGCGCTTTTTGCTATTGAAAAGATAGCATCCGATGGGCGGAACGGATGGCCGGAAAGCCCTCCCCGCCGCGCCGGATAAGCCCGTGGAACGGCCATCCGCGCCGAATACAATGCCCGGTGCTGTGCGCGGCCAAGCCCCGCCGAGCTTTGACTTGCGGCCCCAATTCCGTTCGTGGCCGCGAAGCCATGAGAAGAGTCGGGACCGGCCCGCCTTCCTCTCGTTTTCTCTTCCCTCTGCTGGAGACTCTTTTGTTCATTTCCTCTGCTTTCGCCCAGACCGCGCCCGCTGCAGCCGGCGGCGGTGACATGTTGTCCTCGCTCGGCAGCATGCTGCCCCTGGTGCTGATGTTCGTGGTGCTGTATTTCGTCATGATCCGCCCGCAAATGAAGCGCCAGAAAGAAGCCCGCGCAATGATCGAGGCGCTGGCCAAGGGCGACGAAGTCGCCACCGCCGGCGGCGTGCTCGGCAAGATCACCTCGCTGAGCGACCAGTACCTGGGCCTGGAGATCGCCAACGGCGTCGAGATCAAGATCCAGCGCAGCGCCGTGGTGCAGGTCCTGCCCAAGGGCGCCGTCAAGCAATAAAAGCGTGAGCTGAACCTTGCGCTTTGCGGCGCAGGGCCCCAAGTCACGCGGTGTTCCATTTCTGAAAAGCTTGAGAAAAGCGCCCGCTCATGAACCGCTACCCGGTCTGGAAGTACACGATCATCGTGATCGTGTTGCTCGTGGGGCTCATCTACGCCCTGCCCAATTTCTTCGGTGAGGCGCCTGCGGTGCAGGTGTCGGCGGCCAAGACGGTCGTCAAGGTCGATGCCTCCACCCAGACCCGGGTCGAGGAGGCGCTCAAGGCCGCAGGCCTGACGCCCGACCTGATCACCCTGGACGCCACCTCGCTGCGCGCCCGCTTCGCAACCACCGACGACCAGCTCAAGGCGCGCGACGCCGTGCAGCGCGCGCTGGTGCCCGACGCGAACGACCCGCCGTACACGGTGGCGCTCAACCTGGTGTCGCGCTCGCCCAAGTGGCTGACCGCGCTGCACGCCTTCCCCATGTACCTGGGCCTCGACCTGCGCGGCGGCGTCGACTTCCTGCTGCAGGTGGACATGAAGGGCGCCATCGACAAGAAGGCCGAGTCCTTCGCCAGCGACCTGCGCACCACCTTCCGCGACAAGAGCATCCGCGGCACCGCGGTGAGCCGCAACGGCCAGACCGTCGAGGTGACCTTCCGCGACGCGGCCTCGCTCGACGCGGCCAAGCGCATCATCCAGGACCAGTTCCCCGACCTCGCCACCACCGACAGCCAGGACGGCGGCAACTGGCGCCTCGTGGCCACCATCAAGCCCGAGGCCGCGCGCCGCATGCAGGACGCCGCGCTCAAGCAGAACATCACCACGCTGCACAACCGGATCAACGAACTCGGCGTGGCCGAGCCCGTGATCCAGCAGCAGGGCCTGGACCGCATCGTCGTGCAGCTGCCCGGCGTGCAGGACACCGCCAAGGCCAAGGAAATCCTGGGCCGCACCGCCACGCTCGAAATGCGCATGGTCGACGAAAGCGCCGAGGGCCGCGCCGCCGAGCTGAGCGGCGGCCCCGTGCCCTTCGGCTCCGAGAAATTCCTCGACCGCCAGGGCCGGCCCGTGATCGTGAAGAAGCAGGTGCTCGTCACCGGCGAGAACCTCACCGACGCGCAGCCCGGCTTCGACCAGCAGAGCAACCAGCCCAAGGTCGACCTGACCATGGACGCCAAGGGCGGCCGCATCATGCGCGACGTCAGCCGCGAGAACTACAAGAAGCGCATGGCCATGCTGATCTTCGAGAAGGGCAAGGGCGAAGTGCTCACCGCCCCGTCGATCAACGGCGAACTCGGCAACCGCTTCCAGGTCTCGGGCTCCATGACCGTGGTCGAGGCCAACGACCTCGCGCTGCTGCTGCGCGCCGGCTCGCTGGCCGCGCCCATGGAAATCATCCAGGAACGCACCATCGGCCCGACGCTGGGCGCCGACAACATCGAGAAGGGCTTCAAGAGCGTGATGTACGGCTTCCTGGCGATCATGGTCTTCATGTGCGCGTACTACGCACTGTTCGGCCTGTTCTCCTCGATCGCGCTGGCCGTCAACCTGATGCTGCTGGTGGCCATCCTCTCGCTGCTGCAGGCCACGCTCACGCTGCCCGGCATCGCGGCCATGGCCCTGGCCATCGGCGTGGCGATCGACTCCAACGTGCTGATCAACGAACGCGTGCGCGAAGAGCTGCGCAACGGGGCGTCGCCGCAGGCGGCCATCCATGCCGGCTACGAACGCGCCTGGGGCACCATCCTGGACTCCAACGTGACCACCCTGATCGCGGGTATCGCGCTGCTGGCCTTCGGCTCGGGCCCGGTGCGCGGCTTCGCGGTGGTGCACTGCATCGGCATCGTCACCTCGATGTTCTCCGCCGTGTTCTTCTCGCGCGGCCTCGTGAACTTCTGGTACGGCCAGAAGAAGAAGCTCAAGACGGTGTCCATCGGCACGGTCTGGCGCCCCGCAACCGACGGCTCGGCCGTGGCAACCAAGTAAAGGGCGAGGACAAGCGTCATGGAATTCTTCCGCATCCACAGGACCATCCCGTTCATGCGCCACGCGGTGGTGCTGAACATCGTCTCCGTCGTCACCTTCGCGCTGGCGGTGTTCTTCCTGTTCCACCGCGGGCTGCACCTGTCGGTGGAGTTCACGGGCGGCACGGTGATCGAGGTCGCCTACGAGCAGTCCGCCGACATCGGCAAGGTGCGCGATGCCGTCACCAAGCTCGGCTACCCGGAGGTGCAGGTCCAGAACTACGGCACCTCGCGCGACGTGCAGATCCGCCTGCCGGCCCAGAAGGGCATGAGCTCCGACCAGCAGAGCGCGCAGGTCATGCAGGCGCTGAAGTCGGTCGACCCGTCGGCCACGCAGCGCGGCATCGAGGTCGTCGGGCCGCAGGTCGGCGAAGAGCTGACCACCAACGGCCTCAAGGCCCTGGGCATGGTGGTCGTGGGCATCATGATCTACCTGGCGTTTCGCTTCGAATGGAAGTTTGCGCTGGCTACCGTGCTGGCCAACCTGCACGACGTGGTGATCATCCTGGGCTTCTTCGCGTTCTTCCAGTGGGAGTTCTCGCTGGCGGTGCTGGCGGCGGTGCTGGCGGTGCTGGGCTACTCGGTGAACGAATCGGTGGTGATCTTCGACCGGATCCGCGAGAACTTCCGCCGCTACCGGAAGATGACGACCACCGAGATCATCGACAACGCGATCACCTCGACCATCAGCCGGACCATCATCACCCACGGCTCCACCCAGCTCGTGGTGCTGTCGATGTTCTTCTTCGGCGGGCCGACCCTGCACTACTTCGCCCTGGCGCTGACCATCGGCATCTGCTTCGGCATCTACTCTTCGTGCTTCGTGGCGGCGGCCATCGCCATGTGGCTCGGCATCAAGCGCGAAGACCTCGTCAAGGGCGGCCCGACCAAGCGCGACGGCGAATCGGGGGACGACCCGAACGCCGGGGCCGTGGTCTGACGGATACTTCAGGCTTAATTCAGGCGGCCAGGGCGGCGCCGCGGTATGCATGCAACGCCGCGCGCTCTCCACACTTGTGCGGTTGAGCATCCCGATGCAAGCTCGCGGTTGTCGCCGATAAACCGAACACCCTGGCCTTTCCGACTTTTCAATGAGCATTGCGCGGTCCGCTTCTTCCCTGCAGCTCGCTCGCGAGACGCGTGAGCGCTTCGTGGCGGCCACGGAAGGCGCGATCGTGCCGCTGGCCCGCGCAATCCGGGACCGGCTGACCGCGCTGGCCTCGGAAGCCGGCAACGCCCGCGCCATGCAGGAGCACCGCGACGATTTCGTGGCGTTCCAGGGGCAGGGCACCCGCTGGGTCTCGCTCGCGCAGACCGGCTGGCGCAAGGCGCTGGCGGGCTCGGGCGGCGGCGCGGCCGCGGCGTCTTCGGGTTTGCGCCTCGAGCTCATCGGCGACGAGGAGGTCGAGAGCAACATCCTCTCATCGCGCCTGGCGCAGGTGATCCACGACAAGGCCAGCTTCGAGCTGAGCGACCTGCGCCTGCGCATCCAGCACCTCGAAGGCACCTCCGAACTCGACGCCCACGACGTGCTCAAGCCCGAGACTCTGGCCAAGCTGCTGGTCGAGCAATGGCTCGGCGCGGGCCTGAGCCGCGGCATGTGGACCCGGGTGCAGGACACCGTGCAGCTGGCGCTGGTCGACGTGGTCGTCAAGGCCTACAAGGACGCCAACGTGTTCCTGGTCGCCAACGGGGTGATGCAGGAGATCGATCTCAAGAGCTTCGTGCGGCGCACGGGCAGCAGCGGCGGCGGCGCAGCGGGCGCAGGCGGCGGCTCCGGCGGCCCGACCACGTCGAGCGGCTCGATGGCCCGCGACAGCGGCATGTCCGGCGGCCCCCACAGCGCCCAGCGCCCCGGCTTCGGGTTCGCCGGCTCGCAGCAGGGCTCGGTGCCCTCGGCCGTGGCGCCTCCCGCAACCACCGGTGGATCGCCGTTGATGATCGCCCGGCAACGCGCGCAGACCGCCCTGCTCAGCCTCAAGCGGTTCGTGACCGCGCGCATCGGCGGCGACACGGGCGCAGGCGCGGGACAGCATTACCAGGCCGCGAATCCCGATGGACGCGCCACCGATGCCGGCGGCGGCGGGGGGCCGGCGGCTCCGCGCGTGTTCTCGCGCACCTTCGCCGGCGCCATCGCCGACGCCGAAGTCGCCTATCGCATGGCGGCCACCCAGTTCATGGACGGCCCGGGCGAGCAGGCCACGCTGATGCAGCAGACCGCCGTCGACCTGCGCAAGCGGACCACCGAGCTCAAGAAGCGTGCGCCGACCACCGCCGACAAGGCCACGGTCGAGATCGTGGCGCTGATGTTCCAGGCCATCCTGGCCGAGGAACGCATTCCTTTTTCGGCGCGCGTGTGGTTCGCGCGCCTGCAGATGCCGGTGCTGCGCGTGGCCATCGCCGAGCCCGAGTTCTTCGGCACCCTGCAGCACCCCGCGCGCATGCTGATCGACCGCATGGGCTCGTGCGTGATGGGCTTCGACGCGGCGGCCATCACCGGCAGCGCGCTCGAAGGCGAGATCCGCCGCGTGGTGCAGGTCATCGAGCAATATCCCGAAACCGGCCAGCGCGTATTCAAGCTGGTGTTCGACGAGTTCGTCGCCTTCCTCAACCGCTATCTGACCCAGAGCGACACCACGCAGCGCGTGATGAGCGTGGCGCAGCAGGTCGAGCAGAAGGAAACGATGGCGATCCAGTACACCATCGAGTTGCGCAAGATGCTGAACGACATGCCCGTGCGCGACGAGATCCGGGAGTTCCTCTTCAAGATCTGGGCCGAGGTGCTGGCCATTGCCGCGCTGCGCTACGGCGCGCAGGGCGAGCAGACGGTGATGCTCAAGCGCGTGGCCTCCGACCTGGTGTGGGCCGCGAGCGCCAAGCCCAACCGCACCGACCGCGCCCGCGTCATACAAGACCTGCCGCAGCTGCTGCAGCGCCTGCGCCAGGGCATGGCGCTGCTGGGCATCGTCGACGAGCCGCAGGAAGCGCACATCAAGATCATCGGCGCCACGCTGTCCGACGCCTTCCTGTCGAAGACCGAGGCGATTCCGCAGGCCAAGATCGAAGCCATGGCCGAGCGGCTGACGCACCTGGAAGACTTCGTGACCGACGTCGGCGGCGCCTCCGACCTGCCGCTCGACGCCCACAGCATCGAGCTGCTGCTCGGCGTGGACGCCGCCTCGATCGAGGTCGTTCCCGATGCCGCCGGCGCCAAGGTGGCCGAGGACATGCTCGCCTGGGCGCATGAGTTGCAGGTGGGCAACTGGTTCATGCTCGACCACAACGACCGGGTGAGCCAGGTGCAGTTCGTGTGGCGCAGCGACCGCAAGCAGCTGCACCTGTTCGCCTCCGCGGACGGCCGCAGCTTCCTGATCCAGGCCGGTCGCCTGGCCATGTACCTGCAGGCCGGCCTGCTGGTGCCGGCCGAGGAAGAAACGCTCACCGTGCGCGCCACGCGCGAAGCGCTGGCCAAGCTCGACGCCAACCCCGAGCGCCTGCTGAACTAGCCGGGAGGCGAGCTCAGTGTGCGGTGCGGCCTTCGCGGCTTTCGCAGAGTTCGTCGAGCACCAGCGCATCGGGCTCGATGCCGGTGCTCCAGTGGACCATCAGCACGATGATCTTCAGCTCGTCGATCGCGACCGGATCGCCCGGTGCGGCCATCGCGCGCTCGATCACGATCTCACGCAGCCCGCAGGGCAGCACGTCCGATGATTCGAGGAAGCGGATGAAGCCCAGGCATTCGGCGCCGAGGTGCTCCTGCTCCGCCTGGGAGTAGATGCGCATGGCATCGGGGGATTGGGGCAGGGCCGCTTCGGGTGCGCCGCGCAATGTGACGGTGGCCGAGGCCGCGTCGTCGGCGTGGTGCTCGATCTGCATGCCTTGCGTTGCAAGGCTCAGGCCGTCTAGCCAGTGAAGGGCTTCGCGGATTTCTTCTGCCTCGAAGCCGTGCGCGCTGAGCTTGCGGCCCAGTTGTTCGGGTTCGGGGCATGCATCGCCGCGCCAGTAGTTCTCGTAGACAAAAACAAGTACTTCGAACATGCGCACCAATATAGCCCAGGAAGTGGCCGATCGCCCCCGGGCTTTGCGCACTTCGCATCACTTTTCCTTCCTGCATGCGCAGGCGTTCGCGCGGACCTCGATCAGCTGCTGGCAGATCGCTGGAAGAGCCCGCCGGGCAGGCGCGAGACATGGCCGTCCAGTTCGAGCGAGAGCAGCTTCGCCTGCAGCGCGGCGGCGCTCCAGCCGGTGCGGGCGCTCAGTGCGTCGAGGCTGACCGGGTCGAAGCCCAGGGCCTCCAGCAGCGGGGCCTCGGTCGATGACGGCGCCTGCTGCGCTTCGGCTGCGTCGCTGCTGCCGTTGCCGTTCTTGGGCGGCGATGCGGACGGTGTGTGCTGCAGCGGCGGCAGCTCTTCAAGGATGTCGTTGACCGATTCCACGAGCTTGGCGCCCTGCCGGATCAGCGCGTGGCAGCCGCGCGACTGGGGCGAGTGGATCGAACCCGGTATCGCGAACACTTCCTTGCCCTGCTCCGAGGTGAGCCGCGCGGTGATCAGCGAGCCCGACTGCAGCGCCGCCTCGACCACCAGCGTGCCGCGTGCCAGCCCGGCGATGAGCCGGTTGCGCTTCGGAAAGTTCTGCGTGAGCGGCGGCGTGCCCAGCGGCAACTCGCTGACGATCAGGCCTTGTTGGGTGATGCGGTGCGCCAGGTCGCGGTGCCGCGCCGGGTAGACGCGGTCGAGCCCGGTGCCGACCACGGCGACCGTGGCGAGGCAGGGCGTCTCGCCGGCGGCGTCCAGCGCGCCCTGGTGCGCGGCGCCGTCCACCCCCAGCGCCAGCCCCGAGACCACCGGCAGGCCGGCTTCGCCCAGCGCGCGCGCAAAGCTGCGCGCATTGCTGGCGCCTTGCGGTGTCGGGTTGCGGCTGCCCACGACCGCGATGCTGTGGCCGAGTTGCGTGAGGTCGTAGTCGGCGGCGCCGAGCACATAGAGCATGGGCGGCGGATCGGCCATTTCGAGCAGCGAGGCCGGGTAGCCTGCATCGCCGAGCGTGACGAGCCGGCGCGAGCTGCCGTTGTCGGTGTTGTGCAGCCATTGCCAGGTCTGGTCGACCTGGGCCTGGAGATTGGCGGGCGGCTGCCGCAGTGCCTCGGCCTGCGCGAGCGACACCACTTCGCGCAGCGCTTCTTCCGGCTGCGCGAACACGCGCTCGGGCAGGCCGAACGCCGCGAGGAGCCGGCGCACGGTGCCGTCACCGATGCCGGGGGTCAGTGAAAGTCGCAGCCAGCCTGCGAGTTCTGCGCGTTCCAAACGAATGTGCGAAAGAGCCGTAGCCGTGGGTCAGGGATTGACGAGGAAGTCGCCAGCGCGCGGAGTGTCGTTGATTTCCAGGACCAGCGCGTAGGACACTTTCTCGAAAGTGCGAAACACCATCAGCAGGCCGATGCGTTCATTGGGCAGCTTGATGGTTTCCTTGCGGGCGCCGGTACGGTCGACGATGGTCTCGCCGTTCTTCAGGATGGCCAGCACGTGGCCGCTGTCGATGCCGTCGCGCGTGCCCTTGTTGATGGCCACCACCTGGTTCTGCGCCGCGAACTGCACCGCGTTGCCGTAGACCGAGATGATGCGGCCGTCGACCTGCGTCGAGGGCGCGCGCGGCACGTAGCTCAGCAGCTGGCGCGGCGGCTCGGGCAGCAGGCGGTCGCCGGCGCGGATTTCCTCGCGCGACGCGATGATGTCGACGGTCGCTGGCACCACCGTGATGACGTCCTTGTCCTCGACCGTCTCGACGGTGGTCGACTCGCCGCGCTGCAGCTGCGCCTTGCCCAGGTACTGCGCCTCGTAGCCGAGGATTTCGCCCGTGCCCGGGTCTTTCAGCGGGGTGGCGTTGCGGAACACGCGGAAATGCTGCACCGGGCCCGGGGCCTCGACCAGCGGGGAATTGGCGTTGCCGCGCGCATAGGCGCGGTCGCCGCGTGACAGCAGAACACGGTTGTCGTTGCCGGCCACGATGCGCGGCGCGCTCTCCAGCGTGCCGGCGTCGACCACGATGGGCTCGCTCAGGAACGGCTCGATGATGCTCGGGTTGAGCGTGGGCAGCGCCATGCCGGCCAGCGAATCGAAGCGGGTGCGCGGTGACAGCTTGATGGTGCCGCCGTCGCCGCTGAAGCCGCCGCGGCGGGTGGTCGTGAGGCGGGCGCGGCCGCCGGTCTTGTCCAGGTAGAGCACCTGGCCGGGGTAGATGCGGTGCGGGTTCGCGATTTCGTCGAGGTTCATGCCCCACAGCTCGGGCCAGCGCCAGGGGCGCAGCAGGTAGAGGCGGGAGATGGCCCAGAGCGTGTCGCCGGGCTTGACGGCGTATTCGTCGGGGGCGTTGGGGGAGAGTTCGCTCAGCGGCACGCCGGTCTGCGCGGTCTGCTGGGCCGTGGCGCGCTGCTGCGGCGTCACCGGGTAGTTCTGGGCCCAGGCCGTCGTGGCGCCGCAACTGCCGAGCACCGCCAGGGCGGTCAGCGTGGCAAGAAATGAGGGGCGCTGGCGTTCAGCTGATCTGAGCTTTTTCATGTCTGGATGGGTGAGCGCGCGAGGTATCGCCGCACATACGAATCTCACAATTTGCTACGAATTCTGCGCTGAAGCCCTTGGCAGGGCAACGTTTTCGGGCTCGCGGAACCCGCCGCGTCGCGGAATTGGCGAAAATAGCCACAACTTTCCCCCGATTTCATGGCCAAACGAATCATTCTGAGTTACCCGGACAAGCGCCTCCACACGGTGGCCAAGCCGGTGCAGGGCGTCGACGCGCGCATCAAGGCGCTGGTGGCCGACATGCTGGAAACAATGTACGACGCCAACGGCATCGGCCTGGCAGCCACGCAGGTCGACGTGCACGAGCGGCTTGTCGTCATCGACGTGTCCGAAGAGCGCAACGAGCCCATTGTGCTCATCAACCCCGAGATCACCTGGGCCAGCGACGAGAAGGTGCTGAACGAGGAAGGCTGCCTCTCGGTGCCCGGCATCTACGACGGCGTGATGCGCTCGACCTCGGTCAAGGTGCAGGCGCTCGACGAGAACGGCGAAAGCCGCACCATCGAGGCCGACGGCCTGCTGGCCGTGTGCATCCAGCACGAACTCGACCACCTGCTGGGCAAGGTGTTCGTCGAATACCTCTCCCCCCTGAAGCGCAACCGCATCAAGAGCAAGCTGCTCAAGCAGCAGCGCGAAGAACTGCGGGAACGGGCCTGACATGACGATGCGGCGCGGCTTTCGCACCTTCGCCACGCTGGCGGTCTTCGCGGCCGCCGGCCTGGGGCTGGCGGGCTGCGTGAGCGAGCCCGCGCGCATCCGGCCCGGCACCTCCGCCGCCGAAACGCTGCAGCTGCTGGGCACGCCCACGGGCCGCTATCCGCTCAACGGCGGCGGCGAGCGGCTGCAGTATTCGCGCATGCCCGCCGGCTTCGAGGTGACCGACATCGACGTCGACGCGTCCGGCAAGGTTGTCTCGGTGACCCAGGTGCTGAGCGAAGCGCGCTTCGGCCAGGACATCAAGGTCAACCAGTGGCGCCAGGACGACGTCATGGCCTTCTACGGCCGCCCCTATGAAATCTCCCGCGTCAGTTCCTTCGACGGTGCCGTCTGGACCTGGCGCTACAAGGCCGTGAACGAGCGCCGCATGCTGTACATCTACATCGATCCGACCGGCGTGGTCCGGCGCTATCACACGGGGGACGATCTCGAGCTCGATCGGATCCGCGATTGAGCCGCCTGCGCGTCGTTTTCGCGGGCACGCCCGAGTTCGCTCGCGTCGCCCTGGAGGCCATCGCCGCCGCCGGCCATGACATCGTGCTGGTGATGAGCCAGCCCGACCGCCCCGCCGGCCGCGGCATGAAGCTGCAGGCCTCGCCCGTCAAGCAGTGCGCAGCGGCCAACGGCTGGCCCGTGGCCCAGCCGCGCAGCCTGCGCCTGGACGGCAAGTACCCCGACGAAGCCTCGGCCGCGCGCGACACCCTGCTGGCCGCCAGGCCCGACGTGATGGTGGTCGCCGCCTACGGCCTGATCCTGCCGCAGTGGGTGCTCGACCTGCCGGCGCACGGCTGCCTGAACATCCACGCGAGCCTGCTGCCGCGCTGGCGCGGCGCGGCGCCGATCCACCGCGCCATCGAGGCCGGCGACGCGCAGACCGGCATCACCATCATGCAGATGGACGCGGGCCTGGATACCGGCGACATGCTGCTGCGCGAGTCGGTCGACATCGGCGACGACAACACCGCGCGCCTGCACGACCGGCTGGCCGGGCTGGGCGGCCGCATGATCGTCGAGGCGTTGGCGAACATCGGCGGCCTCACCCGCACGCCCCAGCCCGCCGAAGGCATCACCTACGCCCACAAGGTCGAGAAGCACGAAGCGCTGATCGACTGGGCCCAGGCCGCCGACGCCATCGTGCGTCGCATCCGCGCCTTCGACCCGTTTCCCGGCGCCA
This sequence comes from Variovorax sp. PMC12, assembly GCF_003019815.1. NCBI lineage: Bacteria > Pseudomonadati > Pseudomonadota > Betaproteobacteria > Burkholderiales > Comamonadaceae > Variovorax > Variovorax sp. PMC12. The sequence continues at coordinate 4,350,966 of NZ_CP027773.1, forward strand.
ACAGCCCGCTCGACGGCGAGGCCATCAAGCTGTGGGCCGCCCACGCGACTGCGGCCACCGATGCGTCGGCTGCGCCGGGCACGATCCTGGCCGTCACCGACGCCGGCGTTGCCGTGGCCGCTTCCGGCTCGACCGTCACCATCACCGAACTGCAGCGCGCGGGCGGCAAGCGCCTGCCCGTGGCCGATTTCCTGCGCGGCTTCGACCTGAAGCCCGGGCAGGTGTTCGGCTGATGTTCCTGTCGACCGCCATCCGCTCGCGGCCCGAATTCCGGACGGGCGTGCGCGACATGTCTTCCGTGGCGCTGGGCATCGGCGCCTGGGGCCTCATGACCGGCGTGGCCATGGTCAAGTCGGACATGAGCGTGATCGAGGCGATTGCGATGACCCTGCTGGTCTACGCGGGCAGCTCGCAGCTGGCGGCCATTCCGCTGCTGGCCGCGGGCGCGCCGGCCTGGGTGATTCTGGCCACGGGCTTCTGCGTGAACCTGCGCTTCGTCGTGTTCAGCCTGCACCTGCGCCCCTACCTCATGCACATGCCGCGCTGGCGCCGCATGCTGCACGGCTACCTCACGGCCGACATGAGCTATGCGCTCTTCACCAGGAAGTACCCCAAGCCGCCGCTCACCATTGCCGAGGAGCAGTCGCAGGAGGCCTACCTCACCGGCAACTACTTCGTGACCTGGTGCGCCTGGATGGGCATGAGCATGCTGGGCGTGGCGCTCGCCAACTTCATTCCGCAGAACTGGGGCCTGGGCTTCGCGGGCGTGCTGAGCCTGGTGGCCATCGTCTGCTCGATGGCGACGACGCGGCTGCGCGTGCTGGCCGCGCTGATTGCCGGCGTCACCGCGGTGGCCGCCTATGCGCTGCCGCTGAAGCTCAACATCGTGGTCGCCATCGGCGTCGCGGTGCTGCTGTGCTTCTGGCTGGAGAAGCAGTTCGGGCTCGACCCGGCGGCGGAGGACGACAAGTGAGTGGAACCACCGACCTGTGGACCATTTGCGTGATCGTCGGGCTGGCGCTCGTCACCGTGCTCACGCGCTGCTTCTTCTTCATCCTGGACCGCCCCTGGGGCCTGCCCGAGTGGGCGCACCGCGCGCTGCACTATGCGCCGGCCGCCGCGCTCGCGGCGGTGATCGCGCCCGAGATCGTCATGACGCAGGGCCACCTGATCGGCACGCTGCACGACGCCCGCCTCTATGCGGCGGTCGTCGGCGCGGCTTACTACTACTGGCGGCGCGGCGTGCTCGGCACCATGCTCGCGGGCATGGCGGTGTACCTGCCGCTGCACTTGGGCCTCGGCTGGTAGTTCGCGTCTTCAGTCGAGCTTCACGCCGGCTGTTCTGATGATGTTGCCCCAGCGCTCGCTCTCGGCGCGCGATAGCTTGTAGAAGTCCTGCGGCGAGCCCGGCAGCGCCTCGAAGCCGAAGTCCGCGAACAGCTTCACCACCTTCGGCGCCTTCATGGCCTTGTGCAGTTCGGCGTTGAGCCGCGCCACCGCTTCCGGCTGCATGCCGGCCGGGCCGATCAGGCCGTGGAAGGCGTAGGCGTTGACGTCGGGAAAGCCGGCCTCGACGAAGGTCGGCACCTCGGGCAGCGCATTGGCGCGCTGCGGCAGCGCGATGGCCAGCACCCGCACCTTGCCCGACTTGATGATCGACAGGCCCGAGGCCAGGTCGAGCATCATCACCGGCACCTGTCCGCCCATCACGTCGGACATGGCGGGCGCGGCGCCCTTGTACGGCACGTGCACGATGCTCAGCCCGGCCTTCTGCTTGAACAGCTCCATCGCCATGTGATGCGGCGAGCCGTTGCCCGGCGAGGCATAGCTCACCTTCTCGGGGTTGGCCTTCACGTAGCGCACGAACTCCGCCACGTTCTTCGCGGGGAAGTCGGGGTGCACCACCAGCGCTACCGGAAAGCGGCCGATGGTGCCGATGTAGGTGAAGTCGCTCGCCGGCTTGTACGGCAGCTTGGTGAACATGTGTTCGTTGAAGAGCAGCGCCGCGTTCTCGGCCTGCATGATCGTGTAGCCGTCGGGCTTGGCCTGCATCATCACGGACACGCCGATGTTGGTCGACGCGCCGGGCCGGTTGTCGATGATCAGCGGCTGCCCCAGCGAAGGCTGCATGGCCTCGGCCAGCGAACGCGCCAGGTTGTCGGTGCCGCCGCCGGCCGAGTACGGCACGATCCACTTGACCGGCTGGTTCGGGTAGGCCGCCGGCTGCGCCGACGCGAAGGAAGCAGCCAGCGCGAGGGTCGCGGCCAGCAGGGGAAGGAAGCGTTTCATCATCGTCTCTTGTCTCCGTTGCCTGTTTTGAAATCGGTTCTGTTCAGTCGCCGCGCAGCACTTGCCACAGCTCGCGGTCGCGCTCGGCGGTCCACACCACGGGGTGCTCGATGCCGCGCAGCTCGTCATAGGCGCGCGACACGTCGAAGGGCAGCACATGCTGGAACACGGGCCAGCCGCCGAAGCGCGGCGTCATGGCCGCCTCTGCGCGCGCGAAGCAGCCCTTGAGCGTGTCGCCCGCCGCGATGCCGGCCTTCACGCTGTCCAGCAGCGTCGACAGGAATGCCTTGGTCAGGCCGATCGCCTCGGCGCATGCGGCTTCGTCCTGCAGCACCGCGCCGCGGCCCGGCACCAGCACGCGCGGGTTCAGCGCATGCACCGCGTCGAGCGTGCGGGCCCAGTCGCCGATGTAGGCGTCGCCCGCGTACACGCCGCAGTGGTTCTCGACCACGTCGCCGGAGAACAGCACGCCGCAGTCGGGCAGCCAGGCGACGGTGTCGCCGCTCGAATGGCCGCGGCCCAGCGCCATCAGCCGCAGCTCGCGGCCGGTGCCCGGGCGGGGGCCGAGCCACAGGCTCATTTCGCCCTGGAAGCTCATCGTCGGGAAGGTCAGGCCCGGAATCTCTTCCACGCCCGCGAACAGGCGCGGGAAGCGGCCCACCTCCGAATCGAAGTCGGCCTGGCCGCGGGTGCGTATCCAGTCGAGCGTGCCGTTGCTCGCGATGATCTGCTCCACCTCGTCGAAGGCGCTCGCGCCCATCACGCGCACCGCGTGGTAGTGGGTGAGCACGATGGTCCGGATCGGCTTGTCGGTCACCGTGCGGATGGCCGCGAGGAAGTCGCGCGCCATGCGCGGCGTGGGGCGCGTGTCGATCAGCACCACGTGGTCGTCGCCGACGACGAAGCCGCAGTTGGGATCGAAGTCGCTGATGTAGCCGTATGCATCGGGCGCGAGCTCGCGCAGCTGCGGCTTCTGCTCGCGGGTGTCCGAGGCAGAAGCGAAAGAGACGTTGGCGGTCATGGGGTGTGGTTGGTCGTGGGGTTGTCTTCGGCGGCCGCGCGGATGCAGGCGAGCAGCACGTCCTGGTCGGCGCACTGGTTGGCCAGCAGCAGCACGAGGCGGGCATTGAGGTCGGCGCTGTGCGCCTCGCTCATGCCTTCGTGCGCGGCAAGCAGGGCCGCGTAGAAGCCGTCGGGGTCGGGGATGCGGGGCGCTGTGTTCATGGGGCGGTGTCGTGGGCGAGGGCGGTGCGCAACGCGGCGGCGATGGCTTCGGGCGTGGCTTGCGTCAGCACGGCGGCGCGGTAGGCGTCGGGCCGCACGAGGACGAAGCCGCCCGCATGGCCGATGCCGAGATGGCGCGCCAGTTGTTCGTCGGGCTGCAGCGTGGGCAGGCCGCTGTCGCCGCCCACGGCCAGCAGGCGCAGCGGCAATGCGGCGGTGGCGTCGAGCGCGGCCCGTGCCTGTTCGCGCGTCGGCGCGAACCACAGGCCGATGCACTGCGTGCCCTCGGCCAGCAGCTGCATCAGCGTCGTCCCGCGGCCGTCGGTCCAGCGCAGCGCCAGGTTCTGCACCGTGCGGCCGCCTTCGGGCAGCGCGGGCGCGGGCGGGTAGTCGTTGGCGACCGACATGCGTCCGGTGTTCACCAGCGCCCGGGCGAAAGGATGGCGCGCCGCCAGCGCCACCACGGCGCGGCGCAGCGTGTGCTCCGCCGGCGAGCGCGGCGCCAGGAAGCGCGCCGAGCGGCTGGTCACCTGCAGGTTCTGCGCGGCGGCGGGCTGGCGCTCGGCGTCGTAGCTGTCGAGCAGCGCATCGCCGGCCTTGCCTTGCGCGACCAGCGCGAGCTTCCAGCCGAGGTTGGCCGCGTCCTGGATGCCGCTGTTGCCGCCGCGCGCGCCGAAGGGGCTCACCACGTGCGCCGCGTCGCCGACGAAGAACACGCGGCCGTGCCGGAAGCTGTCGAGCAGATGGTCGCGGTAGCCGTACGGCCCGATCCACACGAACTCGAACTCCACGTCCGGCCCCAGTTGCTCGCGCAGCCGCGCGCCGGCCACCTCGGGCTTGCTGATGTGGGCCGTGTCGCAGTCTTCGGGCATCTGGTAGTCGATGCGCCACACGCCGTCGGCCATCAGGTGCTGCCACACGCCGCGGCCTTCGTTGAAGGGCGCGTCGACCCAGGTCCAGCGCTCGGTGGGCAGCGGCTTCCTGAAGCGCACGTCGCTGATGCACCAGCGGTCGGTGCTGCGCGAGGCGTGCGCCTCGATGCCGAGCTGCGCGCGTATCGGGCTGTTGGCGCCGGTCGCGTCGATCAGCCGGTCGGCCTCGATGGTGTAGCTGCCCGCGGGCGTCTCGATGTCCAGGCGCACGCCGTCGGCCAGTTGCTCGACGCGCGTCACGCGGCTCTTCCAGCGCACTTCGGTGCGGCCGAGTTCGAGGATGCGCTCGACCAGGAACCACTCGACGTAGAACTGCTGCAGGTTGATGAACGGCGGCTGCCTGGAGACGCTGTTCGCCTGCAGGTTGAAGTTGTAGACCTCCTGCTCGCCCGAGAAGGTGCGCCCGAACGACCAGGTGATGCCCTTGGCCGCGATGCGCTCGTAGATGCCCAGGCGCTCGAAGATCTCCAGGCTCTTCTGCGCGTAGCAGATTCCGCGCGACGACGCGCCGCGCACGCCGACGGTGTCGTCCTCGTCGAGCAGCACCGCATGCACGCCGCGCTGCGCGAGGTCGCAGGCCAGCGTGAGGCCCGAGGGGCCGGCGCCGACGATCACGATGGGGTGGCGCACGACCTTCGCGCTGTTCAGCTCGGGCGGGGGCGTGAAGGGCCAGACCGGCAGCTCGTAGGCCGGTGCGAATGCAAAGTTTTCCATGTCTCTTCTACAGCGCGTGGGCGAACTCGGCGATGGCGTCGGCCGCCTGCGGAATCAGGTGCGGCTGGCCCGCCAGGTAGTGGTTGCCGCCCACGATGTCGACGTTGCGGATGCGAGATCCGCCCGCCGCCATCCATGCGTCGCGGGTGCTCGGGAAGGTCGACTGGTCGCCGGTGTAGGTCAGCAGCAGCTTCGGCACCGTGGTGCGCGCGAGGTTGGTCGGCCCGTCGGCCTGCGAGCGCGAGGACCACTGCGACAGGAAGGCCGTGAGCGAGGTGGTGCGGCCCATCGCGTTGGCCGAGTAGTTCACCTGCCGCGCGTCGCCCCACACGCTGCCGGGCAGGCGGTCGTTGGGGTCGAGCGAGACGTCGACGCAGCGCGGATCGGCATGCGTGCGGTAGACGATGAAGGTCTGGTCGCGCGGCGCGCCGGGCGTGTTGCGCAGCAGCGCGAGGCGGTCGAGGCACCACTGCTCGATGCGGTCCAGCCGCGCCTTCTGCGCGGCGCTGAAGCGGGCGAGGAAGTCGCTGTCGTAGGGCACGCGGTGGCGCGGGTCGTACATGTCGAGCTCGGGGTCCACCGAGAGCGGGTCGTGCTCGTCGGTGACAGATGGGTCGATCCAGTCGCGCATCAGCCGGGTGCGGCCCAGGTGCGCGGCGCACAGCGCGATGCCGTCCACCGGGGGCAGGTCGCCCGGGTGCAGGTGCGTCGGGTCGCCGTCGGGCAGGTGCGTGGCGGTGAGCTTCTCGGCCTGCGCCTGGTAGAAGGCCGAGAGCGCGGCGCCGCCGGAGTTGCCGACGAGGAACACCTTCTCGTAGCCCGCCGCGCGCAGGTACTGCACGCCGGCGCCCAGGTCTTGAATGGCGCGCTCCATCAGCAGCACCGTGTCGTTCCCCACGAAGCGCGAGTTCAGCCCCATGCAGCAGATGCCGCGCTCGGCCAGCGGGCCGATCAGGTAGTGGCCCATGAAGTTGCTGGTCGGGTGCATCACGATGGCCGCGACCTTCTTCGGCCCCTGCGGTGCCTGGCAGGCGCCGTAGATGCGCGGGCGCAGCAGCTGCAGGCCCGACTGGCTCTCCATCGAGGCGCCGGGCTTCACGTCGATGACGGCGAGTTGCAGCTCAGGCATTCGACGCACTCCTCGCAGCGCGCAGCTCGGCCTTGCGCGCGGTCCAGGCGTCCAGGTCGGCACGGGCGCGCAGGGCATGCGCGTCCATCTCGGACTGAGGCACGGTCGGCGTGGTCAGCTCCACGCGGATGCCGTTGGGGTCGAAGAAGTAGATCGACTCGATGATGTGGTGGTCGGTCACGCCCAGCACCTCGACGCCTGCGCCCTCGAGCCGCGCCTTGGCGGCCAGCAGGTCGTCCACCGAATCGACGCGCAGCGCGATGTGGTTCACCCATGCGGGCGTGTTGGGCGAGGGCAGCGCTGCAACGTCGTCGCCCAGGTCGAAGAAGGCGATGTACGAGCCGTCGCGCATCTGGAAAAAGATGTGCACGTAGGGGCAGTACTCGCCCGTGCTCGGCACGTGGTCGCTCTTGATGACGTGGGCCAGCGGCAGGCCCAGCAGGTCTTCGTAGAAGCGGCGGGTTTCCTCGCTGTCGCGGCAGCGCCAGGCGAAGTGGTGCAGCCCGCGCACGGGCGGTGGTGGGGTTGGCATGGCTCTGGTGTCTCCGTTGAGCCGGTATTGGGCGACGCCGGGTCTTATGATGCAATCGAAATTAATTCATCGATTGATGAAATAACCATATATATGAACCTGACCCTGCGCCAGTTGCGCGCATTCGCCGCCGTGGCCGAAAGCGGCAGCTTCACCGCCGCGGCGCAGCAACTGCACCTCACGCAGTCGGCGCTCAGCGTGCTGGTGCGCGAGCTCGAACGCGAAATGGGCGTGCAGCTGCTCCACCGCAACACCCGCAGCGTGCAGCTGTCGGAGGCGGGGCGCGAGTTTTTGCCGTCGGTGCACCGGCTGCTCGGCGACCTGGCGGGCGCGGTGGCTGGCGTCACCGACCTGCGTGACAAGAAGAAAGGCTTGTTGCGGCTTGCGGCGCCGCAGCTCATGGCCTGCACGCTGATGCCGCGCGTCATCGCGGTCTACCGCGAGGCCTATCCCGACGTGGACGTGCGGCTGGCCGACACCCTGCCGGAGCACCTGCTGGCGGGCGTGAGCGCCGGCGACGTGGAGCTGGCCGTGGGCCAGGACGTGGCGGTGGACGGCGCCATCGAGCGCCGCACGCTGTTCCGAGACCGGCACTGGCTGATCTGCCCGCCGGAACACGCCTTCGCCAACCGCCGCAAGGTGCGCTGGCACGAACTGGGCCCCTACACCTTCATCGCGCCCACGCGCGACTTCCGCCAGCGCGTGCTGCCCGAGCTGGCGCCGGCCGAGCGCGACTACATGCTGCGCCCCGGCACGCAGGAGGTTTCGTACATGACCACCGCGCTCGGCATGGTGGCCTCGGGGCTGGGGCTCACGGTGTGCCCGACCTATTCCGCGCCGCTGGTGCGCGCCCACGGGCTGCGCATGGTGCGGCTCGAGTCGCCCGACTTCCACCGCGAGGTTTGCGTCTACAGCGCGGCCCGGCGCAGCCTTTCGCCGGCTGCCGCGGGCTTCGTCGAGATCCTGGAGCAGTTCGCCAGCGCGCAGCAAAAGGCCTGAAAAGCATCGGCCCGCGGCAACAGGCGCTCAGGGCGGGCAAAGTGCAAAACCTACAATGCAGGCCGACCCGTCTTCCACCTCTTCCAGACCCATGAACGTCATTCGATTCACCGACCTCTGCGCACAGGGCAAAGCCGCCGGCCAGCGCGTCTTCATCCGTGCCGACCTCAACGTGCCGCAGGACGACGCCGGCAACATCACCGAAGACACGCGCGTGCGCGCCTCGGTGCCCTGCATCCAGCTGGCGCTCGACGCCGGCGCGGCCGTGATGGTCACCTCGCACCTGGGCCGCCCGACCGAAGGCGAATTCAAGCCCGAAGACTCCCTGGCCCCCGTCGCCAGGCGCCTGGGCGAGCTGCTCGGCCGTGAAGTGCCGCTGGTCGCCAACTGGGTCGACGGCGTCGACGTCAAGCCCGGCCAAGTCGTGCTGCTCGAGAACTGCCGCGTCAACAAGGGCGAGAAGAAGAACGACGAGGCGCTGGCCCGCAAGCTGGCCGCGCTCACCGACATCTACGTGAACGACGCCTTCGGCACCGCCCACCGCGCCGAGGCCACCACCTACGGCATCGCGCAGTTCGCCAAGATCGCCGCCGCCGGCCCGCTGCTGGCCGCCGAGATCGACGCCATCACCAAGGCGCTGGCGCAGCCCAAGCGGCCGCTGGTGGCCATCGTGGCGGGCTCGAAGGTCAGCACCAAGCTCACCATCCTCAAGAGCCTGTCGGCCAACGTCGACCAGCTGATCGTGGGCGGCGGCATCGCCAACACCTTCATGCTGGCCGCCGGCCTGAAGATCGGCAAGTCGCTGGCCGAGCCCGACCTGGTCGACCAGGCCAAGGCGGTGATCGACGCCATGCGCGCGCGCGGCGCCGACGTGCCGATTCCGGTGGACGTGGTCACGGCCAAGACCTTCGCGGCCGACGCGGCCGCCACCGTCAAGGACGCGAGCGACGTGGCCGACGACGACCTGATCCTGGACATCGGCCCCAAGACCGCCGCGATCCTGGCCGCGCAGCTGCGCGAAGCCGGCACCATCGTCTGGAACGGCCCGGTGGGCGTGTTCGAGTTCGACGCCTTCGCGGGCGGCACCAAGGCCATCGCGCAGGCGATTGCCGAGAGCAGCGCGTTCTCGATCGCCGGCGGCGGCGACACGCTGGCGGCCATCGCCAAGTACGGCATCGAGAAGCAGGTCGGCTACATCTCGACCGGCGGCGGCGCCTTCCTGGAAGTGCTGGAGGGCAAGACCCTGCCGGCCTTCGAGATCCTGTCCAGGCGCGCGGCCGGCTGATGCCGGCGGCGGGAAAGCCCGTGGGGTGACTTCCGTCAGACACACAAAGTGTATACAGTAGCGAATACAAAACGGAGACTACCCTCATGAGCACGGACCGCATTCCCCGCCACGCCACCAAGATCGTTGCCACGCTCGGTCCGGCGTCCAACACGCCGGAACTGCTGGAAAAGATGATCCTGGCCAAGGTCAGCGTGGTGCGGCTGAACTTCAGCCACGGCACGGCGCAGGACCACATCGACCGCGCGGCCATGGTGCGCGAAGCCGCTCGCAAGACGGGCCGCGAAGTGGCCATCATGGCCGACCTGCAGGGCCCCAAGATCCGCGTGGGCAAGTTCGCGCAGGGCAAGGTCTGGCTGGAGCCGGGCGCCAAGTTCGTGCTCGACGCCTCGCGCACCGAGCCCGGCGACGTCGATGCCGTGGGCCTGGACTACAAGGACCTGCCGCGCGACGTGAAGCCCGGCGACAAGCTGCTGCTGAACGACGGCCTCATCGTGCTCACGGTCGACGCCGTCAAGGGCGAGGCGGTGCACACCACCGTCAAGCTCGGCGGCGAGCTGTCGAACAACAAGGGCATCAACAAGCAGGGCGGCGGCCTCACGGCGCCCGCGCTGACGGCCAAGGACATGGAAGACATCAAGACCGCGATGAGCTTCCAGGCCGACTACGTGGCCGTGAGCTTCCCCAAGAACGCCACCGACATGGAAATGGCGCGCCAGCTGTGCAACGTGGCCGCGGCCGAGTACGGCCACAAGCCCGGCATGATCGCCAAGATCGAGCGGGCCGAAGCCATTCCCAAGCTGGAAGAGATCCTGCGCGCCAGCGACGGCATCATGGTCGCGCGCGGCGACCTCGCCGTGGAAGTGGGCAACGCGGCAGTGCCCGCGCTGCAGAAGAAGATGATCCGCATGGCGCGCGACATGGACAAGGTGGTCATCACCGCGACCCAGATGATGGAGTCGATGATCACCAACCCCGTGCCCACGCGCGCCGAGGTGAGCGACGTGGCCAACGCCGTGCTCGACGGCACCGACGCCGTGATGCTCTCCGCCGAGACCGCCTCGGGCCGCTACCCGCTCGAGACCGTGCAGGAGATGAGCCGCATCTGCGAAGCCGCGGAAGCGGCCGAAGACAAGACGCTCGACGCCGACTTCAGCGGCAAGACCTATAGCCGCATCGACCAGTCGATCGCCATGGGCGCGCTGTTCACGGCGCACCACCTGGGCGCCAAGGCCATCGTGGCGCTGACCGAGTCCGGCGCCACCATGCTGTGGATGAGCCGCCACCGCGCGCACATTCCCATGTACGCGCTGACCTCGCGGCTGGCCACGCAGCGCAAGCTGGCGCTGTACCGCAACGTGCGCCCGCTGCTGATGGACTCGGAAAGCGACCGCGACACCGCGCTGCTGCAGGCCGAGAACCACCTGAAGAAGCGCGGCATCGTGCAGACCGGCGACGTCTACGCCATCACCTGCGGCGAGCCGATGGGTGCCCCCGGCGGCACCAACATGCTCAAGATCTGCAGGGCGAGCTGAACCCGCCCGGCTGAGCTTGCTCAGCCGTTGCGGAACAGGAAGCTGTAGGCGTTCAGCGCGGGCACCCCGCCCAGGTGCGCATACAGCACCTTCGAGCCGGCCGGGAATTCACCCAGCCGCACCTTCTCGATCATCCCGTGCATCGACTTGCCCTCGTACACGGGGTCGGTCAGCATGCCCTCGAAGCGCGCGCTCAGGCGAATGGCCTCCAGCGTGCCCTCGTTCGGCAGGCCGTATTCGGGGCCGCCGAAGCGGCGGTCGAGCACCACGTCTTTCTCGGTGATGTCGCGGCCCAGCTCGACCAGCTCGGCCGTGTTCTTCGCGATGCGCACGATCTGCTCGAAGGTCTGCTGCGGCTTGGCCGAGGCGTCGATGCCGATCACCCGGTCGGCCCGGCCGTCGGCCGCAAAGCCCACCACCATGCCGGCCTGCGTGCTGCCGGTGACCGAACAGACCACGATGTAGTCGAACTTGAAGCCCAGCTCGGCCTCCTGCTGGCGCACTTCCTCGGCAAAGCCCACGAAGCCGAGCCCGCCGCGCGGATGCTCCGAGCAGCCCGCCGGAATCGGGAACGGCTTGCCGCCGGCCTTGCGCACGCTCTCCATCGCGTCTTCCCAGCTCTTGCGGATGCCGATGTCGAAGCCGGAGGCATCGAGCCGAACGTCGGCGCCCATGATGCGCGACATCTCGATGTTGCCCACGCGGTCGTACACCGCGTCGGAGTAGTTGACCCAGTTCTCCTGCACCAGCACGCACTTCAGGCCCAGGTGCGCGGCCACCGCGGCCACCTGCCGCGTCTGGTTCGACTGGATGCCGCCGATCGACACCAGCGTGTCGTAGCCGCCTTCCAGCGCCTCGGGAATCAGGTATTCGAGCTTGCGCGTCTTGTTGCCGCCGAAGGCCAGGCCGCTGTTGCAGTCCTCGCGCTTGGCGTACAGGTCGACCTTGCCGCCCAGATGGGCGCTCAGCCGCTTCAGCGGGTGGATCGGCGTCGGGCCGAAGGTCAGGGCGTGGCGGGGAAATTTCTTCAGGTTCATGAGGCTGGCTCCGGTGCGTTGAAGCCATCGATCGTAGGAAGAAGGCTTCGCAACGTGCTTGCGAAGTTTGGTGGCTTTCCGTAAGAAAAAAAGGCAGGATCGGCATATTCAGGAATTTCAATCTGCAAGGCAGCCGATGAGCACAACAAAGTTGCGTACACCGCCGGAGCTGGACCGCATCGACCGCGCCATCCTGCGCGCCATGCAGCGCGACTCCTCGCTGTCGAACGTGGCGCTCGCGGCCAAGGTCAACCTCAGCGCCGCGGCCTGCCTGCGCCGGGTCGAGCGGCTCAAGGCGGCGGGGCTCATCAAGGGCGTGGTGGCGCTGCTCGATGCCGATGCGCTCGACCTCGGCATGCTGGTGATGATCGGCGTGGTGCTCGACCGCTCCACGCCCGACTCCTTCGCCGACTTCGAGAAGGCCGCGCAGAAGGTCCTGGGCTGCCTCGAATGCCACGTGGTGACCGGCGAGTTCGACTACTTCATGCTCGTGCGCACCCGCGACAACGACAGCTTCAACCGCCTGCACGCCGAGCAGCTGCTCTACCTGCCCGGGGTGCGCCAGATCCGCACCTTCGTCGTTCTCAAGCAGGTGCTGTCAACCACGCAGCTTCCGATCTGACGAAACCGCCGCCCGCCTTCGTGCGTACTGGTGCGATGAGCTTTCCCACCTTCGCCACCTTCGAGTCCCTCCGCCGGCGCCGCAGCGCTTTCTTCACCGCCTTCACAGTCACCGCCGCCGCCGTGCTCTCGGCCTGTTCGCCGGTCAAGGTGCTCAACGGGCTGGTGCCCGGCGACACCTACCAGTTCCAGGGCGGCATCGCCTACGGCCAGGCGCCGCGCCAGCTGCTCGACGTGTACCAGCCGCTGCCGTCCACGCAACCGGCGCGGGGCTCCCGCCCGCTGGTGGTGTTCTTCTTCGGCGGCACCTGGACCAACGGCGACCGCGCCAGCTACAAGTTCGTCGGCGAGGCGCTGGCCGCGCGCGGCGCGGTGGTGGTGGTTCCCGACTACGGCCTGTCGCCCACCTTCACCTATCCGGTCTTCGTGCGCGACAGCGCGCTGGCCGTGAAATGGGCGCTCGACAACGCCGCGCAGTTGGGCGCCGACCCGAAGCAGGTCTACGTGATGGGCCACAGCTCGGGCGGCTACAACGCCGCGATGGTGGCGCTGGATGATCGCTGGCTGGCCGAGGTGGGCGCCAGCCCCAGGCAGCTCGCGGGCTGGATCGGCCTGGCCGGGCCCTACGACTTCCTGCCCATCGGCGACCCGCAGGCGCAGGCCGCCTTCAACTGGCCGGACACCCCGCCCGACTCGCAGCCGCTGGCGCACGTCACGTCCACATCGCCCCGCGCGCTGCTCCTGGCGGCCTCCAAGGACAACCTGGTCTACCCCGACCGCAACACCGGGCGGATGGCCCAGGCGCTGCGCGCGGCGGGCGTTCCGGTGCAGGTCAGGCTGTACGACAACCTGAGCCACGTGACGCTGATCGGCGCTTTCGCCAAGCCGATCCAGTGGCTGGGCGGGCCGGTGCTGCCGCCGGTCATGGAGTTCCTCGGGTTGGCGTCAGTGCCGTCCGACAAGGCCGCTCGGTAGAATTGGAGTAGTTTTTCTCGTCTTCCAGCCTTCTCTTTTTCCAATTTCCCGCGAGGTATTTCCCCATGGCACTCGTCTCGATGCGCGAACTGCTCGACCATGCCGCAGCCAATGGCTACGGCATTCCGGCCTTCAACGTCAACAACCTCGAACAGGTCCAGGCCGTGATGGAGGCCGCCAAGGAAACCGGCGCCCCCGTCATCCTGCAAGCCAGCGCAGGCGCGCGCAAATACGCCGGCGAAGCCTTCATCAAGCACCTGATCCAGGCCGCCATCGAGCAGTACCCGAACATCCCGCTGGTCATGCACCAGGACCACGGCCAGAACCCCGACGTCTGCAAGGGCGCCATCGACCTGGGCTTCAGCTCGGTCATGATGGACGGCTCGCTCGAGGCCGACGGCAAGACCATCGCCAGCTACGACTACAACGTCGACGTCACCAAGAAGGTGTCCGACATGGCCCACCGCCTGGGCGTGACGGTCGAAGGCGAGCTGGGCTGCCTCGGCTCGCTCGAGACCATGAAGGGCGACAAGGAAGACGGCCACGGCACCGACGACACCATGACGCGCGAACAGCTGCTCACCGACCCCGAGCAGGCCGCCGACTTCGTTAAGCGCACCCAGATCGACGCGCTGGCCATCGCCATCGGCACCAGCCACGGCGCCTACAAGTTCACGCGCGAGCCCACCGGCGACATCCTGGCCATCGACCGCATCAAGGAAATCCACCGCCGCATTCCCAACACCCACCTGGTGATGCACGGCTCGTCGAGCGTGCCGCAGGAGCTGCTGGCCATCATTCGCCAGTACGGCGGCAACATGAAGGAAACCTACGGCGTGCCCGTCAAGGAAATCCAGGAAGCCATCAAGCACGGCGTGCGCAAGATCAACATCGACACCGACATCCGCCTGGCCATGACCGGCGCGGTGCGCAAGTTCCTGTTCGAGAACCCCGAGAAGTTCGATGCCCGCGAATGGCTCAAGCCCGCGCGCGAAGCCGCCAAGCTGATCTGCAAGCAGCGCTACATCGAGTTCGGCTGCGAAGGCCAGGGCGCCAAGATCAAGGGCGACACGCTGCAAGTGGTTGCCGCCAAGTACGCCAAGGGCGAGCTGGCTCAGGAAGTCGTTTAAAAACCTCTCCGCGATTCGAAGGCCACCGTTCGCGGTGGCTTTTTTCTGCGCGCACAATCCGCTTTCACCGTCTTTCAGTTTCCGTCGTTTCCCCACCGCAATTGCCCATGACCACCGTCCACACCTCCTCCATCCAGAGCCTGCCCCTGCTTGCGCGCGGCAAGGTGCGCGACAACTACGCCGTCGGTGAAGACCGCATCCTCATGGTCGCGAGCGACCGGCTGAGCGCCTTCGACGTCATCATGGGCGAGCCGATTCCCGGCAAGGGCGAGATCCTGACCCAGATGGCGCTGTGGTGGTTCGAGCGGCTCGGCCAGCTGTGCCCCAACCACCTGACCGGCGATGCGCCCGAGAGCGTGGTCACCGAGGCCGAGGTGCCGCAGGTCACCGGCCGCTCGATGCTGGTCAAGCGCCTGAAGCCGATCCCGGTCGAGGCCGTGGTGCGCGGCTACCTGGCCGGCAGCGGCTGGAAGGAATACCAGGAAAGCCAGTCGGTCTGCGGCGTGCCGCTGCCCGAGGGCCTGACCAACGCCAGCAAGCTGCCGCGCCCCATCTTCACGCCCGCGGCCAAGGCCGCGGCCGGCGAGCACGACGAGAACATCAGCTACGAGCGCGTGGTCGAGATCGTCGGCCCCAAGCTGGCCCAGCAGATCCGCGAGACCAGCATCGCCATCTACGAAACCGCGGCGCAGATCGCCCTGGCCAAGGGGATGATCATTGCCGACACCAAGTTCGAGTTCGGCCTCGACGAAGCCGGCACGCTGGTGCTGATGGACGAGGTGCTCACGCCCGACAGCTCGCGCTACTGGCCGGTGGAGGGCTACCAGGCCGCGCTGGCCGCCGGCGCCAACCCGCCGAGCTACGACAAGCAGTTCGTGCGCGACTGGCTCGAAGCCACCAAGATCAACGGCAAGCCCTGGGACAAGACGCCGCCGGCGCCGCGCCTGCCGGCCGAGGTCATCGAGAAGACCGCCGCCAAGTACCGCGAGGCGCTCGAGCGCCTCACCGGCTGATCAGCGGCTGATCAGCGCGCTCCGGCCGAGCTGAAGGTCGCCACGGTCCGGCCGCCGGCGTCCAGCAGCGCCAGCCGGCCCGGCCCCGCGAGGCTGTAGCTCGCGGTGTTCTGCAGCGCCGAAATGAACTGCGCCTCGTTGGCGCCGCGCGTCGGGTCGAGGCAGGCCATGCGGGTCGAGGCCAGCTGGCCGATCTTCAGCGAGATGCCAGCGCGCGTGAACGAACCCGAAAGGCGGTTGCAGCCGCCCGATCCGCTGACCCGTCCGCTGCTGCGGTCGAACTGAACCTGCGCGCCGCTGTTGGGCGCGATGGTCTCGTCGCCCAGCTGCACCAAGCGCCAGGTCGGCCCCTCGATCGGTTCGTCCAGGCTGATGCCGCTCCCGCATCCGGCCAGGGTGGTCGACAGCGCCGCCGCCGCGAGGGCAAGCAGTGCGATGCGGCTGGTGGGGCGGGCGAATGAGCGCATGGCCGGTCTTTCCTTTTCAAATCTGCAACAAGTTGAATCGGGCGTGATCGTATGCGACCGCGCCGGCCGCGCCAATGCCGTCCCCGCGTGCGGCCGGGCCATGAAAAAAGCGACCCGGAGGCCGCTTTGGGGGATCAGCTCAGCACCACGCTGCTCAGGCGGCGGCGGTAGGTGGCCACCACCGGGTCGTCCGGCGGGATCTGGCCGTCGGCCACCTTGACCTTCGGCGGCTCGATCAGGTCGAGGATCGCGATGTAGGTCTTGCGCGCGAGGTCTTCGCTCCAGGTCTTGTCGCGCATCAGGATGTCGAGCAGCTCGTCCATCGCGTCGGTCCAGCGCTGGGCGGCCATCAGCAGGCGGGCGCGGCCGAAGCGGGCGTCGAAGTCGCGCTTGTTGGCCGCGATCTTCGCGTCGAAATCGGCGACGGCCGGCGCGGCACCGGTGGGCGGTGCTGCGAAATCGATAGCATCCATCCAGCGCTGCAGCGCGTCGAAGCGGCGCACCAGCGTGGTCTTGGCGATCACCGGGGCGAACGCGACCTTGGCGTCGTCGTGGCGGCCTTCCTGCAGCAGCAGCTTGACGTAGTCGAAGCGGGCGTCGTCGTTGGCGGGGTCGGTGGCCACGGCGTGCTGCAGCTTCTCGAGCGCGCCCTGGGTGTCGCCGCCGGCCAGCGCTTCCTGCGCGGCGGCTTCTTCCGAGGCAGCCTCGGCTTCGTCGGCGCCGGGCACGTGCTTGTCGAGGAATTCACGGATCTTCTCGGCCGGAATGGCGCCGACGAAGCCGTCCACGGGCTGGCCGTCCTTGAACATCACGCAGAACGGGATGCTGCGCACGCCGAACATCTCCGACAGCTGGGAGGAGATCTGCGGCACCTTGTCGGCGTCGAGCTTGGCCAGCGTGAAGCGGCCGCCGTACTCGACTTCGAGCTTTTCGAGCACCGGGCCGAGCTGTTTGCAGGGGCCGCACCATTCGGCCCAGATGTCCAGCAGCACCGGCGTGGCGACCGAGCCTTCGATCAGTTCGGCCTGGAAATTTTCGAGAGTGATGTCGATCATCGGAACCAACTGAGGGTGAAACGTAAAATTGAAACCATGAACGAAACCATTCAGGTCGGTGTAGTGATGGGCTCGAGCTCCGATTGGGAGACGATGCGCAACGCGGTCGAGATTCTCCAGCAATTCGGAATCAGCCACGAGGCAAAGGTGGTCTCGGCCCATCGCATGCCCGATGCGCTCTTCGCGTATGCCGAAAGCGCCGCCGGGCGCGGGCTCGCCGCGATCATCGCCGGCGCGGGCGGGGCGGCCCACCTGCCGGGCATGCTGGCGTCCAAGACCACGGTGCCGGTGCTCGGCGTGCCGGTGGCCAGCCGCCACCTGCAGGGCGTCGATTCGCTCTACAGCATCGTGCAGATGCCCAAGGGCGTGCCGGTGGCCACCTTTGCCATCGGCAACGCCGGCGCGGCCAACGCGGCGCTGTTCGCGGTGTCGATGCTGGCGGTGAACGACCCGGCGCTGCGCGCGAAGCTCGACGCCTTCCGCACGGCCCAGACCGCCGCCGCCGAAGCCATGACGCTGCCGCCGGCGCCCGCTGGCGAAGCACCCCCCGTGTCCCCCTTCTCGCCCCAGGGCGGAGGTGCCCTGTGAGCAATGCCGACCTGCCCATTCTTCCGGGCGCCACGCTCGGCGTGCTCGGCGGCGGACAGCTGGGGCGCATGTTCGTCCACGCTGCGCAGCGCATGGGCTATTTCACGGCGGTGCTCGACCCCGACACCGACAGCCCCGCCGGCCGCGTGAGCCACCACCACATCCACACCGACTACGACGACGTCGACGGCCTCGCCCGCCTGGCCGGGCTGGCCGACGCGGTGACGACCGAGTTCGAGAACGTGCCCGCGCCTTCGCTGGAGCACCTGGCGGTGGCGCGGCCGGTGTCGCCGGGCGCCCCGGCCATCGCCATCGCGCAGGACCGCATCGCCGAGAAGGCGCACTTCACCCGCTGCGGCGTGCCCTGCGCGCCCTACGCGGCCATCGAGACGGCAGCCCAGCTGGCCGCGGTGGACGACAGCCTGCTGCCCGGCATCCTGAAGACCGCGCGCCTGGGCTACGACGGCAAGGGCCAGCAGCGCGTGAAGACGCGCGCCGAGCTGGTCGATGCCTGGCAGGCCACGGGCTGCGTGCCCTGCGTGCTCGAGAAGATGCTGCCGCTCGAATTCGAGTGCTCGGTGATCCTCGCGCGCGGCCGCGACGGGCAGGTCGTGCACTTTCCGCCGCAGCGCAACCTGCACCGCGACGGCATACTGGCCGTCACCGAGGTGCATCCGCAGAACATGCCCAAGACGGTGGCGCAGGGCGCCATCAATTCGGCCAAGAGCATCGCCAACGGGCTGGGCTACGTAGGCGTGCTGTGCGTCGAGTTCTTCGCGCTGGCCGACGGCTCGCTGGTGGTGAACGAGATGGCGCCGCGCCCGCACAACAGCGGCCACTACACGATGGAAGCCTGCGACGTGTCGCAGTTCGAGCTGCAGGTGCGCACGCTCGCCGGCCTGCCGCTGGCCGCGCCGCGCCAGCACAGCCCGGCCATCATGCTCAACCTGCTGGGCGACCTGTGGTTCCCGGCCGATGCCGACAAGCCGGTCTCCCCGCGCTGGAGCGAAGTGCTGGCACTGCCGGGCGTGCACCTGCACCTCTACGGCAAGATGGAACCGCGCCGCGGCCGCAAGATGGGCCACCTCACGCTCACCGGCGCCACGCTCGACGCGGTGCGCGCCACGGCCTCGCAGGCAGCGCTGCTGCTGGGCCTGCCGGCGGTGACCTCCACCGACCTCGCATGATCCTCGACGGCCGCTCCCCGGACGCCATCGCCGAAGCCGTGCGCGTGCTGCGCGCGGGCGGGCTGGTCGCCTTCCCGACCGAAACCGTCTACGGCCTGGGCGCCGACGCGAGCAGCGACACCGCCGTGGCCGGCATCTTCAAGGCCAAGGGGCGGCCCGCCGACCATCCGCTGATCGTGCACGTGGCGGCCGGCGTCAAGGGCACCGAATCGCTGTCGCGCTTCGCCCAGCCGCTGCCGGCTTTCGCGCAGAAGCTGGTGCAGGCCTTCTGGCCCGGCCCGCTCACGCTGATCGTCACGCGCCAGCCCGGCGTGGGCGCGGCGGCGGCCGGCGGGCAGGACACCATCGGTCTGCGCTGCCCCTCGCATCCGGTGGCGCAGGCGCTGCTGCAGGCCTGCGCCGAGCAGGGCGTGCCGGGGCTCGCGGGCCCCAGCGCCAACCGCTTCGGCCGCGTCAGCCCGACCACGGCGCAGCATGTGCAAGACGAATTCGGCGACGCGCTGCCGGTGGTCGACGGCGGGGCCTGCGAGGTCGGCATCGAGTCGACCATCGTCGACTGCAGCCGCGGCGCGCCCGTGCTGCTGCGCCCCGGCCTCATCACCCGCGCGCAGATCGAGGCGGCCTGCGGCGAGAAGCTGGCCGACCGCGAAGTGCTCGAGACACCCGACCCGCGCGCCTCGGGCACGCTGGAGGCGCACTACGCGCCCGACGCCAAGGTGCGCCTGATGGACGCCAAGGCCATCCAGACCGGGCTCGACGTGCTGGGCGCCAACGCCGCGCACATCGCCGTGTGGTCGCGCGCCGTGGTGCGCAGCCGTTCGCAGCGCGTGCTGCTGCGGCGCATGCCCGACGACGCAGCGGCCAGCGCGCAGCAGCTGTTCGCCGTGCTGCGCGCGTTCGACACCGAAGGCGTCAAGCTGATCTGGGTCGAGACCCCGCCCGACGCGCCCGAGTGGGAAGGCGTCAAAGACCGCCTGCAGCGCGCAGCGGCCGCCTGATACCGCGTTCCGGTCAGCCTCCGGCGGCGAGCACGCCCTGGAAGAAGCCCCGGGCCGACGCCAGGCAGGACGGCGGCGCCAGCGTGCCGTGGTACGCCTGGGTGACGGCCGTGGCCTTGTCGGTTGCGCTGCCCGGCGTGTTCTGCGCCAGCAGGCTCTTGGCCTGTGCGAAGCCGGCGCGGGCGGCTGAATAAGCGTCGTTGGCGCCCGAATCCTCCAGGTCGACCACCGTCAGCGCGGCGGCGGGCATGCCCTTGGCGCGGAAGTAGCCCGCGGTGGCGCGGGTGCTGGCGAAGTTCACCGTCGGGTCGTTGGCGCCGCCGCACATCAGCACCGGCTTGGCCGGCACCCAGTTGCGCAGGTCGTTCGCCACCGCCGCCCTGCGAAAGCCCGTGGTCGGCTTGCAGTCCAGCGGCGTGGCCGTGCCCACCGAGGCCGCCGTGGTCGGCAGCGCGTTGCCGGCGCAGGGATTCGACTGGATGTCGCTCGCCGCCTGCGTCAGGTAGCTCTGGCGGATCAGGTTGTTGGCGCCGTAGAAGACCGACAGCTGCGGATTCAGCGGGCCCGGAACCGCGTCGGCCGGGAACAGCGCCAGCTGCGGCAGCTTGCCGGTCTGGAACAGCGTGGCGATGGGCGTGTTGCTCGGCAGCAGGGTGTCGATGCCGCTGGCGTACTGGTTCTCGTAGACGTCGGTGGTGGCGTTGTAGACGTTGCCGAACTGCTGCTGCCAGCTGGTCGACAGCAGCGGCACGAACAGCGTGGCGCCCAGCGCCGGCCAGCCTTGGAAGGTGTAGTCGGTCAGCAGGCTGATGGCCGAGGGCGCCGACAGCGGCGCCGCCGCCGTCACCGTCTTGCCGGTGGCCTGCATCTCGCGGTGCGCCGCCATCGCGACGTAGCCGCCCTGCGAATAGCCGGTGATGAACAGCGAGCCCGCATCCGTGGCGCCGATGTCGCCGAAGGTCTTGCGCGCCGCCGTGAGCGCATCGACCATGTCCTTGCCCTGCTGGTCGCCGTTGAGATACGGGTGGTAGGGCAGGGTCGACTTGTCGTAGCCGGCGTAGTTGGGCGCCACCACGATGTAGCCCTGCGCCGCGAACATGGCCGCGACCAGCAGGCCCTCGCCGGCGGCCGGCTGGGTGGTGTCGGTCCATTTCGCCAGGTTGTAGTTGCGTGCCGGCGTGGTGCCGTGCGCATAGAGCACCACCGGCCGCGCGCCGCTGCAGGCCGCGTCGCTGCCCGTGGGCACCATGATGGCGGCGGTGGCGTTGGTGGCTTCGTTCTTGCCGCCGATGGTGCGGTACTCGAGGTAGCGCAGGTCGATGCCGCATTTGGGCGCGCCGGCCACCTGCAGCAGCGCCTTGCCCTGGTCGCTGGCCTGCAGGCTGGCATTGAACTGGGAGGCGGTGAGGTTGGCCGTCTGCGCGGGCGGCCCCGATACGACCGAGCCGCGCCCGGTGTCGCCGCCGCCGCCACCGCCGATCGGCAGCCCGCCGAAGCCGATGCCCCCGCCGCCTCCACCACCACCGCCGCAGGCGGTCAACAGCAACGCGACGCCCGCCAGCGCGAACGCCGATGCGGGAATGTGCAACGGTCTTTTCATCGGGAATGTCTCCTGCGTGGATGTTTGTTGTCGTGCCGGAAGGCCGAAACGAACGGTCGTTCGCATGACCCGCAGCGATTTTGCGCAGGGGCCGGGCTGCGCGCAAGCGGCGCACCCCGGTAGATTTTTTCAGTACACCGCTGTAGCGGCCTGGCCGCTGGGGCCGCAGGTCAGTCCTGCGAGGCCCAGTCGACCAGCGCGTCGAACGCGGCGCGCGCGGCCGCCGCGTTCTCGGCATTGGCGATGGCCACCAGCACGTAGCGCCGGCCGCTCGCGCCGTCCACGAAGCCGGCCACGCCCGAGGCGTCGCGCAGCGTGCCGGTCTTCAGGTGGGCCGAGCCGCCCGAGCGCAGCGTGCGCTTCTTCAGCGTGCCGTCCACGCCCATGGCCGGCAGCGAAGAGACCAGCTCCGGCATCACCGGCGAGCGCCACGCCACCTGCAGCATCTTGCCAAGCGCGGCGGCGCTGATGCGCTCGTCGCGCGACAGGCCCGAGCCGTTCTCGAACACCGGCTGCGCCTCGCCCGTGCCGATGCGGTCGCGCCACCACTGGCCCAGCGCGGTGCGCGAGGCCTCGAAGGTGCCGCGGTTCTTCTGCGTGAGCCCGATCGTGAGGAACAGCTGCTGCGCCATCACGTTGTTGCTGTACTTGTTGATGTCGCGCACCACCTCGGCCAGCGGCGGCGACTCGAACTCGAAGGCCGGCTTCAGCCCCGCCGGCACGCGCCCCTCGCGCATCTGCCCGCCCACGCGGCCGCCCATCTCGGCCCACATGCCGCCGATGGCGCGCAGGCTGTAGGTGCGCGGGTCGGCATACGCCACGGCCCAGCTCTTCTCGCCGCAGCCGGCGGGAAAGCCGCCGTTGAAGCGGATGCGGTTCACGTCGGTGAAGTCGGCGCGCAGCGCGGTGCGCCAGTCGCCGCATTCGCCGGGCACCAGCGGCACCGTGGCCGGCATGGCCACGCTGGCCAGCGGGGGCTCGTAGTTCACGCGGGCGAACTGCCCCGCGCGGTCGGGCGCGAAGCTCATGTTGACCGACTTGAAGTTGACCAGCAGCGCGTCCGGAGAGGCGTTGTACGGCCGCAGCGGCTCGCCGTCGAAGGCGGCCGGGTCGCCCTCGACCGTGTTCTCGAAGGCGCTGCGGTCGATGACGATGTCGCCGCTCACCGTGGTGATGCCCAGCCCCTGCACGTGGCGCAGCAGCAGCCACATGCGCTCGAGCACCAGCTTGGGGTCGCCCTGGCCCTTGATGTAGAGGTTGCCGTTGAGCACGCCGTTGCTCACCGTGCCGTCGGTGTAGACCGGGGTGGTCCAGTTGTAGGCCGGCCCGAGCAGGTCGAGCGCGGCGTAGGTCGTCACCAGCTTCATGATCGACGCCGGGTTCACCGGCACCTGCGTGCGCCAGGCCAGGCGCGGCGGGCGCGAGCCGTCGGCGTCGGCCACCAGCATCGTCACCGCGTCGCGCGGCACCTTGGCGCGGGCGAGGGCGGCGTCGACCTGGGTCGGGAAGGCTTGCTGGGCGAGGGCGGCGCCGGCCGGGGCCAGCATCGCGACGAGGGTCAGTGCGCGAGCGGCGCGGCGGGAGGCAAGAGGCATGCGCCCATTATCCCGGCGCGAAAAGATGCAGCTTCGCGTGGTACAGCAGCATCACGGTCTTGGCGTCGGCGATGCGGCCGTCGGCCACCATGGCCAGCGCCTCGTCGATGTCCAGCTCCAGCACCTTGATGTCCTCGCCTTCCTCGGCCAGCCCGCCGCCCGCGCCGATGCGCATCGAGGCCTCGTAGGGCGCGACGAAGAAGTGCAGCTTCTCGGTCACCGAGCCGGGGCTCATGAAGGTCTCGAAGATCTTGCGCACCTCGCCGAGCCGGTAGCCGAGTTCTTCCTCCACCTCGGCGCGGATGCGCTCTTCGGGCGCCGCGTCGTCGAGCAGGCCGGCGGCCGCCTCGATCAGCAGGTCGTCATGGCCGTTGACGAACGCCGGGTAGCGGAACTGGCGCACCAGCAGCACCGTGCGCCGCGCGAGGTTGTACGGCAGCAGCGTGGCGCCGTTGCCGCGATCGTAGGTCTCGCGGTGCATGCGCTGCCACCGGCCGTCGTTGCGCCGCCAGTCGAAGGCGGTGGTGCGCAGCGTGTACCAGTTGTCGGAAAGCAGGGTGACTTCGTGCACCCGGACGCGGTCTTGGAGTGTCATGGGTGGCGAGCATATGTGCATCTTCGTGCAATAACAAGAAAATTCGTGCAGAAAGCGTGCAAGCCCGATACCATCGCCCGATGCTCACCAGCCAGCGCAAGCAACACATCCTCTCGGTCCTGCGGCGCGACGGCAACGTCGTCGCCAAGGCGCTCAGCGAAGAACTCGGCCTGTCGGAAGACACGCTGCGCCGCGACCTGCGCGAGATGGCCGCCGAGGGCCTGCTGCAGCGCGTGCACGGCGGTGCCTTGCCGCTGGCGCCGGCCGAGGCCGATTTCGCCGGTCGCCAGCAGCTGGCCTCCGGCGAGAAGGTCGCCATCGGCCGTGCCGCCGCGCGGCTGGTGAAGCCGGGGCAGGTGGTGTTCATCGACGGCGGCACCACCGCCGTGCAGCTCGCGCGCCATCTGCCGCTCTCGCTTCAGGCCACGGTGGTCACGCACAGCCCGTCGGTGGCGGTCGAGCTGGTGTCGCATGCCGGCATCGAGGTGGTGCTGATCGGCGGGCGCCTCTTCAAGCACTCGGTGGTGGCCGTGGGCTCGGCGGCGATGGCAGCCATTTCGCGCATCCACGCCGACACGTATTTCATGGGCGTCACCGGCGTGCACGCCGAGGCCGGCCTGACCACCGGCGACCTCGAGGAAGCCGAGATCAAGCGCGCCCTGATGGCCGCGTCGGCCGAGACGGTGGTGCTGGCCTCGTCCGAGAAGCTGGGCGCGGCCTCGGCCTGGGTGGTCAACCCGGTCGCCTCGGCCGCCACGCTGCTGGTGTCGCCGGATGCGCCCGCCAAGGCGCTGGCGCCGTTGCGCAAGGCCGGGCTGGCCGTGCTGCTGAGCGAAAAGGCCTGATATCGCAGGGCGGCGACCGGGATTGGCCGCCCCTCGATAATCGGGGCATGCCTCTTTCGCCCCGTTTCCTTCTCCGCCCGCCCGCCGCGGGCGCGGCCCCGGGGTGTCCCGCCAATGCCTAGATTGCTGGCCTTCGACACGAGCACCGAGCACCTGTCGGTCGCGGTGCTGCACGGCGAGCGGCTGCTGGCCCACAACGGCGTGGGCGGCGCGCAGGCCTCGACCACGCTGCTGCCGCTGATCCAGCAACTGCTGGGCGAGGCCGGGCTGGCGCTGGCCGACCTGGACGCCATCGTCTTCGGCCGCGGCCCCGGCTCGTTCACCGGCTTGCGCACCGCCTGCTCGGTGGCGCAGGGGCTGGCCTTCGGTGCCGGCGTGCCGCTGCTGCCGGTCGACACCCTGCTGGCCGTGGCCGAGGAAGCGCGCCATGCCTTCGGCGCGCGGCAGGTGGTGGCGGTGCTCGACGCCCGCATGGACCAGGTCTACGCCGCGCGCTACGACTTCGCCGCCGGCCCCCTGGGTGGCCTGGCCGGCGAGGACGAGCTCCTGCTGCTGTCGCCCGAGGCCCTCGAAGTGCCCGCCGGCCATGCGCTGGCCGGCAACGCCTTCGCCGCCTACGGCCCGCGCCTGGCGCCGGCCGCCGCCCGCCACGAGGCCCTGCCGAGCGCCACCGCCATGCTGCGGCTCGCGCCCGCGCTGCTCGCGGCCGGCCGCACCGTGCCCGCGGCACAGGCCTGGCCGCTCTATGTTCGCGATAAAGTGGCGCAGACCACCGAAGAACGCGCCGCCATCAAGGCGGCCGCGGCATCGGCGGCAGCAGCAGCCCCTTCCAGCCACGCATGAGCGCCGTCCTCCAGCCCGTCGAAGCCCGCCTCGAACCGCTCACCATCGAGCGGATCGACGCTGTCTGCGCGGTGGAACAGACGGCCTACAGCCACCCCTGGACGCGCGCCAACTTCACCGACTCCATGGCCGTGGGCTACCACTGCCAGTGCCTGCTGGCACCCGGCGTGGCGCAAGGAGTCGCCTCGCCCGTCACCAGCCTGGGCGAAACGCTCATCGGCTATTTCGTGGCCATGAAGGGCGTCGACGAGGTGCACCTGCTGAACATCACCGTGGCCCCGGCCTTCCAGCGCCAGGGCTGGGCGCCGCTCATGCTGGAGGCCCTCGGCGGATGGTCGCGCAGCCAGGGCGCGCAGTGGCTGTGGCTCGAAGTGCGCCAGAGCAACCAGCGCGCGCTGGACATCTACGTGCGGCAGGGTTTCCGCAGCGTGGGCGTGCGCAAGGGCTACTACCCGGCCCATGACGGCAAGCGCGAGGACGCCGTCGTCATGAGCCTGCGATTGAACGAAACAGGCACCGCCTGGGGAGCCTTGCGATGAGCGCGGTGCAGACATTGAAGCTCGACGCGCGCCAGCGCGCGATGCTCGACGAAATGGGCGTGAAGGTCTGGTGGCCCGTGCCCCAGGTGGCGGAAGCCGAGCCCGAACCGGTACCGGTGCAGGCCGCGCCCGAAGCCGGACCGCCCGACGACGAGGAATACATCCCGAGCGCCGAGGAGCGCATGGAGGCGGAAATGCCCGTCTCCGCGCCGCGCCCGCCGCGCGCGCCGGCCGCCCGCCCCGTGGCGGCACCCGCGCCGGCTGCGCGCCCCGCCCCCGCCCCGGCGTCGATGGGCGCCGCCGTGCTGCTCGAGGCGCCCTGCCGCCTCTATGCCGATGCCGGCACGCCACACGACATGGCCGCGACGCAAGGCGGCTGGCTGGTCGTCGCCGACATGCCGCCCGAGGCCGACGGCCGCCACGGCGAGCCCTTCGCGGGCGACGCCGGCCGCCTGCTCGACAACATGCTGCGCGCCCTGAAGCTGCACGACGGCAAGACGCCCGTGCACCTCATGCGCACCCACCGCGGCGTGGCCGCCGGCCAGCCCGGCAGTCCGCGCCCCATGGCCGAGGCCTTCGGCGAGCACGCCGCCGCGCTCGCGCCCCGCGTCGTGCTGGCGATGGGCCCACTGGCCGCGCAGAGCCTGATGCAGAGCGGCGACCCGCTGGGCAAGCTGCGCGGCCGCGCGGTGCCGCTGGCGACGAACGGGGAGTCCGGCGCGGCGGTCGTCGTGGCCACCTATCACCCGGCCTACCTGCTGCGCAACCCGGCCGACAAGGCCCGCGCCTGGGCCGACCTCTGCCTGGCGGCCGAGCAGCACACGCCCGCCTAAAATCCCGGCCCATGACTTTCCTCGACAAGCTGGCCGCCGCACAGCAAAAAAACGGTTCGTTGCTCTGCGTGGGGCTCGATCCCGAGCCAGCCAAATTCCCGGGGCAATTCAAGGGCGACGCCAGCCGCATCTTCGATTTCTGCGCGCGCATCGTCGACGCGACGGCCGACCTGGTCATCGCCTTCAAACCGCAGATCGCCTATTTCGCGGCCCACCGCGCCGAAGCCCAGCTCGAGCAGCTCATGGAGCACATGCGCCGCAACGCGCCCGACGTGCCCGTGATCCTGGACGCCAAGCGCGGCGACATCGGCTCCACCGCCGAGCAGTACGCGCTGGAAGCCTTCGAGCGCTACGGCGCCGACGCGGTCACGCTGTCGCCCTTCATGGGCTTCGATTCGGTGGCGCCGTACCTGAAGCACGAGGGCAAGGGCGCCTTCCTGCTGTGCCGCACCAGCAACCCCGGCGGCTCCGACCTGCAGGGCCAGCGCCTGGCGGATGTCGAGGGCCAGCCTTTCCTGTACGAGCACGTCGCCAGGCTGGCGCAGGGCCCGTGGAACCTCAACGGCCAGCTCGGGCTGGTGGTGGGCGCGACCTACCCGGCGGAAATCGAGCGCGTGCGCGAACTCGCGCCGACCGTGCCGCTGCTGATTCCGGGGGTCGGCGCCCAGGGCGGCGACGCCGTCGCCACCGTGCGCGCCGGCTGGCGTGCCGATGCGCCGATCATCGTGAACTCGTCGCGGGCCATCTGCTACGCATCGTCGGGCGATGACTTCGCCGAAGCCGCGAAGAACGCCGCGCGCAGCACGCGCGACGCGCTGGAAGCCGCCAAGCCCTGAGCCCCGTCAGTTCCGGCGCAGGCGGGTGAAGAGCTCGAACTCCCAGTTGCGCATGCCCAGCAGCAGGGTGTAGCCCTCGCGGTCCTTGGCCGACAGCTTCTGGTCGGTCTGGTGCTGCTGCGCGAAGTCCTGCGCCACGCGCTGCAGGCGCTCCAGGAAGGCCGGCGCCAGCGAGCGGCTGATGGAGCCGTGCACCAGCAGCAGCCCTTCGGCCGGGCCGTCGAAGCCGCCGCGGTAGTAGTCGAGCACCACGTTCTCGCGAAAGAACTCCATCACCGGGCCGTGCGGGCGCCAGCGGAAGGTCTTGGCCAGCTTCAGGCGATACCGGTTCAGCGGCCGCAGCTCGATGATGCCGATGCGGTCCAGCTGCGCCAGGCAGCCGATGCACTCGGCCTCGCTGATGCGGTAGGCCGCCACGATCTGCTCCAGCGTCCACTGGCTCAGCACGCTGATGGCCACCAGCAGCAGCTTCTTGTCCTTGACCACGGCCTTTTCCTGCTCGTGCGTCAGCTCCTTCAGCAGCGGCTGGGCGTCGGCCACGCGGCGGGCCAGTTCGGCGAAATCGATCTTCAACGCACGGCAGATGGCGTCGACGCGCGACAGCGGCATGTCGCTCTTGGCCAGCATCCGCTTGACGCTGGATTCGGCCATGTCGAGCGACCGCGCCAGGTCGGCGTAGGTCATGCGCGCACTTTTGAGTTCGTTCTTGAGGGCTTGGACGAGGTCGACGGTGGTGCTCATCGTTCGAGCGTACACGGGCACAGGCAAGTATCAATTGGAGATACCGCTGGGTGTGAATTAGTACCTCGTATCGATTCTCGATGCCCGTGGAGGGGTCGGGACCCTAAATTCCGCGGCACGTACCGACCACCACCGAGAAACGCCATGCCTCTGCCCTCTCTCAGCCGCCGCGAACGCGGGTTGCTTTTCACCCTGGTCCTGCTCACGGCGATCGCCGTCTTCGGCCCGGCGCTGCCGGCGGCCGACGTCGCCATCGCCACCGTGTTCGCCGACGACCGCGCCTGGCACGGCCTGCCGAACGCCATGGACGTGCTGAGCAACATCCCTTTCGTGGTGATCGGCCTGTGGGGCCTGTACCGGCTCAACCGCATCGACCGCTCGCACCAGGAAGCGCTGTCGCGGTTCCCGCTGGCCCCGCCCGCCAGCGACCCGCCGGACAACACGCTCGACTGCGCCTGGCTCTTCTTCGCGGGCCTGATCGCCACCGCCGCGGGCTCCGCCTTCTTCCACCTCGTGCCCGACGCCCCGCGCCTCGCGGCCGACCGCGCCGGCATGGCGGTGGCCTTCGCGGGGCTGATCGGCGTGGCGGTCTGCGAGCGGGTGAGCCAGCGCGCCGGCTGGCCCGCCGCGTGGTTCGTGCTCACGGCCGGCCTGCTCTCGGCGGAGGTGTTCCAGGAGACCGGCAACGTCATGCCCTGGGCGCTGGTGCAGTTCGGCGGCATGGCGCTGGTGCTGACGCTGGCTCTGTCCACCCCGATGCGCAATTCGGTCGGCCTCAAGCTGTGCTGGGTGATCTTCTTCTACGTGGTGGCCAAGGCCTTCGAGATGGCCGACCACTCGATCTACGAGTTCACGCAGCACGCGGTTTCGGGCCACACGCTCAAGCACCTGACGGCGTCGCTCGCGGGACTGCCGGTGGTGCTGGCGCTGCGCAAACTCGAGATGCGCTGGCAAGCCGCGCTGCGGCACAATCCGGGCGCAGCCGCCGTAGCGGCCTGAGGAAATCCTTCGCATGACCACCCCCGCCGCTGCTGCAGCCCCCGCGACGTCCGCGCCCCACGAGGCCAACGCGCACGCCAACCAGTTCGCCCTTCTCGGGCAGCGGCGCTTCGCGCCTTTCTTCTGGACCCAGTTCGCGGGCGCCGCGAACGACAACCTCTTCAAGTTCGCATTCACCGTCATGGTGACCTACCAGCTCCAGCTCAGCTGGATGCCGCCGGCCATGGCGGGCCTGGTGATCGGCGCGCTGTTCATCCTGCCGTTCCTGCTGTTCTCGGCCACCTCGGGCCAGCTGACCGACAAGTTCGACAAGACGAAGATGATCCGCTTCGTCAAGAACCTCGAGATCGCGATCATGCTGATCGCCGCCTGGGGCTTCGTCACGGCCAACGCCGTGGTGCTGCTGGGCTGCGTGTTCCTCATGGGGCTTCACTCCACGCTGTTCGGGCCGGTCAAGTTCGCCTACCTGCCGCAGGTGCTGGATCCGCGCGAGCTCACGGGCGGCAACGGCATGGTCGAGATGGGCACCTTCGTCGCCATCCTGCTGGGGCAGGTGGCGGGCGGGCTGCTGGTGGCGGTGCCGCAGATCGGCCACCTCACGGTGGCCGTGGCCTGCGTGCTGCTCGCGCTGGTGGGGCGCGGCGTGGCGCAGGCCATTCCGCGCACGCCGGCCACCGACCCCGGACTGGTCATCAACTGGAACCCGGTCAGCGAGACCTGGCGCAACCTCAAGCTTGCGCGCGAGAACATCGTGGTGTTCCGCTCGCTGCTGGGCATTTCGTGGATGTGGTTCTTCGGCGCGGTGTTCCTGAGCCAGTTCCCGAGCTTCGCCAAGGAAGTGCTGCACGGCGACGAGCAGGTGGCCTCGCTGCTGCTGGTGGTGTTCTCGGTGGGCATCGGCGTGGGCTCGCTGCTGTGCGAGACGCTCAGCCGCCGGCAGGTGGAGATCGGCCTGGTGCCGCTGGGCGCCATCGGCATGAGCGTGTTCGCGATCGACCTGTACTTCGCCTCGCGCGGGCTGCCCAAGGTGGCCGAAATGGGCATCGGCAGCTTCGTGCGCCAGGGCGCCCACTGGCGCGTGATGGCCGACCTGGCGCTGCTGTCGCTGTTCGCGGGCCTGTACAGCGTGCCGATGTACGCGCTGATCCAGCTGCGCAGCCAGCCCACGCACCGCGCGCGCATCATCGCGGCCAACAACATCCTCAACGCGCTGTTCATGATCGGCAGCTCGGTCATCGCCGGCGCGCTGCTGGGCGCGGGCTTCAGCATTCCGCAGATCTTCCTGTTCACCGGCATCGCCAACGCGGTGGTGGCGTTCTACATCTTCATGCTGGTGCCAGAGTACATGCTGCGCTTCGTGGCCTGGGTGCTGTCGCGCTTCGTCTACCGCTTCGACATCAAGGGCGACGAGCACATTCCCACCGAGGGCGCGGCCGTGCTGGTGTGCAACCACGTGAGCTTCATCGACGCGGTGCTGCTGATGGCGGCGAGCCCGCGGCCCATCCGCTTCATCATGGACCACCGCATCTTCAAGGTGCCGGTGCTGGGGTGGCTGTTCAAGCTGGCCAAGGCCATTCCCATCGCGCCGCAGAAGGAAGACCCGGCCGCCTACGAAGCCGCCTTCGCCAGCGCGCTGGGCGTGCTGCGCGAAGGCGACCTGCTCGCCATCTTCCCCGAGGGCGCGATCACGCGTGACGGCACGCTGCAGCCCTTCAAGGGCGGCGTGATGAAGATCGTCGACAGCGCGCGCGCCGAAGGCATCGAGCCGCCGGTGATCCCGATGGCGCTGACCAACCTCTGGGGCTCGTACTTCAGCCGCATCGAGCTGCGCGGCGGCGAGCGCGTGGCCATGGCCAAGCCCTTCCGCCGCGGTTTCTTCAGCCGCGTGGGCCTGAACGTGGGCGCGGCCGTGCCGTCGTCCGAGGTGCAGCCCGAGTCGCTGCGCCAGCGCGTGGGCGGCCTGCTCGGCGCCTAAAAGTACCTCCCCGAGATACTGGCGGCGCTGTAAACCGCCACCGGTGCAAGCATTCGAGCCCCGCGGTGCGGGAGCGAACCATCATTCGCTCACCTTCACTACGCCGCGAGGCACACATGCAACCCCTTTCATCCTCGACCGTTTCCATCCAGCGCGACACGCGGGCCTGGCAGTTCCAGACCTGGGCCTCGTTCGCGATCGCCGTCTTCCTGTGCGCCACCGGCCTGAGCTGGCTGCCGGGGCAGGCGCTGGACCGGGCGTTCATGGTGATGGGCTACGTGTTCTGCCTGAGCACCGCCTTCATGCTGGCCAAGTTCATCCGCGACGGCGAGCAGGCCGCCGCCGGCCTCTCGACGGGCCGCGACGTGCCCATGTGGCGCCTGGTCGTCTGGGGAAGCTTCTTCACCGCGATGGCCCTGACCGGCTGGGGCCTCGTGCGCATGGAGATCAACGACGCCTACAAGGCCTTCCTGGGCGTGAGCTGGCTGTTCCTCATCAGCTCGGCCTTCACGCTGGCCAAGACCCTGCGTGACCGCCACGAAGCCGACATGGCCGAAGCCCGCCTGCAAGGCCGCCGGCTGGCCCGCGCCGAAGCCGCCGCGTCTGCTTCCTCCACCGCCGAATAACCCGTGCCAGACCAACGAAAGACCATCATGAAGAAGTCGATTGCCGCCGTCCTCGTCGCCGCATGCACCGCCTTCGCCGGCGTATCGGCCCCCTTGCAGGCACAGGCGCAGAGCGACGCCTCCACGGCCATCTCGCTGATGCCGGTGGCCTCCGTCCTTGTCACGGCGTCGGCCGTGGGTGCTTCGGCGGACGCTGCAGGTGGGATGGCCAAGGCCTCGGTGGCGCTGCCCGCCGCGTTGTCGGTGGCCGGCTCCGTGCTCACCGTGGTGGCTGTCGAAGCCTCGGCCGACGGCACGGTCTACGTGCTGGAGCGTGCTTCGGACGGCGCGCGTGCCAGCATCAGGGTGGCGGGGCGCGCCGCCAACGGCATGTCGGCTGCCGTGGGCACCGGCGTCACCGTCAGCGTGATCGGCTCGGGCGTGGTGCTGTCGGCCGCCGGCGAGGTGCTGGCCTTCGTGCCCAACGCCATCGGCCGTGCGCTGCTCTACAACGAGAGGCTCTCGTGAAGCGCGCGCTCATGGCTTGCAGCGCGCTCGGGCTTGCCCTTGCAGCGGCCTTGCCGATGCAGGCCCGGGCGGGCCGTTCGTGCGAGCAGGCCAAGCCGACGCCCGCCGTGATCGTCAAGGGCATGGAGCTGGCCGAGCGCACCTCGCAGGCGCTCGACGCCAGCGGGGCGCGCGTGGTGTTCCTGGCGCGCGCCGGGCAGGACCTGGGCAAGTACGGCCTGCGCTACTCGCACCTGGGCATCGCCTACAAGACCGATGCCGGTCCGTGGCGCGTGGTGCACAAGCTCAACCAGTGCGGAACGGCGGTGGCGGCGGTGTATCGCCAGGGGCTCGGCGAGTTCTTCCTCGACGACCTGTGGCGCTACGAGGCGGCCTGGGTCGTGCCCACGCCGGCCGTGCAGGCGCAGCTGATGGCCGCGCTGGACGAGCCGCCCGCGCGCATCGTTCGGATGAACGTGGCGCCCTACAGCATCGTGAGCTACGCCTGGGGCCGGAAGTACCAGCAATCGAACCAGTGGGCCGTCGAGACGCTGGCCGCCGCAATGGAGCCCGCCACCATCGGCAACCGCGCGCAGGCGCAGGCCTGGATGCAGTTCAAGGGCTACGAGCCCACCACGCTGAAGCTCGGGCCGCTCACCCGGCTGGGCGGGCGCGTGAGCTCGGCCAACGTGGCCTTCGACGACCACCCGAACGACAAGCGCTTCAGCGACCGCATCGAGACGGTGACGGTCGACTCCGTGTTCGCCTGGCTGCCGCGTGCCGGGCTGGGCGCCGCGCCGGTGACGCTGAGGCTTCAATGACCAGGAGCGGGACAACGACATGAGCAAATCCCTTCGCCTTTCCGAAAAATGGTTCCGCCGCGGCCTCTGGCTGGTGGCCTTCGTGTTCGCCAGCTTCCTCATCGGGCTGGGCAGCACCATCGTGAGCGACCTGCCGCAGGTCGAGCGCGTGCGCGGCATCGACGACTTCATCGACCTGCGCGCCGCGCAGCCGCTTCGCGCGACCATCGCGGCCTCGGAAGCCACCGAACTGCAGGCCGCGCGCGACCTCGACCAGATACGCCTGCAGCTGCAGGCCGCGCAGCAGGCCAACGCCAATGCGCGCGAGACCTTCGGCAACTGGCTCGCCACGCGCCGTGCCACCGCGCAGCCCGACCAGGACCCCGAGCTCATCGCGCGCACCAAGGCGCTCGACGCCTTCAAGCAGAAAGAAGAACAGGTGCAGCGCCAGGTCAGCGCGCAGCAGCAGATCACGCTCGACGCGCGCCAGGCCGAGCAGCGCGCGCGCACCGCGCTCGCCGAGCTGGAGCGCGACGCGCAGGTGAAGCTGGAGGCCGAGTACCGCCGCATCGAGCTGCGCGTGTTCCTGTACCGGCTGGCGCTCACGCTGCCGCTGCTGGTGGTGGCCGGCTGGCTGTTCGCGAAGAAGCGCAGGAGCACATACTGGCCCTTCGTGTGGGGCTTCATCTTCTTCGCGCTGTTCGCGTTCTTCGTCGAGCTGGTGCCCTACCTGCCGAGCTACGGCGGCTATGTGCGCTACCTGGTGGGCATCGTGCTCACGGTGCTGGTGGGGCGCTACGCCATCGTCGCGCTCAACCGCTACCTGGCGCGCCAGAAACTCGCCGAGCAGCAGCCCGACCAGGTGCGGCGCGAGGAACTCAGCTACGACACCGCGCTGGCCCGCCTGGGCAAGGGCGTGTGCCCCGGCTGCGAGCGGCCGGTGGACCTGAAGAACGACGCCATCGACTTCTGCCCGCACTGCGGCATCGGCCTGTTCGACCACTGCGGCGTGTGCGAGACGCGCAAGAGCGCGTTCTCCAGGTTCTGCCACGCCTGCGGCACCCCGGCCGCGGCGCAGTCTGCGGATTCGGTCACGCCCCCGCGCGCCGATCGACACACCATGTAGCCGGCGCGCCGCGAGGCCGTGCTACAACGATGGATTCCCAACCCCAGACGGAGCTAAAGCATGAGCATTTTCGGCAGCATCCTTTCCAAGATCTTCCCGGGCGCCAAGGCAGCGGAGGCCCCGGCCCCAGCCCCGGCGCCCACCGCCGCGGCACCGGCCGATGCACCCGCACCCGCAGTGGCCGCGCCCCCGCCCGCCATTCCGCTGGGCGACGTGGCCGCGGTGCTCGACGGCATGCCGGGCGCGAAGAACCTCAACTGGCGCACCTCCATCGTCGACCTCATGAAGCTGCTGGGCCTGGACAGCAGCCTCGAGGCACGCAAGCAACTGGCGGCGGAACTGAGCTACGGCCAGGACACCAGCGACAGCGCCAAGATGAACATCTGGCTGCACCGCCAGGTCATGACCAAGCTGGCCGCCAACGGCGGCACGGTCCCGGCAGAGTTGCGGGACTGAACTGGATAGTCGCTCGGAAGTTTTCGAGAACACCGAGGAACCGGCTCTGCCGGGCCTCAGGTGTTGCCCCCGGTAGGGGGTTGGCGAAGCGACACGAAGTGCGCGTAGCCTGGCGGCGAGACCATTTCAGGTCCAGCCGGCGTCCACCACGTAATCTTGCGCGGTGCACATGCGCGAATCGTCGGCTGCCAGGAACAGCGCCATCGCCGCGATGTCCTCGGCCATCACGCGGCCCGGCAGGCACTGCGCCGCATCGATCTCCGCGCCCGATTCGGGCTTGACCCACAGCTTGATCTGCCGCTCGGTCATCACCCAGCCCGGCACGATCGAATTGACGCGGATGTTCTGCTTGCCCAGGTCGCGCGCCAGCGAACGCGTGAGGCCGCGCGCCGCCGCCTTGCAGGCCTGGTACACCGGATAGCCCTTGCCCTTGATCATCCAGCTGATGGAGCCGAAGTTGATGATCGAGCCGCCGCCCAGCGCGCGCATGTCGTCGGCAACCGCCTGCGCGGCGAAGAACTGGTGCTTGAAGTTGACGGCCACGAGGCGGTCGAAGTCGTCGCTGGTCACGTCGGCCATCTCGTGGCGGCGGTCGTTGGCGGCGTTGTTCAGCAGCACGGAAATTGGCCCGAAGCGCTGGCGCACCGCGTCGATGGCGGCGGCGAGCGCGGCGGTGTCGGTCACGTCGCAGGGCAAGAACAGCGCCGGATGCTCGCCCTGCAGTTGCGCCGCGAGCGCGCTGCCGGCAGCGGTGTCGAGGTCGCAGAAGCCGACCTTCGCGCCTTGCGCATGAAAGGCCCGCACCAGCGATTCGCCGATGCCGCTGGCGCCGCCGGAGATGAACACGGTGCGCCCGGCCAGCGAGGGGTAGCGGGCGGTGTAGGGCGAAAGTTGTGATGCGTCGGTCATGTGAATGCGGCAACAGCGATGGGGACGGACGGCAAGCGTAGCGGATAGCGGCCGGCCGGTGTATGGCTTCCGGCAAATGGGCGGCGCATCCGGGCGTGGCTACGCTCGCTCTCATGAACACGAAGACGCTGCCCCGCCGTCGAGAGGCTGGCCGCCCAGCTCGCGGCCAAGGGCCAGCTCACGCTGTGGCAGTACGCCTCCCACAAGGACGCGAGCGGTGCGCTGGTGCAGGCGCCGCTCAGGCAGATCGTCGTCTTCAGGAACGAGGCCTTGCGCATCGAGCCCTACGCCACGCCGCTGCCCATACAGCCGCTGAAGTAGCGGCCGCTCTTCTTCAGACGCCTCTTGCGCGCTCCGACTTGAAGCGCGCGCGAAACTCCGTGAACGTGCCCGCGTCCAGCGACTCGCGGATCTCGCTCATCAGGTTCAGGTAGTAGTGCAGGTTGTGGATGGTCGTGAGCATCGGCCCGAGCATCTCGCCGCAGCGGTCGAGGTGATGCAGGTAGGCGCGGCTGAAGCCTTCGCGCCCGCCGTCGTTCCAGCTCACGCCGGAGGTGCCCGCGCAGGCGTGGCAGGTGCAGCTGGGGTCGATGGGCTGCGGATCGCTCTTGTGGCGCGCGTTGCGCATCTTCAGGTCGCCGAAGCGTGTGAAGAGCGTGCCGTTGCGCGCATTGCGCGTGGGCATCACGCAGTCGAACATGTCGACGCCGTCGGCCACGCCCTGCACCAGGTCTTCCGGCGTGCCCACGCCCATCAGGTAGCGCGGCTTGTTCGCGGGCAGCCGGTGCGGCGTGTGGCCCATGATGTGCAGCATTTCTTCCTTGGGCTCGCCCACGCTCACGCCGCCGATGGCGTAGCCGGGGAAGTCCATGTCCACCAGCGCGGCCAGCGACTCTTCGCGCAGGTTCTCGAACATGCCGCCCTGCACGATGCCGAAGAGCGCGTTCGGGTTCTCCAGCCGGTTGAACTCCGCCTGGCAGCGCTTGGCCCAGCGCAGGCTCAGTTCCATCGAGATGCGCGCCTCGGCCTCGGTCGTGATGTGGCCCTTGGTGTCGTAGGGCGTGCACTCGTCGAACTGCATCACGATGTCGCTGTTGAGGATGGTCTGGATCTGCATCGAGACCTCGGGCGTGAGGAACAGCTTGTCGCCGTTGACGGGCGACGCGAACTTCACGCCCTCTTCGCTGATCTTGCGCATTGCGCCCAGCGACCACACCTGGAAGCCGCCCGAGTCGGTGAGGATGGGCTTGTTCCACTTCTCGAAGCCGTGCAGCCCACCAAAGCTGGCCATCACGTCGAGGCCGGGGCGCATCCACAGGTGGAAGGTGTTGCCCAGGATGATCTGCGCGCCCATTTCCTCCAGGCTGCGCGGCATCACGCCCTTGACCGTGCCGTAGGTGCCCACGGGCATGAAGATCGGCGTCTGCACCTTGCCGTGGTTGAGCGTGAGCGTGGCGCGGCGCGCGTGGCTGTCGGGGTCGGTCTTGAGGAGTTCGAAGTTCAGCATGGTGGTCGTCTCAGTCTTGTTGCCGCTCCAGCAGCATGGCGTCGCCATAGCTGAAGAAGCGGTAGCGCTCGGCAATGGCGTGGGCATACAGCCCCATCACCCGCTCGTAGCCCGCGAAGGCCGAGACCAGCATCATCAGCGTGCTCTTGGGCAGATGGAAGTTGGTCACCAGCAGGTCGACGTGCGCGAAGGCGAAGCCCGGGGTGATGAAGATGCGCGTGTCGCCCGATGCCTCGCCGCTCTTGGCCCACGACTCGAGCGTGCGCACGGTGGTCGTGCCCACGGCCACGATGCGGCCGCCGCGCGCCTTGCATTCGGCAATGGCGCGCTGCGTGGCCTCGGGCACCTCGTAGCGCTCGGCGTGCATGGTGTGCTCGGCGATGTTCTCGGTCTTCACCGGCTGGAAGGTGCCGGCGCCCACGTGCAGGGTGACGTTGGCGCGCTGCACGCCGCGCGCTTCGAGCTCGGCCAGCAGGCCTTCGTCGAAATGCAGCGCGGCGGTGGGTGCCGCCACCGCGCCGGGCACGCGCGCGAACACGGTCTGGTAGCGGCTCTCGTCCTCGGCCGAATCGGTGTGGGTGATGTAGGGCGGCAGCGGCACGTGGCCGCAGCGCTCCATGAGCATGTAGGGGTTCTCGCCGGTGTCGCTCTCGAAGGCGAAGCGGAACAGCGCGCCGTCTTCGTCGGGCCAGCGGCCCAGCAGCGTGGCGCGGAAGCCGCCGACCATGTCGAGCGTGGTGCCCACCGGCGGCTTCTTGCTGACCTTCATGTGCGCGACCACCTCTTGGCCCTGCAGCACGCGCTCGACCAGCAGTTCGAGCTTGCCGCCGGTCGGCTTCTCGCCGAACAGGCGCGCCTTGACCACGCGCGTGTCGTTGAAGACCAGCAGGTCGCCCGCGCGCAGCAGCGAGGGCAGGTTCCTGAAGATGCGGTCGACCGGCGCGGGCCCCGTGCCGTCGAGCAGGCGGGAGGAGGTGCGTTCGGTGGCCGGGTGTTGCGCCACCAGCTCGGGTGGCAGTGCGAAATCGAAATCGGAAAGCGTGAAGGCGCGCATGTTGCTTGAGGGCCGGACGGGCCCGTTCCAAGGAGGCATGGGAAAAGACAAGAGAAAGCCGGGAGGCGGGCGGAATTGTCCCATGCCCGGAAAACGGGGCGTCGAGGCGGGGCTATCGGCGGCGTTTTGCCAAGGCAGAATCGGCGCATGCCTGATTCACTTGCCGCGCGCGCCGCACCCCAGCCCGGGCCTTCCGAAGGCGAGCTCTTCAAGAAGATCCTGGGGAGCAAGTGGCAGGGCCTGCACCCCGACATCCGACGTCGCTTCGACAAGAACCCGTTGCCGGGCAGGGCGCTGCATTACCTCGGTGCGCTCAGCGAGCTGCGCTGCTCGCGCTTCGGCAAGCTGCTGGGGCACCTGACGCAGCCGATGATCCAGGGCGCGCTCATTCCGTACAGCGACGCCAATTTTCCGGTGGAGATACAGGTCTATGCCAAGCCCGAAGACCCGGCCATCTACAAGCAGCGCATCTACCGCCTGCATGGCCGCAAGCCGATCCAGTTCACCAGCTTCATGCGCGAGAGCGAGCGCGGCGAGGTGCTGGAGTACGTGGGCATGGGCCTGGGCATGAAGCTGGTGCTGAGCGTCGAAGAAAACGGCAGCCTGCATTTCCAGAGCGACGGCTACTTCTGGGACGTGCTGGGCTGGCGCATTCCGCTGCCCGGCGTGTTCACGCCCGGCAAGACTTTCCTGTGGCACCACAACGAGACGCCGGAGCGCTTCAACATCCGCATCGAGATCCGCCACTGGCTGATGGGCACCACCTTCACCCAGGTCGGCGTGTTCGAGGAAGTGACTGAACCCAAGGCGGTGACCGCATGACGATCGACACACACCTGCTGGCGCTGCAGCTCATGGCCGCACAGGGGCTGATGGGCGCATTCGACACGCTCTATCACCACGAAGGCACCGAGGCGCTGGCGCAGCGCAACACCGCGCGGCGCGAGCTGTCCATCCACGCGGTGCGCTCGTCGATCTACTGCGCCATGTTCATCGGGCTGTCGTCGTGGGCCTGGCACGGCGTGTGGGCCTGGGTGCTGCTCGCGGTGTTCGGCGTCGAGATCGTGCTCACGCTGTGGGACTTCGTGGTGGAAGACGGCAGCCGCCTGCTGCCGCCCACCGAGCGCGTCACGCACACGGTGCTGGCCATCAATGCCGGCGCGTTCATCGCGCTGCTGGCCATGAACGCGGTCGACTGGGCGGCGCAGCCCACGGCGCTGGTGTGGCAGTCGCAAGGCTGGCTCGGCGCGTTCCTCGCGCTGTGCGGCGTGGGCGTGGGCATCTCGGGGCTGCGCGACGGACTGGCGGCGCGCGCGCTGTTCCGCCGCACCGCGCAGGAAGAACAGCGCGCGGCCGATGCGCCGGTGCGTTTCGGCAGCAAGCCGCAGCGCGTGCTGGTGACTGGCGGCACTGGCTTCATCGGCCAGATCCTGGTGCGCCACCTGCTGGCCGACGGCCATGCGGTGACGGTGTGGACGCGCGATGCGCGCTCGGCGGCCTGGGGCTTCGGCGGCGCGGTGCGCTGCGTGCAGGCGCTCGAGCAGATCCCGGCGACGGACGATGTCGACGTGGTCATCAACCTGGCGGGCGCGCGCATCCTGGGCCAGCGCTGGAGCGAGCGGCGCCAGCGCCAGCTGATGCAAAGCCGCGCGGGCCTCACGAACACGCTGGTCGCGTGGATCGCCACGCGTGCGCGCAAGCCATGGCTGCTGCTGTCGGGCTCGGCCATCGGCTACTACGGCGTGCAGCCGCAGGGCGACACCGCCGAGCTGGCCGAAGACGCACCGCCGCAGGACATCTTCATGTCGGCGCTGTGCCAGGCCTGGGAGCAGGCCGCGCGGGGCGCGGTCGCGCACGGCGTGCACGTGGCCTGCATGCGCTTCGGCTTCGTGCTGGGCCACCAGGGCTCGCTGCCGCAGCTGCTGCTGCCGGTGGCGCTCGGCATGGGCGGCCGGCTGGGCAGCGGGCGG
Source organism: Variovorax sp. PMC12 (assembly GCF_003019815.1). NCBI lineage: Bacteria > Pseudomonadati > Pseudomonadota > Betaproteobacteria > Burkholderiales > Comamonadaceae > Variovorax > Variovorax sp. PMC12. Next base: position 4,391,011 of record NZ_CP027773.1, read on the forward strand.
CAGTGGCTGTCGTGGGTGCATGTGCATGACGTGATCCGCGCGATGGCCCATGTGTGGAGCCTGGCCGAGCAGGCCGGCGGCAATGCGGCGGCAGCGCAGGCTTTCAACTTCACCGCGCCCGGTGCGCTCTCGCAGGAGGAATTCACCCGCGTGGCGGCCGGCGTGATGCACCGCCCCTTCTGGATGCCGACACCCGCCGCGCCGGTCAGGCTGCTGCTGGGCGAGCAGGCCGACCTGCTGCTCGAAGGGCAGCGCGTGGTGCCCGCGCACCTGCTGCAGACCGGGTTCCGCTTCGCGTTTCCCGATGCGCGCAGCGCCTTGACGGACCTTTGCCGCCCGCGCTAGAAGCTTCGCCCGTGCCGCCCAAGAAACAAGCTCCCCCGCCCACCGCCGACGCAGCCGCGGCACCGCCGCAGCCGCCCGGTGCCGGCCTGAGCCAGGTGCAGCGCGCGCTGCGCAAGCTCGGGCTGGTGCGCGACATCGACTTCGCGCTCTACCTGCCGATGCGCTACGAGGACGAGACCCGCATCGTGCGCCTGGTGGACACGCGCGACGGCGACATGGCGCAGGTCGAGGGCGTGGTCACCGAATGCGAGGTGGTGTACCGCCCGCGCCGGCAGCTCATCGCCACCATCGACGACGGCAGCGACACCTGCCAGCTGCGCTTCTTCAATTTCTATCCGTCGCAGCAGAAGCAGCTCGCGGTCGGCGCGCGGGTGCGCGTGCGCGGCGAGATGCGCGGCGGCTTCGTGGGGCGGCAGATCATGCATCCCACGGTGAAGGCGGCCGGCACCGCGCTGCCCAACGCGCTGACGCCCATCTACTCGACCGTGGCGGGGCTGCCGCAGCCGGTGCTGCGGCGCGAAGTGCGCTCGGGCCTGGCGCGGGCCGTGCTCGACGAGACCATTCCGGTGCAGATCGGCTTCCGCGGCGCCTGGGACCTGCGCGCCTCGCTGAGCTTCCTGCACTACCCGACGCCCGACGTGGCCATGGCCACGCTCGAAGACCACAGCCACCCGGCATGGCAGCGCATCAAGGCCGAGGAACTGCTGGCGCAGCAGCTGTCGCAATTGCAGGCACGGCTGGAGCGTGCCGCGCAGCGCGCGCCGGTGCTGCCCGCGCCGGCCGAGCCTGCGCCTGCCTCGCTGCATGCGCAGTTGCTCGCGGTGCTGCCCTTCGGCCTGACCGGCGCGCAGCAGCGGGTGGGCGAGGAGATCACGCGCGACCTCCGCCGCGAGATTCCCATGCACCGGCTGCTGCAGGGCGACGTGGGCTCGGGCAAGACGGTGGTGGCCGCGCTGGCGGCGGCACGCGCCATCGATGCGGGCTTCCAGTGCGCGCTGATGGCGCCGACCGAAATCCTCGCGGCGCAGCACTTCGGCAAGCTGGTCGGCTGGCTCGATCCGCTGCTGGCCGAACGCGGCCTGCGCGTGGCGTGGCTCACGGGCAGCCAGAAGAAGAAAGAGCGCGACGCGATGTCGGCGGCGGTGGAGAGCGGCGAGGCCGCGCTGGTCATCGGCACGCATGCCGTCATCTCGGAGAAGGTGCGCTTCAAGAACCTCGCGCTGGCCATCATCGACGAGCAGCACCGCTTCGGCGTGGCGCAGCGCCTGGCCTTGCGCGGCAAGGCCGAAGGGCACCTCGAGCCACATCTGCTGATGATGAGCGCCACGCCCATCCCGCGCACGCTGGCGATGAGCTACTACGCCGACCTGGACGTGTCCACGCTCGACGAGCTGCCGCCGGGCCGCACGCCCATCGTCACCAAGCTGGTGGCCGACCACCGGCGCGACGAGGTCATCGACCGCATCCATGCGCAGATCGCGCAGGGGCGGCAGGTGTACTGGGTGTGCCCGCTGATCGAGGAGAGCGAGGCGGTCGACCTGCGCAACGCCACCGAAACCCGCGACGAGCTGGCCGGCACGCTGGGCGAGCCGATCCAGGTCGGCCTGCTGCATTCGCGCATGCCCACGGCCGAGAAGCAGGCGGTGATGGCGGCGTTCACCGCCAACGAGATCCAGGTGCTGGTGAGCACCACGGTGATCGAAGTGGGCGTGGACGTGCCCAATGCCTCGCTGATGGTGATCGAGCATGCCGAGCGTTTCGGCCTCTCGCAGCTGCACCAGCTGCGCGGCCGGGTGGGGCGCGGCGCGGCGGCCTCGGCCTGCGTGCTGCTCTATGCGCCCGGCGACAGCGGCCGTGTGGGCGAGGCCGCGCGCGCCCGGCTCAAGGCCATGGCCGAGACCGGCGACGGCTTCGAGATCGCGCGGCGCGACCTCGAGATTCGCGGGCCCGGCGAGTTCCTGGGCGCGCGGCAGTCGGGCGCGCCGCTGCTGCGCTTTGCCGACCTGACGACCGACACGCTGCTGCTCGACTGGGCGCGCGAACTGGCGCCCGTGATGCTGCAGAAGCACCCCGACCTTGCGCAGCGCCACATCGACCGCTGGCTCGGCACCAAGGCCGAGTACCTCAAAGCCTGAGAGAACTCAGGTCGTCGGCCGGCGCGTGAAGGCGAGGATCAGCCCGAAGCCGACCATCATGCTGCCGCTGATGCGGTTGAACCAGCGCATCGCGCGGCTGCCGTTGGCCATGCGGCGCATGCGCGCGCCGAGCAGCGCGTAGAGCGCGATCGCGACCAGCTCGAACACCAGGAAGGTCGCGCCCAGAAGCAGGTAGCTGCTGGCATAGGCTTCCGGCGCCACGAACTGCGGAAAGAAGGCGGTGAACACCAGGATGGCCTTCGGGTTGCCGGCCGCCACGGTGAATTCCTGCCGCGCCAGCGCGCGCATGGACGGCGGCGCGGAGGCGTCGCGCGAACCCACGTCGGCCGTGGGCGCCGGGGCGCGCAGCAGGCGGATGCCGATCCAAACGAGGTACGCCGCGCCGATGTACTTGATGACGTGGAAGGCCGGCTCCGACGCCACCAGCACCGCGCCCATGCCCAGGCCCGCGACGGCGATCATGATCGCGAAGGCCACCAGCCGTCCGCTGGCCGCGATGACGGCCGGCGACACGCCGTGCTTGGCGCCGTTGGTCACGGACAGCAGGTTGTTGGGGCCGAACGCCATGTTGATGGCGAAGCAGGCGGGCAGGAACAGCAGGTAGGCAGACAGTGTCATGGCGCGTCTCCGTCGGCGTTGCGTGGCGGGACCGCCATTATTTCAGCTCGCCGAGGAATGCCGCGACACCGGGGCGGCCCTTCCCGGAGCCCCGCCTAGCTGTCGACGCCGCCCTCGGGCATCTGCCGCGCATAAACCGCGAGCACGATGCGCTCGGAGTGGATCAGGTAGTCGTTCAGCGCCGCCGAGCCCTCGGCGAACTTGCCGGCCTCGATGAGTTCGAGCAGCTTGGTGTTCATGTCCACGTAGGGTGCGTGCAGGAACTCCGGGTCTTTCAGCAGTCCGAAGGCCAGCCGCAGCTCGACCAGGATGTGCGCGAACAGCACGTTCAGCCGCTCGCTGTCGGCCAGCTCCACGATGCCCTTGTGGAACTCCATGTTCGCCGTGCCCACGCCCAGCCAGTCGCCGGCCTCGCGGCACTTCAGCGCCAGTTCCACCGCCTCGCGCATGTGCTTCTTGGCCGGGTGGCGGGGGTAGGCCTGTGCCAGCGCCTGGCATTCGATGAGGCGGCGCACACGGTAGATGTCGATGATCGACGCGATGCTGGGCACGGCCACGAACACGCCGCGGTTCGGCGCGTGCTTGAGCAGGCCTTCCTTGGTCAGCGTGCGGAACACCTCGCGCAGGGTGTTGCGCGAAATCTCGAAGCTGTCGGCCAGCGTGGCCTCCGACAGCCGCTGCCCGGGCGAGAACTCGCCCTTCACGATCTTCTGGCGGATGAGCTCCGCCACCCGGTCGTTGAGCGTCTGCGTGCCCGCGGCCGGCGAGGCGGGCGGTGTGGGGGAAACCTGTCGATTCATGCCGGGAGGTAGGTGGAGGGGGCGTCGGTGCCGCGCGTTTGTAGCAGATTTCCGCCGGCCGCCCGTGCACCAGATCGCACCGCGATCAGGGTTTCCATGGGGTCATCCAGGCACCTTTGTTGGGCACACTCGCATTGATTGTTCAACAATCTTAAGAAAATGAGTGGTTCAGGTAGTTTGAATTGCTCATTCATTGGCACGGCGCTTGCGTAGACCGACGTGCCGGCGCACATGCGCCAGGCGGCTGTGAACTCCAACACGAAAGACCCACATGACTCCTGACATCCCTCTCTGGCCGCTGATTGGCGTGGCCGTCATCATTGCGGGGTTCATCCTGCGCTTCAATCCGATGCTGGTGGTGATCGTCACGGCCATCGTGACGGCCGCCGCCGCGGGCTTCGGCCCCATGGCCATCCTCACGGCCATCGGCACCGGCTTCATCAAGACCCGCAACCTGCCGCTGATCATTCTTCTGCCGCTGGCGGTGATCGGGCTGCTGGAGCGCCACGGCCTGCGCCAGCATGCGCAGAACTGGATCGGGCGCATCAAGTCGGCCACCGCCGGGCGCCTGCTCATCGTCTACCTCGCCGCGCGCGAACTCACGGCGGCCATCGGCCTCACCAGCCTGGGCGGCCATCCGCAGATGGTTCGCCCGCTGCTCGCGCCCATGGCCGAAGGCGCCACCGAAACCCGCTACGGCAAGCTGCCGGAGCGCCTGCGCCACAAGCTGCGCGCCTATGCCGCGGCCACCGACAACGTGGGCCTGTTCTTCGGCGAAGACATCTTCGTGGCCTTCGGCGCCATCGTGCTGATGACCACCTTCCTGCATGAAGCGGGCATCGACGTCGAGCCGCTGCACATCGCGATGTGGGGCATTCCCACCGCGATTGCCGCGTTCGTCATCCATTCGTGGCGCCTGCGCCGCCTCGACCAGGCCATCGCCCGAGAGATGGAAGGCACACCGGGCACCGACGCCCCGGCCGTTCCCGCCACGCAAGAGGGCCGCTGATCATGATTCTCTCGATCCAGCATCTCTACATCCTGGTCGGCCTGATCCTCGCGATCACGGCCATCATGACGCTGACCGACCGCCAGCACCCCAAGCGCTACACCAGCGGCCTGTTCTGGGCGCTCTATTCGCTGGTGTTCCTGGTGGGCGACAAGCTGCCGCCCGCGTGGGTGGGCGTGGGCGCCGTGGCCATGGCCGTCATTGCCGGCATGCGCGGCGTCGGCGCGGGCAAGCACCGCGAGCCCTCGCCCGAGCAGTACCAGGCCAGCGCCGCGCGCCTGGGCAACAAGCTCTTCATGCCGGCACTGGCGATTCCGCTGGTCACCGTGATCGGCACCGTGCTGATGAGCAAGGTCAAGATCGGCGACGCCTTCCTGCTCGACCCCAAGAACACCACGCTGGTGAGCCTGGGCGTGGGCTGCGTGGTGGCGCTGGCGCTGGCCTGCTGGCTGACGCGCGAGACGCCGGTGCAGGGCCTGCGCGAGTCGCGCCGCCTGACCGACGCGCTGGGCTGGGCCGTGGTGCTGCCGCAGATGCTGGGCATGCTGGGCCTGGTGTTCTCCGACGCCGGCGTGGGCAAGGCGGTGGCGTACATCACCACCAGCTACATCAACATGGACATCCGCTTCGTCGCGGTGGTGGTGTACGTGCTGGGCATGGCGCTGTTCACCATCATCATGGGCAACGGCTTCGCGGCCTTCCCGGTGATGACGGGCGGCGTCGGGGTGCCGGTGCTGGTGGGCGTGTACCACGGCGACCCGGCGGTGATGGCGGCCATCGGCATGTTCTCGGGCTACTGCGGGACACTGATGACGCCGATGGCGGCCAACTTCAACATCGTGCCGGCGGCGCTGCTGGAACTGCCGGACAAGAACGCGGTCATCAAGGTGCAGGTGCCCACGGCGGCCGCGCTGCTGGTGGTCAACATCTTCCTGCTGTACTTCCTGATGTTCCGCTGAGGCCCTGCAATGAAGAAGACGACCGGTACCGCCGCGCCCCGCGTGCTGCTCGCGGGCTTCGAGCCCTTCGAGAACGACCCCGTCAACCCCGCGTGGGAAATCGCGCGGTCCCTCGACGGCTGGACCTGCGAAGGCGCCGCGGTGCAGGCGGTAAAGCTGCCCTGCGTGTTCGGCCGTGCCATCGACCGGCTCGATGAGGCGCTGCTGGCCGGCACGGCGCCCGTGCTGGTGCTGTGCATCGGCGCGGCGGGCGGGCGCACCGAGATATCGCTGGAGCGAGCCGCGCTGAACGTCGACGACGCGCGCATCCCCGACAACGCCGGCTACCAGCCCATCGACATTCCGGTGGTCGAGGGCGGGCCGGCGGCCTACTTCAGCACGCTGCCCATCAAGGCCATGGTGCGCGACATGCGCGCGGCCGGCCTGCCGGCGGCGGTGTCCAACAGCGCGGGCACCTTCGTCTGCAACCACATCTTCTACGCGCTGATGCACCGCATCGCGACGCAGCCCGCGCTCGCGCGCACGCGCGGCGGCTTCGTGCACGTGCCTTACCTGCCCGAGCAGGCGGCTTCCAAACCCGGTTTCGCCAGCATGGCGCTCGCGACGCAGGTCGAGGCCTTCCGCGTGGCGATCCGCACCGCATTGACCGTGCGTGACGACGTGCGCGAGACCGGCGGCCGCCTGCACTGACCCGATGACCCCTGTGGCGTGCGCCCGCCGCGCGCCGGAAAAGACGAACGATGAACATCGACTTGAACAGTGACCTCGGCGAAAGCCTGGGCGTGTGGCGCATGGGCGACGACGCCGCCATGCTGGATATCGTGAGCAGCGCCAACGTGGCCTGCGGCTTCCATGCGGGCGACCCGGCCGGCATCCTGCGCACGCTGCGCCAGGCCGCGCAGCGCGGCGTGGTGGTCGGCGCCCACGTGGCCTACCGCGACCTGGTGGGGTTCGGGCGCCGCAACATGGACGTGGAAAGCGCCGACCTGCGCGCCGACGTGATCTACCAGATCGGCGCCCTCAAGGGCCTGGCCGCCGCCGCCGGCACCACCGTGCGCTACGTGAAGCCGCACGGCGCGCTCTACAACACCATCGCCCACGACGAGCGCCAGGCGCGCGACGTGATCGCCGCCATCCGCGAGATCGACCCCGGCCTGTGCCTGGTGGCGCTGGCCGGCTCGCCGCTGCTGGGCTGGGCCGAGGCGCAGGGCCTGCGCGCCGTGGCCGAGGCCTTTGCCGACCGCGCCTACACGCCGCAGGGCACGCTGGTGTCGCGCCGCGAACCCGGTGCCGTGCTGCACGACGCGCAGGACGTGGCCGAGCGCATGCTGCGGCTCGCCGAGGAGGGCGTGGTGACGGCCATCGACGGCAGCACCGTGCGCATCCGTGCCGAGTCGGTCTGCGTGCACGGCGACAGTCCGGGCGCGGTCGGCATGGCGCGGCAGGTACGCGAGCGGCTGTCGCAAGCCGGCGTGACCATCGCTTCGTTCGTGGGCACGGGCACCGGCGCATGACCATGCGCTGCCTGTCGGTCAACCTGAATGCCGTGCTGGTCGAGCTCGACGACCTGCCGCAGACGCTCGCGCTGCTGGCCTCGCTGCGCGCCGAGCCCATCGACGGCATCGAGGAACTGGTGCCCGCCGCGCGCACGCTGCTCATCACCTTCCGGCCCGCCGCGCTGACGGCGGTGGAGCTTGCGCGCCAGCTGCGGCTGCGCAACCTCGATGCCCGCGAGACGCGCGCGGAAAAGCGCATCGAGATCCCCGTGCGCTACGACGGCGAGGACCTGGCCGAAGTGGCCGGCCTGCTCGGCGTTTCGCCCGAAGACGTGGTGCGCCGCCACACCGGCAGCGACTACACCGTGGCCTTCACCGGCTTCGCGCCGGGCTTCGCCTATCTGTCGGGCGGCCATCCGAGCCTGGACGTGCCGCGCCGCAAGGTGCCGCGCACCCGCATCCCGGCCGGCGCCGTGGGCCTGGCCGGCAGTTTCAGCGGCGTGTACCCGCAGGCCAGCCCCGGCGGCTGGCAGATCATCGGCGTGACCGACACGCCGATGTGGGACCTGTCGCGCGCAACGCCGGCGTTGCTCCAACCCGGCGACTCCGTGCGCTTCGTGGACGTCACTGCGTCGCCGGTGACGCCGCCCGTGCCCGCGAGCGAAGCGCCTTCCGCATTCGCGGCGGCCGCGCCCGGCGGCTGCGCGCTCGAGATCCGCGCCGCCGGCGTGCAGGCGCTGCTGCAGGACAGGGGCCGGCCCGGGCAGGCGCGCCAGGGCGTGTCGGTCTCCGGCGCGATGGACCAGCGCGCGCTGCAGGCGGCCAACCGGCTCGTCGGCAACGCCACCGACACAGCCTGCATCGAAGTGGCCTACGGCGGCTTCCAGCTCGTGTGCCGCGGCGAGGCGGTGCTGGCCGTCACCGGTGCCGACGGCCCCCTTACGCTGACCCGTGCCGACGGCGCCAGGTGGCCGCTGCCGCGCTACCAGCCCTTCGCTCTGGCCGACGGCGACATGCTCTCGCTGGGCGAGCCCGTCGCCGGCATCCGCAGCTACGTGGCGGTGCGCGGCGGCTTCGCGGTCGCGCCGGTGCTGGGCAGTTGCTCGAGCGACACGCTGGCCCGCATCGGCCCGCCCGCGCTGGCTGCCGGTGACGTGCTGCCTGTGCGTGCCGTGCATGTCGGCGCCGTCGTCGGCGCGCCCGAGACGCCGCCTGCCGACCTGCCCACCCTGCAGGAAGAAGTCGTGCTGGACATCGTGCCCGGCCCGCGCGCCGACTGGTTCACGCCCGAGGCCATCGCGCAGCTGTGCGGCCAGCCGTGGCAGGTCACGCCGCAGTCCAACCGCGTCGGGCTGCGCCTGGCCGGCGATCGGCCGATGGAGCGCGCCAACCTGTCCGAGCTGCCCAGCGAGGGCACCGCGCGCGGCTCCATCCAGGTGCCGCCCAGCGGCCAGCCCGTGCTGTTCCTGGCCGACCATCCGCTGACCGGCGGCTATCCCGTGATCGCCTCGGTCGCCACCCATCACCTGGACCGCGCGGGGCAGATTCCCGTGAACGCCCGCGTCCGCTTCCAACCCGTGGCCGGACTCGGCCCGGTCGAACACTGATCGAGAGTCTTCCGATGAAAAAAGTCCTGATCGCCAACCGAGGCGAAATCGCCGTGCGCATCGCGCGCGCCTGCGCCGACTACGGCGTGCAATCGGTCGCCGTGTACGCCGATGCCGACATCGACGCGCTGCATGTGCGCATGGCCGACGAAGCCTACGGCCTGGAGGGTGACCGCCCCGCCGATACCTACCTGCACATCGCCAAGCTGCTGGCCGTGGCGGCGCGCAGCGGCGCCGACGCGGTGCACCCGGGCTACGGCTTCCTGTCGGAGAGCGCCGCGTTCGCGCAGGCCGTCATCGACGCCGGGCTGACCTGGATCGGCCCGTCGCCCGCCGCCATCGCGCGGCTGGGCGACAAGGTGCAGGCGCGCAAGCTCGCCATGAAGGTCGGCGCGCCGCTGGTCGCGGGCACGGCCGACCCGGTGCAGAGCGCGGCCGAGGTGCTGGCCTTCGCCGAGAAGCACGGCCTGCCGGTGGCCATCAAGGCCGCGTTCGGCGGCGGCGGGCGCGGCATCAAGGTCGCGTGGCGCATGGACGAGGTCGAGGGCCTGTACGAATCGGCCGTGCGCGAGGCCGTCACCGCCTTCGGCCGCGGCGAGTGCTATGTCGAGCAGTTCCTCGACCGGCCGCGCCACGTCGAGGCGCAGGTGCTGGGCGACACGCACGGCAACGTCGTGGTGCTGGGCACGCGCGACTGCTCGCTGCAGCGGCGCAACCAGAAACTGGTGGAAGAAGCGCCCGCGCCCTTCCTGAGCGACGCGCAGCGCGAGCGCATCCACCAGTCGGCGCGCGACATCTGCGCCGAGGCCGGCTACACGGGTGCCGGCACGGTCGAGTTCATGCTCAGCGCGAGCGGCGCGATCTCGTTCCTCGAAGTCAACACGCGGCTGCAGGTCGAGCATCCGGTGACGGAAGAAACCACCGGCATCGACCTCGTGGTCGAGCAGCTGCGCATTGCCGACGGCCTGCCGCTGTCGGTCACCGAAACGCCGGCGCCGCGCGGCCACGCGTTCGAGTTCCGCATCAACGCCGAGGACGTCGGCCGCGGCTTCCTGCCGACGCCGGGCCCGGTGAAGGTGTTCGACGTGCCCTCGGGCCCGGGCGTGCGCATCGACACCGGCGTGGCGGCGGGATCGAGCGTGCCGGGCACCTTCGACTCGCTGATGGCCAAGCTGATCGTCACCGGCGCCACGCGCGAGCAGGCCGTCGCGCGGGCGCGCCGCGCGCTCGCCGAATTCCGCATCGAAGGCGTGGCCTCGGTGCTGCCGTTCCATCGTGCCGTGATGGCGCATCCGGATTTCGTGTCCGGCGATGCCTTCAAGGTCCACACGCGCTGGATCGAGACCGACTTCGCCAACGGCGAGACCGCCGCCGCGCGGCCCGAGCCGCGCCCCGACACCGTGCTGGTGCGCACTGCCATCGAGGTCGACGGCCGGCGCCTGTCGCTGGGCCTGCCGCCCGAGCTGCTGCGCGGGCTGTCGTCGGCCAATGCGGGGGGCGCCACCGCCGTGCCGGCCGAGCCCGCGGCGGTGCAGGACCCGGCCGCGGTGGCGGCGCCGGTGTCGGGCACGCTGCAGGGCTGGAAGGTCGCCGACGGCGACGAGGTTGCGCAGGGCGCCGTGATCGCCGTCATGGAGGCGATGAAGATGGAAATGCAGGTGCTCGCGCACCGCGCGGGACGCATCGCATTCGGCGTGGCGGCAGGCGGCTACGTGGCGGTGGGATCGGCGATCGCGACCATCGGCTGACGGGCCCCGCGACGCCCATGGCGGGCTGCCGCGTCTCTCTTATTTATTCTTCTTATTCAAGTTAGTAGTAGTAGATAAGGGTAAACCCCCGCTGTGGACAGCAGGGGTTTTCTCTTGGCTGACAACGACTTGCCGCACGCGCGTCACTGTGTACACGTACGTTTCGGGGGCGCCCCGCAAAAAGGACAACTCGCGGGCGAACGATGCCGCTGTGGACAAGTGGGGCCTTGTGCTGAAACTTTCCCCAGAGTTGTTCCGCCAAGGCCCCAGGCCCACCGGGTCACGGGCGCTTGCGCATAATTGACGCAAGCTATGACTCTCACCGAACTCAAATACATCGTCGCAGTAGCCCGCGAACGGCACTTCGGCAAGGCGGCCGAGGCCTGCTACGTCTCCCAGCCGACCCTCTCGGTCGCCATCAAGAAACTGGAGGACGAACTCGAGGTCAAGCTCTTCGAGCGCAGCGCCGGCGAGGTGACCGTCACCCCGCTGGGCGAGCAGATCGTTCAGCAGGCGCAGAGCGTGCTCGACCAGGCGGCCAGCATCAAGGAAATCGCCAAGCGCGGCAAAGACCCGCTGGCCGGCCCGCTGAACCTCGGCGTGATCTACACCATCGGGCCGTACCTGCTGCCCGACCTGGTCCGCCAGGTGATCCAGCGCACGCCGCAGATGCCGCTGGTGCTGCAGGAGAACTTCACCGTCAAGCTGCTCGAGATGCTGCGCGCCGGCGAGATCGACTGCGCCATCATGGCCGAGCCCTTTCCCGACACCGGCCTGGCGATGGCGCCGCTGTACGACGAGCCCTTCATGGCAGCCCTGCCCGCGAAGCACAAGTTCGCCGACCGCGAATCGATCACGTCCGAGGAACTGCAGAGCGAGACCATGCTGCTGCTGGGCACCGGCCACTGCTTTCGCGACCACGTGCTCGAGGTCTGCCCCGAGTTCGCGCGCTTCTCCAGCAATGCCGAAGGCATCCGCAAGAGCTTCGAGGGCTCGTCGCTGGAGACCATCAAGCACATGGTGGCCTCCGGCATGGGCGTGACGCTGGTGCCGCGGCTGTCGGTGCCGGCCGAGGCGCTCAAGCCGAGGGTCAAGGGCCGCAAGGAGGCCGAGCAGATGGTGCGCTACCTGCCGGTGCGCGACGCGCACGATCGCGATCCGCCCACGCGCCGCGTGGTGCTCGCTTGGCGGCGCACCTTCACGCGCTACGAGGCCATCGCGGCCCTGCGCAACGCGATCTACGCGTGCGAGCTGCCGGGCGTCAAGCGGCTGTCCTGAAGGCGGCAATTCGGGGAATCGGCCTACGCCAGGGCCGTTTTGAATCGTTGATCGCTGAGATAGAGTGGCGCTGTTGCGAAGCCGCACGCCGGCTTCCAGAATCGCAGCGTTCCACCCAAACTTGAAGAAAGAGTTCCCGCCATGGCCAAAGCCTCGAAGAAATCATCGCCTGCTTCCTCCGCCGGCAAGGTGCCCAAGAAGGGCGGCACGGTGGTCGCGCAGGAGTCGGGCAGCCGCAATGCGCCGATCATCAACATCGGCATCGAACGCCAGGACCGCGCGGCCATCGCCGAAGGCCTGAGCCGCGTGCTGGCCGACACCTACACGCTGTACCTCACCACGCACAACTTCCACTGGAACGTGACGGGCCCGCACTTCAACTCGCTGCATGCGATGTTCATGGGCCAGTACACCGAGCTGTGGGGCGCCACCGACGTGCTGGCCGAGCGCATCCGCGCGCTGGGCCACTACGCACCGGGCTCCTACGCCGAGTTCAGCAAGATCGCCACCGTGCCCGACGTGCCCCAGACCCCGCCCAAGGCGATGGAGATGGTGCGCATCCTGGTGAAGGGCCACGAGACCGTGTCGCGCATCGCGCGCGAATTCATCCCCGTGGCCGAGGAAGCCGGCGACGACCCGACGGCCGACATGCTGACCGCGCGCTGCACGGTGCACGACCAGACCGCGTGGATGCTGCGTTCGCTGCTCGAAGACTGAGCGCGCGCTTTCCTCGCACCTGCACAAGAGCGGCACAATGGCCGCTCTTTTTTTTGCCCGTCTCTTTCCTTCGCATGCTCGCCCGTCGTTTCGCGCTCTACCTCGACCTGATCCGCTGGAACCGCCCCGCAGGCTGGCTGCTGCTGCTGTGGCCCACGCTGGGCGCGCTCTGGTTCGCGGCCGACGGCTGGCCGGGCTGGCACCTGGTGGTGGTGTTCACGCTCGGAACCTTCCTCATGCGCAGCGCGGGCTGCTGCGTCAACGACGTGGCCGACCGCGACTTCGACCGCCACGTCAAGCGCACGGCGCAACGGCCGGTGACCAGCGGCGCGATGTCGGTCAAGGAGGCGCTGGGGCTCGGCGCGGTGCTGGCGCTGGTGTCCTTCGCCCTGGTGCTCACCACCAACCGCACCACGGTGCTGTGGTCGTTCGCGGCGCTCGCCATCACGCTGATCTACCCCTTCGCCAAGCGCTTCGTGTCGATCCCGCAGGCGGTGCTGGGCATTGCCTTCAGCTTCGGCATTCCGATGGCCTTTGCGGCGGTGCAGTCGCACATGCCCGTGTTCGCCGCGTGGCTGCTGGCGGGCAACCTGTTCTGGGTGCTGGCCTACGACACCGAATACGCCATGGTCGACCGCGACGACGACCTCAAGATCGGCATGAAGACCTCTGCCATCACCTTCGGCCGTTTCGACGTGGCGGCGGTGATGGCGAGCTACGCGATCTTCCTCGCGGTGTGGATCTGGGCCGGCGCGAGCCGTTCGCTGGGCGTGCTGTTCTACGCCGGCATCGCCGTGGCCGCGGCGCAGGCGCTGTGGCACTGGCGGCTCATTCACGACCGTACGCGCGAGGGCTGCTTCAAGGCCTTCCGGCTGAACCACTGGCTGGGCTTCACCGTGTTCGCCGGCATCGTGGCCGGTTACGCGCTGCGCTGAACACGATGTCCGACGCCATGCTGGAGCAGCTGAAGCGGAAGATCGGCCAGGAGGGCTTCTCCGAATGGCACCGCATCACGCAGGAGATGGTCGACCGCTACTCGGAGCTGTCGGGCGACGGCGAGGGTGAGTGGATCCACCTCGACCCCGAGCGCGCGGCGCGCGAGGCGAACTACGGCGGCACCATCGTGCAGGGCTTCTTCCAGGTGTCGCACCTGATCCGCCTGACCGGCGAGGCCATGCGCACGCTGCTGCCCTTCGACTCGAATCACGCGCTCAACTACGGCTTCGACCGTCTGCGCTTCGTGCGGCCGATGCCCGTGGGCGCGCGCTTCCGGGCGCGGGTGCGCATCGCGGAGGTGACGCCCAGGCCCGGCGACAGCTTCTTGCTGAAGGAGGAAGTCTGGCTCGAGCTGGAAGACGGCACCGTCACGCTGGCGGCCGAGTGGCTCTTCCTGCTGGGGCCGCGCGCGCTACCCCCGGGCTGAGATCAGTCCCGGCCGAATTCCTCGCCTAGCTCCGCGGCGCGCTTCTGCGCCGCGCGGATCGCGGTCTTGAACTGCGCCTTCACGTCGGCTTCTTCCAGCGCGCTGATGGCGGCGTAAGTGGTGCCGCCCTTGGAGGTGACGCGCGCGCGCAGCACCGAAGGCGGCTCGGTCGCGCTGTGCGCCAGCGCCGAGGCGCCGGTGAAGGTGCCGATGGCCAGGCGCTGGGCCTGCTCGGGCGTCAGGCCCATCTCGACGCCGGCCTCGGTCATGGCCTCGATGAAATAGAACACGTAGGCCGGGCCCGAGCCCGACATGGCGGTCACGGCGTCGAGCGCGGGTTCGGCGTCGACCCAGATCAGCTCGCCGGTGGGTGCCAGCAGCTGGCCGACCAGCGAGCGGTCGGCACCGGTGACGCCGGCGCGCGCGAACAGGCCGGTCATGCCCTTGCCGACCAGCGCGGGCGTATTGGGCATGGCGCGCACCACGCGCTCGGTGCCCAGCCAGCGGGCGATGCTGTCCGACGGAATGCCCGCGGCCACGCTGAGCTGCAACGCGCCGTCGGCGAATTCGCGCACCGGGCGGGCGGCTTCGGCAAATGTCTGGGGCTTGACCGCCCACACCACCACCTCGCAGCGCGACAGCGCCTCGCCGGCCTCCGCCTTCGCGACGATGCCGTACGACTGGGACAGCTTGGCGCGGGCCTCCTCGAAGGGCTCGACCACCTCGAACGAATCGGCCGCGGAGCCTTGCTGGATCAAGCCGCCGATGATGGCGCTCGCCATGTTGCCGCCGCCGATGAAGGCGACGGGCGGCAGCGGCGCGGGGGCGGTACGGGGCAGGAAAGTGACGGCGATGGTCATGGTCGGTCGGGTTATTCGAAGGCGAAGGCTGCGAACTGGGTGATCTGCAGCGGATTGAAATTGTCGTCGCTCACGACCACCAGCATGCGTTTGCCGTCGGGCAGCGGCGGCCCCCAGCACATGCCTTCGGTGTTGTCGAGGCGCGACAGGCCCAGGGCGGCGAAGTCAGCCACCAGGGTCTTGGAGGCGGGGCGGTGGTTGCCCGGCACCAGCATGTCGATGGAGAGCACCTCGCCGGCGGCGCGGGTGTCGATTTCATACAGGCGCAGCGAGTTGCCCGCGCCGGTGGCGTAGGCGCGCTCCAGCACCAGCATGCGGTGGGCGTCGATCATCAGGATCTCGCTGACGCCGTTGTCGGCATAGGTGCCGGGCACCAGCGGGCGCAGCGGAATGGCGTCGGGCACGTAGGCGATCTGGCGCACGGCGCGGCCTGTGTCCAGGTCGACCTGGGTGAAGCGGCAGGGGCCGCCGGGCGCGCCGGTGGTGGGCTCGGGGCCGTCCTGGATCAGCGCGTTCTCCATGCCCAGCCAGGCGAAGCGGCCGTCCGGCGTGAGGGCGACGCCCTCGAACGTCAGGTTGTCACGCGGGCCGCGGCGCTTTGCCGGGTCGGGCTGGAACATCGGCGGCATGGCGAATTCGCGCAGGAAGCGCCCGTCGCGGGCCGATTCGTACAGCGCGGGGCCGAAACCGCGGGCGATGTCGCCTTCGCTGGTCCACAGGATGGTGTCGGTAGAGGGGCGCAGGCGCAGGGCTTCGGGGTCGGGTACCGGGAGGCCGTCGATGGCCTGGCGCCGGCTGGGCCAGGGGCCGCCGCCGGGGCGTTGCAGCTTTACCACGCCCATGGGCTCGGGCGGCGCGGCCTGTGGCAGCGGCCAGCGTGCGGTGTAGTAGCGCACCGGATCGAAGTCTGACCGGTCATCGCTGATGAGCAGGTACTCACCTCGCGCCGGGTCGTAGTCGATGCCCGAGAGGCCGCCCACCGTGGTGCCTTCCATATGAAGGCGATGCGCCCAGCGCGCCTCGCCCACCAGCCGCATCCTGCCGGGGTCCTGCTGCGGAGCGGCGCTGCGGCAGGCGCCAAGGCCCAGCGCCAGCAGGCCGGCAGCACCGGCCAGAACGCTGCGGCGGCCTGGATGCGGGGCTGAAAAGTGGGATTTCGCAGTGGTGCGCACCGTCGAGAGTCTAGTGCCAGCGCTTGGTGGTGTAATAGGGCTGTTGACATCGGCACAAGTGCGTGCAACAATCGCGGGCTTCGCTTCCAAAAGGCGAAGCTTTCAGCCCAAAGCGGAAGTGCCTCGAGTGGTTCGAGGTGCGGACGGCGGGCCCAAGACTGACCGCGGTGTTTCCCTCCTGGAGGCACATCGGTACAAGTTGGGAATATCAAGAAATGATCCAAACTGAATCCCGGCTCGAAGTGGCCGACAACACAGGCGCGAAATCCGTCCTGTGTATCAAGGTGCTCGGTGGCTCCAAGCGGCGTTACGCCAGCGTGGGCGACGTCATCAAGGTCAGCATCAAGGAAGCCGCTCCGCGTGGTCGCGTCAAGAAGGGCGAGATCTACAGCGCAGTGGTGGTCCGCACCGCCAAGGGCATCCGTCGCGCCGACGGCTCGCTCGTCAAGTTCGACGGCAATGCCGCCGTGCTGCTCAATGCCAAGCTGGAGCCCATCGGCACCCGCATCTTCGGACCGGTCACGCGCGAACTGCGCACCGAGAAGTTCATGAAGATCGTGTCGCTGGCACCCGAAGTTCTGTAAGGACAACAACGCCATGAACAAGATTCGCAAAGGCGACCAGGTCATCGTGTTGGCCGGCCGTGACAAGGGCAAGCGGGGCACCGTCTCGCTGCGCAAGGACGACTCGCACGTCGTCATCGAAGGCCTGAACCTCGTCAAGAAGCACACCAAGCCGAACCCCCTCAAGGGTACGACCGGTGGCATCGTCGAGAAGTCCATGCCCATCCACCAATCCAACGTGGCGATCTTCAATGCCGCGACCGGCAAGGCCGACCGCGTGGGCATCAAGATCACCCAGGGTGCTGACGGCAAGCGCGTGGCTGTTCGCGTCTTCAAGTCCAGCGGCGACGAAATCAAGTTCGCCTAAGAGGTACTCACATGGCACGTCTCCAACAACACTATCGCGAAAAGATCGCGAAAGACCTGACGGAAAAGTTCGGCTACACGTCGCCGATGCAGGTTCCGCGCCTCACCAAGATCACCCTGAACATGGGTGTGGGTGAAGCAGTCGCCGACAAGAAGGTTCTCGACAACGCTGTCGCCGACCTGACCAAGATCGCTGGCCAGAAGCCCGTGGTCACCAAGTCGAAGAAGGCTATCGCCGGTTTCAAGATCCGCGAAAACCAGCCTATCGGCTGCATGGTCACGCTGCGTGGCGTGCAGATGTATGAGTTCCTGGACCGTTTCGTGACCATCGCGCTGCCGCGTGTTCGCGACTTCCGCGGCATCTCCGGCCGTGCGTTCGACGGTCGTGGCAACTACAACATCGGCGTCAAGGAACAGATCATTTTCCCCGAGATCGAGTACGACAAGGTCGATGCCCTGCGCGGTCTGAATATCAGCATCACGACGACGGCCAAGACCGATGAAGAAGCCAAGGCGCTTCTCGCCGGCTTCCGTTTCCCGTTCAAGAACTGAGGTGATTCGTGGCTAAAGCATCTTTGATCCAGCGCGAACTCAAGCGCGACAAGCTGGTTGCCAAGTTCGCTGCGAAGCACGCGGAACTGAAGGCGGCTTCCAACGACGTGAAGAAGACCGACGAAGAGCGTGCAGCTGCCCGTCTGGCGCTGCAAAAGCTCCCGCGCAACGCGAACCCCACGCGTCAGCGCAACCGTTGCGAAATCACCGGTCGCCCCCGTGGCACCTTCCGTCAATTCGGTCTGGCCCGCGCCAAGATCCGCGAACTGGCTTTCAACGGCGACATCCCCGGTGTCACCAAGGCCAGCTGGTAAGCCAGGCAGGAGCAAACAACATGAGCATGAGTGATCCCATTGCCGACCTGCTGACGCGTATCCGTAACGCGCAGATGGTGGCGAAGCCCACCGTGTCGGTTCCGTCTTCCAAGGTGAAGATCGCAATCGCACAAGTCCTGAAGGACGAGGGCTACATCGACGGCTTCCAGGTCAAGACCGAAGCCGGCAAGAGCGAACTTGAAATCTCGCTGAAGTACTACGCTGGCCGTCCGGTCATCGAGCGCATTGAGCGCGTGAGCCGCCCCGGCCTGCGTGTCTACAAGGCCAGTGCTTCCATTCCGCAAGTCCAGAACGGCCTCGGCGTTGCGATCGTCACGACCTCAAAGGGCGTGATGACCGACCGCAAGGCTCGCGCCTCCGGTGTCGGCGGCGAAGTTCTGTGCTACGTCGCCTAACCGAGACATCGAGGAGTTACTGAAATGTCCCGAGTAGGAAAAATGCCGGTCACCATCCCCGCAGGCGTGGATGTGTCGATCAAGGAAGACCAGATCAGCGTCAAGGGCACGGGCGGTTCGCTCAGCCTGGCCCGCAATGCGCTGGTCAAGATCGTCAGCAATGACGGCAAGCTGAGCTTCGAGCCCGCCAACGAGTCGCGTGAAGCGAACGCGATGAGCGGCACGATCCGTCAGCTGGTGAACAACATGGTGGTTGGCGTGACCAAGGGCTTCGAGAAGAAGCTCAACCTGGTCGGCGTCGGCTACAAGGCTGCGGCTTCCAACAACAAGCTGAACCTGCAAGTCGGTTACTCGCACCCGGTCAACATCGACATGCCGCAAGGCATCACGGTGGCCACCGCGACCCCGACCGAAATCGTGATCAAGGGTGCTGACCGTCAGCGCGTTGGTCAAATCGCCGCTGAGATCCGCGCTGTTCGTCCGCCCGAGCCCTACAAGGGCAAGGGTATCCGTTATTCGGACGAGAAGATCGTGATCAAAGAGACCAAGAAGAAGTAAGGGGCAGCAAAATGATGTTGACCAAAAAAGCACAGCGTCTTCGCCGCTCGCGCCAGACCCGCATTCGCATCGCGACGCAGGGCGTGGCCCGTCTGACGGTGAACCGCACCAACCTGCACATCTATGCAACCGTCATCTCCGACGACGGCTCCAAGGTGATTGCAACCGCATCGACGGCAGAAGCCGAAGTGCGTACCTCGCTCGGCGGTTCGGGCAAGGGCGGCAATGCCGCCGCAGCCACCGCCGTCGGCAAGCGCATCGCTGAAAAGGCGAAGGCAGCCGGCGTCGAGAAGGTCGCTTTCGACCGCGCAGGTTTCGCTTACCACGGCCGCGTCAAGGCGCTGGCCGAGGCCGCCCGCGAAGCCGGCCTGCAGTTCTAACCGGACACGAGATTCAAAATGGCAAAGATTCAGGCAAGAACGCAGAACGAAGGCCCCGAGGACGGTTTGCGCGAGAAGATGATCGCGATCAACCGCGTCACCAAGGTGGTGAAGGGTGGTCGTATCCTCGGTTTCGCAGCACTCACCGTCGTTGGTGATGGCGATGGCCGCGTCGGCATGGGCAAGGGCAAGTCGAAGGAAGTGCCCGCTGCAGTGCAGAAGGCCATGGAAGAAGCGCGTCGCAACCTGCTGAAGGTTTCGATCAAGAACGGCACGCTGCACCACCAGGTGCAGGGCCACCATGGCGCTTCGACGGTCGTGATGTACCCGGCTCCCAAGGGTACCGGCATCATCGCCGGCGGCCCGATGCGCGCCGTGTTCGAAGTGATGGGTATCACCGACATCGTGGCCAAGAGCCATGGTTCGTCGAACCCCTACAACATGGTTCGCGCCACGCTCGACGGGTTGAAGAACTCGACGACCGCGGGTCAAGTGGCTGCCAAGCGCGGCCTCACCGTCGAAGAAATCTTCGCTTAAGCGCAAGCCGAAAGAAGCATTCAAATGACGCAACAACAAACCCTCAAGGTCCAATTGGTCAAGAGCCCGATCGGTACCAAGGAATCGCATCGCGCGACCGTGCGCGGCCTCGGCCTGCGCAAGCTCAACAGCGTGAGCGAGCTGCAAGACACGCCCGCTGTGCGCGGCATGATCAACAAGATCAGTTATCTGGTCAAAGTTCTGTAAGAGAGACTGATATGGAACTCAATGGCATCAAGCCGGCAGCCGGCGCCAAGCACGCCAAGCGTCGCGTTGGCCGTGGTATCGGCTCTGGCATCGGCAAGACCGCGGGTCGCGGCCACAAGGGCCAGAAGTCGCGTGCTGGCGGCTTCCACAAGGTGGGCTTCGAAGGCGGTCAAATGCCTCTGCAGCGTCGCCTGCCGAAGCGCGGCTTCAAGTCGCACCTGCTGAAGTTCAACGCCGAAGTCACGCTGACTGCTCTCGAGCAGCTCGGCTTGGCCGAAGTGGATGTCCTGGCGCTGAAGCAAGCCGGCCTCGTGGGCCAGCTGGCCAAGGTCGTCAAGGTCGTCAAGACCGGCGAACTGACCAAGGCCGTCAAGCTGACGGGCGTGGGCGCTACCGCTGGTGCCAAGGCTGCGATCGAAGCAGCCGGCGGCAGCATCGCCTGATCACCATCGGACTGAAAGAAGTTCTTCGTGGCAACTAACGCGGCAACGATCGCAAAAACAGGCAAGTTCGGCGACCTCCGTCGTCGGCTCGTCTTTTTGCTGCTCGCGCTCGTGGTCTACCGGATTGGCGCGCACATTCCTGTGCCGGGTATCAACCCGGACCAGCTGGCAGCGTTGTTCCAGGGCCAGCAGGGCGGCATTCTGAGCCTGTTCAACATGTTCTCGGGCGGGGCGCTGTCGCGCTTCACCGTGTTCGCGTTGGGGATCATGCCGTACATCTCGGCGTCGATCATCATGCAGCTGATGACCTACGTGCTTCCGACCTTCGAGCAATTGAAGAAGGAAGGCGAGGCCGGCCGCCGCAAGATCACGCAGTACACGCGCTACGGCGCGCTCGGTCTGGCACTGTTCCAATCGTTCAGCATCGCGGTGGCTCTCGAGTCGTCTGCCGGTCTGGTCATCGCCCCCGGTTTCGGCTTCCGCCTGACCGCCATGGTGAGCCTGACGGCAGGTTCGATGTTCCTGATGTGGCTCGGCGAGCAGATCACCGAACGCGGCCTGGGCAACGGCATCTCGATCCTGATCTTTGCAGGTATCGCGGCCGGCCTGCCGAACGCGATCGGCGGCCTCGCTTCGCTGGTGACGACCGGTGCAATGAATCCGATCATTGCGCTGTTCATCATCGCCGTCGTGGTGCTGGTCACCTACTTCGTGGTGTTCGTCGAACGCGGCCAGCGCAAGATCCTCGTGAACTATGCGCGGCGCCAGGTCGGCAACAAGGTCTATGGCGGCCAGTCGTCGCACCTGCCCTTGAAGCTGAACATGGCCGGCGTGATCCCGCCGATCTTCGCCTCGTCGATCATCCTGCTGCCCGCAACGGTGGTTGGCTGGTTCAGTACCGGTGAAGGCGGTTTCCGCTGGATCAAGGACGTTGCGGGCGCACTGCGTCCGGGCGAACCGATCTACGTGCTGCTGTATGCCGCTGCGATCGTTTTCTTCTGCTTCTTCTACACGGCACTCGTGTTCAACAGCAAGGAAACGGCCGACAACCTGAAGAAGAGTGGTGCTTTCATTCCTGGCATTCGCCCGGGTGACCAGACCGCTCGCTATATCGACAAGATTCTGGTTCGCTTGACGCTGGCCGGCGCGGTGTACATCACCTTCGTCTGCCTGCTGCCCGAGTTCCTGATCCTGAAGTACAACGTGCCGTTCTACTTCGGTGGTACCTCCCTGCTGATCATCGTGGTCGTCACGATGGACTTCATGGCCCAGGTGCAAAACTACATGATGTCCCAGCAGTACGAATCGCTGCTGAAGAAGGCGAACTTCAAGACATCGTAGGGCTGTGTTTCAGTATTGAGTCCGGGCGGTAGACCGCCACGTTAAACAGTTTTAGGAGAATGAAATGAGAGTTTCGGCTTCGGTCAAAACCATCTGCCGTAATTGCAAGGTCATCCGCCGTAAAGGTGTGGTGCGTGTGATTTGCACCGACCCGCGCCACAAGCAGCGCCAGGGTTGATTGAAGAGTATTAGAGGACGCACATGGCACGTATTGCTGGCATCAACATCCCGCCGCACAAGCACGCTGAAATCGGCCTGACCGCCATCTTCGGCATCGGTCGCACCCGCGCCCGTCAAATCTGCGAAGCGAGCGGCATCGAGTATTCGAAGAAGATCAAGGATCTGACCGACGCCGATCTCGAAAAGATCCGCGACCAGATCGCTCTGTTCACCATCGAAGGCGATCTGCGTCGCGAGACGACGATGAACATCAAGCGTTTGATGGACATCGGCTGCTATCGCGGCTTCCGTCACCGTCGCGGCCTGCCGATGCGCGGCCAGCGCACGCGCACCAACGCCCGCACCCGCAAGGGTCCGCGCAAGGCTGCGCAGTCCCTGAAGAAATAAGGATAGACCAGCATGGCTAAAGCACCTGCAAACAACGCCGCACAGCGCGTTCGCAAGAAGGTTCGCAAGAACGTTGCGGACGGTATCGCCCACGTGCATGCCTCGTTCAACAACACCATCATCACGATCACCGATCGCCAGGGCAACGCCCTGTCGTGGGCTTCGTCGGGTGGCCAGGGCTTCAAGGGCTCGCGCAAGTCGACCCCGTTCGCTGCGCAGGTCGCTTCCGAAGTTGCCGGCCGTGCTGCTGTCGAACAAGGTATCAAGAACCTCGACGTCGAGATCAAGGGCCCCGGTCCTGGTCGCGAATCGTCGGTGCGCGCACTGGCTGCGCTCGGCATCCGGATCAATTCCATTGCCGACGTGACGCCCGTTCCGCACAATGGCTGCCGTCCCCAGAAGCGTCGTCGCATCTGATCGTCAGTCCGCAAGGCGCAGCCGGCTTTTTCAAGCGGCTGCGCATTTGTTTTTTATCTAAGCCCACCGCCATCCGCGCTTCGCAGATGGCTCCCGCAGGCAACTGCGGCAGATGACACAAAGGAAAAATCGTGGCACGTTACCTCGGCCCCAAGGCCAAACTTTCCCGCCGTGAAGGCACCGACCTGTTCCTGAAGAGCGCCCGCCGCTCCATCCAGGACAAGGCCAAGTTCGACTCCAAGCCCGGCCAGCACGGTCGCACCTCGGGTCAGCGCACCTCCGACTACGGTCTGCAGTTGCGTGAAAA
Organism: Variovorax sp. PMC12; assembly: GCF_003019815.1. Lineage (NCBI taxonomy): Bacteria > Pseudomonadati > Pseudomonadota > Betaproteobacteria > Burkholderiales > Comamonadaceae > Variovorax > Variovorax sp. PMC12. The sequence continues at coordinate 4,414,167 of NZ_CP027773.1, forward strand.
GCAGAAGGTCAAGCGCATGTACGGCGTGCTCGAAAAGCAATTCCGCCGCTACTTCGAAGAAGCCGACCGCCGCCGTGGCAACACCGGCGCCAACCTGCTGTTCATCCTCGAATCGCGCCTGGACAACGTCGTCTACCGCATGGGCTTCGGCTCGACCCGCGCCGAAGCGCGCCAGCTCGTGTCGCACAAGGCGATCACGGTGAACGGTCAGTCGGTCAACATCCCGTCGTACCTGGTCAAGACCGGTGACGTGATCGCCGTGCGCGACAAGTCGAAGAAGCAGAACCGCATTGTCGAAGCGCTGCAACTCGCCCAGCAAGTCGGTATTCCGGCCTGGGTCGACGTGAATGCCGACAAGGCCGAAGGCACGTTCAAGAAGGTGCCCGATCGCGACGAATTCGCAGCCGACATCAACGAATCGCTGATCGTCGAACTGTATTCGCGTTGATTTTTTCTACCCGCCTCGGCGCGTTCGCGCCGGCGGGAGATTGATATTGTTGTTCACGTTCCTGCTCCGCGCTTCGTCGCGGATCAGGTGCTTCACCAGCCTTACCGGTGTAACGAGCCGGGGGTATTGAGAGGAAGTCTGCATGCAAACCACCCTGCTGAAACCCAAGACCATCCAGGTCGAGCAACTTGCCGCCAACAAGGCCAAGGTCACGCTCGAGCCTTTCGAGCGCGGCTACGGCCACACGCTCGGCAACGCGCTGCGTCGCGTTCTGCTGTCGTCCATGGTCGGTTACTCGGCCACCGAAGTCACGATCGCTGGCGTTCTGCATGAGTACTCGTCGATCGACGGCGTGCAGGAAGATGTCGTCAACATCCTGCTGAATCTCAAGGGCGTGGTGTTCAAGCTCCACAACCGCGACGAAGTCACGCTGAGCCTGCGCAAGGACGGTGAAGGCCCGGTGCTCGCATCGGACATCCAGACCCCGCACGACGTCGAGATCATCAACCCCGACCACGTGATCGCGCACCTGTCGCAAGGCGGCAAGCTCGACATGCAGATCAAGGTCGAAAAGGGTCGCGGCTACGTGCCCGGCACGATGCGCCGCTACGCGGACGAGCCGACCAAGTCGATAGGCCGCATCGTTCTCGACGCTTCGTTCTCGCCCGTCAAGCGCGTGAGCTACACGGTCGAAAGCGCCCGTGTCGAACAGCGTACCGACCTGGACAAGCTGCTCGTCGAGATCGAAACCAACGGCGCGATCACCGCGGAAGACGCAGTTCGCGCTTCGGCTAAAATCCTGGTCGAGCAGCTCGCAGTGTTCGCGCAGCTCGAAGGCGGCGAACTCGCTGCATTCGACGCACCGGCACCGCGCAGCGCACAGCAGTTCGATCCGATCCTGCTGCGCCCTGTCGACGAGCTCGAACTCACCGTGCGTTCGGCGAACTGCCTGAAGGCCGAGAACATCTACTACATCGGTGATCTGATCCAGCGCACCGAAAACGAGCTGCTCAAGACCCCGAACCTGGGTCGCAAGTCGCTCAACGAAATCAAGGAAGTGCTTGCCTCCCGCGGCCTGACCTTGGGCATGAAGCTCGAAAGCTGGCCCCCGGCCGGTCTTGACAAGCGTTGATTTGAATTTTTGAAATTTGGCTCCCCAAAGAGCCAGTGCACCGGGCAGTACCTGATACGGCTGCCTGTTTTTATAAAGTAAAGGAAAGCACCATGCGTCACGGACACGGACTCCGCAAACTCAACCGCACCAGCTCGCACCGCCTCGCGATGCTGCAGAACATGATGAACTCGCTCATCGAGCATGAAGTCATCAAGACCACGGTCCCCAAGGCCAAGGAACTGCGCCGCGTCATCGAACCGATGATCACGCTCGCCAAGAAGCCCACGCTGGCCAACAAGCGCCTGGCTTTCGACCGCCTGCGCGACCGCGACAGCGTGGTGAAGCTCTTCGGTGAACTCGGCCCGCGTTTCGCAGCCCGCCCGGGCGGCTACACGCGCATCCTGAAGATGGGTTTCCGCGTGGGCGACAACGCGCCGATGGCGCTGGTCGAACTCGTGGACCGTCCTGAAATTAAAGAAGACGCAGCTGAGCAAAACGCTGCTGAATAAGCTATAATTTATTCTTGCCGCGCGATGGAGCAGCCTGGTAGCTCGTTGGGCTCATAACCCAAAGGTCGCAAGTTCAAATCTTGCTCGCGCAACCAATTTAAAAGGCCCTTTGAATTTCAAAGGGCCTTTTTTCTTGGCTGGTAAATGAATTGAAAAAGCCCTCGCAAAGAGGGCTTTTCTGTTTCTGGAATTTGCCTGACGCGGCGTCAGTCCGGAATGACCGCCGTTACCTCGATCTCGACCTTCGCGCGGTGCTCCACCAGCGCCGCGACCTGCACGCAAGTCATGGCCGGGAAGTTGCGCCCCATCGCATCACGATAGACCGGGCCCAGCTCTGAGAGCCGGCGGCTGTACTCATCGCGGTCCGTCACATACCAGGTCATGCGAACCATGTGCTCGGGGCCCGCGCCGCCGGCGCGGAGCACTTCGGCGATGTTGCGCAGCGCCTGGCCGCATTGGTCGATGAAGTCGTCCGATTCGAACTGTTGCTGCGCGTTCCAGCCGATCTGGCCGCCGACGAACAGCATCGTTCCGCGTGCGGCGACGCCGTTCGCATAGCCCTTGGGAGGCAACCAGCCTTCGGGCTGCAGGAGTTTGTTGATCATGATGTTGTGTTGGGTTGTCTCAGTTTGAATCGCTGGAGCTTGCCAGTCTCGGTGCGCGGAAGCGCCGTGACGAACTCGATCTCCCGGGGGTATTTGAAGGGCGCGATCGTCGCCTTCACATGGTCCTGCAGCGTCTTCACCAGGGCTGCATCGCCTTCATGGCCGGGCTTGAGCACGCAGAAGGCCTTGACGATCATGCCTCGGTCCGCGTCCGGCTTGCCGATCACGCCGCACTCCGCCACGGCGGGGTGCTTCAGCAGGGCATCTTCCACCTCCGGGCCGCCGACGTTGTAGCCGGCCGTGATGATCATGTCGTCGGCGCGCGCCTGGTAGAAGAAGTAGCCGTCGTCGTCCTGCACGAACGAATCGCCCGGATAGTTCCATCCGTTCTTCACGTAGTCGGCCTGACGCGGATCGTCGAGGTAGCGGCAGCCCACGGGTCCCTGCAGCGCCAGCTTGCCGACGGTGCCGTGCGGCACCTCGTTTCCGGCGTCGTCCACCACCTTGGCGGTGAAGCCCGGTACCGCCTTGCCGACTGCGCCGCGGCGCACCTCGTTGCCTGCAGCCGAGATGTAGATGTGGAACACCTCGGTGCCGCCGATGCCGTCGAGCATCTCGATGCCCGTGGCCTCTTTCCATAGCTGACGCGTGGCGTCGGGCAGCGCCTCGCCGGCGCTCACGCTGATGCGAAGGCTCGGCATGCCGTGCTGCTTCACGAACGGCGCCATCTGGCGGTAGAAGGTGGGCGCGGTGTAGCTGATGGTCGCGCCGACCTCGTTGATCAGCTTCACGAGTCCTTCGGGCGAGAACGGTGCATCGGGAAAGTACACCGAGGCACCGGCCCACATCGGAAACACCAGCAGCCCGCCGAGCCCGAAGGTGAAGGCCAGCGGCGGCGAGCCCACCACGATGTCGTCGCTGCGCGCCTTCAGCACGTGGCGCGGCCAGGTCTGGCACATCGCGAGCACGTCGCGATGCGTGGTCACGGGCGCCTTCGGCTTGCCCGTGGTGCCCGACGTGAACGCGAGCAGCGCGATGTCGTCCGATGCCGTGGGGCATGCGGTGAACACGCCGCTCTTCTTCGCGGCGCGCGACGAGAGCGAGTCCGGTGCATCGGGCTGGTTGAATGCGATCACGGTGGCCAGCACCGGATGCTCCCGCTGCGCGATCGCGAGTTCATCGAGCAGCCGGCCATCGCACAGCGCGGCCACGGGCCGTGCCTTCTCGATGATCTCACCCAGTTCCTTCGCGCGCAGCAGCGGCATCGTGGCGACCGCGATCAATCCCGCCTTCACCACGGCGAGCCAAGCCAACGCCATCGCCACCGAGTTGCCGCCGCGCAGCAGCACACGGTTGCCCGGCACCAGCCCGAGGTCTTCCGTCAGCACCTGCGCGATGCGGTTGACCTCGACGGCCGCTTGCGAATAGGTGAGCGTGCCTTGAGGCGAACGCAGCATCGGGTTGTCGCCGAAGCCCTTGGCAGTTGCCTTGTCGAGCAGTTCCTCGACCAGGTTCAACTGGTCGGGCAGTTGCAACTCGGGCAGGTCGTAGCGAAAGACGGGCAGCTGCGCGGCTGGCGGCAGGCGGTCGTGAACGAAGCGGTCGACTTGGGCAGACACGGTATTTATCCCCGCAGAACGGATTTGCCAATGATCAGTTGTTGAACCTCCGTCGCGCCTTCGTAGATGCGCAGCGAGCGGATGTCGCGGTAGAGGCTCTCAATCTTCGTGCCAACCTTCACGCCGAGGCCGCCATGCATCTGCAGCGCCATGTCGATCACGCGGCTCGCGTTTTCCGTGGCGCACATCTTCGCCATCGCGGCGGCGGCCGACACGTCGCCGACAGCGGGCGCGCCGCGCCGTTCGGCGTCGTCGCGCATCCATGCCGCGCGATAGGTGAGCAATGCGGCGCTGTCGATCAGCGCGGCCATCTCGCCGAGTTTGGCTTGCGTGAGCTGGAAATCCGCGAGCGTCTGGCCGAACATGCGACGGTTCTTCGAATGCGCGATGGCTTCGGCCAGTGCGCGTCGCCCCATGCCGAGCGCGGCCGCGGCCACCGATGCACGAAAGATGTCGAGCGTGCGCATCGCGAGCTTGAAGCCGCCGTTGAGCTCGCCGAGCTGGGCGGTGCGCGGCACCACGCAGTTCTCGAAGCGCAACGTTGCGAGCGGATGCGGCGCCATCACGTCGATGTGCGCGGAGGTGTCGAGGCCCGGCGTCGTCGCATCGACGATGAACGCGGTGATGCCGCGCGTGCCGCCTGCAGGATCGGTCTTTGCGAACACGCAGTAGAAGTCGGCGATGCCGCCGTTGCTGATCCAGGTCTTCTCGCCGTTGAGCTTCCAGCCATCGGTGGTGGGCTCGGCGCGCATCGCCATCGCGCCCACGTCGGAGCCTGCCTCGGGTTCGCTGAGCGCGAAGGCCGCGATCTTGCTGCCTTTGGCCACGGCCGTCAGGTAATCGGCGTGCTGCTCGGGCGTGCCCGCGAGCGTGATGGCGCCGCTGCCCAGGCCCTGCATCGCGAATGCGAAGTCGGCGAGCGGCGAATGGAAGGCGAGCGTCTCGCGCAGCAGCACGAGGGCGCGCGAGTCGAGCCGCTCGAGCGCGCCGCCCGATGTGCCCGGCACGCAGTAGCGAAGCCAGCCGCCGTCGCCGAGGCGGCGTACCCAGTCGCGGCAGGCGGCGCGGTCGTCGTGCTCGTCGACCTCCTGCGCAGCAGCCCAGGGCAAGAGGCCTTCGGCCAGCGCGCGATGCGCGTCGTCGAAGAACGGCAGCGCCAGGTGCACTGTCGATGGTGGAGCGGGTGCCTTGGTCATCATGGCTTCAGTCTCCGCCGAACACCGGCTTGCGCTTGGCCGCGAAGGCTTCGTACGCGCGCTTGAAGTCTTCGGTCTGCATGCAGATGGCCTGTGCCTGCGCTTCGGCCTCGATGGCCTGGTCGATGGTCATGGACCATTCCTGCGCGAGCATGGTCTTGGTCATGCCGTGCGCGAAGGTGGGGCCTTCGGCCAGCTCGCGCGCCACCTTGGTGGCGGCCTCGAGCAACGCATCGCTTTCGTGCAGCGCGTTGAAGAAGCCCCAGGCGTGGCCTTCCTGCGCGGTCATGGCGCGGCCGGTGAACAGGAGTTCCGAAGCACGGCCCTGGCCGATCACGCGCGGCAGCAGCGCGCATGCGCCCATGTCCGCGCCGGCGAGGCCCACGCGGGTGAAGAGGAATGCGGTGCGCGTGGCGGGCGAGCCGTAGCGCAGGTCGCAGGCCAGCGCGATCATCGCGCCCGCACCGGCGCACACGCCGTCGATCGCACCGACGATGGGCTGCGGGCACGAACGGATGGCCTTCACCAGGTCGCCCGTCATGCGCGTGAACTCCAGCAGCTCGGGCATGCGCATGCCGGTCAGGGGGCCGATGATCTCGTGCACGTCGCCGCCCGAGCAGAAATTTCCGCCCGCGCCGGTGACCACGATCACCTTCACGTCGGTCGCGTAGGCCAGCGCGCGGAACAGGTCGCGCAGCTCGGCATACGAGTCGAAGGTGAGCGGGTTCTTGCGCTCAGGCCGGTTCAGGGTGATGGTGCCGACGCCCGCTTCGTAGCTCCATGCGAAGTGCTCGGCCTTGTAGGCAGCCTTCGCTTCGAATTGCGCGCGCATGGGGTTGCCTGCGCCAATGTAGTGCTTCATTCCGTCTCCGCCATCGATTGGTTGTGTGAGTGTTGCTTGACCTTGCCGAGCAGCTTGTGCAGCTGCGCGATCTCTTTTCCACTGAGGCCGGCGAAGGCCTCGACGATCCAGTCTTCGTGCTGCTGCGCCATCTCGTTGAAGAGCTTGCGGCCGCGCGCGGTGAGGCGCACGCGCCAGGCACGGCGGTCGCCCTCGACATTGATGCGCTCCACCAGCCCTTCGGTCACGAGCTGGTCGGTGATGCCGGTGACGTTGCCGCCCGTCACCATCATGCGGCGCGAGAGCTCGTTCATCTTCAGGCCGTCGGGCGAGCGCTCGAGTTGAGACATCAGGTCGAAGCGCGGCAGCGTGGTCGCGAACTGCGAGCGCAGTTCGTTGCGCACCTGCTTCTCGATCAGCTGGGTGCAGGTGAGAAGCCGCAGCCAGAGCCGCAGGGCTTCGGGGTGTTCGCTGTGCGCGCGCGCTTCGAGGTCCATGTCAGTGCGTCTCCTCGGGGTTCGCCGCGGCTGCCGCAGCCATCTGCTGCTGCTTGGCGATCTCGCGGTACATCTGGTCGCGGCCGCTCAGGTATTGCTTCGGCCAGTCGACTTCGCGGCTCTGCAGCTTGGCGGCTTCGTGCAGCGTCCAGGCCGGGTCGGCGAGATGCGGGCGCGCGATGGCGCACAGGTCGGCGCGGCCGGCCGCGATGATGCTGTTGGCCTGGTCCGCGTCGGTGATGGCGCCCACGGCGATGGTCGCGATGCCCACTTCGTTGCGGATGCGGTCGGAGAAGGGCGTCTGGTACATGCGGCCGTACACCGGCTTGGCGGCGCGCGTCGTCTGCCCGGACGAAACGTCGATGAAGTCCGCACCCGCTTCCTTGAAGAGGCGCGCGACCACCACCGCGTCGGCGTCGGTGTTGCCGCCTGGCGCCCAGTCGTGCGCGGAGATGCGCACGCTCATGGGCTTGTCCGCGGGCCACACGGCGCGCATGGCGCGGAACACCTCGAGCGGATAGCGGCAGCGCGCTTCGATGTCGCCGCCGTACTCGTCGGTACGCAGGTTGGTGAGCGGGCTGATGAAGGCCGACAGCAGGTAGCCGTGCGCGCAGTGCAGCTCCAGCCAGTCGAAGCCGGCTTCCAGCGTGCGGCGCGTCGAGGCGACGAACTGGTCGCGCAGCGTGTCCATCTCGGCGCGCGTGATGGCGGCGGGCAGCTGGTTCTGTTCGCCGTACGGCACGGCGCTGGCGCCGAGCAGCGGCCAGTTGCCGCTTTCGAGCGGCTCGTCGGTGCCTTCCCAGCCCACGCGCGTGGAGCCCTTGGGGCCGCTGTGGCCGAGCTGCATCGCGATCTTCGCGCTCGACTGCGTGTGCACGAAATCGACGATGCGCTTGAACGCGGCCTGCTGGGCGTCGTTGTAAATGCCGGTGCAGGCCGGGGTGATGCGGCCTTCGGGCGTCGGGCTCGTCATTTCGACGAACACCATCGCGGCGCCGCCGAGCGCGCGCGCGCCCAGGTGCACCAGCAGGAAGTCCTGAGGCACGCCGTCGACCGCGCTGTAGGTGGCCATGGGCGACACGAGGATGCGGTTCTTCAGCGTGAGCCCGCGCACCTTGTAGGGCATGAGCATCGGCGGCACGGCCTTGCCGCCCGCGAGCCACTGCTCGTAGCCGCCGAGCCATTGCGTGTCGCGCACGCGCAGGTTCTCGTGGCTGATGCGCTGCGACCGCGTGAGCAGCGAATAGGCGAACTGCTCGATCTCCATGCCGGTGTAGCGCGGCACGTTCTCGAACCACTCGGTCGAGTTGCGCGCGGCGTTCTGGATCTTCAGCACCTCGACGCTGCGGCGTGCCTCGTAGCCTTCGAGCACATGGTCGACGGTGCCGCCCTGTGCGAATTCATTGGCCAGGTCGATGGCGTCTTCCAGCGCGAGCTTGGTGCCCGAGCCGATCGAGAAGTGCGCGGTGTGCGCGGCGTCGCCCATCAGCACGACGGGCACCGAGCGGCCGTCGACCTCGATGCGGTGGGTCCAGCGTTCGCACACCACGCGCGGAAAGCGGATCCAGTTGGCCGAGCCGCGCAGGTGCGTGGCATTGCTGATCAGCGAGTGGCCGCCCAGGTACTTGGCGAACAGCTTCTCGCAGAAGGCGATGGCCTCCGGCTGCTCCATCTGGTCGAGGCCGTGGGCCTTCCATACGGCCTCGGGCGTCTCGACGATGAAGGTCGAAGTCTTGTCGTCGAACTGGTAGGCATGCGCCTGGAACCAGCCGTGCTCGGTCTGTTCGAAGGCGAAGGTGAAGGCGTCGAAAGTCTGGTGCGTGCCCAGCCACACGAAGCGGCAGTTGCGCAGATCGATGTCGGGCTTGAACACGTCGGCATAGCGCTGGCGGATGCGGCTGTTGAGGCCGTCGCTGGCAATGACGAGATCGGCCTTGTACTTTGCGGCGATGGCCTGGTCGTCGGTGGCGTCGGTCTCGAACACCAGCTCGACGCCCAGCGCCAGGCAGCGTTCCTGCAGGATGTTCAGCAGCCGCTTGCGGCCGATGCCGCAGAAGCCGTGGCCGCCCGAGCGCACCTGGCGGCCCTTGAAGAACACCTGGATGTCGTCCCAGTGATGGAACTCGTTGCCGATGAGCGCCGCGGTTTCGGCGTCGGCCGCGCGCAGGTTGCCCAGCGTCTGGTCGCTCAGCACCACGCCCCAGCCGAAGGTGTCGAAGGGGCGGTTGCGTTCCACCACCGTGATCTGCAGCGCGGGGTTGCGCGCCTTCATCAGCAGGGCGAAGTACAGCCCGGCCGGACCGCCGCCGATGCACAGGATGCGTTGGAGATCCGCGGCTGGAGCGGGGCGGACGGATTGAACCGGGTTGAGGCTGTTCATGTTTCAATAGTTTAGACATAAACAATCTGCTGTCAATGCGGGTTGGCAACCAACGGCAGGGCGCACCGTTTCGAGGCTTCCGCCGACACGGGCAGCCATGCAAAAACCTGGAAAAATCAATACCATCGGCCCATGCAACACTTGATACCCAAGATCGAGTCGCAGCTGGCTTCGCTGCCTGTTCCAATCGCGCTGGAGTTGCCCGATGGCCGCCGCGTCGCCCAGGCCGGGGCCCGCGTCACGCTGGCCTTCAAGGAGTGGGCGGTGCTCGCCAAGCTGGCGGCCCGGCAGGTGGGCGCCATCGGCGAGGCATACGTCGAGGGCAAGGTGCAGATCGAAGGCGCCATGCGCGACCTCATCGACGCCACGGTGGGCATGCTGCCGGGCAACCCGGCCGAGACCGACACCGGCTGGTGGAGTCGCCTGCAGCACATGGCCAAGTCGCACGGCTCGCACTCGCTGCGCAAGGACGCGGCCCAGATCGAGTTCCACTACGACGTTTCCGACGACTTCTATGCGCTGTGGCTCGACCCGCGCCGGGTCTATTCGTGCGCGTACTACCGCACCCCCGACCTCACGCTGGCGCAGGCCCAGGAAGCCAAGCTCGACCACATCTGCCGCAAGCTCATGCTGCAGCCGGGCGAGCGCTACCTCGACATCGGCTCCGGCTGGGGCGCGCTGCTGCTGTGGGCCGCCGAGCACTACGGCGTGGATGCCACCGGCATCACGCTGTCGAAGAACCAGCATGCGCACGTGCAGCGGCTGATCGAGGAGAAGGGCCTGCAGGGCCGGGTGCGCGTCGAGCTGCGCGACTACCGCGAACTGTCGGTCGACCAGCCCTTCGACAAGATCTCATCGGTCGGCATGTTCGAGCACGTGGGCGCGGCCAACATGCCGACCTACTTCCGGAAGATTCATTCACTGCTCAAGCCCGGTGGCCTGGTCATGAACCACGGCATCACCTCGGGGGAGCTCAACTACCGCCAGCTGGGCGCTGGCATGGGCGACTTCATCGAGAAATACATCTTCCCCGGCGGCGAACTGCTGCACGTGACGCACGTGCTGCGCGAGACGGCCGCGGCCGGCCTGGAGATGGTCGACACCGAAAGCCTGCGCCCGCATTACGCGCGCACGCTGTGGGCCTGGTCGGACGCGCTCGAAGCGCAGCTCGACACCGCGCGCGAAGTGCTCAGGCGCAGCGGCGGCCGCCAGGGCGAGAACGCCGAACGCGTGCTGCGGGCCTACCGCCTGTACCTGGCGGGCTCGGCCATGAGCTTCGAGCAGGGCTGGATTTCGCTGCACCAGATGCTGTCGACCAAGCCCGACGGCAATGTCGAGCATGGCGTCTTGCGCGGTGCGCAATCGGTGTACCCTTTTGCCCGTGATTACATCTACAAATAAGTGAGAACACCATGCTCTATCGATTCCAGTCCCGGGCTTCCGCCGATTTCGTGATGCTCGAAGTGCACGCGCGCCAGTTGCTCGACATCGTCGGCAAGCCGGCCGCGCCGCAAGGCATCATCACCGTCGAGCAGATCCCGGGCGCCATTTCCGCGCTGGAGGCCGCACTGGCCCGCGAAGGCGGCAATGCCCACAACCACGACGACTACGCGGTCGAAGGCCATGCCAACGACGCCGAGAAGCAGCATGTGGGACTGCACCAGCGCGCTGCCCCCCTGCTTCACATGCTCAAGGATTCGCTGGCCGACAAGAAGGACGTGACCTGGAAGACCTGAGCGTCTTCAGCGGTTCAATCGACCTTAGCGCCGGAGTCCTTCACCACCTTCGCCCATTTCACGTGTTCGCTCGCGATGAGCTTCGTGAAGTCGGCCGGTGAATTTCCGCTCGGCAGCGCGCCCTGCGCGAGCATCTTCTCCTTGATGGCCGGCGTGCCCAGCGACTTGGCCACTTCCTGCTGAATGCGGTTCACGATCTCGGGCGGGGTGCCGGCTGGCGCCAGCAGCCCGAACCACGAGCTCGCCTCGTAGCCCTTGAGCATCGGGCCTCCCACCTCGGCCACCGTCGGAACGTCCGGCAGCGCCGGCGAACGCTGGGCGCTGGTGACGGCCAGCGCGGTGAGCTTGCCGGCCTTGATCTGCGCCATCGACGAGGGCAGGTTGTCGAACATCACGTCGGCGTTGCCGCCCACCATGTCCAGCAGCGCCGGGCCCGAGCCTTTGTACGGGATGTGCGCCATGAAGGTGCCCGTCATGCTCTTGAACAGCTCGCCCGCCAGGTGGATCGACGTGCCGCTGCCGCTGGACGCCATGTTCAGCTTGCCGGGGTTGGCCTTGGCGTACTTGATGAAGTCCTGCACGTTGTGGATGTTCAGCGCCTTGGCCTTGTCGGCGTTCATTTCCATCACGTTGGGCACGGCGGCCACCAGCGTGATGGGCGCGAAGTCCTTGATCGGGTCGAAGGCCAGCTTGGGATAGAGCGCGCGGTTGATGCCGTGCGTGCCCACGGTGCCCATCAGCAGTGTGTAGCCGTCGTTGGGCGCGCGCGCCACGATCTCGGCGCCCAGGTTGCCGCCCGCGCCGGCGCGGTTGTCGACGATGAACTGCTGGCCGAAGGCCTTGGAGAGCTCCGGCGCGATCGCGCGCGCCAGGATGTCGGTGGTGCCGCCCGCCGCGAACGGCACGACGATGCGCACCGGCTTGGTAGGCCAGTTGCTCTGGGCCCAGGACGGGGCGGCCATGAGGGCGAGTGCGGTGGCGACCGAGGCCGCGAGCGCGGTCCGGCGATTGGAAGGCGAGGAAAAGAAAGAGAAAGAAGTCATGCGCGCGTTTGTACATGGGGGCGCTGCCTGCGTCGCGGGTGAAAACCCCGTGGGCGCAACGGTCAGGCCACCTGCATGCGCTGGGCGAAGCGTTCGCTGCGAAAGCGCTCGAGCACGAAGTCGACGAACACCCGCGTCTTCGGCGGCAGCAGCTTCTTGCTCGGGTAGTAGAGCCACACCGCGCCCGTGTCCTGGTACCACTCGGGCAGCAGCCGCACCAGCTCGCCGCCGCGCAGGCTGCGCTCGACGAAGGGCATCGGCAGCATCGCCACGCCCAGCCCCATGAGCGCGGCCTGCGCCAGGGCTTCGGGGTCGTTGAAGACGGCGCGCGGGCGGGGCAGTTCGACCGTGATCTCGGCCTCGCGGGCGTTGGCGCGCACGTGCCGCAGCGTCCAGCCGCGCACGCGGCCCGTGGGCGACGAGCGGCGCAGCAAGGCGTCGAGCGCCGCCAGGTCCGACGGCTGCCGGGGCATGTCGCGTCCTTCCATGTAGCGCGGCGACGCCACCGCCACCTGGTGGACGCGCGCCAGTTCGCGCGCCACCAGCCCCGCCGACAGTTCGATGCCTCCGCCGATGGCCGCGTCGAAGCCCTCGCCGACCAAGTCGACCTGCTGGTTGTCGAAATGCCAGTCCGGCACGATGGCCGGGTAGCGCGCGATGAAGTCGCCCAGCATCGGCAGCACATGCGCGCGCCCGAAAGCCTGGCCCATGCTCACCTTGAGCGTGCCGGCGGGCTGGCCGTCGTCGGTGTCGATGCCGGCCACGGCCTCGCGCAGCGTGGCGAGCGCGCCGCCGATCTGCGCGAGGAAGCGCTCGCCGCCCTCGGTCAGCGTGAGGCTGCGCGTGCTGCGCTGGAACAGCCGCAGGCCCAGCCGCGCCTCGAGCCGCGCCACGTTCTTGCTGACCGCCGCCGGCGTGAGGCCCAGGCGCCGGGCCGCGGCCGAGAAGCTGCCGCCCTCCGCGCTCTGCACGAAGGATTCGAGGTGATTGAGCGGTTCCATGCGCGCATTTTCATGCCGAGTTTCAACTTCCAGTTGAATTTGATTGACGCGATTAATGGCTACCGGCAATGCAATGAAAGGCAGAGACTGGAGGCCTTCTTCCTCCAACAGATCGGAAAAAATCATGGCTTCCAGCAACGTCTCTTCTGCTTCTTCTTCTTCTTCCCCCGTCCTGGCCGGCAAGGTCGCCTTCGTCACCGGCGGTTCGCGCGGCATCGGTGCCGCCATCGTTCGCCGGCTGGCGCGCGACGGTGCCGCCGTGGCCTTCAGCTATGCCAGTTCCGGCGCGCCGGCCGACGAACTGGTGCGCACCATCGAGGCCGAGGGCGGCCGCGCCCTCGCGCTGAAGATCGACAGTGCCGACGCCGACGCGCTCAAGGCCGGCATCGACCGGGCCGCCGGGCACTTCGGCGGGCGCATCGACATCCTGGTCAACAACGCGGGCGTGCTGCACCTCGGCCCCGTCGAGCAGTTCTCGCTGGCCGATTTCGACCGCACCATCGCGGTCAACGTGCGCGCCGTGTTCGTCGCGATCCAGGCGGCGCTGGCGCACATGGGCACGGGCGGGCGCATCGTCAACATCAGCAGCACCAACGCCGAGCGCATGCCCTTTGCCGGCGGCAGCGTGTATGCGATGAGCAAGTCGGCGCTGACCGGGCTGGTGCAGGGCCTGGCGCGCGACCTGGGGCCGCGCGGCATCACGGTCAACAACGTGCAGCCCGGCCCGGTCGACACCGACATGAACCCCGCCAGCGGCCCGATGGCCGCCACCATGCACGGCTTCATGGCCATCGACCGCCACGGCCACGCCGACGAGATCGCCGGCATGGTGGCTTACCTGGCCAGCCCCGAAGCCGCGTTCGTGACCGGCGCGGGCCTGAACATCGACGGCGGCTTTGCCGCTTGAATTTGGCTCGCCCCCAGGCTGCGCGCACTTCGTGTCGCTTCGCCTTCCCCCTACCGGGGGCAACACCTGAGGCCCGGCGGAGCCGGTTCCTCGGTGTTCTGGAAGGGGGGCGGGGCCTGGCGTGGTGGGGTCAACTGCTGCGCTGGACGGCCTTGATGAGTTTGTCGAGCGTTGCGTCTAGCTGGGCCAGTTCGTTGCCGTCGACACCTGCGAACAGCGCGGCCTCGCGCTCGCGGCCCAGGGCGGCGACCTGCCCATGCAGCGCCTTGCCGGTCGCGGTCAGGTAAAGGCGGCTGCTGCGCTGGTCGGTCGGGTCTTCGTGGCGCTGCACGCGCTTGTGGCGCTTGAGGCCCGCCAGCGCGCGGCTCACCGCCATCTTGTCCAGGCCGGTCTGGTCGGCGACCTGCGTGGCGTTGAGCCCGGGCTGGGCGCCGAGCACGGCCATCGTGCGCCATTCGTTCAGCGTGAGCTGGTGTTCGCGGCCCACGCGCTCATGAAAAGGCCGCGCCGTGAGGTTGACCACCCGCACCAGCTTGAAGAAGAGCGGGTCCATCGCGCCTGCGCCGCGGCCGGGCCTCAGCCGGCCAGCTTCTTCGCGGCGGCCACGATGGCCGGCACGCCCACGCGCGACTGCGCCTCCAGCACCGGCGCATAGCCGACCGGAATGCGCGGCGCGCCCAGCCGCGCGACGCGGCAGCCGGTGGCCTCCGCCGCGCTGGCCGCGATCTCGGCGCCGAAGCCCGCCGCCTGCACCGCCTCGTGCACCACCAGCAGACGGCCGGTACGCGCGCACGACGACAGCACCGTCTCGCGGTCCCACGGCCACAGGGTGCGCAGGTCGATCAGGTCGATAGCGATGCCTTCGGCGGCCAGCGCATCGCAGGCGTCCGCGCAGGCCTGCATCTGCCGGCTCCAGCTCACCAGCGTGAGCGCATCGCCTTCGCGCACACGCGCAGCCTTGCCCAGCGGCACCGCGATGCTTTCGTCGACCTCGCCGCGCACGCCCCACAGCGTCTTGTGCTCGATGTAGACCACCGGGTCGCCGCACTGCAGCGCCGCGCGCAGCAGGCCGTGGTTGTCCTGCGGCGTCGAGGGGCACACCACCACCACGCCCGGCAGGTGCGCGAACCACGCCTCCAGCGATTGCGAGTGCTGCGCCGCCGACGCATCCCAGATGCCGCCCGGCATGCGCGCCACCAGCGGCACGCGGCCCTGGCCGCCGAACATGAAGCGGTTCTTGGCGGCCTGGTTCACCAGTTCGTCCATGCCGCACAGCGCGAAGTCGACCACGCGCATCTCGACCACCGGCCGCAGCCCCGCGAGCGCCATGCCCACGCCGGCGCCCATGATCGCGGCCTCGCTGATCGGCGTGTCGATCACGCGGCCGGTGCCGAAGTGCTGCTGCAGCCCCTTGTACTGGCCGAAGATGCCGCCGCGGCCCACGTCCTCGCCGAGCACGACCACGCGCGGGTCGGCCTCCATCTCGCGCCGCAGCGCGAGCAGGGCGGCTTCGGAATAGCTCAGGTCCTGCTTCGTCAATGCCATTGGCCGGCTCCGGTGGTCTGCACGTCGGTGAAGGCGGCGCCGGGGTCGGGCCAGGGCGCGGCGTCGGCGACGGCCAGCGCGGTGTCGACCTCGTCGCGCGCGGCGTTCTCGATGGCGTCGAGCGTGGCGGCGGCGATGCCCGCTGAAAGAAGATGGCCGCGCGCCCGCGCGATCGGGTCCGTTTCCAGCGCCACCGCGAGTTCGGCCGGGTCGCGGTAGGCCGCGAGGTCGACCGACACGTGGCCCTTCACGCGGTAGGTCAGCGCGTGCAGCAGGCGCGGGCCGCCGCCGGCGCGCACCTCGCTCACCAGCCGCGCGGCGGTTTCGTGCACCGCGAACACGTCGTTGCCGTCGACCTGCGTGGCGGCGATACCGAGCGACTCGGCACGCACCGAAGCGCCGTCGCCCGCCGTCATCGGCCCGCTCGCGGTGGTCGCGCTCCAGCGGTTGTCTTCGCAGACGAAGAGCACCGGCAGCTCGTACACCTGCGCCCAGTTCAGCGCTTCGAGAAAGGGCCCGCGGTTGATGGCGCCGTCGCCGAAGAAGCAGACCGTGATGTCGTCGCCCTTGCCGAGCAGCTTCTGCGCATGCGCTGCGCCCACGGCAATCGGCAGCCCTGCCGCCACCACGCCGTTGGCGCCCAGCATGCCGACCGAGAAGTCCGCGATGTGCATCGAGCCGCCCTTGCCGCCGTTGAAGCCGGTGGCCTTGCCGAACAGCTCGCACATCATCCGCGCGAGGTCCGCGCCCTTGGCCAGCGTGTGGCCGTGGCCGCGATGGGTGGAGGTGAGGTAGTCGCTGGCGCGCAGGTGGGCGCACACGCCGGCCGGCACCGCCTCCTGGCCGGTGGACAGGTGCAGCGGCCCGCGCACCTTGGCGGCGCCCGCGGCCTGCTGGCCATAGGCGCTCACGCCGCCCTGGCTGGCCGCTTCGGCGGCGTTCTCGAAAGCGCGGATGCGCAGCATGACGCGGTACAGCGCCTGCGCATCGGATGTGCTCGGGTCCATCTTGTCTCCAACGCGCTCGAGGTGGGCGCCTTGCGAAAAATCGTATCAAACGAGATCGAAGCGCTTCACCGGGCTTACCCCCGTCGCGGTGTTGAAGCCCGCCGCCCGGTTTGATATGATTCATATACATTTCGTATATAAAACAGACCATGGGCATCGTCAAGATTTCAGACCTCATGCATGAGAACCTGCGCGTCGCGGGCAATGCGCTGAGCCGTTCCATCAACGCGCAGGCCGAGCACTGGATGCGCATCGGCATGCTGGCCGAGCTGCACCCCGAGCTCGATCACCGCGAGATCTGCCAGCTGCTCATCCGCGCCGAGCAGGCCGGCGGCTTCGACCTGGCCACCGTCTCCGGCCTCGTCGAACCGCCGCCCGCGCCCGCGCCCGCTGCCGCTCCCGCCGCACGCAAGCTGGCCGGGGCGCGCGCATGAGGGCCGCCGCCGCACCGCTCAAGTCGCCCGACGAGATCGCGATGGCGCGCGCCGCGGGCCGGCTCGCCGCCGAGGTGCTGGCGATGATCGGCGAGCATGTGAAGCCCGGCGTCACCACCGAGGAGCTCGACCGCATCTGCCACGACCACATCGTCAATGTGCAGGGCGTGGTGCCCGCCAACGTCGGCTACCAGGGCTACACCAAGACGGTCTGCACCTCGGTCAACCATGTGGTCTGCCACGGCGTGCCTTCGGCGCAGAAGGTGCTGAAGAAGGGCGACATCATCAACATCGACGTGGCCGTGAACAAGGACGGCTGGTTCGGCGACTGCAGCCGCATGTACTTCGTCGGCGAGCCCAGCCCGCTGGCGCGCCGCCTGGTGGACACCACTTACGAGGCGATGCGCGCCGGCATCCTGCAGGTGCGTCCCGGCGCCACGCTAGGCGACGTGGGTCATGCGATCCAGAGCGTTGCGCACCGCGAGCGCTTCAGCGTCGTGCGCGAGTACTGCGGCCACGGCATCGGCCGGATCTACCACGACGATCCTCAGGTGCTGCACTACGGCCAGCCCGGCCAGGGCCTGCGGCTGGAGGCCGGCATGGTCTTCACCATCGAGCCGATGATCAACGCCGGCCGGCGCGAGACCCGCGAACTGCCCGACGGCTGGACGGTGGTCACGCGCGACCATTCGCTGTCGGCGCAGTGGGAGCACATGGTCGCGGTCACGGAAGACGGCTTCGAGGTGCTGACGCCCTGGCCCGAAGGCACGGGGCGCTATCCCGCCATTGCCTGAGAGGGCGGCGCTCCCGCGTCGTTTCCGTCCGACGCGGGCGACAGGCAATCCTGCATTGCCGTGCAGGACAACGCCGCGTCCTGCTTTTCGGGTGTCTTGCGGGCCGATGGCTGTGGCATCTTCGTTCCCCTGTCGCGCCGCCTCCTGGCGCGCATCGCTTCAAGCAGGAACAACACCATGATCAAGATCGGCATCGTCGACGACCACGCCGTCGTCCGCACAGGCCTCAAGGCGTTCTTCTCCACCTTCGTCGATTTCCGCGTGGTCGGCGAGGCCGGCTCCGGCCGCGAGGCCATCGACCTCGTTCGCACGGCCGATATCGACGTGCTCGTGATGGACCTTTCGATGCCCGGCCAGAGCGGCATCGACGCGCTCGCCATGGTGCGCGCCAAGGCGCCCGACCTGGGCGTGCTCATCCTCAGCGGCTATCCCGAGGAACACTACGCGGTGAACCTGATCCGCCAGGGCGCGTCGGGCTATCTGAACAAGGAATGCGAGCCCGAGGAAATCGCCAAGGCGATCCGCACGGTGGCCCTGGGCCGCCGCTACATCTCGCCCTCGGTGGCGGAGCTGCTGGCCGGCCAGCTGGAGCGCAAGGACAACGCGCCGCCGCACAAGCACCTGTCGGAGCGCGAGTTCCAGGTGTTCCTGAAGCTCGCCAAGGGCGAGTCGGTGGGCAGCATCGGAGAGGCGCTGTCGCTGTCGGTGAAGACCATCAGCACCTACCGCACGCGCCTCATGGAGAAGATGAACCTCTCCACCAACAGCGACCTGACCTACTACGCGATCAAGACGCAGCTGATCGACTGATCGCTTGAGCACACAGGCTTCGCGTCCTCACGTGCACCGCCGAGGGACGCTCAAGACCATCGTCTGGACTTTCGTCCTGACGCTGGCCGCCACGCTGCTGGTGCTGAACTTCACCAGCGGCGAGAAGAAGCTCGACGAGCAGGTCAAGCGCGAGTACGCGCTGCACGATGCGCAGTACCAGCGCGCGCTGGGCGTGATGCTCGGGCCGCCCATCACCGGCGGCAACCGCTTCGAGGCCTTCCAGAACGGCGACCGGATTTTTCCGCCGATGCTCGCCGCCATCCGCGGCGCCAGGCGCAGCATCACCTTCGAGACCTACATCTACTGGTCGGGCGACATCGGGCGCGAGTTTGCCGACGCGCTCTCGGAGCGCGCCCGCGCGGGCGTGAAGGTGCACGTGCTGCTCGACTGGGTGGGCAGCGCCAAGGTCGATGGCGACTTCATCCGCGAGATGGAAAGCGCCGGCGTGCAGATCCGCAAGTTCCACAAGCCGAGCTGGTACGACATCGCGCGCATGAACAACCGCACCCACCGCAAGCTGCTGGTGGTCGACGGCCGCACCGGCTTCACCGGCGGCGTGGGCATCGCGCCCGAATGGACCGGCCACGCACAGGACGCCGAGCACTGGCGCGACTCGCACTACAAGGTCGAAGGACCGGTGGTGGCGCAGATGCAGGCCGTGTTCATGGACAACTGGGTGAAGGTGTCGGGCGACGTGCTGCACGGCGAGACCTACTTTCCGCCGATTCCCTCGATGGGCGACGGACGCGCCCAGATGTTCAGCAGTTCGCCTTCGGGCGGCAGCGAGAGCATGCATCTCATGTACCTGCTGTCGATCGCGGCGGCCACCAGGACCATCGACCTGTCGAGCGCCTACTTCGTGCCCGACGACCTGACGGTGGGCGCGCTGGTCGCGGCCATGAAGCGTGGCGTGCGGCTGCGCATCATCACGCCGGGCCCGATCATCGATTCGCAGACCGTGCGCGGTGCCTCGCGCGCGGCGTGGGGCCCGCTGCTGGAGGCGGGCGCCGAGATCAGCGAATACCAGCCGACCATGTTCCATTGCAAGGTCTTCACGGTCGACGGCCTGCTGGTGTCGGTGGGCTCCACCAACTTCGACAACCGCTCGTTCCGCCTGAACGACGAGGCCAACCTCAACATCTACGACGAGGCCTTCGCCGCCGAGCAGACCGCGCAGTTCGAGGCCGACCTGCGCCAGTCGAAGCGACTGACGTACGAGGCCTGGAAGGATCGCCCGCTGCACGAGAAGGCGATGGAGCACCTGGCGGCGCTGCTGTCGTCGCAGCTCTAGCTGCTGCGCGGGCGGCAGGCCGCGCGCACGATGCGCGCCGTCGGGTTGGGCTTCATGTCCAGGAAGCGCACCGGCTTGGGGGCGTTGCTGTAGTCCGCGCTGCGGTGTGGCTCGCCCTGCCACAGCGGCTGGGCGTAGAAGCGCGCCGCCACGTAGCTGGCGCGGCCCGCCTGGCAGTCGAACACCACGCGAGACTCGTACGAACGGTACGGAATGCCGTCCCAGTTGACGCGCTGCGCCGCGCGGCTCACGCGCAGGTTCATGGCTTTGGCGGCGTCGCCCGGTGTGTCCTGGAGCGTCACGCGGTCGGGGTCGACCTGGACCGTGTCTGCCAGCTTGTCCTGGGGATCTCCCGTCACCGTGAACCAGCCGGGCTGCGCATGCGCGATGCAGCCGACCATGCCGATAGCCAACAG
This sequence comes from Variovorax sp. PMC12, assembly GCF_003019815.1. Classification (NCBI taxonomy): domain Bacteria; kingdom Pseudomonadati; phylum Pseudomonadota; class Betaproteobacteria; order Burkholderiales; family Comamonadaceae; genus Variovorax; species Variovorax sp. PMC12. The sequence continues at coordinate 4,434,381 of NZ_CP027773.1, forward strand.
CCAGTGCTTCACGACGGAACTCCAGGAAAAGAAGAAAAGGGTGAAACATGAATTTACATTGGCCGCCGGCCCTCCGCGTGTCGGACGACGCCGAAGGTCCGCGCCGAACGACGGGGCGCGGGGGCACACTCGCGCGATGACCACCCTGCACAGACTTTCCATCGACGTGAGGCCCGGCACTGCGGTGTCGGCCCTTGCGATGTCGCCACCCTCGGCCGAGGCTTGCCTGGTGCTTGCGCACGGCGCCGGCGCGGGCATGGCGCATCCGTTCATGCAGGCCGTGGCCGAGGGCCTTGCCGAGCGGCGCATCGCCACGCTGCGCTACCAGTTCCCCTATATGGAGCAGGGCAGCAAGCGCACGGACGCACCGCCGCTGGCGCATGCCACGGTGCGGGCGGCCGTGGCCTGCGCCTCGGCGCGCTTTGCGGGCGTGCGCCTCTTCGCGGGCGGCAAGTCGTTCGGCGGGCGCATGACGTCGCAGGCCCAGGCGCTGGAGCCGCTCGCGGCCGTCGAAGGGCTGGTCTTCCTGGGCTTTCCGCTGCACCCGTCGGGCGCGCCCGCGAAGGCGGCCGGGCGCGCGGCGCATCTGCGCGAGGTGGACGTGCCCATGCTCTTTGCGCACGGGCCGCGCGACACGCTGGCCGAGCCCGCGCCTTTCGACGACACCGTGCAGGCGCTGGGTCCGATCGCCACCGTGCTGGAGATCGAGGGCGCCGACCATTCCTTCCATGTGCTCAGGCGCACCGGCCGCACCGACGAGCAGGCGCTGGACGAACTGCTCGACGGCATCGCCGTGTGGATGCAGGCCTGGCGCATCGGCTGAAGCCGGGCGGCGCGGGTCGTCCTTCGCCTACGCCGTGTCGCCCGATGGGACGACGCCGAGGCATCGCGGATCTTTCAACGATGTGTGTTCGACAGACGGCAAACAGATCATCAATTGAAAGGATCACCGACATGGCATACACAGACGCATCCCTCGACACCCTGCAGGCAACCGGCCCCGCGCTCGCCAACGACGAAGTCGTGGACGTGCTCAACGACCTGCTCGAGAACTCGCGCGACGGCGAATACGGCTTCCGAGCCTGCGCCGACGAAGTGGAGAGCCCGGCGGCGAAGCAACTGTTCGCCAACCGCGCCGAAGAGTGCCGCAAGGCTGGCAGCGAACTGATGGCGCTCATCACGGCCTACGGCGGCAAGCCTGCCGATGGCGGCACCGCCAGCGGCGCGCTGCATCGTGGCTGGGTGCACGTGAAGGGCTCGCTGGGCGCCAACAGCGAACTCTCGATCCTCGAATCGTGCGAGCGCGGCGAAGACACCGGTGTCGCGCGCTATCGCAAGGCCCTGAAGCAGAACCTGCCCGCCGACGTGCGCAGCGTGGTCGCTGCCCAGGCCGAAGGCGCCCAGCGCAACCACGACCAGATCCGCGACCTGCGCAACGCCGCGCGCGCCCGCGACTGATCGCCGCCACGCGCTCCAGCGCATGAAGGCCGGGCTTGCCCGGCCTTTTTTCATGGGCGCCCCGCGCTCCGGGAATTCCCGGATGCTCAGCACCTTGCCGCGATGGGATAGTTAGTTCGCCCTTCAAACTAACTAATTTCTTACACGGCTTATCCCTGTGGGGCGCACCAACTCAGGAGAGACATCGATGCAACTGAAACACACCCTGGCCGCCATGGCCTTCGGTCTCACGGCCGTGGGCGCGATGGCGCAGACCGTGGTCGGCGTGAGCTGGTCCAACTTCCAGGAAGAGCGCTGGAAGACCGACGAGGCCGCCATCAAGGCCGAACTCGAGAAGCTCGGCGCCAAGTACATCAGTGCCGATGCGGGCGGCTCTCCGGAGAAGCAGCTGGGCGACATCGAGGGCCTGATGTCGAAGGGCGCCAAGGCGCTCATCGTGCTGGCGATGGACAAGGACGCCATCCTGCCGGCGGTGACCAAGGCCACGCGCCAGAAGGTGCCCGTGGTGGCGTACGACCGGCTGATCGAGGCGCCGGGCGTCTTCTACATCACCTTCGACAACGTCGAGGTCGGCCGCATGGAAGCGCGCGAGGTGCTCAAGGTCAAGCCCAAGGGCAACTACGTGATCATCAAGGGCTCGCCGAGCGACCCGAACGCCGACTTCCTGCGCGCCGGCCAGCAGGAGGTGCTCGACGCCTCCATCAAGAAGGGCGACATCAAGATCGTCGGCGACGAATACACCGAAGGCTGGAAGCCCGAAGTCGCGCAGAAGAACATGGAGCAGATCCTCACCAAGAACGGCAACAAGGTCGACGCGGTGGTGGCGGCCAACGACGGCACGGCGGGCGGCGCGGTGGCGGCGCTCACGGCCAAGGGCCTGCGCGGCATTCCGGTGTCGGGCCAGGACGCCGACTTCGCGGCGCTCAACCGAATCGCGCTGGGCACCCAGACCGCGACCATCTTCAAGGACTCGCGCGAACTCGGCCGCGAAGCCGCCGCCGCGGCCATCGCGCTGTCGCAGGGCAAGCCGGTCGACAAGGCCGGCACCTGGAACTCCGGTCCGAAGAAGGTCTCGCTGCAATCGCGCCTGCTGACGCCGGTGCCCGTGACACGCGACAACCTCGACGTCGTGGTCAAGGCCGGCTGGATCAAGAAGGACGAGCTCTGCAAGGGCGTGACGGGCGCCAGCGCGCCCGCGGCCTGCAAGTAGGCAAGCAAGCGCAAGCACGGATCACCCGCGCAACGCGCCATCGGCCGGCCGTCCACGGGCCCGGCCGGAGGTGGGCGCGCTCCTGTCTTTGTCCCGAAGGGGGTCTGAAAAATGAGCAATCCAACACCGGGCTGGTGGCGCCGCACGGGCATCGACCTGCGCCTCGTGCTGATGTGCGTGCTGCTGGTCGTGATGGCGGTGGTGTTCAGCGTCATGTCGGGCGGCGTGTTCCTGTCGCCCGAGAACCTTTACAACGTCGCGCAGCAGACGGCGGTGGTCGGCATCGTGTCGACCGTCATGGTGCTGATCATCGTGGCGCGCCACATCGACCTGTCGGTCGGCTCGGTGATGGGCTTCGTCGGCGTGCTCATCGCGTACCTGCAATACACCTCGGGCTGGTCGTGGCCCACGGCCTGCCTGGCGGGCCTGGCCGTGGCGCTGCTGGTGTCCATCTACCAGGGCTGGCTCACGGCGATGCTGGGCGTGCCTTCGTTCGTGGTCACGCTCGGCGGGCTGATGTCGTTCCGCGGCGCGGCCTTCCTGGTGGCCGACGGCAAGACGCAGCCGGTGAACGACGAATTCTTCCAGCGCCTGGGCGGCGGCTACGACGGCGGCATCGGCGTCACCGCGAGCTGGGTGATCGCCGGGCTGGTGGCGGTGGTTCTGTTCGCGCGCATGTTCCAGAAGCGCGCGGCGCGCGCGCGCCACGAGATGCCCAACGAGCCGCTGTGGCTCGAGCTGCTGCTCACCGCAGTGCCGGCGGCGGTGGTGATCGGCTTCGCGGCGGTCATGAACCACTACAAGATCGATTCGAAGGACGCGCCACAGGGCATTCCGATTCCGGTGCTGATCTGGGCCGTGGTGGCCATCGTGCTGTCGTTCATCGTGCACCGCACACGCTTCGGCCGCTACGTGTTCGCGATGGGCGGCAACCCCGACGCGGCGGCGCTGGTGGGCATTCCGGTCAAGCGCGTCACGCTGATGCTGTTCGCGCTGCTGGCGGTGCTGGTCACCATCGCGGCCATCGTGTCGATCGCGCGGCTCAACGCGGGCACCAATTCGCTGGGCACGGGCATGGAGCTGTACGTGATCGCGGCGGCCGTCATCGGCGGCACGGCGCTGGCGGGCGGCAGCGGCTCGATCTTCGGCTCGGTGCTGGGCGCGCTCATCATGCAGTCGCTCGACAGCGGCATGCTGCTGCTCGACGTGCCCATCGGCAAGCGCATGGTCATCATCGGGCAGGTGCTGATCGTGGCCGTGGTGTTCGACGTTCTCTACCGGCGCAAGTTTGGGGAGAACTAGGGATGAACTTGCATTGCTGTTCAGGGCGCGATCACGCCGACGGGGTACCTTGCTCCGCGAATGTCCCCCGGCCTTCGGCCTCCTCCTTTATTTCGCTGCGCAAGGCACCCCGCCAGCGTGATCGATGGACGCAGCGCTCGCGCGGCCGGCGTTGCGGCCGTGCCCATTGTGCGAATGGCGCCGGGTGCTCCCCGCAGCGAAATAAAGGAGGAGCCGAAGGCGGGGGACATTCGCGGAGGGGAGTACCCGGTGTCATTCGCACGCGCCCCGAACAAGAACGCCAAACCAAGGCAGAGCACTGAAATGGCAGACATCGACACCTCCAAACCCCTCGTCGAACTGCGCGAGATCCGCAAGTCCTTCGGCGGCGTCAAGGCCGTGGACGGCGTGAGCGTCAACCTCTACCCCGGCGAAGTGGTCGCGCTGCTCGGCCACAACGGCGCGGGCAAGTCCACGCTCATGAAAATGCTCGCCGGCGCCTACCCCATCGACTCCGGCGACACCCTGATAGCCGGCGAGAAGGTCAACATCCGCACGCCCGCCGAAGCGCAGGCGCAAGGCATCGAGACCATCTACCAGACCCTTGCATTGGCCGACAACCTCGACTCCGTGTCGAACCTGTTCCTCGGCCGCGAGAAGATGACGCGCTGGAACACCCTGGACGACCACTTCATGGAAGTGCAGGCGCGCAAGGTGTTCCACCGGCTCAACAAGAACTTCACCAACATCCGCGTGCCCGTGCGTCGCCTCTCCGGCGGACAGCGGCAGGTGGTGGCCATCTCTCGCGCGCTGTACTTCAATGCGCGCATCCTCATCATGGACGAGCCCTGCGCCGCGCTCGGCCCCGAGGAGACCGCGATGGTCGGCGGCCTCGTGAAGCAGCTCAAGGCCGACGGCGTGGGCATCTTCCTCATCACGCACGACATGCCCGACGTGTTCTCGCTGAGCGACCGCCTCGCCGTGATGAAGAACGGCAAGCTGGTCGGCACCTACCGCACCGCCGACGTCACCGAGGACGAAGTGCTCGGCATGATCATTGCCGGCAAGCGGCCCGAAGGCAAAGAGCAGGCCCATCACGCCGACACCGCGGCCGCCTGATGTGACCACCATCGGCGACCAGCAGCTCGTGAAGCGCATGAACCGCAGCGTCCTGCTGCGGCTGCTGCGCGCGCAGCCCGGCCTCTCGCGCGCGCGGCTGGCCGGCGAGAGCGGCCTCACCAAGTCGACTGTGAGCCTGCTGGTGCGCGAGCTGATCGACGAGGGCTGGCTCAGCGAATCGGGCGCGGCCGTGGCCGACGGCCTGGGGCGGCCTTCGACGCCGCTGCGCATCAACGTGGGCGTGCGCGCGCTCATGGGCGTGGAGATCGCCGTGGAGACGGTGCGCCTCGTGTGCATGTCGCTGCAGGGCGAGGTGCTGTATTCGGACACCCGGGCACTGGCCGACAGCGCGCCCGCCGGCGTCTGCGCGCAGGTTGCGCGCATGGCCTCGGTCGCGCATGCGCGGCTCGAGCAGCTCGGCCTGCGCCTGTCGAGCATCGGCGTGTGCATACCCGGCGCGGTGGACGACTGCACCGGCGTGGTCCGCTTCGCGCCCAACCTCGGCTGGCGCAACGTGAGCCTGCTGCCCGCGCTGGAGAAAGCCTTTGCCGCCGTGGGCCTGCCGCGCGTCACCGTGCAGCTGCAGAACGACGCCGATGCCGCCGTGCTCGGTGAATACGAGTTCGCGGCAATGGAAGGCCAGGAGGGCGAAGACCCGCTGATCTTCGTCAACTGCGACGTGGGCGTGGGTGCGGGCGTGGTGCTGAACGACCGGCTCTTCACCGGCGCGCAGGGCATGGCCGGAGAGATCGGCCACACCATCCTCGAGCTCGACGGGCCGCCGTGCTCATGCGGGCGGCGCGGCTGCGCCGAGGCCTTCTTCGGTTCGCGCGTGCTGCTGCGCGAGGGCCGCGACATGCAGCGCGCCGCCGCCTTCTTCGGCGTGATGCTGCAGAACCTGTGGGTCACCTTCAACCCGCGCGCGATCGTGCTGGGCGGCAAGGCCTGCACCGATCACCGCGACTTCGTGCAGGCGGCGTTCGAGAGCGTCCACCGGCACGCCGACCGCGCCGGCATGCCGGCACCCGAACTGCGCACCGCGCGCTACGACGCATTGGCGCCGGCGGTGGGCGCCGCCGCGCTGGCGCTTCACGAATACCTGCGGCCGCTGCAGCCCGACGCGAAGGCGCGGCGCGCGCGCGCGCTGGCCCGCGCCGCCGTCTGAACGTTCAGTCGTCCGCGGCGGCCTGCGCGGCGTCGTCATGCCAGCCGCGCAGCCGCCGGTACAGCGTGCCGCGCGACACGCGCAACTGCCGCGCCGCCTGCGAGACGTTGCCGCCGTGCGCGGCGAGCGTGTCCTCGATCAGCTTGCGGCTGTGCTCGCGCAGCGTGCCGGCGGGCCATGCGGCCTCCGCGGTGTCGGTGCCCGCCTGGCCTTCGGTGGCGGTGGTTGCAATGGCCGGTACCGCGATGCGTTCCAGGGCCGCTGGCGCCGTCTCTCCGGGCATCGCCACGGCATGGCGGAAGTCCGCGCCGTTCGCGCCCTTCAGCTGCGCCTGCACCCATACGCCGAGCCCGCTCGCCAGCCGCAGCGGCTGCGCCGCCTCGCGCCGGCCGAGCCGCATCAGGCTCGCGAGGTCGTGCCCCAGCAGGCATTCGACATCGCGTTCGTCCGCCGCCTCGGGCAGCCGGCCCAGCAGACGCGCGCCCGCGTTGTTGAGCCAGGCGATGGTGCCGTCCGGCGCGATGCCGGCCAGCGCCTCCAGCGGCGTGCCCAGCAGCGTGGGGCTCGCCTGGAAGCGCAGGATCAGGTGGTCGCGCGACTGCGCCTGCAGCAGCCGGTTCTCGATGGTGGTGGCGTAGAGCGCCACCATCGCCGCCGCATCGAAGCCGAAGCGCCGCGCCTCCACCGTGAGGTCGAGCACGCCGGCCAGCCGGCCCGTGACATCGCGGATCGGCGCGGCGGCGCATTGCATGTGGCACAGCACGTCGAAGTAATGCTCCGCGCCGTCCACCGTGCAGGCCTGCCCGGTGCTGGCCACGATGCCCGGCGCGGTGGTGCCCACCACGCGCTCCGAAATGTTCACGCCCACCCGCGCGGTCTTGCGCAGCACCGGCTGGTGCGCGGCGGCGGGCTGGTCGGTGACGTGCACCAGCACGCCGTCGCGGTCGGTCAGGATCACGCGGCAGTCGGTGCCCGCGAGCATGTTCTCCATCTGCGCGAGTTCCTGTCGTGCCACCTCCAGCAGCTCGCGGTTGCGCGCCAGCGTGGCGTGCAGCCGGCTCGGCGTGACCGCGTCGAAGGGCACGATGCGCTGGCGGTCGGTGTGCGTGCGGCTGCAGCGCAGCCACGACTGGATCACCGCCTCGCCCACCAGGCCCGAGGGCCGCACGCCTTCTTCGAAGAACTGCCGCCGCGCGAGCGCCACGCGCTGCGCCGGCGTGCTGGCAAAGAGCTGGCGCGGCGCATCCGCCGTGCCTAGCCTGCTGTCGAACTTGCCTTGGGACATGGGTTCGCCGCCTCCCTGTATTCGGGACCAGCAGCGAATGTGTTCCGCAATGGAACAGCGACGGATTGGGGAAATCCCGAAGGTGAACGCGAGGCCGGCGCGAACGATCCTTGCGGCACAAAGGAGACCTGCGATGAAAAGAACACACTCCGGGCTGCTCATGCTCGCCGGCGCGCTGCTGTGCCTGGGCGCATCGACGGCGGCCACGGCCCAGAACGCACAGGAGCGCGCAGCGGCCGCCACCGCGCGCGTCGACGGCAATTTCATACGCGCCAACGCGGCGCAGAAGAAAACCCCCGACTGGCCCAGCGTCGGCCTCGACTACTCGGAGTCGCGCTTCAGCAGGCTCGACCAGGTGAACACCGGCAACGTGAAGGACCTGGGGCTGGTCTGGTCGTACAACCTCGAGTCGACGCGCGGCGTGGAGGCTACGCCGCTGGTGGTGGACGGCATCATGTACGTCACCGCCTCGTGGAGCGTGGTGCACGCCATCGACACCCGCACCGGCCAGAAGCTGTGGACCTTCGATCCGCAGGTCGACAAGTCCAAGGGCTTCAAGGGTTGCTGCGACGTGGTGAACCGCGGCGTCGCCATCCATGAGGGCAAGGTCTACGTGGCCGCCTACGACGGGCGCCTGATCGCGCTCGACGCCGCCACCGGACAGAAGGTCTGGGAGAAGGACACGCTCGAAGGCCAGAAGGGCAGCTACACCATCACCGGCGCGCCGCGGGTGTTCAAGGGCAAGGTCATCATCGGCAACGGCGGCGCCGAATACGGCGTGCGCGGCTTCGTCACCGCCTACGACGCGAAGACCGGCGACCAGAAGTGGCGCTGGTTCGTGGTGCCCGGCGACCCGAGCAAGCCCTTCGAAGACGCTTCCATGGCCAAGGCCGCGAAGACCTGGGACCCGAGCGGCAAGTACTGGGAAGCCGGCGGCGGCGGCACCGCGTGGGACAGCTTCGCCTTCGACCCCGAGCTCAACCTGATGTACGTGGGCACCGGCAACGGCTCGCCGTGGTCGCACAAGGCGCGCAGCCCCAAGGGCGGCGACAACCTCTACCTGGGCTCGGTGGTGGCGCTCGACCCCGACACCGGCAAGTACAAGTGGCACTACCAGGAGACGCCCGGCGACAACTGGGACTACACCTCCACCCAGTCGATGATCCTGGCCGACATGAAGCTGGACGGCAAGCCGCGCAAGGTGCTGCTGCATGCGCCGAAGAACGGCTTCTTCTTCGTCATCGACCGCACCAACGGCAAGTTCATCTCGGCGAAGAACTTCACCGAAGTGAACTGGGCCACCGGCTACGACAAGAACGGCCGCCCGATCGGCGTGGCCGCCGCGCGCGACGGCACCAAGCCCAACGACGCCATCCCCGGCCCCTTCGGCGCGCACAACTGGCACCCGATGTCGTTCAACCCGCAGACCGGCTTCGCCTACCTGCCGGCGCAGCACGTGCCGATCAACCTGATGGACGACAAGGACTGGAAGTTCAACGAGGACGTGCCGGGCCGCCCGCATGCGGGCCTGGGCTGGAACCTGGCCAAGTTCGCCAACGTGGAGCCGCCCAAGAGCAAGCCCTTCGGCCGCCTCGTGGCCTGGGACCCGGTGGCGCAGAAGGAAGCCTGGGGCGTGGACTATGTGTCGCCCTGGAACGGCGGCACGCTCACCACCGCCGGCAACCTGGTGTTCCAGGGCACGGCCGACGGCCGCCTGCTGGCCTACAACGCCAAGACCGGCGAGAAGCTCTGGGAAACGCCCACCGGCACCGGCGTGGTGGCGGCACCCTCGACCTACATGGTGGACGGCAAGCAGTACGTGTCGGTGGCGGTGGGCTGGGGCGGCGTGTACGGCCTCGCGCAGCGCGCCACCGAGCGGCAGGGGCCGGGCACCGTCTACACCTTCGCGGTGGGCGGCACGGCCAAGATGCCGGACTTCGTGCAGTACCGCATGGACAAGCTGGTGCAGGGCGTCAAGTACGACCCCGCCAAGGTCCAGGCCGGCACCATGCTCTACGTGAGCAACTGCGTCTTCTGCCACGGCGTGCCGGGCGTGGACCGCGGCGGCAACATTCCCAACCTCGGCTACATGGACGCGGCCTACATCGAGAACCTCGACAAGTTCATCCTCAAGGGCCCGGCCATGTCGCGCGGCATGCCCGACTTCACGGGCAAGCTCTCGGGCGAGGAGATCGAGAGCATCAAGGCGTTCATCCAGGGGACGGCGGACGCGATCCGGCCCAAGTAGCGGGAAGGCTCAGCCCGCGAGCCGCAGCTCCTGGATCAGCCCGGCCACGTTGCTCACCTCCAGCTTGTCGTAGATCGACTGGATGTGATTGCGAACCGTGGCCGGCGAGCGGCTCAGGATGGTGGCGATGTCCTTGTGCGTGTCGCCGCGCGCCAGCAGCTCGGCAATGGTGCGCTCGCGCGGCGAGAGGCTGTCCGCGCGGCAGCGGGTGCGGCTCTTCAGGAACAGCAGGCGCTGCTCGACATGGTGCGTCACCACGATCCCGTGGCCGCCGTAGCGGGCGTGCCCTTCCAGGAAGTGCTTCAGCAGCGGCGCGGGCAGCGTGCGCCCGTGCCACGCGGGCCACTCCGCCTTCAGCGCGGCTTCGAAGAGGCCGTCAGCGTGATACAGCACGCCGCGCAGGTCGCCGATGGCCGAGCCGCACGCCGGCGGCCCGCCGGGCTCCAGCCGGTCCAGGTGCACGATGCGGTTGAGCGCCAGCGCCTGCATCACGTGCGGCATCAGGCTGGCGAGCAGCTGGCGTTCGTCTTCGGTGCCCTGGGCGTCGGGGTCCGCCCGGAACAGGCTGACCCAGTGCACGAAGTTGGTCTGCCGGTTCACGTCGGAGCTGATGAAGAAGTTGGCCTGCTCGAAACGCCGGCCGTAGTCGCGCAGTTGCGACTGGTCCGGCCGGTGGAACCATGCGTCGGCGTTGAACGCGAGCGTCGAGGTCGGCCGCTTCCCCACCTCCACCGCCGCGGTGTCGAGGTGCTTGACCTCTTCATAGGCGGTGAGCATTTCCGCCGGCTGGTTGTGCAGGTGGATGGTGTGGATGTCGATGCCGCTGGAAGTGCTGGTGGCCGTGCCCCACATCGACGAGTCGAATGGCAGCACCGGCTTGATGAGGTCGAGCGCGGCGTCCTGGAATGCGTCTATCGGCAACTCGTGCGATAGCCGGTAGAGCTGCAGCAGCAGCGTGCTGAAGTCTTGCAATGCGACCGGTTTTTTCATCTGGCCTTTTTTCCCTCGCCCCTGCGCAGCGCGCATCCCATGTTCTGGTGGTTTCCGTGGCCCGCTCGGAAGTTACCCCGTCGCGGCGTTTCAAGAATGGTGCATTTGCATCATTTGTTTCCACAAAAGTGAAAGCTATGGTTTGCGGAACCTCCGGTCAAGCGAGGTCCAACCCTTGGAGAAGAACCAGACATGCCCGCATTCATCCAGAAAATTCCCGTTGCCCTGTCCGCTGTGACGCTCGCGCTTCTCGGCGCGTGCGGCGGCGGTGGAGGGGGCGGCGGCGGCATCGGCGGCTTGCCGGTTTCGCTCGGCGGCGGCCAGCAGCCCGCCGCCCCTGCCGCCGACACCACGGCCCCTGCCACCACGCTGAGCGGCACGGTCGCCACCGGCGCCGCCTTCGCGGACGCGGCGCTCACCGTGTTCGACCAGACCGGCGCCAAGGTCTGCGAAGTGAAGGTCTCCGCCGAAGGCGCCTACAGCTGCACGCTGCCCGCCGGCACCAAGGCGCCGCTGGTGATCCAGGCCGTGCGCGACGACCTCACGCTCTACAGCACCACCGCCAGCGCCGCCACCGGCACGACCAACGTGACGCCGCTGACCACCATCGTGGTGGCACAGCTCGCGCCCAACGGCGACCCGTCGAAGCTGGCCGCCGCCATCCAGGCCGACCCCGGCGCTGTGACCGCGGGGGCGATCACCGACCAGGTGAAGAAGCTCGTGTCCGCGCTGCAGCCGCTGCTGGATGCGCTCAACATGAGCATCGACCCGATGAGCGGAGAGTTCAAGGCCAACGGCACCGGGCAGGACCGCGTGCTGGACACGATCAACGTGTCGGTGCGCCCCGACGGCGCGGCCGCCAACATCGAGATCACCGTCAAGGCGCAGCCGGCCGGGGACGACAGCCCGCCGGTGTCCATCGTGTTCCGCAGTGGTGACGCCACCATCGCGCCGCTGCCGGCGGTCGACGCCGCCGCGCTCGTGCAGCCGCCCACGCCGGCCATGGTGCAGGAGCTGCTCGAGCGCATCAACGCCTGCTATGCGCTGCCGCTCGCGCAGCGCGTGGACAGCACCATCAACGGCGACGGCAACGCCTTCGGCACGGCGGCCAACGTGGTCGCGCCGGCCTGCCGCAGCCTGTTCGTGGACGACAACCCGGCGAGCTACGTCTCGGCCGGCGGCGCGACCATCGGCCGCGACAGCAGCGGCGCGCGCCGCCCGTTCGAGAGCCTGTTCCGCACCGGCCCCACCAACCTGAAGCACGACCGCGGCAACTTCGAATACTTCTATCCCAACGGCGACATCGCACTGACCTACCGCTGGACCGACGTCGTGGGCAACACCGACAACGACGTCTTCAACGCGAAGATCGTGGGCGGCTCGCTCAAGCTCACCGGCAGCAGCAACCCCTACCGCGCCTCCGTGCGGCCGCTGCTCGAGATGAAGGATTTCCTGAAGCATCCGAGCCTGCTGTACCGCGCCTCCGGCTACACCCTGAACGTGGACAACGTGGTGGAGCAGGGCAGCTCGAAATTCTCTAAGGTGGTGGTGACCAGCAGCGTGCTGGGCGACCGCCAACTGGTGCTCGTGCCGCGTGCCGGCCTCAACACGCTCGTGCTCACCGCGGATGGCACGGCCACCGGCACGGCCATGAATTCCGCCATCTGGCGCATGGCGACCCGGTATGTCGAGCCGGCGCAGCAGCCCGAGCCGAAGACCTTCGAGACCGGCAACCTGTTCGCCTCGCCGCCGTACACGGACACCCAGCTGAGCGCGATCGCCGACCAGACGGTCTGGCGCATGGAGTTCTTCCACGCCGCCGGTGGCGACAACGTGGTGCAGTACGTGCGCACCTTCTCTCGCGCGCCGAGCATGGCGGAAGCAGCGCAAGTGCCGCTGGTGGAGATGACGCCTGCGCTGCGCGCCGAACTGTTCCAGGAAACCCAAGGCGTGGGCCGTGGCATCGTGTTTCCGGCCCCGGTTCCCTCGGATCCGGGCGCCAACAACATCGACTTCAGCGCCGAGGGCAACCTCGACGGCTGGCTCGTACCCGCCGGCGCGCTCGCCCCGACCACGTTCATCGTCAGCGGCCGCGGTCCCAACAACAACCGCTTCGCCGATTCGGTGACGCTGCGCAACACCGCGCGCAAGGCCGTCATCTATTGCCAGCCGGTGGCGAACTCATCCTCCGACAACCACTGCGCGCAGGTGGGGGCCAACGCCTACCAGTACGCGGAGGGCAGCTCGGTCAGCAGCTTCATCTTCACGGCGCGCAGCGCGCGCCAGGTCGACCAGCGCAAGAGCTTCGAAGTGTGGACGGTGACGCCGCAGCCCTGATCCTGCAGGTTGCCCGCGCATGAAAAAAAGCCGCCGGTCCCGAAGGGCCGGCGGCTTTTTCATTGGTTCCGGAAGCGGAAGGCGATCAGTCGGCGTACACGCCGGCGGCCTTGATGATCGGGCCCCACTTGGCGATCTCGGCCGAGACGAACTTCTTGTGCTCGGCCGGCTCGGTGCGGCTGTCGGTGGTGATCACCGCGCCCAGCGCTTCTTCACGCTTGATGAAGCCCGGGTCCTTCATGGCGGCCTTGATGGCTTCGTTGAGCTTCTTCAGCACCGGCGCGGGCGTGCCCTTGGGGGCGTACACGCCGTGCCAGATCGTCACTTCGAAGCCCTTCAGGCCCGACTCGTCGAGCGTGGGCAGGTCCTTCAGCGCCGGGGTGGTCAGGCGCTTGGCCGTGGTCACCGCATAGGCCTTGACCTTCTTGGCCTCGATCTGCGACGTGGTGTTGGTGGTCTGGTCGCACAGCAGGTCGATCTGGCCGCCCAGCAGGTCGGCGATGGCCGGGGCCGTGCCCTTGTAGGGCACGGGCGTCATCTCGACCTTGATCGCGCTCTGGAACAGCAGGCCGCACAGGTGCGACGCGGCGCCCAGGCCGGCGTTGCCCAGGTTGATCTTGCCCTTGTTGGCGGCGATCCAGGTCGTCAGTTCCTTGTAGTTGTTGGCGGGCAGGCCGGGCTTGCCGATCAGCGTCATCGGCACTTCGTTGACCATGCCGAGGTATTCGAAGTCGGTCTCCACGTTGAAGGGCAGCTTGCGGTAGAGCGCCGGCATCGTCGACATGCCGATGTGGTTCAGCAGCAGCGTGTAGCCGTCGGGGTTGGCGCGCGCCACCTTGGCGGTGCCGATGGAACTGCCCGCGCCCGCGGTGTTGTCCACCACGATGGTGGTGCCGAGCGTCTTCTGCATGGCTTCGGCGAGGTCGCGCGCCACCCGGTCGGTCGGGCCGCCGGCCGCGAAAGGCACCACGAGCGTGACGGTCTTGTTCCCGGGGAAGTCCTGGGCGTGAACACCGGCTGCTGCGGCGGCAATCGCCGCGAGGGCGAACAGTTTCTTCATTTCGTCTCCGAGAGGGGTAAAAAGGCCGCGATCTTAAGGGCTGACTGCAAGCTGACCTATACCCAATAGCCCTTATGCGGGAAGCACGATCCGCCCCTTGCCGGTGCATGCCGGGCACGGGTGCGCGGCTGAAATCGGCCGCCCGTCGAACTGTCCGACAGGCGGAGCCGGCGCCGGACGATGCGGCTGCCGCACGCAGGCCCTAGGGTGAACCTTCATTGCCGGTTTTTTTCACCCCAAAGGAGATTCACACATGCCCATCACCTCGTCTTCCCTCGACGGAATGAAGGTCGCCATCCTCGTGTCGGACGGCTTCGAGCAGGTCGAGATGACCGAGCCGCGCAAGGCGCTCGACCATGCCGGCGCGCAGACGCTGATCGTCTCGCCGGTCGAAGGCCGCGTGCGCGGCTGGAACCACCACGACCCCGCCGACAGCTTCGAGGTCGACGTACCGCTGCAGAGCGCGAAGCCCGAAGACTTCGATGCCCTGCTGCTGCCCGGCGGCGTGGTCAACCCCGACACCCTGCGCATCGACGAGAAGGCGGTCGCGTTCGTGCGCGCCTTCGTGGAGGCGGGCAAACCCATCGCGGCCATCTGCCACGGGCCCTGGACGCTGATCGACGCGGGCGGCGTGAAGGGCCGCAAGATGACCTCGTGGCCGTCGCTGCAGGCCGACCTGAAGAACGCGGGCGCCAGCTGGAGCGACAAGGAAGTGGTGGTCGACCAGAGCCTCGTCACCAGCCGCAAGCCCGACGACCTGCCGGCTTTCAACCGCGAGATGACGAAGGCATTCGAGATCGCGCACGAGGCGTCGATTCACTGAGCTCCTGCGTGGCCGCATCGGCCGTGGGGCCGGTGTAGCGCGCACGCGGGCGGATCAGCTGGCCGCTGCCCTGCTGCTCCAGCACGTGCGCCGTCCAGCCGACGGTGCGCGAAAGCGCGAACAGCATGAGTGGCGCGCCCGGCGGCAGCTTGTGTACCGCCGCCAGCGCTGCGAGCGCGAAGTCCACGTTCACTGCGTCGCCGAGCAGCTTCTCACCGACATCGCGCAGCTCGCGGAATGCCGGCGGCAGTTCGATGTTGGCCAGCAGCGCGCGGCAGCGTGCATCGCCATCCGGATAGAGCGGATGCCCGAAGGCCGCCAGCGGCCGGTCGTGCGCGAGCCACTCGCGCACCGCCGCTTCGGTGCCGATGGCCGCCGCGCTGCGGATCAGCGCCTGTACCGCCGCGGAGGCGCCGCCATGCAGCGGGCCCGTCAGGGTCGAGAGTCCGGTGAGCAGGCAAGCCGCCACCGACGCGCCGGTCGACGCCGTCACGCGCGCCGCGAAGGTCGACGCATTGAGCTCGTGGTCGGCCAGCAGCACCAGCACGCGGCGCAGATCGTCGGCGGCGCGCGGGCGGCGCCATGCCGAGGCCAGCCGCATGTGCAGCGGCATGGCGCGCGCGGGTGCGGTGCCGAGCAATGCATCGGCCAGCGCGCCGATCGCTTCCGCAGCCTCGGCCTGCAGCACGTTGCGTGACCGGCCCCGCGCGGGCAGGTCGGTGGCGGCGCGCGCCGCCAGCGCGAGCAGGCCGGCCTGGAGCGGTGACGAATTGCCTTGCGAGGCCACCGGCACCGCGGAAGCCGGAAAGTGCGGCGGCGCGCTTTCCCAGAGCAGCCCCGCCACTTCCTCGAGCGTGGCGTGCTCCGACAGCGCGCAGGCGTCGTGCCCCCGGTACAGCAGCCGGCCTTCGGCCACCGTGGACACAGCCGAAGCCAGCACCGGTTCGCCCCACTGGATGGCTTCGCTCGCCACCGCCTCGCTGCTGCGGCGGCCCCGTGCGCGCGCGGCGATGCGTTGCACGTCGTCGCGGTGGTAGAGGCTGCGGCGCGGGTCGGCGGCATCGGGCTTGGCGCGGATGCGGCCGCGGCTCACGCTGGCGTAGAGCGTCTGCGGGCGCACCTGCATCAGTTCGAGGGCTTCGGCGGCCGGCAGCCACAGCGGCGCGGTTCTCTTCGTTGTCATGTTGACAGAATAGATCAAGATTGACGTCAATATCCATCGGGCCAGAATCAATGTCATCGTGTCAACCCAGGAGTAAAGAGCGATGAACAACGACGATGGCAGCCTCGAAGGCGTGGTGGCCGCGCATACCGTGCTGTCCGAGGTGGACGGCGAGGCCGGCCGGCTCGTGATCCGCGGCCATGCGCTGGACGAGATCGCGCAGCGCTGGCGCTATGAAGACGTGGTGGGCCTGCTGTTCGAAGGCTTCTTCGACACGCTGCCCGCCGCCGAAGCCCTGCGCACCGCCATTGGCCGCGCGCGCCGCGAAGCCTTCGAGCGCCTGCAGCCCAACGACGACGCCGTGCTGCGCCGGCTGCCGCCCATCGAGGCGGTGCGCGCGCTGCTGGCACGGCTGCCGGACGGCGACGACCTGCCGACCGCGCTGCGCCTGGTGGCCGCGCCCGCCGTGTACACCGCCGCGGTGATGCGCTGGCGCCTGGGCGTGCAGGCGCTCGCACCCGACGAGGCACTGCCGCACGCCGCCGACATGTTGCGCATGCTGCATGGCCGCGCGCCCACGCCGGCGCAGAGCGCCGCGCTCGACACCTACCTCGTCACCGTGTGCGACCACGGCCTCAACGCCTCGACCTTCGCGGCGCGCGTGGTCGCATCCACCGGCGCCGGCCTGGCTTCCGCCGTGATCGCGGGCATCAGCGCGCTCAAGGGGCCGCTGCACGGTGGCGCGCCCGGCCCGGTGCTCGATGCGCTCGACGCCATCGGCAGCGCCGGCAATGCCCGCGCATGGCTGGAGCAGGCCGTGGCCGAGGGCCAGCGGCTGATGGGCTTCGGCCATCGCATCTACCGCGTGCGCGATCCACGCGCCGATGCGCTCAAGGGCGCGCTCGGGCGGCTCGGCAAGGAGGGCAGCGTCAATGCCGCGCGCTTCGCGCTGGCCGAGGCGGCGGAGCAGGCCGCGCTGGCCATCCTGCGCGAGAAGAAGCCGGGCCGCGCGCTGGAGACCAACGTCGAGTTCTACACCGCGCTGCTGCTGGAGGCGCTGGGCTTCGGCCGCGAGAGCTTCACCTGCGTGTTCGCGGCCGGCCGCGTGGGCGGCTGGGTGGCGCATGCGCGCGAGCAGGTGAAGAAGGGGCGGCTGATCCGTCCGCAGTCGGTCTACGTGGGGCCCGAGCCCGAGGAGGCGGGCGAAGCCGCACTCGCGCACTGAGCCTACAGGGCGCGGGCGCCGTCATCCGATACGCTCGCTTTGTTCCTCGCATGCCACGGCATGCGCAATGCAAAGCGAAAGTATTCCCCCATGACGGCGACCTCCCTCCATCCCCCGACGCACGAGTCCGCACGGCGACTGCCGCGCGACCTCGCGCTCGTCACCGTGGCCATCGATGCCGTCATGGTGCTCGTCAACCTGGCCGTGCAGCTCGCCCCCGATACGCCCGAGGGCGCGCAGATGCGCGGTACCTACGCGCTGCCGGGCGTGTGGATCCCGATGGTGTGCAGCATCGGCATGGCGTGGGTGCTGGCGGCGGCGCTGGCCTGGAGCCACGGGCGCAATGCGCTGGAGAAGCGCGGCGTCGACAGCGTCTCGCGGCTCGCGCGGCCGCGCCTGCGCTATGCCGCCGCCTACCTGGTGGTGCTGCTGCTCAACTTCTATGCGCTGAGCCCGCTGCTGTACGAGGTGCAATTGCTCTTCATGCCGGGCGGCCGCCTGCACGAGGCTGTCGAGCCGGCTTCCATTCGCACGGTGATGGCAGTGTTCGTGTTCCTGCAGTCCATCGCGCAGTTGATCATGCTCGTGCTGGGCGTGTGGGCCGCGGCGTGGGTCGCGCTGCGCGCCGGGCGTGCCGCGCAGCTGGAGCCCGCCGCCGAAGCACCGGGCAGTGTGGAAGACCTGGGCGGTGCGTCGCCGCGCCGCGCGGTGGCGCTGGTGGGCGCCGCGATGTTCGCGGCGCTGCAGATGTGGAGCGGCGTGGCCATGAGCCGCTGGAGCTCGATGGGGCGCGGCGTGGACGGCCCCGAGCTGCTCTTCGCCTGGATGGTGCCGCCGCTGGTGGTCTTCGCGCTCGCGTTCTGGGGCGGCTGGCTAGGCGCCGCGCCGGGGCTCGCCAGGGCGCGGCCGTTCAGGGCAGTGGCCGCTTCGGTTCTGGCCTTCGTGCTGGTGCAGGTGAGCTGCATCGTCATCGCCATCGCGTGGCTGTACATCGCGTCGAGCACCTCCGGACTCAACGGCCTTGGAGGGCTCATCGGCTTCGTGCTGGCGTTCGCGCTGGTCTATGCGATACACGTGGTGATGCTCATGCGCGCCGCCACGCGTTGGCTGTACCGCCGCTACTTGTAGCTGCGCGCGTCTTCGATCACCTTGCCGTCGTTGGGCAGCTCGCCTGCGCCCACCACCACGACTTCGCCGCGCAGCTTGGTCACTTCGCGTATCGCATCGCCAACGCGCGCCTGCAGCCCCTGGGGCACGGCACCGTCGCATTCGAGCTGCAGCGTCATGCGGTCGTCGCCCATCTCGCCGGACACCACCAGCCGCGCGCGCCGCGCCTCGGGAAAGCGCCGCAGTATCTCGGCCACCTGCGAGGGATGCACGAACATGCCGCGCACCTTGGTGGTCTGGTCGGCCCGGCCGAGCCACCCCTTGATGCGCTTGTTGGTGCGGCCCGTGGGGCATGTGCCCGCGAGCACCGCCGACAGGTCGCCGGTGCCGAAGCGCACCAGCGGATAGTCGGGGTTGAAGGTGGTGACGACGATTTCGCCGACTTCGCCGTCGGGCACCGGGTCTCCGGTGCCGGGCCGCACGATCTCGACCAGCACGCCCTCGTCGATCACCAGCCCTTCGCGCGCGCTGGTCTCGTAGGCGATGAGGCCCAGGTCGGCCGTGGCGTAGCACTGCGTGCCCTTCACGCCATGCGCGGCGATCCAGTCGCGCAGGCTCGGCGGAAAGGCTTCGCCGGAGACGAGTGCCTTGGTGAGCGAGGGCAGCTTCAGCCCTTTCTCTTCGGCTTTCTCCAGCAATATCTTCAGGAAGCTGGGCGTGCCTGCGTAGCCTTCGGGCTTGAGGTCGGCCATGGCTTCGAGCTGCTGTTCGGTCTGCCCGGTGCCGCCCGCGAAGACGCTGCAGCCCAATGCGTGCGCGCCGCTTTCCATGATGGAGCCGGCAGGCGTCATGTGATAGCTGAAGCTGTTGTGGATCAGCTCGCCGCCGCGAAAGCCCGCCGCATGCAATGCACGAGCGGTGCGCCAGTAGTCGCGCGCTTCGCCCTCGGGTTCGTAGATGGTGCCGGGGCTCGCGAACACGCGGGGCATGCGCGGGCCGCGTGCGATGGATGAGAATCCGCCGAAGGGGTCGTCGGCGCGGCGGGCTTTCTGCAGTTCGAGCAGTTCCGATTTGCGCGTGACGGGCAGTCTGGCGAGTGCTTCGCGCGTGGTGATGTCGGCGGGCTTGACGCCGTCGAGGATTTTCGCGAACGCGGGTGCGGCGCTCCGGGCTTGCGCGATCTGCCTGGGCAAGGCGGCCAGCAGGTCGCGTTCGCGTTCGGCGGGGTCACGGATTTCTAGCTTGTCGTAGTGGTCGGTCATGTCCGTACCCTTCAATCTGTTCAGTTCAGTTCTTTACCGAGCGGTGTTTGTTCGGGGTGTGTGCACAGGCCATCGGGTACTCCCCTCCGCGAATGTCCCCCGGGGCTGCGCCCCTCCTCCTTTATTTCGCTGCGGGGAGCACCCGACGCCCTGTGCACAGGGCACCCTGTTGGTTTGCGGCCGATCAACCCGTGCTCTGAACGATCAGGCCGATGGGGTGCCTTGCGCAGCGAAATAAAGGAGGAGGCCGCAGGCCGGGGGACATTCGCGGAGCAAGGTACCCCGTCGGCCTGATCGCGCGCCGAATGCACTCTCAAGCCAGCCACCTCTTGCGCCGCTTGTAGCTCTTCACGTCCCGGAAACTCTTGCGGTCCGCGCCACCCACGCCAAGGTAGAACTCCTTCACGTCCTCGTTCTCGCGCAGGCTCTTCGCCTCGCCGTCCATCACGATGCGTCCGTTCTCCAGGATGTAGCCGTAGTCGGCATAGCGCAGCGCCATGTTGGTGTTCTGCTCGGCCAGCAGGAAAGTCACGCGCTCCTTGGTGTTGAGGTCTTTCACGATCTCGAACACCTCCTCCACGATCTGCGGCGCGAGACCCATCGAGGGTTCGTCGAGCAGCACCATCGTCGGGTTGGCCATCAACGCGCGGCCGATGGCGCACATCTGCTGCTCGCCACCCGATGTGTAGGCCGCCTGCGAAGTACGCCGCGTCTTCAGCCGCGGGAAATACGCGTACACCTTCTCCAGCGTCTGCTGCACCGCGGCCTTGCCGTCGGTGCGCGTGTAGGCGCCGGTCATCAGGTTCTCCTCGATCGTCAGGTGCGCGAAGCAGTGCCGGCCTTCCATCACCTGGATCAGCCCGCGCTTGACCAGCTCCGCAGGCGAAAGCGCCTCGATGCGCTCGCCGCGCAGCTCGATGGTGCCCTTGGTGACCGCGCCGCGTTCGCCCGCGAGCAGGTTGCTCACCGCGCGCAGCGTGGTCGTCTTGCCCGCGCCGTTGCCGCCGAGCAGCGCCACGATGCCGCCGTCGGGCACCGTGAGCGAGACGCCCTTGAGCACCAGGATCACGTGGTTATAGATGACCTCGATGCCGTTGACGTTGAGGAGGATGTTGGGTTCGCTCATGGTGTGGTCCGAAGCATTCGAAAGAACAACAGCGCAGTTCTTTCGGATGCCCGCTCGGCCATCCTCCCTCCAGGGAACACCGCGGAACCGGCTTTGCCGGGCCGCAGGTGTTGCCCCCTGGAAGGGGGTTGGCGAAGCGACACGAAGTGCGCGAAGACTGGGGGTCAGCTCAAGACTGGCAGTCGGCTGCCTCGCGGCGCGTCAGTTTCTTTTCGGTTGCGTACTTGTCGGCCGCTGCCTTGGCCATCGGCTTGATGATCTGGTCGTCGGCCTGGTACCAGTCGGGCGCGATGTTCCACTTGGCGCCGTCCCAGGTTTCCATGCGCGCCCAGGTCGAGCCGATGTGGTCCTGGCACGAGGTGCTCACCGGACGCATCACGCCCGCGAAGCCCAGCGCGTCGAGCTTCTTCTGGTCGAGCGCCAGGTTCTCCAGGCCCCAGCGCACCTGCTCGCCGGTCATGACCTTGCCCTTGCCGAAGCGCTCCTGCGCGCGCCGCACCGCCTCGACGCCGAGCATCGAGATGATCGCGCCGCGCGTGTACAGCACTGAGCCCACTTCTTCCTTCGGGCCCGTGCCCTGGCCCTTGTCGTGCACCTGCTTGAGGATGTCCTGGATCACCTTGTTGTCGGGACCGGAACCGTTCAGCGCCAGCGCGTTGTAGCCCTTGGCGTTGGCGCCCACGTCCTTCACGTCGGGCTCGGCGCCGGCCCACCACACGCCGTACATCTTCTCGCGCGGGTAGCCGGTGGCCACGGCCTCTTTCAGCGCGGTGGAGTTCATCACGCCCCAGCCCCACAGCAGCACGAAGTCGGGGCGCTGCTGGCGCACCTGCAGCCAGGCCGACTTCTGCTCGACGCCCGGCGCCGTCACCGGAATCAGCGACAGGTCGAAGCCGTGCATCTTCGCGCGCTCCTGCAGCAGCGGAATCGGTTCCTTGCCGAAGGGCGAGTCGTGGTAGACGAGGGCGATCTTCTTGCCCTTGAGCTTGTCCATGCCGCCTTCCTTCTTGCCCAGGTGCTGGATCAGGATGTCGGCCGCGGTCCAGTAGGAGCCCATCAGCGGGAAGTTCCACTTGAAGACGCCGCCGTCCTGCGAGGCCGCGAGGCCGTAGCCCAGCGTGACGAGCGGGATCTTGTCGGTGGGCACCTTGTCGGTCAGCGCGAAGGTGATGCCGGTGGCCTGCGGGTCGAACAACGCGACGCCGGGGCGGCCCTTCAGGCGTTCGTAGCATTCCACGCCCTTGTCGGTGGCGTAGCCCGTTTCGCATTCTTCAAACGTGATCTTCACGCCGTTGATGCCGCCTTGCGCGTTCACCAGCTTCAGGTAGTCCTGCTTGCCGTTGGCCCAGGGCGTGCCGTTGGGCGCGTAGGGGCCGGTGCGGTACACCAGCAGCGGGAAGAACTGTTCCTTGGCCTGCGCCTGGGCGACCGATGGCGCGAGCATGGCGCCGAGGGTGCTGGCCACCAGGGCGGCGGTCAGAGCGAGCGATTTCAGTTTCATGCCTGTCTCCTTTTGTGGGCACCTCGGTGCCGGGTTTTTACGAACGGGAACTTTCGAAACGGATCAATGCGGGAAGGGCCACAGCCGCAGCTTCTCCTTGGCCGTGGACCACAGCCGGGCCAGCCCGTGCGGCTCGACGATCAGGAAGAACACGATCAGCGCGCCGAAGATCATGGTCTCCAGGTGCGAGGCCAGCGCGGTCGAAATCGAGAAGCCCAGCCACGCCGGTAGCTGGTTCAGGAACAGCGGCAGCAGCACGATGAACGCGGCGCCGAAGAAGCTGCCCATGATCGAGCCGAGCCCGCCGATGATCACCATGAACAGCAGCTGGAACGAGCGGTCGATGCTGAAGGCCGCCGGCTCCCACGCCCCCAGGTGCACGAAGCCCCACAGCGCGCCCGCCACGCCGACGATAAAGCTGCTCACCGCAAAGGCCGTGAGCTTGGCGTACACCGGGCGGATGCCGATCACCGCTGCGGCCACGTCCATGTCGCGCATCGCCATCCACTCGCGGCCGATGGCGCTGCGCACCAGGTTCTTGGCCAGCAGCGCGAACACCACCACGAAGGCCAGGCAGAACAGATACTTCTGCACCGGCGATTCGATCGGCACGCCGAACACGTTGAGCCCCGCCACGCTCACCGAACCCGACGAAGAATTGTTGGTGAACCACTGGATGCGCAGGAAGGCCCAGTCGGTGAAGAACTGCGCCGCCAGCGTGGCCACCGCAAGGTACAGGCCCTTGATGCGCAGGCTCGGAATGCCGAACAGCACGCCGATCACCGTGGCGCACAGGCCGCCCAGCAGCAGCGACGCGATGAGCGGCATGCCCTCGATGCGCACCTGGAAGTTGTAGGCCGCATAGGCGCCCACCGCCATGAAGGCGCCGGTGCCCAGCGAAATCTGGCCGCAGTAGCCCACCAGGATGTTCAGCCCCAGCGCCGCGAGCGAAAGAATCAGGAAGGGCGTGAGGATGGCGCGCATCCAGTAGTCGGACACGCCCAGCGGCACCACCACGAACGCCACGAGCAGCAGCACCAGGATCGCGATGCGGTCCTGCGCGATCGGGAAGATCTGCTGGTCGGCCCTGTAGCTCGACTTGAACTGGCCGTTTTCTCTGTAGAACATCGCTCAGACCCGATCGATGATCTTCTCGCCGAACAGCCCCTGGGGCCGGACGAGCAGGAAGACCAGTGCAAGAACATAGGCAAACCAGATCTCGATGCCGCCACCGAGCATGGGGCCGAGATAGATTTCGGACAGCTTCTCGCCCACCCCGATCAGCAGGCCGCCGATGATGGCGCCCGGTATCGAGGTGAGCCCGCCGAGGATCACCACCGGCAGCGCCTTCAGCGCCACCAGCGACAGCGAGAACTGCACGCCCAGCTTCGACCCCCAGATGATCCCGGCCACCAGCGCCGAGAAGCCGGCCACCGACCACACGATCACCCAGATGCGCTTGAGCGGAATGCCGATCGACTGAGCGGCCTGGTGGTCGTCGGCTACCGCGCGCAGGGCGCGGCCGGTGGCCGTCTTCTGGAAGAAGATGGCCAGCACCACCACCAGCCCGGCCGCCACCAGCGCGGCGATCAGGTCTTCCTGGCTCAGCAGCAGGCCGCCCTGGAAGGTGCCTTCGAGCACCATCAGCGGTTCCTTGGGCATGCCCACGTCGATCTTGTAGATGTCGTTGCCGAACAGCGTCTGGCCCATGCCGTCGAGGAAGTAGGCGATGCCCAGCGTGGCCATCAGCAGCGTGATGCCTTCCTGGTTCACCAGCTTGCTGAGCGCGAGCCGCTCGATCAGCCAGGCGACCACCACCATCACGGCCATGGCCGCGACGAAGGCCAGGATGTTCGCGAGGATCTGGCTCTGGAAGCCGAACCACAGCGGGAACCACTCGGAGAAGCGCGCCATGGCCAGCGCGGCGAACAGCACCATCGCGCCCTGCGCGAAGTTGAAGACGCCGGAGGCCTTGTAGATCAGCACGAAGCCGATGGCGATCAGCGAATAGAGCATGCCGACCATGAGGCCGCCGAAAAGGGTTTCGAGGAAAAAGCCCATGGTCAGTTTCTTTCTTGTTTTTCTCCCTCCCCTTTCGGGGGAGGGTTGGGGTGGGGACACGCGGCATATCCAATGGGCGCTCCGCGTGCCCCCATCCCAGCCTTCCCCCGGAGGGGGAAGGAGCAATGCTTCAGGGCGAGGCTCGGCATGGCGTCAGTGCTCCACACCCAGGTATGCCCGGATCACGTCATCGTTGTTGCGCACCTCATCGGGCGTCCCGTCGCCGATCTTCTTGCCGTAGTCCAGCACCACCACGCGGTCGGAGATGTCCATCACCACGCCCATGTCGTGCTCGATCAGCACGATGGTTGCGCCGAACTCGTCGTTCACGTCGAGGATGAAGCGGCTCATGTCCTGCTTCTCTTCCACGTTCATGCCGGCCATGGGCTCGTCCAGCAGCAGCACCTGCGGCTCCATCGCGAGCGCGCGGCCCAGGTCGACGCGCTTCTGCAGGCCGTAGGGCAGGCGGCCCACGGGCGTCTTGCGGTGCGCCTGGATCTCCAGGAAGTCGATGATGTGCTCGACGAACTCGCGGTGCCGCAGCTCCTCGCGCTCGGCCGGGCCCCAGCGCAGCGCCTGGGCGAACAGGCCGCTCTTCATCTTGAGGTTGCGCCCGGTCATGATGTTGTCGAGCACGCTCATGCCCTTGAACAGCGCCAGGTTCTGGAAGGTGCGCGCCACGCCCATCTCCGCCACCTGGCGCGAGTTCATGTGCTTGAAGGTCTGGCCGCGGAAGGTGATGGAGCCCTGCTGCGGCCAGTAGACGCCGTTGATGCAGTTCAGCATCGAGCTCTTGCCCGCGCCGTTGGGGCCGATGATGGCCCGCACCTCGTGCTCGCGCACGTTGAAGCTGATGTCCGTCAGCGCCTTCACGCCGCCGAAGCTCAGGCTGATGTTCTGCACGTCGAGGATGACCTCGCCGGTCTTCCTGGTGCTCATGCCGCCGCCTTCACGATGATGGGGAAAGTCTTCGCATCGACGACCCTCAGCGTGGCGCTCACCGTGCCCGTGCGCCCGTCCTCGAACTTGACCTGGGTCTCGATGTACTGCTCGGTCTTGCGGCCATAGAGCGCATCGACCAGCACCGCGTATTTCTCGGCAATGAAGCCGCGGCGCACCTTGCGCGTGCGGGTCAGTTCGTCGTCGTCGGGGTCGAGCTCCTTGTGCAGCACCAGGAAGCGCGCGATCTGCGTCTCGCCCATGCCGTCCTCGGCCGCGAGGTCGGCGTTGACCTTGCCGATGCATTCGGCCACCAGCGCCAGCACGTCGGGCTTGCCGGCCAGGTCGACGTAGCCGCCGTAGGCCAGCCCGCGCCGCTCGGCCCAGTTGCCCACGGCCTCGTAGTCGATGTTGATGGCCGCGCACACTTCGTCGCGGCCGTTGCCGAAGCACACGGCCTCCTTGATCTGCGGGAAGAACTTAAGCTTGTTCTCGATGTAGTTGGGCGCGAAGATCGCGCCGCTCACGAGCCGGCCCACGTCCTTGGCGCGGTCGATGATGCGCAGGTGGCCTTCGCTGTCGAGCACGCCCGCGTCGCCGGTGTGGAAGTAGCCGTTGGCGTCAAGCACCTCGGCGGTGGCGTCGGGGCGCTTGTAGTACTCCTTGAGCACCGACACGCCGCGCACCAGCACCTCGCCGTCTTCCGCGATCTTCAGCTCGATGCCCGGCGCGGCGGTGCCCACGGTCTGCAGCTTGACCTTGCCGTCCTGCTGCAGGCACACGTAGGCGCAGGTCTCGGTCTGGCCGTAGAACTGCTTCAGGTTCACGCCGATGGAGCGGTAGAAGCGGAACAGGTCCGGCCCGATGGCCGCGCCCGCTGTGTAGGCCACGCGGATGCGGCTCATGCCCAGCACGTTGCGCAGCGGGCCGTAGATCAGCAGGTTGCCCAGGGCGTACATCAGCCGGTCACCGGCGCCCACCGGCGCGCCGTTGAGAATGTCCGCGCCCACGCGCTGTGCGAGCGCCATGAACCTGGCATACAGCCAGCGCTTGGGCGCGGCCGCGTCTTCCATGCGGATCGACACGGCGGTGAGCAGGCCTTCGAAGGTGCGCGGCGGGCCGAAGTAATAGCTCGGGCCGATCTCGCGCATGTCGTTCATCACCGTCTCGGCGGACTCGGGGCAGTTGAGCGTGAAGCCGCCCACCAGCCACTGCGCCACCGAGAACAGGTGGTCGCCCACCCAGGCCATCGGCAGGTAGCTCATGATGTTGTCGCCGGGGCCGAGCCGGTCGGTCTCCACGCCGCCGCGGCCCGCCGCGATGAAGCTCGCATGCGTCTGGCACACGCCCTTGGGGCGGCCGGTGGTGCCGGAGGTGTAGAGGATCACGCCCACGTCCGTCGCCTCGCCGCTGGCGACCGCGCGGTCGTAGTAGCCCACGTTGGCCTTGTCGAACTCGCGGCCCACCGCGCGCAGCTGCTCGTAGCTCAAGAGCCCGGGCTGGTCGTAGTGGCGCAGGCCCTTGGGGTCGTCGTAGATGATGTGGCGGATGGCCGGCAGCTTGCCCTGCTGGATCTCGCGGCACTCCAGCAGCTTGTCGACCTGCTCCTGGTCTTCGGCGATCACGAACTCGATGCCCGCGTCCTGCAGCATGAAGACCATCTCGCCGGCCACCGCGTCCTGGTACAGCGGCACCGGCACGCCGCGCAGGCTCTGCGCGGCGATCACCGCCATGTACAGGTGCGGCCGGTTGGCGCCGACGATGGCCAGGTTGTCGTTGGCCTTGAAGCCCAGGCTCGCCAGGCCGCAGGCCATTTCGCGCACTTCCTGCGCCACGGCGTTCCAGGTCCAGGTTTGCCAGATGCCGAGATCCTTCTCGCGCACGGCCGGCGACTCGGGTCGGGCCTCGGCATGCGCGAGCATCAGGCGGGGGAAGGTGGGGGCGGTTGTTTGCACAGTGGGCGGATCGTAGGTCTCACTTTGACGCCCGGTTGTCGTTCCAACGACAATCCTAGGGACACTACTCCCCGGAGTTTCCCGATGCCTCGCGGCAACCTCAACCACAACAACGTGCTCGGCGGTTCGATCAAGGACCGCGTCCGTCCGGCCAACGCCGCCGAGCTCGACGGCATTCCCTGGCTGCCCACGCTCACCCCCGCCGAACGCCGCCGCGCCGAGGCCACGCTGGTGGTCGGCGAAGCGGAGCCCGGCGACCTGGTGTGCCGCGTCGGCCGCTCGCCCACCTACTGGTTCGGCGTGGTCGAGGGGCTGCTGAAGATGAGCAACGACAACGCCGACGGCGGCTCCGTCACCTACACCGGCGTGCCGCCCGGCGGCTGGTTCGGCGAAGGCACGGTGATGAAGCGCGAGCCCTACCGCTACAACATCCAGGCGCTGCGCCGCAGCCTCATCGCGGGCCTGCCGACCGAGAGCTTCCACTGGCTGCTCGACCATTCCATCGGCTTCAACCGCTTCGTGATGAACCAGCTCAACGAGCGGCTCGGCCAGTTCATCGCGGCGCTGGAGATCGACCGGCTCAACAACCCCGACGCCCGCGTGGCGCGCAACCTGGTGTCGCTGTTCAACCCGGTGCTGTACCCCGGCGTGGGCGAGGTGTTGCGCATCACGCAGCAGGAGCTGGCCTACCTGGTCGGCCTGTCGCGCCAGCGGGTCAACGAGGCGCTCAACGGCCTGTCGGCGCAGGGGTTGATCCGCGTGGAGTACGGTGGCCTGCGCGTGCTCGACCTGCCGGGCCTGCGGGCCACCGCGATGTCGAACAAGAAGAACATCCAACCCTCCGCGGAAACGGAAACCTCATGACGCTCAAAGACCAGATACAGATCGTGCCCGCGAATGCGGAGGCCGCGTTCATCCCGCCCCCGGAGCAGCCGAAGAAGCCCGAGGCCGAAGCGGCCGGGCCGACGCTCGAAGAGGCGCTCGCGCGCAACGAGCAGCTGGCCGAAAAGCTCGAGGAACTCGATGCGGTGCTGGCCAAGCCGCTCAGCGAAATCCTCGCCGACCGAGAGAAGGCCGAGGAAACCGCGCTCGCATGGGACCGCTTCGGCGCCATGTGGATGCTCTCGCAGCGCGCCATGCGGCGCGTGGCGCTCGACCTTGCGGCGCAGCTCGGCGTGAGCGAGGAAGAGGTCGTGGCGCGCGCCATGGCCAACGCCAACGCGGTGCTCAACGGCGCGGACGAAGTCGACCTGGGCGGCACCGTCGCGCCCGCGCAGCTGCAGCACATCGCGCGGCACCGCAACTTCCTGCGCAAGCAGTTCCGGACCGGTTGAGCCGCGAGGCTTTTCAATACCCCTTAATCTCCCCGCCTCCTTTCCAGAAAGACCACTCTCCGATGACCGCTTCCCACCTCACCCTCATCACCGGCGCCTCGCGCGGCCTGGGCCAGGCCATGGCCATGCAGCTGCTGCAGGCCGGCCACACGGTGCTCGGCATCTCGCGCAAGCAGTCGCCCGAGCTGGCCGAAGCCGCCAAGGCCGCCGGCGCCGAACTCGTGCAATGGGAGCAGGACCTGTCCGACCCGGTGGCTGCATCGGAGCGCGTGTCGGCATGGCTCGAGACCGTCGACGCGCAGCGCTTCGACAGCGTCACGCTCATCAACAACGCCGGCACCGTCGGCAACCCGGCGCCGCTGTCGCGCGCCGTGGAGGCCGAGCTGTCGCTGGCCCTGCGCATCGGCCTGGAGGCGCCGATGCTGCTGACCGCCGCGTTCCTGGGCGCGACGCGCGAATGGCGCGGCGTGCGCAAGGTGCTCAACATCTCGTCGGGCCTGGGCCGCAACGCGATGGGCAGCCAGGCGCCCTACTGCGCGGCCAAGGCCGGCATGGACCACTTCTCGCGCGCCGTGGCGCTCGAAGAGGCGAACGCCCCGAACGGCGCGCGCATCGTCTCGCTCGCGCCCGGCGTGATCGACACCGACATGCAGGTGCAGCTGCGTGGCGCCTCGGCCGACAAGTTCCCCGACCGCACGCGCTTCGAGAAGATGAAGAACGAAGGCATGCTCGACAGCCCCGCCACGGCTGCTGCGAAGGTGCTGGGCTACCTGGCGCGCGAAGACTTCGGCGCCAAGCCCGTGGCCGACGTGCGCGATCCGGCCTGAAACCTGGGACACCCAAGCCATGGCCACCGCCAAGTCGATCGACACGCTCGAATACAAGCTCTTCCCCTCGCCGAGGAACGTGCACCGCATCGTCTTCGAGCACCAGGTCTTCGTGCCCTACCCGTACGCGCTGATCGTGATGGACGAGTTCTACTTCAAGGGCCGCTACAGCCTGTTCTCGGCCTGCAGGATGAGCGACGGGAAGATGGGGCAGGTGGCGACGTTCGAGCTCGAATCGGACGTGGCCATCTTCAACAGCAAGTTCGTGCCGGACTGAGTCTTCGGTATTTCTCCCTCCCCCGGAGGGGGAAGGAGCAAAGGCCCGCTCACTGCATCGCGAACCTGTCGCGCTGCGCCTGCGCGCACTCGCCCATCACGCGCAACGCCCGCTCCACCGTCGGCGTGCCCATCACGAAGGGGTTCGACGCGCCGGCCGGCTGGTTCCGCAGCGCGGCCATCTTGGCCTGCGAGCTGTCGACGTTCGAGTGGTTCGACAGCATCACGTCGATGTTCTGCGCCTTCACCAGCGAGTCCATGCGCCGCGTGGACGCGATGTAGCTGTCCAGCCGCTGCATGTCCTTGCCGAAGTTGAAGCCCGTGCCGCCCCAGAGCATGGCGCGGTGCTTCCTGCCGTTCTCGCTCACGTCGAACACCGGCGAGAGCGTGCCCATGGTGTGGCCCGGCGTGAGGTACAGCGTGACGGTGGTGTCGCCCAGGGTGATGCGTTCGCCGTCCTTCGCAGAGATGTCGCCCGCGCCGCGCCTGGGCGGCGCGCCCCAGATGGGCGTGGCGAATTCGAGCTTGGTCTCGGTCATCGTCCAGTCGGCGTCGCTCATCACCACGCGCGCGCGGTACTTCTGCGCGAGGTAGGGCGCGCCGCCATAGTGGTCGCCGTGGCCGTGCGTGACGACCACGTACTTGATCTGCGCCGGGTCCAGGCCCAGCTTGCGCATGCCGCCTTCTATGAGCGCGGCGGCTTCCACCTGGTTGTTGAGCGCATCGATGAGGATGATGCCGTCCGAGGTCTTGATGGCCCACGCGCTGACCCAGTCGGCGCCCACGAAGTACAGGTTGTCGAAGGCCTTGGCGGGCGGCGGTGCCGGCTTGTTGATGAGCAGGGGGAGGCCCCTGTCGAGCTCTTCCTGCGGCGGACGCGTGGCGGGGGCGGGCTTGCAGAGCGAGAGCAGGGGCCCGAGGTCGGTGCCCGCGGCCTGCGTGGCCGCCGTGACGTGCGCGGCCACTGTTGCGTCGGAAGGCTTCTGCGCGGGTGTCTGCGCGCAGCCCTGGACGAGGGCGACAACCGCCGCCAGGGCGGCTGTCTTCAGGGGAAAGGAAGGAACCATCGGTGTCTCCATGCCGTCGTTGCGGCTTGTTCCGGAGACACCATTCTGCGACGCCCAGTCTTATTCGATTGTCGCGCCCGAGGCTTGCACGATGCCCTTCCACTTTTCGTAGTCGGTCTTCAGCAGCTTGCCGAACTGCTCCGGCGTCATGCTTTGCGGCTCGGCGCCCTGGGCGATGATGGCTGCCTTCATTTCAGGCGTGGCCAGCAGCTTGTTGACTTCGGCATTGAGCGTGGCCACCACGTCCTTGGGCGTGCCGGCCGGCACGAACAGGCCGTACCAGGTGCTCACGTCGAAGTCCTTGTAGCCCAGCTCGGCCACGGTGGGCGTGTCGGGCAGCGAGGTGCTGCGCTTGGCCGAGGTCACTGCCAGCGGCCGCAGCTTGCCCGCCTTGATCTGCGCCATGGCCGAGGGCACCGACGACACCATCAGGTCGACGTTGCCCGCCAGCACGTCCATCATGGCCGCGTTGGAGCCCTTGTAGGGCACGTGACGCATCTTGATCTTGGCCGCGCCGTTGAAGATCTCGCCGGCCAGGTGGATGGTGGTGCCGTTGCCGGGCGAGCCGTAGGTGATGGTGTCGGGCGCGGCGCGCGCGGCCTTCACCACGTCGTCGAGCGTCTTGAACTTGGAGTTGGCCTGCGTGACGATCACCACCGGCGTGTAGGCCACGTGGGCCACGGCGGTCAGGTCTTTCACGGGGTTGTAGCTCAGGTTCTTGTAGAGCCAGGGCGCGACGACCATGTTGTCCTTCTGGCCCATCACGATGTCGTAGCCCGTGGGCGCGGCGCGCGCTGCCTCGGCGATGCCGATGGTGCCGCCGGCGCCCGCGCGGTTGTCGGGCACCACTGTCCAGTGGTTCACCTCGGTGAGCTTCTGCGCGACCAGGCGCGCCAGGATGTCGGTGCCGCCGCCGGGCGGGAAGGGCACGATCATGCGGATCGGCTTGGCGGGGTAGGCTGCGGTCTGTGCGTGGGCGAGGGGGGCCGTGAAGGCCAGCGGGAGTGCCAGCGCGATGGCCAGCGTGCCGAGGTGTCTGCGGATCATGGTTGTCTCTTTGTGGGGAGCGAAGCGGATCGGGGTTGCAGTCGCATTGTCTTCACTGCACCGGGGGTGCAGTGTGCCGGAAGCGGTGTGCCGGGGGTTTTCGCGATTCGCGATGGGACCCGTATCGGCTCGCGCTGGCTCGGAAATGGAGCGGCCCCCATGCCGAGGATGGCATGGGGGCCGCGTGCTTCAGGGGCCGGCCGGGCGGCCGGCGATGCGTCAGCCGAAGTTCTTCTCGGCGAATTCCCAGTTGGCCAGCTTGGCCAGGAAGGTCTCGACGAACTTCGGGCGCAGGTTGCGGTAGTCGATGTAGTAGGCGTGTTCCCAGACGTCCACCGTCAGCAGCGCGGTGTCCGCGGTGGTCAGCGGCGTGCCGGCGGCACCGGTGTTCACGATGTCCACCGAGCCGTCGGCCTTCTTCACCAGCCACGTCCAGCCCGAGCCGAAGTTGCCCACGGCCGACTTCACGAAGGCTTCCTTGAAGGCGTCGTAGCTGCCCCACTTGGCTTCGATGGCCTTGGCCAGCGCGCCGGTCGGTGCGCCGCCGCCTTGCGGCTTCATGCAGTTCCAGAAGAAGGTGTGGTTCCAGATCTGGGCTGCGTTGTTGTAGATGCCGCCGCTGGATTTCTTGACGATCTCCTCGAGCGTCATCGCTTCGAATTCGGTGCCCTTCTGCAGGTTGTTGAGGTTCACCACGTAGGCGTTGTGGTGCTTGCCGTAGTGGTACTCGAGGGTTTCCTGCGAGTACTCGGGTGCCAGCGCGTCCAGGGCGTAGGGCAGGGGTGGGAGCTTGTGTTCCATCGTGATTACCTTCGTGGTTGTTGAAAAAGAAAAAGCGGATTCACTCGTCGGCCGGCAACGCGCCCGGCTTGGGCACGACCCGGTAGGCACAGCGCCGCGCGCCCGCGAGCACATGCTCGACACGGCTCACGGTCACGTCGGGCCCCAGCACTTCGTCGAAGAGCTGCAGCTCGCTGCGGCAGAAGCCGCTGCAGGCCTGCGCCGCCGTGCAGATGGGGCAATGGTTCTCGATGAAGAGCCAGCCGTTGCCCTGGCCTTCCTCGTCTTCTGGCCGGAACTCGGCCATGTAGCCTTCGCGGCTGCGGATTTCCGCCAGCCGCGCAAGCCGCGTCTTCAGGCTGCGCGCGCCGCGCATGGCCTGCGTGTAGCTGGCGCGCATGGCGGCCTCGCGCGCCGTGATGAGCTGGTCCATGCCCTTCTCGCCGAACACGCTGATGACGGCGCTGATCATCTGCACCGTCATCTCGGCGTGCGTGTCGGGAAAGCGCTTGTGGCCTTCCCCGGTGAGCCGCCAGATCTGCGTGGGCCGGCCGCGGCCGATCGGGCGGCTCTCGGCGTCGACCAGGCCCTCGGCCTCCAGCTTGGCCATCTGCTGGCGCACCGCTTCCACGGTGACGTTCAGCACCTTGGCGATGTCGGGAATGCCGAGCGCGCCGCGGGTCTTGAGCGTTGAGAGGATGCGGTCTGCCGGCTGGTGCGGCATCCAGGTGGGCTTGGCGGCATCTGGGGCGGGCATGGCGGGTTCGGTCGTGGAGGAAAACGGGTCCATTGTCAGGTGGTTGGACCTCCCCTTGCCGCCGCGGGTGCTTGCCAGCCGCCGCCCAGCGCCTTGTAGAGCGCGACGAGGCTGGTGTACGAGGCGGTTTCGGCCTCGGCCACGGCATCCTGCGCGCGCAGCAGGGTGCGCTGGGCGTCGAGCACGCTCAGGTAGGGCGCGGCGCCTTCGCGGTAGCGCACCTCGATCAGTTCGGCGGCGCGGGCGCTGCGGGCCGAAGCCTCCACCAGCCGCTGCAGCCGCAGCTGGTTCTGGCCGTACCCGGTGAGGGCGTTCTCGACGTCCTCGATGGCGCGCAGCACGGTCTGCTCGTAGAGCGCGCGGTCGCCTTCGGCGCGGGCCTGGGCGCCGCGCACGCGGGCCTTCACGGAGCCCAGCCGAAGGGCGGTCCAACCCACGCCGGGCGTCACGCTGAAAGCCCGGCTCGACGAGCTTCCCAGGTCGGAACCGCGCAAGGCGATGAAACCGAGGAAGCCGCCGATGTCGAAGCGCGGATACAGCTCGGCCGTGACCGCGCCCACGTCCGCCGTGCTGGCCGCGAGGCGGCGCTCGGCGCGCAGCACGTCGGGCCGGCGGCGCAGCAGGTCGGCCAGGTCGCCGACGGGCAGGCGCCTGTCGAGTGCATGCAGCGGCCGGGGCTGCAGCATCGGTTCGAGCTCGGCGGGGCGCAGGCCGGCCAGCACCGCGACGCGGTAGGCGGCCTGGCGGCGCGTCGTCTCGAGCGCCGGCAGCTGGCTCTCGGTGCTCGCGAGGTTGGCCTGCGCGCTCGCCAGGTCGCCCTCGAGGCCGCGGCCGGTCCGCACCTGCGCATCGGTCACGCGCAGGCTCTGGCGCAGGCTGTCGAGCGTGCGGCGCGTCACGGCAATGCGCTGCTCCGCACCGCGCATCTCGTAGTAGTTGCGGGCCAGTTCGGCCACGGCCACGATGCGCACCTGCTCCAGGTCTGCGGCGCTGGCTTCGGCGCGTGCGGTCGCTGCTTCATCGAGCCGCTTCAGCCGGCCGAACAGGTCGATTTCCCACGAGGCGTCGAAGCCCGCGCGGCTGCTCTGCGCGAGCGATCGCACATCGGGCTGCAGGCCGTTGTTGCCTTGCGCGATGCTGCGCGTCTTGCTCGCGCCTGCGGTGACCACCGGCAGCCGGTCGAGCTCGGCTTCCGTCTGCGTGGCGCGGGCTTCGAGCAGCCGGGCCTGCGCGATGCGGATGTCGTGGTTGGCGGCCAGCGCGCGGTCGATCAGCGCATCGAGCTGCGGGTCGTCGAGCTGGCGCCACCAGTCGCGCTGCACCGCGTCGCCGGCGAACAGCGAGCGCTCGGGTGCGGAGATGGCAACCGGCGCATCCGAAGGCGCGGTGTACTCAGGCCCGACCGCGCAGCCCGCCAGCACGAGCAGGCTCAACGCAAAGGGTGCTGTGCATGAAAAAAGTCGGTTCATCGTCATGCTCCTTCGGCCAGCGCATCGAGTTCGGCCGTGCGCCGCGAGCGGCCCGCCGCGCGGTGGTCGCGCGCCAGCAGCGTGTACATGGTGGGCAGCACGAACAGCGTGAACAGCGTGCCCACCAGCATGCCGACCACGATCACCAGGCCGATGCTGAATCGGCTGTTGGCGCCCGCACCGCTCGCGAACAGCAGCGGCACCAGGCCCATCACCATCGCGGCCGTGGTCATCAGGATGGGGCGCAGCCGTATGCGCGCGGCCTCTTCGATCGATGCGCGCCGGTCGAGGCCCTTGTGCATCTGGATCTCGTTGGCAAACTCCACCATCAGGATGCCGTGCTTGCTGATGAGCCCGATCAGCGTCACCAGCCCGATCTGCGTGTAGATGTTGATGGTGCCGAAGCCCAGCGCCAGCGGCACCAGCGCGCCGCAGATCGACATCGGCCCGCTGATCAGGATGATCAGCGGGTCGCGCAGGCTCTCGTACTGCGCGGCCAGCACCAGGTAGATCACCACGATGGCAAACACGAAGGCCATCACCAGGGCGGAACCCTCCTGCGTGAACTGCCGCGCGTCCGACTGCCAGTCGTAGCTGAAGCCGGCCGGCAGCTTCTTCGCCTCTTCGCTCAGGAAGGCCACCGCGTCGCCCATGGTCACGCCCGGCGCCGGAATGGCCTGGAAGGTGGAGGCGTTGAGCTGGTTGAACTGCGTGAGCTTGTTGGGGCCCACGCTGGTCGACAGCTGCACCAGATTGGCCAGCGGCACGGGCTGGCCGCTCGCGCTCTTCACGAAATAGCGCGAGAGCGCCTCTGCCGTCAGCCGCTGCTCGCGCGGCGACTGCGGAATCACGTCATACGAGCGGCCGTCCATGCCGAAGCGGTTGACGTAGTTCTCGCCCACCAGCACCGCCAGCGTGTCGCCGATGGACTTCATCGTCACGCCCAAGCTGTTGGCCTTGGCGCGGTCCACGCGGAGCTCGACCGTGGGACTGTTGAACTCCAGGTCGCTGTCGACCACGGCGAACTTGCCGCTGTCGCGCGCCGACTTCTTCAGCGCTTCCATGGCCTCGAAGACGGTGCGGTGGTCGCCCGCGCTGCGGATGACCATCTGCACCGGCAGCCCGCCGGTGGAGCCTGGCAGCGAGGGCAGCTGGAACGCGAAGACGCTGCTGCCTTCCACCTCGTTCATGCGGCCCTGCGTGTCGCCCTGGATCTGGTCGGCGTTGCGCTTGCGGTCTTTCCAGTCGGACAGCTGCACGCCGCCGATGCTGTTCGACACGCCGTCGGAGCCGTTGATGAGCCAGCGGCCGGTGTTCTCGGGCAGCGTGGCAAACACCTCGTCCCACTTCTTGCCGAACTTCTCGACGTAGTCGATGTTGGCGTGCTGTGGCGACTTGATGGCCGTGAGCACCATGGCCTGGTCTTCGCCCGGAGCCAACTCGCGCTGCGCCGCGTTGTAGAGGAAGGGCAGGCTGGCCAGCACCAGTGCTGCGAACGCGCCGGTCACCCAGCGGTGGTGCAGCGACACTTCGAGCAGCCGGCCGTAGCCTGTGGCGAGCCGATGGAAGAACGACTCCGCCGCGCGCGCCATGCGGCTGCCGGTGGTGTCCTGCGGCAGCAGGAACGAACTCATCACCGGCGACAGCGTGAGCGCGATCACGCCCGACACCACCACCGCGCCCGCCAGCGTGAAGGCGAACTCCTTGAAGAGCGAACCCGTGAGCCCGCCCATGAGGCCGATGGGCGCGTACACCGCGGCCAGCGTGAGCGTCATCGCGATCACCGGGCCTGCCACTTCGCGCGCGCCGATCAGCGCGGCCTGCACGCGCGACTTGCCTTCCTCGATGTGGCGGTGCACGTTCTCGACCACCACGATGGCGTCGTCCACCACCAGCCCGATGGCCAGCACCATCGCCAGCAGGGTCAGCAGGTTGATGCTGAAGCCGAACAGCAGCATCAGCGCGGCGGCGCCCAGCATCGACAGCGGAATGGTCACCACCGGAATCAGCACCGCGCGCACCGAGCCCAGGCACAGGAAGATCACGATCACCACGATGGCGATGGCTTCGAGCAGCGTCTTGCGCACCTCGTCGATGGAAGCCTCGATGAAGCGAGCCAGCTCGAAGGGCAGCTGCACTTCCACGCCCGGCGGCAGGTTCTGCCTGATGCCGGGCAGCAGCTCGCGGATGCGCTTCACGATCACCAGCGGGTTGCCGTTGGGTGACGCCTGCAGGCCGAGGTAGATGGCGGGCACGCCGTCCATCGTGGCGCTGCTGTCGGCGCTTGCGGCGCCCAGCTCCACGGTGGCCACGTCGCCGAGGCGCACGATGGCGTCACCGTCGCGCTTGACCACCATGTCGCGGAACTCGGCCACGTTCACCAGGTCGGTGTTCACGCGGATGTTCCACACCACGTACAAGCCCTTCACCTGCCCGGGTGCGGCCTGCACGTTGTTCTGGCGCAGCGCGTCGGCCAGCTCGCCGGCCGAGATGCCGCGCGCGGCCATGCGGTTGGGGTCGAGCCACACGCGCATCGCCAGCGTCTGCCCGCCCGAGACCTCGACGCCCGACACGCCGGTGATGGACGCGAACTGCGGCTGCACCACGCGCGAGAGGTAGTCGGTGAGCGCCGGCATCGGCATCGTCTTGCTCGAGAAGCCGACGTAGGCCACCGCAGTGGCCTCGCCCGATGACTTCAGGATCACCGGGTCGAAGGCCTCGGCCGGCAGCCGGTACTTGACCTGGCTGACCTGCGCCATCGCCTGAGTGAGCGCCTGGTTGGCGTCGGCGTTGAGCTTCATGCGCACGCTGATCACGCTGCGGCCCAGCGTGGAAGACGACGACAGGTAGTCGACGTTCTCCATGGTCGCCACCGCCTGCGCGATCGGCTGCGTGACGAAGCCCTGCATCAGCTCCGGCGAGGCGCCGGGGTACTGCGTGGTGATGGTGAGCGTGGTGCTCTCGGTCAGCGGGTATTGCCGCACCGGCAGGTCGCCCAGCGCACGCGCGCCGAGCAGCAGGATGAGCGTGCTCACCACCAGCGCCAGCACGGGCCGGCGCACGAAGAGGTCGGTGAACTTCATGGCCTGGGTTCCTGTGCGAGGGCCAGCGTGTCCTTGGCCGTCGGCATCACGGCCGCGCCGGTGTACAGGCGCAGCTGGCCGGAGGTGACGACCTTGTCGCCGGGCGCGAGGCCCGTCTCGATCACGACCAGCCCATCCTGCCGCTCGCCGGCCTTCACGAACACCTGCTGCGCGGTGAAGCCGTCGCCCTTGTCGGCGGGCCGCACCACGAAGACCGAGTCGCCGTGCGTGCTGTAGGTGATGGCCGTCTCGGGCACGGTGATGGCGTCGGTGCGTGCAGGCAGCGCGACCTTGCCGTTGACGAACATGCCGGGCGTGAGCGCGCCGTCTGCGTTGTCGATGGTGGCCTGCAGGCGCACGGTGCGTGTGTCGCTGCCGATCTGCGGCTCGATGGTGCTGAGCCTGCCCTGGAACACCCGGCCCGGATACGCATCGACCGACAGCGCCACCTGCTGGTTGCGCTGGAGCATGGGCAGCGCCGTCTCGGGCAGCGTGAGGTTGGCGAACAGCGTGCGGCTGTCGGTCAGCGATACCAGCGCATCGCCGGCCCGCACGAACTGGCCGAGGTTGACGCGGCGGATGCCGAGCACGCCGTCGAACGGCGCCTTGATGCGCTTCTGCTCCAGCACGGCCTGGGCGCGCCGCAGGTCGCCGCTGGCCTGGTCGAAGGCGGCCTGCGCCTGTTCGAGCTGTTCCTGCGTGGCGGCCTGCTGCGGCAGCAGGCGGCGCGTGCGCTCCAGCAGCGCCTTCGCATTGGCGCGCTGGGCCGTCAGGCGCTCCAGGTCGCCTTGCTCGGGCGCGTCGTTGAGCTGCACCAGCAGCTGCCCTGCGCGCACCTGGCCGCCGGGCGTGAAGAGGATCTTCGCGACGCGGCCCTCCAACTCGGCCGGCACCTCGACCTGCCGGTTGGCCTCCAGCGTGCCGATGCCGCTGAGGAAGCGCGCCACCTCCGTCTTCCGCGCGGTGGCAACGGCCACCTTGGCCGGCGGCATGCCAGCGTCCTGCGCGTGTGCCGGCTCGAGCTTCGTGACGAGCCCGTAGCCGGCTCCCCCCAGTACCAATGTCGCCAGGCCAGCGCCCAGCCACGCCCTTGATTGCTTGTTCATTACGACGCCCATTATTAATCAAAGAAAGTGCTTGGATTATTTGATGGCGCCGGCTGCCTGTCGAGGAAGGCCCGGCAATGGCCGTCATAGGCTGGGGCTATTCGAGCGAACACCTGAAGCCACGTCGGCACCGCGAGGCGACGGCCGTTTTTTTACGCTTTCTTTACGGCCGTACCTTCACTCTTTCCCCCGTTTTGACGCACGACTGCCGAGACTGAAGCCCATCTTTTCTCGTTTGCAGGAGTGATGCATGGACATCGTCTGGATGGGCGCCTTGCTGGCGCTTTGGGCCGTGGTGGGGGCCATGGTGGTGGGGCTGAACAGGCTCGACGCACCGAAGCCATCGAACAAGACCGACGGAGCGCCGTCATGATCAGCCTCGAAGTTCTCTATGGCTTCGGCGCGCTGATCGCCGTGGTGCTTTTCGCCTACCTCGTGTTCGCGCTGATCTGCGCGGAGGAATTCTGAAATGACTTCCTCCGCCTGGGGCCTGCTGGCCCTTTTCCTGGCCGCGCTGCTGGTGCTGGCCTGGCCCGTCGGCAAGTTCCTTGCCGCGCTGTGCGACGAGCGCGTGCCGCGCTGGATGCAGCGCGTCGAGGCGCCGCTGTACAAGCTCGCCGGCACGCAGCCCGGGCAGTCGATGCACTGGCTGCGCTACGCGCTCGCGCTGCTGGCCTTCAACGCCGTGGGCGCGATCTTTCTCTACGGCCTGCAGCGCCTGCAGGGCTGGCTGCCGCTGAACCCCGCGGGCATGACGGCCGTGTCGCCCGACTCGGCCTTCAACACCGCGGTGAGCTTCGTCTCCAACACCAACTGGCAGGGCTACGCCGGCGAGTCGACCATGAGCTATCTCACGCAGATGCTCGGCCTGACGGTGCAGAACTTCCTGTCCGCCGCCACCGGCATCGCGGTGGCCTTCGCGCTGGTGCGCGGCTTTGCGCGGCGCGGCGACGGCAAGGGCCTGGTCGGCAACTTCTGGGCCGACGTCACGCGCATCACGCTGTGGGTCCTGGGGCCGATCTCGTTCGTGCTCGCGATGATCTTCGCGGGCCAGGGCGTGATCCAGAACCTCGACGCCTACAAGGAAGTGAGCACGCTGGAGACCACCGCCTTCCAGCAGCCGAAGAACGGCGCCGACGGCCAGCCCCTGAAGGACGAGAAGGGCCAGCCGGTGATGGAAGACGCCACCACCAAGACGCAGACCCTGGCCATGGGCCCGGTGGCTTCGCAGGAAGCCATCAAGATGCTGGGCACCAACGGCGGCGGCTTCTTCAACGCCAACTCGGCGCATCCTTATGAAAACCCGACGGCGCTGGTGAACCTGCTGCAGATGATCGCGATCTTCCTGATCCCGGCCGCGCTGTGCTTCACCTTCGGCCGCGTGGTCGGCGACATGCGCCAGGGCTGGGCCGTGCTCGCGGCGATGACGATCATGTTCGTCATCGCGGTGATGGTCATCACGCCCGCCGAGCAGGCCGGCAACCCGCTGTTCGCCTCGCTGGGCGTGGACCAGGTGTCGAGCGCGCTGCAGGCCGGCGGCAACATGGAAGGCAAGGAAGTGCGCTTCGGCATCGATGCCTCGTCGCTGTTCGCCGCCATCACC
This sequence comes from Variovorax sp. PMC12, assembly GCF_003019815.1. Lineage (NCBI taxonomy): Bacteria > Pseudomonadati > Pseudomonadota > Betaproteobacteria > Burkholderiales > Comamonadaceae > Variovorax > Variovorax sp. PMC12. Next base: position 4,475,044 of record NZ_CP027773.1, read on the forward strand.
ACGGCCGCTTCGTGCGGCGCGGTCAACGGCATGCACGACTCGCTCACCCCGCTGGGCGGCATGGTGCCGATGGTGCTGATGCAGCTGGGCGAGGTGGTGTTCGGCGGCGTGGGCTCGGGCCTGTACGGCATGCTGATCTTCGCGATGCTCGCGGTGTTCATCGCCGGGCTGATGATCGGCCGCACGCCCGAGTACCTCGGCAAGAAGATCGAGGTGCGCGAGATGAAGCTGATCTCCATCGCCATCCTGGTCACGCCGGTGCTGGTGCTGGCGGGCACGGCGGTGGCGGTGATCGCGGGCGCCGGCAAGGCCGGCATCGCGAACCCGGGCGCGCACGGCTTCTCCGAAATCCTGTACGCGCTGACCTCGGCCGCCAACAACAACGGCAGCGCCTTCGCGGGCCTGTCGGCCAACACGCCCTTCTACAACGGCCTGCTCGCGCTGGCGATGTGGCTCGGCCGCTTCGCGATGATCGTGCCGGTGCTGGCCGTGGCCGGCGCGCTGGCCGCCAAGAAGCGCCTGCCCGTCACCAGCGGCACGCTGCCCACGCACGGTCCGCTGTTCGTCTCCCTGCTGATCGGCACGGTGCTGCTGGTCGGCCTGCTCAACTATGTGCCGGCGCTGGCCCTGGGCCCGATCGTCGAACACCTCGTGCTCTGGAAATGAGAAGGAGCGCAACATGACTACTGCCAATACCAAGACATCTCTCTCGCTGTTCGACGCGGCGCTGGTCAAGCCCGCGCTGTGGGCCGCCTTCGCCAAGCTCGACCCGCGCACCCAGTGGCGCAACCCGGTGATGTTCATCGTGTACATCGGGAGCATCCTGACCACGGTGCTCTGGGTGCATGCGCTGAGCTTCCCGGGCGACACCGGCATGAAGCCCGCCTTCGTGCTGGCCGTGACCATCTGGCTGTGGTTCACCGTGCTGTTCGCCAATTTCGCCGAGGCCCTGGCCGAGGGCCGCAGCAAGGCGCAGGCCGCTTCGCTGCGCGGCCTGCGCAAGGACACCTGGGCCAAGAAGCTGCAGGAGCCGCACCACGGCGCCCAGTGGCTGCCGGAGCAGGCGCCCAACCTGCGCAAGGGCGACGTCGTGCTGGTGGAGACCGGCGACGTCATCCCGCTCGACGGCGAAGTGATCGAAGGCGTGGCCTCGGTCGACGAAAGCGCCATCACCGGCGAATCGGCGCCCGTGGTGCGCGAATCGGGCGGCGACTTCTCTGCCGTGACCGGCGGCACCCGCGTGCTGTCCGACTGGCTGGTGGTGCGCATCTCGGTGAATCCGGGCGAGTCTTTCCTCGACCGCATGATCGGCATGGTCGAGGCCGCCAAGCGCCAGAAGACGCCCAACGAGATCGCGCTGACCATCCTGCTGGTGGCGCTGACCATCGTGTTCCTGATGGTCACGGTCACGCTGCTGCCGTTCTCGATCTTCAGCGTGGAAGCCGCCGGCGCCGGCACCGTGGTGTCGCTCACCGCGCTGGTCGCGCTGCTGGTGTGCCTCATTCCGACCACCATCGGCGGGCTGCTGTCGGCCGTGGGCGTGGCCGGCATGAGCCGCATGATGCAGGCCAACGTGATCGCCACCTCGGGCCGCGCGGTGGAAGCCGCCGGCGACGTCGACGTGCTGCTGCTCGACAAGACCGGCACCATCACGCACGGCAACCGCCAGGCCACGGCCTTCCTGCCCGCGCCCGGCATCACCAAGGCCCGGCTGGCACGCGCCGCCATGTTCTCGTCGCTGGCCGACGAGACGCCCGAAGGCCGCAGCATCGTCGAACTGGCCCGCCGCGACGGGCTGGACACCACTGCCGTGGAGGGCGCGCGCTTCGTGCCCTTCACCGCGCAGACCCGCATGAGCGGCGTCGACCTGCCGGCCGCGCCCAACAGCCTGGACACCGACGACATCCTGCTGCGCAAGGGCGCGGTCGAGGCGGTGCGCCGCCACGTGGAAGCGCTCGGCGGCAGCATGGCGCCCGAGGTGCTGCGCGCGGCCGAGGAAACCGCGCGCCGCGGCAGCACGCCGCTGGCCGTGGCCGAAGGCGACCGCGTGCTCGGCGTGGTCGAGCTCAAGGACATCGTCAAGACCGACATCAAGGAGCGCTTTGCCGAGCTGCGCCGCATGGGCATCAAGACGGTGATGATCACCGGCGACAACAAGCTCACGGCGGCGGCCATCGCGGCCGAAGCCGGCGTGGACGACTTCCTGGCCGAAGCCACGCCCGAGGACAAGCTGGCGCTCATCCGCCAGTACCAGTCCGAAGGCCGCCTGGTGGCCATGACCGGCGACGGCACCAACGACGCTCCCGCGCTCGCGCAGGCCGACGTGGCCGTGGCCATGGGCAGCGGCACGCAGGCGGCCAAGGAGGCCGGCAACATGGTCGACCTGGACTCCAACCCGACCAAGCTGCTGGAAGTGGTGGAGACCGGCAAGGCGCTGCTCATGACGCGCGGCTCGCTCACCACCTTCTCCATTGCCAACGACGTGGCGAAGTACTTCGCCATCATTCCGGCGATCTTCGTGTCGACCTATCCGCAGCTGGGCGCGCTGAACGTGATGCGCCTGGCGAGCCCGTCCTCGGCCATCCTGAGCGCGGTGATCTTCAACGCGCTGGTCATCGTGTTCCTGATTCCGCTGGCACTGAAGGGCGTGCGCTACCGGCCCGTGGGCGCCGCGTCGCTGCTGCGCCGCAACCTGGCCATCTACGGCCTGGGCGGCCTGCTGGTGCCCTTCATCGGCATCAAGCTGATCGACTGGCTTCTTGTCGTCGTCCATCTCGTCTGAGGAGTCTTCCATCATGAACAACAACAGCGGCAACATCGCCCGCCCCGCGCTCGTGCTCTTCGTGCTGCTGAGCGCGCTCACCGGCCTGATCTATCCGATGGCCGTCACCGGCGCCGCCAAGGCGGTGTTCCCCGCGCAGGCGGCCGGCAGCCTGGTCGTGCTCGACGGCACCACGGTGGGCTCGAAGCTCATCGGCCAGAACTTCAGCGATCCGAAGCACTTCTGGGGCCGCCCGTCGGCCACCGCGCCGCAGCCCTACAACGGCGTGGCCTCCGGCGGCTCGAACCAGGGCCCGCTCAACCCCGCGCTGACCGACGCCGTGAAGGCGCGCGTCGAGGCGCTGCGCGCGGCCGACCCGGGCAACACCGCGCCGGTGCCGGTCGACCTGGTCACCGCATCGGCCAGCGGCCTCGACCCCGACATCAGCCCGGCCGCCGCGCGCTATCAGGCTGCGCGCGTGGCGCGCGTGCGCGGCATTCCGGTGGACCGCGTCAACACGCTGATCGCCGACAACACCGAGGGCCCCAAGTGGGGCTTCCTGGGCGAGCCGCGCGTCAACGTGCTCGCGCTGAACATCGCGCTCGACGCTTTTTCAGGTTCCTTCAGTCCTTCGACGCCCCGTTGAGGAGAAACAAGCCATGGCCTATGCCGCCTACCGAGAACACCCCGGCGTGCCGCGAACGCACGCACTCATGAGCAAGCCGAACAGCAGGCAGGGCGCAAAAGGCCCGTACTACGTGCTCGACGTCACCGTCTGCTGCGCCGACGCCCTGCGCGTGCGCCGCAGCATGGCCGGCTGCCCCGACGCGGGCGTGGTGCGCTGCGAACCGCTGCTGCACGCCTGCAGCACGCAGGAAAGCGATGCGCCCTGCGTGCGCCTGATGATCCGCCTGCCCATCGGCAGCTATGCGGACGTGCTGCACCGCCTGATCGAGTGCGTGCCTTCGGGCGAGATCGGCCGGCTCGTGAGCTGGCGCGATCACCTCGCGCGCTGCGGCCTCGGCCATGGTCACTGACCTGTTGCTGGCACTGCTGGCCATGGCGGCGCTGTTCGTGCCGCTGGGCTTTGCCTGGTGGGTGCTCTCGCGCACCGCGCGGCGGCACGCGGACCGCCGCAAGGACCCTCCGATGCGATAACCTGCGCGCCACCCATGCTCGACGACCGCCCCGACCCCGACGCCCTGCTCGCGCAACTGCGCAGCGACGAGGCGCGCGCGCAGCGCGGCAAGCTGCGCATCTACTTCGGCGCCAGCGCGGGCGTCGGCAAGACCTGGGCCATGCTGAGCGCCGCGCAGCGCGAGCGCGCCGCCGGCCGCGACGTGCTCATCGGCGTGGTCGAGACCCACGGCCGCAGCGAGACCGCCGCGCTGCTCGCGGGGCTCGACGCGCTGCCGCTGCGCGAACTGGCCCACCGGGGCCGCACCCTCGCCGAGTTCGACCTCGACGCCGCGCTGGCCCGCAAGCCCGCCGTGCTGCTGGTCGACGAGCTGGCCCACACCAACGCGCCCGGCTCGCGGCACGCCAAGCGCTGGCAGGACGTGCAGGAGCTGCTGGCCGCCGGCATCGAGGTGTGGTCGGCGCTCAACGTGCAGCACCTGGAGAGCCTGAACGGCACCGTCGGCGCCATCACCGGCGTGCGGGTGCACGAGACCGTGCCCGACACCGTGCTCGACGAGGCCGACGAGGTGGTGCTGGTCGACGTCACGCCCGACGAGCTCACGGCGCGGCTCGCGGCCGGCAAGGTCTACCTGCCGCAGCAGGCCGAGCGCGCGGCGCAGAACTTCTTCCGCAAGGGCAACCTCATCGCGCTGCGCGAGATTGCGCTGCGGCGCACCGCCGAGCACGTGGAAGACGACGTGCGCGGCTGGCGCGTGGAGCAGTCGGGGCCGGGCGCCGGCGGCAACGGAAAAGGGCGCGGCCTGCAGGCCTGGAACACCTCGGGCGCGATCCTCGCCTGCGTCGGTCCGCACGAAGGCGCTGCGCAGACGGTGCGCACCGCCGCGCGGCTCGCGGGCCAGCTCAATGTGCGGTGGCATGCGGTGTATGTCGAGACGCCCCGCCTGCAAAGGCTGGCGGCCGCCGAGCGCGACCGCATCCTCGCCGTGCTCAAGCTGGCCGAGGAACTGGGCGCCGCCACGGCGGTGCTCACCGGCTCCGACGTGGCGGAGCAGCTCGCCGAACAGGCGCGGCGCCTGAACTGCGCAACGCTGGTGCTCGGGCGCCCGGAGCCGGCCGCGGGCTGGCGGCGCTGGTGGCCGGCGGCCGCGTCGCCGACGCTGTCGCGCGCGCTGGCGCAACGCGCGCCCACGCTCGACATCATGGAAGTCGCGCCGGCCGACAGCTCGCGCCGCCTGTCGCGCGCGCCGCTGGAAGGCGCGCGCATCGACAGCGACGACCACGAGAAGGCACCCACCTACTGGCCGGCCTACGCCTGGGCCACCGCCACCAGCATTGCGCTGACGCTGGTGTGCACGCCGCTGGCCCGCGTGCTGGAGCTGTCGAACATCGTCATGCTGTTCCTGCTGGGCGTGGTGGGCGTGGCAATGCGCTTCGGGCGCGGGCCTTCGGCGCTGGCGGCATTGCTCAACGTCGCAGCCTTCGACTATTTCTTCGTGCCGCCGCGCATGTCGTTCGCGGTCAGCGACGTGCAGTACGTGCTGACCTTCGCCATCATGCTGGGCGTCGGCCTGCTGGTGGGGCAGCTCACGGCCGGGCTGCGCTTCGCGGCCGGTGTGTCGACCAGCCGCGAACGGCGCGCGCGTTCGCTGTTCGAGCTGACGCGGGAGCTCTCCGCCGCGCTCGAAAGCTCGCAGGTGGTCACGCTCGGCACGGCCGCCGTGCAGGGGCATTTCGGCGGCCATGCGCTGGTGCTGGTGACCGACGCTGCCGACCAGCTCGTGATGCCGGACCACGCGCCCGAGGGCTTCGATCCGCAGGTGGCCGACTGGGCCTTCCGCCACGGCCAGCCGGCCGGCCTGGCGACCGCCACGCTGGCCGCGCAGCCCTGGCACTACGTGCCGCTGCGCGCGCCGATGCGCGTGCGCGGCGTGCTGGCGCTGTCGCCCGCGCAGCCGCGCTGGCTGCTCATTCCCGAGCAGGCGCAGCAGCTCGACACGCTGGCGCGGCAGATCGCCATCGCGCTGGAGCGGGTGCACTACGTCGAGGTGGCGCAGCAGGCCGTGGTGGAGATGGAATCTGAGCGGCTGCGCAACGCGCTGCTGGGCGCCATCTCGCACGACGTGCGCACGCCGCTCACCGCGCTGATCGCGCTGGCCGAGTCGCTGCAGACCCTGCCGCCCGAGGAGCATGACAACGCCGCGCGCGCCATCGTCGCGCAGGCGCACGAGCTGCATGCGCTGGTCAACAACCTGCTGGACATGGCGCGGCTCGAAAGCGGCATCGCCGGCGGCGCGGTCAACCTGCGGCGCGACTGGCAGTCGGTGGAAGAGGTCGTGGGCTCTGCCATCCGCGCGGCGCGCACCTCGCTGGGCGACACCGTCGTGCGCACCGCGCTCGACGCCGGGCTGCCGCTGGTCGAGTTCGACGCGGTCCTGATCGAACGCGTGCTCGTCAACCTGCTCGAAAACGCCACCAAGTACGGCGCGCCGCCCATCGAAGTCGGCGCGCGGGCCGAGCCCGGCACGCTGGTGCTCACCGTGCGCGACCACGGCCCGGGCCTGCCCGCCGCGCTGCTCGGCCACGAGCAGAAGCTGTTCGACAAGTTCACGCGCGGCGAGGCCGAATCGGCGACGCCGGGCGTCGGCCTGGGCCTGGCCATCTGCAAGGCGGTGGTGAGCGCGCACGGCGGCGAGATCACTGCCGCGAATGCGCGCGGCGGCGGTGCAGAATTCACGGTCACGCTGCCGCGCCGCGAGCCGCCCGAATCCGCCGAAGCCCAACTCTGAAGCCATGCCAGCCCCTACCGCCATCGTGATCGAAGACGAGCCGCAGATCCGCCGCTTCGTGCGCGGCGCGCTCGAGGCCGAAGGCTGGTTGGTGCACGAAGCCGGCACCCTTCGCGACGGCCTGGCGGCGGCCGGCACGCGCCAGCCCGACCTGCTGGTGCTCGACCTCGGCCTGCCCGACGGCGACGGCGTCTCGCTGATCCGCGACGTGCGCGGCTGGTCGGCGGTGCCGATCATCGTGCTGTCGGCGCGCACCGACGAGGCCGACAAGATCGCCGCCCTCGACGCCGGCGCCGACGACTACCTGACCAAGCCCTTCGGCACCGGCGAACTGCTGGCGCGCGTGCGGGCCAACCTCAGGCGCCCCCGCGCCGCGGGCGGCGGCAACGACGAACCGGCTGACGCGCTGTTCCGCTTCGGCGAGATCGAGTTCGACCGCGCGGCGCGGCTCGTGCGGCGTTCAGGCGTCGAGGTGCACCTGACGCCCACCGAATACCGGCTGCTGTCGGTGCTGGTCGCAAACGCCGGCCGCGTGCTGACGCAGCGCCAACTGCTGCGCGAAGTGTGGGGACCGTCACACACCGACCAGAGCCACTACCTGCGCATCTACATGGGGCACCTGCGGCAGAAGCTGGAGGCCGATCCGGCGCAGCCGCGTCATCTGCTGACGGAGACGGCGGTGGGGTATCGGCTGGTGGCGTAGTGCTATCGGTACCCTGCGTTGGCGTTGTCCGCTAGAAGACTATGGTGAGGCAGCCGGCCTCAAGCTCCCGACCGCGCCGTACCGTTTACCGGGCGCTCTACCCGGAGACCACGATCACTTGTTCGGATTCAGCAGGAACTTCTCACCGGTAGCCTGCTTGCCATAAACCCCGATCGCATCAAGCTGCAGCATTTCCACCAGCGACACCTCGCGCGTGTACTTGCTGGCAAACGTCGTCTTCAATTCGGCGACGACCCGTGCCTTCAGGCGCTTCGTGCCTTCGTCGCCGAGCTTGCCGAGGAACGGGAACAGCAGCCACCCGCCCATGCCCCACGCCATGCCGAAGTTGCGCACGAATTCGGTGGGAGAGCGATCAAGGCCGCCGTAGATGTACACCTGCTTGTGCGTGGTCGAGCCGTAGCGGCTGTATTCCTTGGCGGTGCGGTTCAGCGCCGCTTCCATGCAGCCGAGGATCTGCCCGGCCAGCTTGCCGCCGCCTGTGGCGTCGAAGGCCAGCGTGGCGCCGGTCTCCACCAGTGCCTGCGTGAGGTCTTCCAGGAAGGTGGGCGAGGTCGCGTTGCACACGTATTTCGCGCCCAGGCCGCGCAGCAGGTCTTCCTGCTCCTGCTTGCGCACGATGTTGACGAGCGCGATGCCGTCCTTCTGGCAGATCTTGTTGAGCATCTGGCCCAGGTTGGACGCGGCGGCCGTGTGCACCAGCGCCTTGTGGCCCTCCATGCGCATGGTCTCGACCATGCTCAGCGAGGTCAGCGGGTTGACGAAGCACGAGGCGCCTTCGGCCGGCGTGGTGCCGTCCGGCAGTTCCAGGCACTGGGCGGCGGCGAGGCAGCGGTACTGCGAGTACATCGCGCCGCCGATGGCCGCCACGGTCTTGCCGAGCAGCGCCTGCGCGGCCGGCGACGATCCGGCCTTGACCACCACGCCCGCGCCTTCGTTGCCGACCGGCATCGACTGGTCGAGCCGCGCCGCCATCGCGGGGAGCGCGCGCTCGGGCACGGTGGCGGTGACGACCGGGCGCTCTGGCGTGCCCGAGGCCTTGGCGGTGCTCATGTCGGCGGCGCCGAACAGCAGGCCCAGGTCCGACGGATTCAGGGGCGACGCCTCGACGCGGATCACCACTTCGTGGGCCTGCGGCTCGGGGATCGGATCGTCGTGCAGAGAGAGTTCGAGTTCGCCGTTCGCGCGAACGAGGGAGCGGATTTGGAGTGCCATGGAAGAGCCCTTCGTGAAGCTTCGCAGATGGCCATCGGCCACGGGGCGGCCAGTATAGGAGCGGGGTACGGAAGCCGCTGGCGCCTTCAGGACACCACGGGGATCACGGGGGCATGCGCCAGCGCGTGGCGCATCTTCGCGGGGTCGAGCCGCTCGATGTAGCGCGGGATGTTGCGCCACAGCGTGTGATAGCCGTAGCCGCCGCGCAGCATCTCGTGGCGTGCGCTGTCCTTGTCCCAGTCCTGCACGGCCATGCGGTAGACCGCTGCGATCACGCCGGTGCGGTCGCCCCGTGCATGCAGTGGATCAGCACCGGGCCCTGCTTCTGCGCCTCGCGGATGGCGAGCAGCGCGCGCAGCACCTTGGCGTCGTCGATGGACCAGGTGTTGATCGGCACGCGCACCAGCCGCATGCCGGTGCCGGCGAACACCTTCTTGTCGTCGTTGAACGAGCGCAGGCTCACCACGGTGCGGATGCCGAGCGATCGCAGCGCGGCCATGTCGGCGCGCCGGGGCTGCGCGCTGCGGTACAGCGTGGGCGTGATGCAGTGCAGGTTCTCCACCCGCAGTTCGTCGAGCGGGTCGGCCCAGTGGCCGGGGCGCGTTTCGTGGTCGTCGCCGCCAGCCGCGCTCATGGCTTGCGCTTCCAGTGCCGCACCGTGAGGATCAGCAGCGCCACCGCGAGGCCGCCCCAGTAGTCGACCGGCGCGCCCCACAGCCAGTGCTTGTGCCAGAACGCGTCGACCGGGTTGAAGCGCGCCCAGCCGAAGGCCGGATTGATGATGAACCAGAGAAAGTCCTCGCAGACCCAGAACACGATCAGCCCCGCCACCGCGAGCCCGACGTTGCGCCATGTCCAGCGGCCGTTGAAGGCCAGCGGCGAGAAGAACACCAGCGCCATGAAAGTGAACACCCATGCGTGGTAGCCCGTCATCGCGCGGCCGCCCCAGAAGATGTCGAGCCAGATGCTGTTCTCGATGCGCCAGGTCGGCAGCGACGTGGCCCAGCCGGCGCCCCCTTCGATCTGGATCTCGGCATTGGCGAAGAAGAAGGCCATGACGGCCACCCAGGCGAGGTAGCCGAGCGTGCGGCCCACGCCGGTGTTTTCGGTGTCGCGGCTCATGCGGCGCTGCCCGACAGAACATGTTGCAGCACCGCGCGCGCCGCCTGCGGCTTGCCCAGCGCGCGGCTGCGGGCGGCCATGTTCGCGAGCTTGGCGGTGTCGGCCATGAGGCGCGCCACTTTGTAGTCGAGGCCGATGGCGTCGTAGGCCAGCCACGCGGCGCCTTCTTCCATCAGGAAGCCGGCGTTGTGTTCTTCCTGCCCGGGGATGGGCGAGATCAGCAGCATCGGCTTGCCCAGCGCCAGGCATTCCGACACCGTGAGGCCGCCCGGCTTGGTGACGACGAGGTCGGACGCGGCCATCATCTTGTGCATTTCGTTGGTGAAGCCGACGGCGACCACGCGCCCCGGGTGGCGCCTGGCCAGCGCCTCGAGCTTGCCGTATGCCTCCACGTTGCGGCCCGCCACGGCAATGACCTGGAAGTTGCCTTCCCCGCCGAGGCCGAGCACGCGCTCGACCATGCTCGGCAGGTCGCCCACGCCCGCACCGCCCGAGGCCATCAGCAGCACCGGCCGCGACGGGTCGAGGCCCAGCTCGGCCGCGCAGGCATTGCGCGTGAGCGCCGGTGCATCGGGCTCGGAGAAGGCCGGCATCACGGGGATGCCGGTGACGTGGATGCGGTCCGCCGGAATGCCGCGCGCCCGCAGGCGGAAGGCCACTTCTTCCGTGGCGGCAAGGTAGCCGGTCATGCCCGGCACGAGCCACATGTTGTGCAGGTCGTAATCGGTGATCTGCAGCCACACGGGGTAGTCGATGCGGCCGCGGTTGCGCTCGCGCATCAGCAGTTCCGCGGGCAGGAAGTGGGTGCAGATCACGGCGTCGGGCTGCTCGCGGCGGATTTCCTTCACGAGGGCGCCGGTGCTCAGCCGCTCGATGCCGCGGCGCAGGCGTTGCGAGGGCGCGTGGTGCGGCGTGGTGTCGGTGCGCTGGTGCAGATACGACCACAGCTCGGGGGCCCGGTTCACGAGCTGGATGTACCAGTCGGTGTAGACCTTGCGAAAGCCGCCGGCCACGTGGGCCATCGCATCGATGTGGACCGCCGTGCAGGGCGGGGCGAGGGTCTGGGCGGTGGCGGCAAGCGCCTGTGCTGCACGCACGTGGCCGTTGCCGGCGCTCACGCTGAGGATCAGGAGTTTGGTCATGAAATCCGGGATTTGCGCGGATTATGGCGATGCCTTGTGGCAGTCCTTTTCCAGCTGTTGTTCAGGGCTCGCTCACGCCGACGGGGTGCCTTGCTCCGCGAATGTCCCCCGCCCTTCGGGCTCCTCCTTTATTTCGCTGCGCAAGGCACCCCGCCGTCGTGAGCGTTCAGAGCACTTGTTGATCGAGTGGAACAACGGCAGCGCTCGTTGTGCGCAGGGCGCCGGGTGCTCCCCGCAGCGAAATAAAGGAGGAGGGGCGCAGCCCCGGGGGACATTCGCGGAGGGGAGTACCCGGTGGCCTGCGCACGCATCCCGAACGCCTGAACCGAAAGCCTAAAGAGGCGCCCGAGAAGTGATGAACTGATTCACCCCCGCAGCAGCCCGCTCGCGAACAGCATCGAAAGTGGTGCTCTCCACGATGCGCCCGTTCTCGAACACCGTCTGCAGCAAGTCGGCCTGGCCTGCCGCCAGCGTCTCTTCACGCACAGTGCTTTCGACGCCGTTCGCACCGCGCACCAGCGCAAGACGCCCCTTCTTCGAAGCCTTGCCCATGTCCCCCACGGGCGACTTGTACACGTCGCGCCACTCGCCGTTCACCTGCATCGCCGAGCACTTCATCGCCCACTGCATCGTGTCGCGGTTGACCTGCTGCAGCAGCCCGCCGCCCATGCCAAAGGAGATGTTCTCCGTCGAGAAACCGTTGTGGAAGAAGTTCGACAGGCACAGCCGCAGCGAATCGAGATTCACGCCGTCGCCCTGGATGATGCGCACGTTGTTCAGCACGCGGAAGCCCTTGGCGTTGGTCGTCGTGCCGAAGCGCTCGGCCAGGATCTGCGCCACCTTCAGCGTGGTCTCGGCCGGGTCGCCCGAGTCCGGCCGCACCACCAGCGTCGCGCCCGAGGCCACCACCTTCGCCTTCAGCTCGCCACCCCAGATGCGCGCGCAGGCATTGAAGATGTCGTAGCTGTCGCTCACCACCGCAAAAGTGGCGCCGGGCTTGCCGAACTGGTCGACCATGTTGCTGTACGCATCGGCTTCATGCTCGCGGCCCCAGCCCGTGATGGTGCTGTGCTCCGCCGCGGGAATCGAGAAGCCCGCCACGTCGCAGTCGTAGTACCGGCGCGCCGCCACCAGTGCAGCCAGCGTGTCCGTGCCCATGAAGTTCACCAGGTGGGCCATGCCGCCAAGCGCGGCCGATTCGAGGCTCGACACGCCGCGCGCGCCGAAGTCGTGCAGCCGGAAGGCGATCTGCCCCTGCGGGTCGTCGCAGGTCGCTTCCAGGTAGCGCAGCAGCGTGGTGCGCGCGGCCGCCGACAGCGTGGCCACCGTGGTCGGGTACCAGATGGCGCGCAGCAGCTCGGTCTCGAGAAAGCTCGTCACCCAGAAGAACTCGGGGTCGGTGTTCTCGATGGTCGCCAGCACGTTGTGCACCGGCGTCACGCTGCCTTCGGGCACGGCGCGGATGCGCACCGGCATCAGCCCGCCGTGCTTCTCGATCAGCCGCAGCCAGCCTTCGCGGTTGAAGGGCTCGCCGTGCGCGGCCATGAGCAGGGCGGCTTCTTCCACGTCGTCGCGCGTCACCGGCGTCTGCAGATATTCGCGCAGGTAGGCCTGCAGCCCGAAGAACAGCGAGTGGCTGAAGATGCCGCCGCGCGACTCGATGTAGCTGTACACCGTCTGCGTGCCGGGCGGGTACTGCATCCAGTGCGACACCTTGTAGGAGTCGGTGCGAAGCAGCAGGTTGTTGCCCAGGGGCGAGGAGGTGAGATTGCGGTTCATGTGAAAGCTCCTTTCACTGTGGCGCCCGTCAACCGGGGCCGTTCTTGCTGACAAAGCCTGGTCGTTCAGTTCTTGCCCAGGCCACCCAAAAAATGATTCGCGATGAAGAAGTGGTCTTCGTAGATGCGGTCCTGCATGTCGAGGAACTCGGCAATGGGCACCCAGCGCACCTCGGCCGCGTCGTCGTCGGCGCGCACTTCCGAAAGGCCGGTCCACTGGTTGTGCGCCAGCTCGAAGAAGAAGCCGTGCGTGATGGTGCGCCCGCGCTGCGAGCGGTCGGGCGCGTCGAACACGTGGCTGGCCTTCATGCTGCCGTTGAGCACGGGCACGGGCACCTTGAGGCGGGTTTCTTCCTTCAGCTCGCGGATGGCCGCGTCCTGCAGCCGCTCCTGCTGGCCGACGAAGCCGCCGGGCAGCGCCCAGGTGCCCTTGCCGGGATGGAACTTGCGCTGCACCAGCAGGATGTGGCCGGCCTCGACCACGACGGCGTCGACCGTGGTGTAGATGGGCGGAAAGTCGCTGCCCGCGTAGCGGTACTTGTCGCGGTAGTCGACGAGGAAGGCGCGCTCTTCGCAGAGCTCGGCGTAGTCGGCGGTGCGGGTGAACTGGTCGAGGAACGCGGCCGTGCCGTCGGGCAGGTCGGCGCGCGCGAGCTGGCCGCGGTTCTCGGGGTCGAAGTAGAGGCTGCGCACGTCGGTGGCGTTGAGGCTCTCCACGCTGTTCTGCCCGACGAACTCCCAGTGCGGGAACATCTTCAGGTAGTAGCTCGATGCGTCCTTCAGGTGTCCCACCAGCGCCACCCTGGCCTTGGCCGGTGCATGGCCGTCCTGCGCGATGAGCCGCTCGACAGCCGACTGGATCGACGCGATCCAGATCTGGTCGTTGTAGGGCGAGTCGCCCACGCCGACCACGCTCACGCGCATCTGGTCGCTGCTGCGCAGGCAGGCGCGCACCATGCGTTCGCGTTCGTCGAAGGTGAAGGGATTCTTGACGCTGCGCGGCTGCCGGTCGGAGCCGACCACCACGATGACCCGATCGGCGGCGCGCGAGGCCTCTTCGATGAGTCGTTGATGTCCGAAATGAACGGGCTGGAAGCGCCCGATGACGATGGCGTACTGGTACTTGCGTGCGTTTTGCGTGTTCACTTGGGAATCCCCCAAAAAGGGCGCGATCAACTCGCGCTTGCGTTCAGGATAGCATCGGTGCCGCACATTGATCAAGCCTTCCGATGACCGAGCCCTCTTCTCCCCCCGCCGATGCCGTGCGCCTGAACAAGCGCATGGCCGAACTGAAAATGTGCTCGCGCCGCGAGGCCGACGAATGGATCGCCAACGGCTGGGTGAAGGTCAACGGCAGGCCGGCCGAGATGGGCGTGAAGGTCACGCCCTCCGACCGCATCGAGATCGACAAGGCGGCCAAGGGCCAGCAGGCGAACCAGGTCACCATCCTCATCAACAAGCCCATCGGGTACGTGAGCGGGCAGGCCGAGGACGGCCATGAACCGGCGGTCACGCTGTTCACGCCGCAGAACCGCTGGGCCGAAGACAACGCGCGCTTCTTCTTCAGCCCGCAGCAGCTGCGCGGCCTCGCGCCGTGCGGCCGGCTCGACATCGACTCCATCGGCCTGCTGGTCATGACGCAGGACGGCCGCATCGCGCGCCAGCTCATCGGCGAAGACTCGGTGATGGAGAAGGAATACCTGGTGCGCGTGGCCTACCACGGCCTGGGCCAGCCCGCGCCCACCGGCCAGCTGGTGCGCATGGACGACGACGATCCCGTCACGACCAACGTGCAGGCGGTGTTTCCGCCGGCCATGCTCGCGAAGCTGCGCCACGGCCTGAGCCTCGACGGCCAGGCGCTGAAGCCCGCGCGGGTCGAATGGCAGAACCCCGAGCAGCTGCGCTTCGTGCTCACCGAAGGCAAGAAGCGGCAGATCCGCCGCATGTGCGAACTGGTCGGCCTGAAGGTGGTGGGCCTGAAGCGGGTGCGCATCGGCAAGGTCATGCTGGGCAACCTGCCGGTGGGGCAATGGCGATACCTGGCGCCGCACGAGAAGTTCTGAGCCTGCGCGCGCTGAACCGCGCCACGCTGGCGCGGCAGATGCTGCTGGCGCGGCGCAGCCTCGCGGCGACGCAGGCCGTCGAGCGGCTGGCCGGTCTGCAGGCGCAGGCGCCCAACCCGCCCTACATCGGCCTCTGGAGCCGGCTCGAAGGCTTCCGGCGCGAGCAGCTGACCGATGCATTGCACAAGCGGCGCATCGTGCGCATGTCGACCCTGCGTGGCACCCTGCACCTGATGAGCGCGCGCGACGCGCTGGCATGGCGCCCGCTGCTGGAGCCGGTGCATCAGCGCGGCCTGCAGGGCAGCAACCACAGGAAGGCGCTCGACGGCATCGACCGCGCGGCGGTGGTCGAGGCCGGACGCACGCTGCTCGCCGAGCGGCCGCGCACCGGCGCCGAACTCGGGCAGGCCCTCGGGCTGCGCTGGCCGGGCCGCGAGAGCGCCTCGCTCGCCGCGCTGATCCGCAACAGCCTGCCGCTCGCGCACCTGCCGCCGGCGGGCACCTGGAACTCGCACCAGAGCGCGCTGCTGCAGCCTCTTGGCGACTGGCTCGGGGATGCGGCGGCCGATGCCGCCCCCGCCACCCAGGACGATCTGCTGCTGCGCTACCTCGCCGCCTTCGGCCCCGCCACGCTGGCCGATGCCGGCGCATGGTCGGGCCTCACCGGCTGGAAGGCCGTGGCCGAGCGCCTGCGGCCCCGGCTGCGCGTGTTCGTGAGCGAAGACGGGCAGGAACTCTTCGACCTGCCCCGCGCGCCCCGGCCCGACCCCGGCACGCCCGCGCCGCCGCGCCTCGTGGCCGAGTGGGACAACCTGCTGCTCTCGCATGCCGACCGCGCCCGCGTGCTGAGCGAGGCGAACCGTGCGCGCGTGTTCACCGCCAACGGCATCGTGCGCGGCACGGTGCTGCTCGACGGTTTCGTGGCGGGCGCCTGGAAGATCGAGCGCGAGAAGAAAAAGAACATCGCCGCCGTGCTGCTGGAGCCTTTCGCACGCTGGTCGAAGGCCGACCGCGCCGCGGTGGAGGGCGAGGCCCTCGGCCTGCTGGCCTTCGCGTCGGACGGCGGAGGCGAACGCCACGCCGTGCGCATGGCCTGAGCATTGCCGCGGCGCGCCGTTGCCCCGCGCGATTGCCCCCGCGATGCACCCGCCGCCTAAGCTGCGTCTAAGTATTCCCACCTACTCTGCGCCACGGCGCAGGCTCTTCCGATCATCCCGGTCGCGTGCTACCTTGCGGCCGAAGGAGTCGCCGCAATGCGCGTTCTGCTGGTGGAAGATGACGAAATGATCGGGCGCAGCCTCAAGCAGGCGCTCGAGGGCGCGGGCTGGTCCGCGGATTGGGTGCGCGACGGCGAGCTCGCGCAAAGTGCCCTGGGCGACGGCGGCTACACCTGCGTGCTGCTCGACCTCGGCCTGCCCAGGCAGGACGGTACCGAGGTGCTGCGCCGCGCCCGCGAACGCGGCGACGCCACCCCGGTGCTGGTGCTCACCGCCCGCGACGGCCTCGACGACCGCATCCACAGCCTCGACCTTGGCGCCGACGACTACCTGCTCAAGCCCTTCGAATTCCGCGAGCTGCTCGCACGCATGCGCGCCGTCGTGCGGCGGCGCGACGGCGCCGCGCATTCGCTGGTCGGCAGCGCCACGCTGCAGCTGGACCTCACCACGCGCGAAGTGGTGGTCAACGGCGAGCGCGAAGCGCTCACCGCGCGCGAGTTCGCGCTGCTGCACGCGCTGCTGGAGCGCCCCGGCGCCATCCTCTCGCGCGAACAGCTGGAGAACCGCATCTATGGCTGGGGAGAAGAGGTCACCAGCAATGCGATCGATGTGCTGATCCACGGCATGCGCCGCAAGCTGGGCGCGGACGCGATCCGCAACGTCCGCGGCCTGGGCTGGCGCGTGGTTGCATGATGAGGCGCGCGCCCAGGTTTCGCGCACTTCGTATCGCTGCGGCGTTTCGCGAACGGACCCGGGGCCCATGACCGGCGCAGACCGTGGCAGCGGCCGCTGGTGGCGGCCGCATTCGCTGCGCACGCAGCTGCTGCTGTGGCTCATCACGCTGCACCTGGGCGCCGCGGTGCTGACCGCGTGGTTCTCCTTCGTGGCCTACGGCAACCTCGTGCACAACGCGCTGGACGACCAGATGCGCCTGGTGGCCGAGTCGTACGCGGGCAGCGACCCGCTCAAGATCCCGCGCCCCATGGACGGCGAGGCTGCGTTCTCGCGCGGCGCCTTCATCGTGCAGATATGGAGCCCCGACGGCCACACGCTGCGCGCCAGTTCGTGGCCGGTGCTGGCGGTGCCGCTGCAGTCGCGCGCGGGCTTCGGCGACGTGAGCACGGGCGCGCATTCGCAGTCGAGCTGGCGCGTGTTCACCGCCGAGCCCGGCCCGCGCGCCGACCAGCCGCGCGTGCAGGTGCTGCAGAACGAGGACTACCGCCGCCGCCGCGCCCTGCGCCGCGCATTGCTCGAAGGCCTGCCGATCACGCTGCTGCTGCCGCTGGCGCTGCTGATCCTGTGGATCATCGTGTCGGCCGCCTCGCGCTCGCTGCGCGCGGTGGCGCGCGACGTGGCCTCGCAGGACGAGCGCAGTCCCACCGAGCTGTCGCTGTCGCGCGTGCCCGAAGAGATCGCACCGCTGGTGGGCGCCTTCAACAACCTGCTGTCGCGCGTGCGCAGCGCCTTCGCCACGCAGCGCCGCTTCGTGCAGGACGCGGCGCACGAGCTGCGCACGCCGATGGCCGCCATCGGCCTGCAGATCGAGAACCTGCGCGCCCATGTGCCGGCCGGCGAGGCGACCGAGCGCTTCAACCAGCTCGAAGCCGGCGTCACGCGCGCGCAGCACCTGATCGAGCAGCTGCTCAACCTGTCGCGCCAGGACGCGCCGCAGCGCAGCAGCGCCGGCGAGCGCGTCGACATCGAAGTGCTGCTGCGCGAGAGCGTGAGCCAGCTCATGGTGCTGGCCGATGCGCGACGCGTGGACATCGGCTTCGAGGGCGGCATCGCGGCAGTGGTGGTGGCGCCCGCGGCCGAGCTGCGCAGCGTGTTCGACAACCTGATCGACAACGCGCTGCGCTATGCGCCCGAAGGCGGCGTGGTCGACGTGAAGCTGCACCAGTTCGGCGGCCATGCGGTGGTCGACGTGCTCGACAACGGCCCCGGCATTCCGAAGGCCATGATGGGCCGCGTGTTCGACCGCTTCTTCCGCGTGCCGGGCGCGGCGGCGGGCGGCAGCGGCCTGGGGCTGGCCATTGCCCGCACGGCGGCGGAGCGGCACGGCTTGCGCATCGAGCTGCACAACCGCGAAGACGGCCCGGGATTGAGGGCGCGCGTGCATCTGCCGCCGTCGCCGGCCGCGCCTCTTTCGCACTGAGTGCGAAGGCCGGTGCGCGGCGCGCTCACTCATCCGCGCCTAACTCTTCGCTCACGTTCAACTCAGATGGCGTGCCTAGAGTGCGTTCAGGTCCTGCCACGCGCAGTTCGCGCGATGGCACGAGGCCGGAGACAACATGCCCTCAGGAGAACACACCATGCGTACTTCCCTCAAGCTTCTCGCCGTCGGTTCCCTTGCTGCGCTGGCAGCGATGGGCGCGGTCACCGCATCGGCCGAAACCACCGATGGTTCGGACTTCCATCCGCTGCAGATGAACTCGCCCACGAACCCCGATGTGCAGGCCGGCGCGATGGCTGCGGCCCGCCCGAGCGGCACCGAGCCGATCGGCCAGTCGACCAGCGCACCCGCGATGAATTCGACGATGCCGGTGGCCGACATCCAGGCCGGCGCCTATGCGGCGTCGCACCCGACCGGCACCGAGCCGATCGGGCAATCGACCTCGCTGCCGATGGTGAAGTCGGGCAGCGGCAGCTGAGCGCCGTCGCGCCGATGATGGCGCCGCGACGGGCGCCTGTTCGCGTTCGCTGCGGCTTCGTGTATCTGCAGCAGGATGCCGCGTTTGCGGGCTGCGCGTTCCGTCACGTTTTCAGGGCGTGACCACGATCTTTCCGAACGGTCCGCGCGCGAGGTGGTCGAGCGCGGCGGGCAGCGCATCGAAGTCGTAGCGCGCCGCGATGACCGGCCTGAGCGCGTTCACGTCGATGGCGCGCACCAGGTCTTCCAGCGCGCGGCGGTGGCCCACGCCGATGCCTTGCACCGTGGCGCGGCCCAGCACCATGGCGTAGAACGACGCGCTCAGGGTCTCGCCTTCGAGCATGCCGATGATCGACACGCGCCCACCCTGCCTCAGCGCCTGCAGAGAGCGGTCGAGGTTGGGTCCGCTCGCGAGTTCGAGCACATGGTCGGCGCCGCGGCCTTGCGTGAGCCTGCGCACTTCGGCCGGCCAGTCGCCGTCGCGCGCCAGCACGTGCGAGGCGCCCAGCGCCTGCACCTGCGCGCGCTTGCTCTCGCTGCCCGTGACCACGATGGCCTGCGCGCCATGCAGCCGCGCGATCTGCAGGCCGAACAGCGCGACGCCGCCGGTGCCGTGGATGAGCACCGTCTCGCCCGCGCGCAGCCCCCCGGTCTCCGCCAGCGCGAACCAGGCGGTGAGGCCGGCGCAGGGCAGGGTGCTGGCTTCGGCCAGGCTCAGCGTGGCGGGCGCGGCCACGGCCCAGTCCGCGTCGATGCACACGTGCGAGGCCAGCATGCCCGGCCCCGGACCGCCGAACAGCGTGGCGCCGGCCTGCCAGTGGCTGTCGATCCAGCCGCCCCAGAAAGTGTTGACCACGCGGTCGCCCACCGCGAAGCGCGTCACGCCCTCGCCGACGGCCACCACGGTGCCCGCCATGTCGGAGCCGGGCGTGAAGGGCAATGCGAGCGGCATGCCCATGCCGTCGCGCACCATCAGCAGGTCGCGGTAGTTGAGCGCCACCGCGCCGACCTGCACCAGGATCTGGTTCGCGCCCGGCGCGGGCAGGGGCGCTTCGGCCTGTTCGAGGTTGGCGTGGCCGAGCACCGGCAGTTGCCAGCGGCGCAGCATTCGAGCTTCTTGCATGAGGGGACTCCGGGAAAAAAGAGCGCCCATGCTATTGACGATTGCTGATATCCAGTGGTGGATAATTTTCGCTTTGATGGTGCTTGAAAGTATCCAATGGGTCAGCGTCTTCAGGGCATCGAAGAATTCGTGGCGGCGGTGGAAGCGGGCAGCTTTGCGCTGGCCGCGCAGCGCCTGCACGTCACGCGCTCGGCCGTGGCCAAGAGCATCGGGCGGCTCGAGGCGCGGCTGAACACGCGGCTCTTCCTGCGCACCACGCGCAGCCAGAGCCTCACCGAGGAAGGCCACGGTTACTACGAGCGCTGCCGCCGCGTGCTGGCCGAACTCGAGGCGGCCGAGGCCATGGCCGACTCGGCGCGCAGCACCGCCTCCGGCCTGGTGCGCCTGAGCATGCCGGCGATGCTGGGCCGGCTGAAGGTGGGGCCGCTGCTGCTGGCGCTGGCGCGGCGGCATCCGCAGCTGTCGCTCGAACTCTCGTTCAACGACCGGCGGGTGGACCTGGTGGAAGAAGGGCTCGACCTGGCCATTCGCAGCGGCGAACTGGCCGATACCGACGAGCTCGTCGCGCGGCCCGTCGGCACGCAATGGATGACGCTGTGCGCCGCGCCCGCGTACCTGGCCGAGCGGGGGCATCCGCGCGGCGTGGCCGAGCTCGTGGCGCCGCACGAGGCGGTGTTCTATGCGCGCGACGGGCAGGTATCGACCTGGCGCTTCCATGCGGGCGAAGGCGGCCTCGCGGACATGGTCGAGGTGACGCTGCCGTCGCGCCTGCGCTGCGACAGCGCCGAGGTGCTGCTCGAGGCGGCCATCGGCGGCATGGGCCTGGCGCGCCTGCCGGCCTGGCTGGCGGCCGATGCGCTCGCGGCCGGCACGCTGGTGCGGGTGTTCGACGAGCCGCGGCCCTTCGGCTTTGCGCTGAACGTGATCCGCTCGCGCAGCCGCTACCTGCCGCTGAAGACCCGCGTGGTGATCGACTGGCTGGCCGAGCACCTGCCGCCGCTGCTGGCCGCACGCTGAAAACCCTGCGCCGCCGTGCGACGCGGCGCTATCCTGCGGCTTCCTGCCATCGCACACCGAGGAGACCCGCCGCATGCGCCCATTCGCCATTCCACACACCGCAGCCGCCGTCGCATGCACGGCCCTCGTGGCCACGGCGGCGCTGCTGGGCGCGTCGAACGCGGCCGCGCAGGGCACCGTCAACGCGCTGTGCAGCACCGACGCTGGCTGGTGCGAGGCCGCCGCCGCGGCCTTCACGCGCGAGACCGGCATCAAGGTGCAGCAGGCCCACAAGGGCACCGGCGAAATCGGTGCGCAGCTGCGCGCGGAAGCTGCCAACCCCAAGACCGACATCTGGTGGGGCGGCACCGGCGACCCGTTCCTGCAGGCCGCCGAGCAGGGCCTGCTGGAGCCCTACCGGCCGGCCTACATCAACGACCTGTACGACTGGTCGGTGCGCCAGTACGCGATGTCGCAGAACATGGTGGGCGGCTTCTACACCAGCGCCATCGGCTTCGGCTTCAACACCGACCTGCTGAAGAGAAAGAAGCTGCACGAGCCCAGGTGCTGGGCCGACCTGGTCAAGCCCGAATACAAGGGCGAGATAGAAATATCGCACCCCGCCTCCAGCGGCACGGCCTACACCATCATCGCGGGCCTGGTGCAGCAGATGGGCGAGGACCAGGCCTTCGAATACCTCAGGAAGCTGCACCGCAACGTGACCAGCTACACCCGCAGCGGCCAGGCGCAGGCGCCCAACGTGGCCAAGGGCGAAGTGGCCATCGGCGTGAGCTTCATTTTCGGCTTCGAGCGCTGGCGCTACGACAAATTTCCCGTGAAGACCGCCGCGCCCTGCGAGGGCACCGGCTACGAGATCGGCGGCATCGCCCTGGTGAAGGGCGCGCGCAACAAGGAGAACGCCAAGCGCTACTACGACTGGCTCATGAGCCCCGCGGGCCAGTCCATCGGCGGCAAGGCAGGCAGCCTGCAGTCGCCGGCCAACAAGACCTTCAAGCCCGACCCGCGCATCCCGTCGATGGCCGACGTGAAGCTCATCAAGTACGACTTCGAGAAATACGGCAAGGCGGCCGAGCGCAAGCGGCTGATCGACCGCTGGACCCGGGAAGTGGAATCCCAGCCGAAGTGACGAAGGAGCCTACGAGCAGGTCTTGTTGTGGGAGGCGTGCATGCCCTTGGCCTTGGCATCGGCCTCGCTCAGGTATTCGCCCTTCTTGGTCTTGCCGTAGTAGCGGTCGCCCATGCAGTGGTAGACCTTGGTCTCGTCGTTGGCCCACACCTTGCCGGCACCGCCGCCGGGCGCGGCGGCCATCTTCGTGGGGTCGGGCGCGCCGGGGGTCTTGGTGGCCGTGCCGGTGCTCGGCGCGACGCCGGTCTTGCCGACATCGGCCGACTGCGTCTGCACGGCCGGAGCCGCGGCGGCAGCAGGCGCTGCAGGCGCCGCGGCCGCGCCCTTGCCGAACCACGTCTTGATGCCCTTGTGCCCGCGGCAGGCGCCTGACCTGGTGTCGGGCGACGCATAGCTGCCGTCCTTGCATTGCACGGTGGTGCCGGCCGGCGCGTCGGCCGGCACCTGGGCCTGCGCCGCGAAGGCGGCCAGGCCGAGGCAGGCGGCGATCCACAGCGTCCGGGGATTCTTGTTGTTCATGGAAAGCTCCTGGTGGGTTGGAAACGAGGGCAACCCCGCAGCTTTGGCGATCAATCCCAGCGGGAGCTGACCTGGCGCAGCCCTGCTGCGCACCTCGACCGGCAGAATTGCCGTTCGACGCCATGCCCGGCGCATCGGGAATCGATTTTTCTGGAGATGCCGGGTGCGGTACTCTTTTGTGTTCCATGAGGCGCCGTGCGCCTACGTGTGGAGGCCATTCGTTTTAATAAAAATACGAAGTGCATCAGTCCTGAGGCTCGGGATGTTGAAGAAGCACACGAACGCCTTACCTTAGAAAGTCGGCACGCCGTCACCTTGCGGGCACCGTGCCGATTTAGAATTTTTTTGACTCGATATTTCTCTTTCCATGGCTGATTCCTCCAACACCAAACTCCCGTTCCAGGCTGAAGTCGCGCAACTGCTGCACCTCGTCACGCATGCGCTTTATTCGAACAAGGAAATCTTCCTGCGCGAGCTGATCTCGAACGCCTCCGACGCGTGCGACAAGCTGCGCTTCGAGGCGCTCGACCACCCCGAGCTGTACGAGGGCCAGTCCGATCTCGACGTGCGCCTGTCCTTCGACAAGGCCGCGCGCACCATCACCATCACCGACAAGGGCATCGGCCTGTCGCGCCAGGAAGCCATCGACAACCTCGGCACCATCGCCAAGAGCGGCACCAAGGACTTCATGAGCAAGCTCAGCGGCGACCAGAAGGCCGACGCTCAGCTCATCGGCCAGTTCGGCGTGGGCTTCTACTCGGGCTTCATCGTGGCCGACAGGATCACGGTCGAATCGCGCCGCGCCGGCCTGCCGGCCGACCAGGGCGTGCGCTGGGTCAGCGGCGGCGCCGGCGACTTCGAGGTGGCCGACATCACCCGCCCCGAGCGCGGCACCAGCATCACGCTGCACCTGCGCGACGACGCCGACGAATACCTCAACGCCTGGAAGCTCAAGCAGATCGTCGGCAAGTACTCCGACCACATCTCCCTGCCCATCCTGATGGAAAAGGAAGAGTGGAAGGAAGGCGAGAACGACCAGCCCGGCGACATGGTGAAGACCGGCGAATGGGAAACCGTCAACAAGGCCAACGCCCTGTGGAGCCGCCCCAAGAAGGACATCACCGCCGAGCAGTACGAAGAGTTCTACAAGAGCATCAGCCACGACTACGAGGCGCCGCTCGCCTGGAGCCACAACCGCGTGGAAGGCAGCACCGAATACACGCAGCTGCTCTACATCCCGGCCAAGGCCCCGTTCGACCTGTGGAACCGCGACAAGAGTGCGGGCGTCAAGCTGTACGTCAAGCGCGTCTTCATCATGGACGACGCCGAGGCCCTGCTGCCCAGCTACCTGCGCTTCGTGAAGGGCGTGATCGACTCTGCCGACCTGCCGCTGAACGTGAGCCGCGAGCTGCTGCAGGAAAGCCGCGACGTGAAGGCCATCCGCGAAGGCAGCACCAAGCGCGTGCTCGGCATGCTCGAAGACCTGGCGAAGAAGCAGAAGACCGGCCCCGAGAGCACCGAAGGCCGCATCGACGTGGGCTCGGGCGAATCGGTGCCCGCACCCGAGCCGACCGAAGCCGTGACCGACGTGGTCGACAAGAACGCGCCCACCGCCGCCGAAGCCGCCGCGAGCGCGGCCGACGAATCGGGCAAGTACGCCAAGTTCTACGCCGAGTTCGGCGCCGTGCTCAAGGAAGGCCTGGGCGAGGACTTCGGCAACCGCGACCGCATCGCCAAGCTGCTGCGCTACGCCTCCACCACCACCGACACGGTGAGCGTGAGCTTCGCGGACTACAAGGCCCGCATGAAGGAAGGCCAGGACGCGATCTACTACATCACCGCCGACACCCTCGCCGCCGCCAAGAACAGCCCGCAGCTCGAAGTCTTCAAGAAGAAGGGCATCGAGGTGCTGCTCATGACCGACCGTGTGGACGAGTGGGCGCTGAACTACCTCAACGAGTTCGACGGCACCCCGCTGCAAAGCGTGGCCAAGGGCGCGGTCGACCTCGGCAAGCTGCAGGACGAGGCCGAGAAGAAGGCCGCCGAGGAGGCCGCCGAGTCGTTCAAGCCGCTGCTGGAGAAGCTCAAGGAAGCGCTCAAGGACAAGGCCGAAGACGTGCGCGTGACCACCCGCCTGGTCGACTCGCCCGCCTGCCTCGTGGTGCAGGACGGCGGCATGAGCACGCAGTTGGCGCGCATGCTCAAGCAGGCCGGCCAGCCCGCGCCCGAGCTGAAGCCGGTGCTCGAGGTGAACGCCGAGCATCCGCTGGTGAAGAAGCTCGAAGGCTCGGCGCACTTCGACGACCTCGCGAACATCCTGTTCGACCAGGCGCTGCTGGCCGAAGGCGGCCTGCCCGCCGATCCGGCGGCCTATGTGAGGCGCGTGAACGCGCTGCTGGTGTGACCGGCCGGCCGCGCACCGTCCGGACAACGGCCGCCGCGGTTCCCGCGGCGCTGCTGCTCCTCATGGTGGGCGGCTGCTCGCACTATCACGTCGGCATTCCGCTGGTGCCGGGGCTCTCGCTGGGGCTCGGCGCCACGAAGGACGGCAACTTCTCGGTGGGGCTCAACACGGGCTTCGGCCCACTCAGCGCGGGCGTGGCGGTGAACAACGGCGGGCAGGTGTCGGGCTCGGCCGGCGTCGGTGTCGGCGTGGGGCCGGTGGCCACGGGGATCAGCAAGGGCGCGGTGCTCTACGACCCGAAGGCCGCGCCCGCAACACCCGCCGCAGCCGCCTCGACCGTGGCCCCGGCCGCCGTCACCGTGACGGCCGCGCCGGGAACGCCCGCCCCCATCCTGTATTCGACGCCAGCGGCGCCTTTCACGCCTATAGCGTCTACTGCGCCTTCGGCGCCGGTCGTGCCCGCGGCCCGGACTGCCGCCGCTCCGGCTGCCCCCGCCAGGCAGCCTCTCTTCAAGATCACGCGCCCGCCGCCGGAGCCTGCGGCGCCTGCGGTGAACGTGAGCTACCGCACGCCGGCCGTCGCGGCCGCGGCGGTCTCGGCCCGCGAGGCCGGCACGCCGGGCAATCCCGTCGCGCCTTGATGGCCGCGTTCTTTCAATCATCCGCGCCGCGGAGCGGCGCGAGGGTGCCCCGATGAGTCTCAGCACAGAAGCCGTCCTGGCGCTCGCCCCCGACGACGCGTCGGCCAAGGCCGCCAAGGGTTTGCTCGCACCGGCCAAGTGGCCCACGCTCGCGTTCTCCGACACCGCCGTGTGGGGCGAATGCCAGGGCAGCGGCAGCAAGCCTTACCAGACGCAGGTCGACCTCACGGGCCCGGTGTTCCGCTGCTCGTGCCCGAGCCGCAAATTCCCTTGCAAGCACGGCCTGGCGCTGATGCTGCTGCGCGCGCAGAACGAAGCCGGCTTCACCCAGGGCGACCCGCCGCCGTGGGTGGCCGAGTGGCTCGCCTCGCGCCGCGAAAAGGCCGAGAAGAAAGAAGCCCGCGCCGCCGAACCGCCGGCCGCGGCCGACCCCGCCGCTGCCGCCAGGCGCGACGCGCAACGCTGGAAGCGCATCGAGGCCGGCGCGCAGGAGCTTGCACTCTGGCTCGACGACCAGACGCAGCGCGGCCTGGCATCGCTCGGCAGCGAGCAGCAGCAAGCCTGGAGCGCGATGGCCGCGCGCATGGTCGATGCGCAGGCGCCGGGGCTCGGCCAGCGCATCACGCAGGCGGCCGAACTCATCGGCGTGGGCGAAGGCTGGCCCGCGCGGCTGCTCGACCGGCTCGGGCGGCTGCAGCTGATCGTCGATGCGGTCCCGCGCCGCGAATCGCTGTCGCCCGCCACGCTGGCCGATTTGCGCACCGCGCTCGGCTGGCCGCAGGACCGCGAGGCGCTGCTCGCCGAGGGCGAACGCGTCAGCGACCACTGGCTGGTGCTGGGCCAGTGCATCGACGAGCGCGACACCAAGCTGGTCGAGCGCCACGTGTGGCTGCAAGGCCGCGCGAGCGGGCGCCGCGCGCTGCTGCTCGACTACGCCCACGGCGGGCGCGGCTTCGAGACCGGCTGGGTCAGCGGCAGCGAACGCGCGGCGGTGCTGTGCTTCTATCCGGGCCATGCTTCGCAGCGCGCGCTGGTGGCCGAGCTGCCGTCCGACGCGCCCGCCACGGCTGCCCCCGCCAACGACGTGCCCCATGACGAATGGCAGCGCATGGCGCAGCAGATCGCCGCCAACCCCTGGCAGCCGCTGCTGCCGATGGTGTGGGCCGACGCCGTGCCCAGCCGCGACGGCGACCGCTGGTGGCTGCGCCTCGACGGCGCGCCGCAGGCGCTGCCGATGCAGGTCGCCGCGCAGGAGGCATGGCAGCTGCTGGCGCATTCCGGCGGTGCGCCGCTGCGCGTGTTCGGCGAATGGGACGGCGAGCAGTTCGCGCCGCTCACCGCATGGCCGATGGGTACGGCGGTGGACAGCGCGCCGGTCTGGACGCTGACGGGAGTGCGGACATGAGCGCAGCGCCGCGCCGCCCCGAGCAAGCTCGCACCGCAGTGCGAAGCACGGAGGTCATCGAATGAGCCACTGGAACCAACTGCTGCAGGCCGCGCTGGTCGGCACCTCGCGCCAGCCCGTGCCGCCGGCCGCAGGCATGGCGGGCGAATTCGCCGGGCTGCTGCAGGCGCTGCAAGGCGGCGAGGCGCAAGGCCGGTTGCTGCGCATGGCGGGTGCCGTCGCGGTCGGGCGCCGCGCGGGCTTCGTCGCGCCGAAGCTGCCGCCGTCCGAAGCGCCCGTCGCCGCCGAAGACAAACGCCCCGAACTCAAGGACGCCACGCTGCAGGCCGCCATCGCCGATGCCCTGTCGAGCGGCCCGCTGCGCCTTCAGCATGAAGGCCTGGCAGCGCTCGCGGCCGCCGGCCTGCGCCTGCCGCACAGCCTGCTGCCCCTGGCGCTCGACGCCGGCCGCCGCGCCATCGACCTGCGGCCCGCCGTGGCCCCCGCGCTCGGCGAACGCGGCCTCTGGCTCGCGGCGCGCAACGACGACTGGCGCTATGCCGTCGGCGCCAGCGAACAGGCCGACGCGCAGACACGCTGGGACGAAGGCAGCCTCGACCAACGCGTCGCGGTGCTGCGCGAACAGCGCCAGGCCGACCCGGCCGGCGCGCGCGAACGCCTTGCCGCCGAGCTGCAGCAACTGCCCGCCAAGGACCGCGCCGCGCTGCTCGGCGCGCTCGCCGAAAACCTCGGCCCCGACGACGAGGCACTGATCGACGCCCAGCTCAAGGACCGCGCCCGCGACGTCCGCCAGGCCGCCGTCGAACTGCTGCAGCGCCTGCCGCAGAGCGCGCATGCGCAGCGCATCGCCGCCTTCCTCGAACCGCTGCTGAAGCACGACGGCGCCACATGGCGCATCGACGCTCCCGAAGCCGCCGACGCGCGCTGGAAGGACGACGCCATCGACCCCGCACGCCCCACGCACGAGGGCCTCGGCGAGCGCGCATGGTGGCTCTACCAGCTCGTGCGCCAGGCGCCGCTGTCTTGGTGGACCGCGCGCACCGGCATGACGCCGGCGGCCTTGCTCGACTGGGCCGCCGCCGGCGACTGGAAGGACGCGCTGCTGCGCGGCTGGAACGACGCCGTCATCGCCGCCCCCGACCACGACTGGTGCGACGCCATGCTCGACCGTCCGCGCGCCCAGCGCGCCTGGATCGGCCAGCTGCTCGCGCTGCTGCCGCGCGCGCGCCGCGAGCGCCACTGGCTTGCCGAGCTGGGCGCCGAAGGCAACGGCGCGCAGGAAGTCGTGGGCTTCGCCGACCAGGCCTGCGCGCCCGGCGAAACGCCGTCGGCCGAGCTGTCCGCCAGGCTGGCCGCCGCGCTGCGCCTGCGCGTGGAGCGCGGCAGCCTCGCCAACGACTACATGCTGCGCCAGGTGCTCACCAGCGCCGCCGCGCTGCTGCATCCCTCGGCGCTGCCTGCGCTGGCCGACCTGCCGCGCACCGCCGACGAAACACCCGGCACCGCCAACGCGCTGGCCGAGACCGCGCGCATCGTGCGCGCGCGCCGGCTGTTCCTCACCCTTTCATCTACTTCTTCTTCTCCATCCCAAGGCCGTCCATGAGCAATGTCCTGCGCCAGCATGCCGAACAGCAATTCGCCGAAGAACTCGATGCGCTCCAGAAGGTCGACGACCGCCAGCGTCCGGCCAACTGGAAGCTCTCGCCCTGGGCGGTGCTCACCTACCTGATGGGCGGCAAGCTCGCCAGCGGCTTCGAGGTCAGCCCCAAGTACATCGGCAATCCGCGACTGATGGAAATCGCGGTCTCCACGCTCGCCACCGACCGCGCGCTGCTGCTGTACGGCGTGCCGGGCACGGCCAAGTCGTGGGTATCCGAGCACCTGGCCGCCGCCGTGAGCGGCGACTCCACCATGCTGATCCAGGGCACCGCCGGCACCAGCGAAGAGCAGCTGCGCTACGGCTGGAACTACGCCGAGCTGCTGGCCCACGGCCCGTCCGACAAGGCGCTGGTGCCCAGCCCGCTGGTGCACGCCATGCGCCTGGGCAAGATCGCGCGCGTCGAGGAACTCACCCGCATCCCGGCCGACGTGCAGGACACGCTGATCACCGTGCTGTCCGAAAAGACACTGCCCATTCCCGAACTCGGCAGCGAGGTGCAGGCGGTGCGCGGTTTCTCGGTCATTGCCACCGCCAACAACCGCGACAAGGGCGTGAACGAGCTGTCGAGCGCGCTCAAGCGCCGCTTCAACACCGTGGTGCTGCCGGTGCCGTCGAGCGAGGCGGAGGAAGTGCAGATCGTGGTCAAGCGCGTGGGCGAACTGGGCCGCGCGCTCGCGCTGCCGGCCGAGCCGCCGGCGCTGCAGGAAGTGCGCCGCGTGGTGCAGATCTTCCGCGAGCTGCGCAACGGCCAGACCGAGGACGGCAAGACGCGCATCAAGTCGCCCAGCTCCACGCTCTCCACCGCCGAGGCCATCTCCGTCATCAACAGCGGCATGGCGCTGGCCGGCCACTTCGGCGACGGCGTGCTGCGTTCGGCCGACGTGGCCTCGGGCCTGATCGGCGCGGTCATCAAGGACCCGGTGCAGGACCAGGTGGTGTGGAAGGAGTACCTGGAGACGGTGGTGAAGGAGCGCAGCGACTGGAAGGACCTGTACCGCGCCTGCCGCGAGCAGCTGTGAGCGCGCCGATGTCGGACTCCCCACAGCCAGACCTCCCTTCGCAGACGCCGGCGCTGCAGACCACCCAGGTGCACCTGGACGGCCTGTTCGACGTGCTGGCCAAGCACCTGTATTCCACGCCCGTGGTGGCGATCCGCGAGCTGATCCAGAACGCGCACGACTCCATCTCGCGCCGCCGGCTCGAAGACCCGTCCTTCACCGAGGCCGGCCGCATCGACGTGCTGGCCGACGAGGCCGCGCAGACCATCGTCATCCGCGACAACGGTTCCGGCCTCACCGAGCAGGAGCTGCACCGCTACCTCGCCACGCTGGGCAACGGCTACACGCGGCAGCTGCGCGCGTCCGACAAGGACGGCAGCGACGAGCTCATCGGCCTGTTCGGGCTGGGCTTTCTCTCCGCCTTCGTGGTGGCCGAGCAGGTGCTGGTGAACAGCACCTCGTTCCAGTCGCCCGGCGAAGGCTGGCGCTACCGCTCGTCGGACGGCCGGCGCTACGCGGTGCAGGCCATCGACGCGCGGCCGGTGGGCACCGAGATCCACCTCGCGATGCGCAGCGACTTCAACCACCTGTGCTCGGCCGGCGTGCTGAAGAAAGTGCTCGGGCGCTATTGCGCGCTGCTGCGCGAGCCGCTGTGGTTCGACGACGAATGCGTCAACGCCGACCCGCCGCCTTGGCGCGCCGCCGCCGACGGCGTGGTGCTGCACCCCGCGGTGCTGCAGCGCCAGCGCATGGCCTTCGCCGCACGCATGGAGCGGCACTTCGAGCCCATCTGCGTGATTCCCGTGGAGCCCGAGGGCGAGAGCGACGCGCGCGGCCTGCTGTGGGTGCAGGACGGCGCCACCTACGGCACCAGCGACAACCGCCACCTGAGCGTCTACGTGCGCGGCATGCTGCTCGACGACGAGGCGCGCGACCTGCTGCCGGTGTGGGCCGGCTTCATCGGCGGCGTGATCGAGTCGAACGCGCTCACGCCCACCGCCAGCCGCGAAGACCTGCAGCGCGACGCCGCCTACCAGGCCACGCGCGCTCACATCCAGGACGCGCTGATCCGCGGCCTGGCCGATCTTTCGCGGTCGCAGGCACCGGCCTGGAGCCGGCTGCTCACGCGCCACAACGAGGCGCTGCTGGGCGCCGCGCTGTGCGAGGACGAACTCTTCGCCATGCTGGCCGACGCCGTGCGCCTGCCCACCAGCCAGGGCGACCTGCCGGTGCGCAGCCTGGTGCGCGAAGGCCGCATCCACCTGAGCCTGGGCCAGAGCGGCGGCTTCGAGGACGTGCTGTTCCGCGCGCTGCAGGTGCCCGTGGCGCGCGGCGACCGCTACGCGGTGGCCGGCTTCCTGCGCCAGTGGGTGCGCGATCGCGGCGTGCAGCTCATCGAGATCGGCACCGCCGCCGGCAACGCCCGCATGTTCCGCGGCGAAGACCTGCCCGAGAGCGAACTCGCCTGGCTGCGCGAACACCTCGCATGGGGCGAGCTGGTGGTGCCCGCGCGCTTCGTGTCGCCCGAGCTGCCGCTGATCGCCGTGCCCGACCGCGAGGCGCAGCTGAAGGCGCGGCTGGAGACCGACGAGGCCAGGAAGCGCATGGCCGGCGCCGCGCTCAGCCTGGCGCGCGCGTTCACCCAGCGCATCGACGCGAGCGTGTCGGCGCGGCTGTACGTGAACCTCGACAACCCGGCCATCCAGGCGCTGCTGCAAAGCCACCGCGAGGGCCGCGCCGTGCCCGCGCATGCGGTCGCGCTGCTGCGCAGCTTCAAGGCCATCATGGCGCCGGGCGGCGAGGAACTGAAGGGCCAGCCGCCGCTGGTCGAACTGCTGGCCGATTTCAGCCGGGCCGTGGCCGCGCTCTGCGCGCCGCGCTCGGCTTCCTAGAAAACCAAAGAGAGAGGATCAACACGATGGACAGCTTTGCCTGGGTCAACGACCTGTCGGACCGGCTCGAGGAAGAAGGCCAGCAGCGCCTGGCCTACCTGATTCACGACGTGCCGCACCAGCAGTTCCAGGGCAACCATGCGCTGGTCGAGGCGCTGGTGCCCGAGGCGCTCGCCAGCGCGCGCGGACTCGACATTCCGTGGCTCGACGTGTACTTCAAGCACTGGCTGTGCGCCTCGCGCGTGGCGCGCCACCACGGCGAGTCGCAGCTCGGCGAAGTGGTCGATGCCTACGAGCGGGCGCACCAGGAAAAGACCCAGGGCTGCCCGCAGAGCGTGTGCGTCACGCAGGACCTGGTGGCCACCTACGCGAACGTCGACGGCCCCGGCTGGGCCGGCGAGCGCCTCGCGGCCTGCGACGAGACGCTGGCGCGCATCGACCCCAGCTGGGGCTGCTTCGGCTGCCTGAGCATCGAGCGCGCCAATGCCATGGGCGACCAGGGCCAGCCGCGCGAGGCCGTGCTCTACCTGAAGAGTCAGCGCGACGCTCAGCGCCGCGCCGGCGAGGAAGTGACCACGCTGTTCGTCACCACCGAGGTCGAGCAATGGCTCGCGGCCGGCGACCCGCACACCGCGCTCAAGCTGCTCGACGACTCCGAGGACGAAGCCGACGAGGACGACCGCCGCGAGCAGTCGACCCGCCTGCTGCAGCGCAGCCGCGCGCTCGTGCTGGCCGGCCAGCCGCAGGCCGGGTGGGACCTGCTGCCGGAATTCGGCGACATCGAGGTGGCCGACCATGTGTCGTGGTGCCGCGCCGCCGTCGCGGCCGCGCGCGCGCTGCCGGAGCTCAACACGCCCGCGCTGGGCCACGCGCTGTGGACCACCATCGAGCACCTGCACACCGTCGGCAGCCACCGGCTGCTGATCGACCTTGCGCTGGCCCAGGCCGAGCTGGCCGGCGCGCGGCAGGTGCCGTGGCTGGCCGCGCAGGCCGTGGCGCGTGCGCGCCACCACGTGCCGTTGCTGCGCGAGGACTTCGGTGCCGCCGACAAGGTGCGGCGTGCCGAGCAGGCGCTCGCCGCCGTGACACCGAAGCCCGCGCCGAGCGCGCCCGAATCGCTTCCCGACTGGCTGCGTTCGCCCGAGGCCGAGGGCCTGTCGAACGAGACCGTCATCCAGTGGCTGGAGCAGGCGCACCAGGCGCTGCCCGGCGACGAGGGGCTGGCGATGATGCTGGCCTCCGCGCTGTCGAACTACGGCTGCCACGACGAGGCGCGCAGCCGGCTGCAGGCCATGGTGCTGGCGGCGCCGCAATCGGTGGCGCTGCAGAACCACTGGTTCGGCCTGTGCTTCAGCGCCGGCGACCTGGGCGCCATCGAGGAACAGGCGCGACGCATCGAGGCCGCGCAGCCGGCCATGGCCGCCTGGTACCGCGCGCGCATCGCCTTCCGCGAAGGGCGCTACACGCAGGTCGGGCCGCTGGTCGAGCAGGTGCTGGCGCACGACCCCGAGGCCACGGCCACGCGCCGGCTGTGGGCCGACGCGGCCATGGAACTGAAGGACTTCGACACGGCCGTGGCCCAGCGCCGCATGGTGCTGGCCGCCGACGATGCGCCCGAGCCTGGCCGCCGCTGGGAGCTGCTAATCGCCGCCACCGCGGCGCGCCAGTGGGCCGACGTGCGCGCGCAGGCCCGCGCGCTCGAGATGGAACTCGAAGCCGGCCAGCCCGACGATGCCGAGGTCGAGGAAGACTGGGGCCTGGTCTACCTGCGCTGCGAGGAAAACGGCCGCGAGCGCGACGTGCTCGCGCGCCGCACCGGCCCGGCCACCGCGCGCATCGTGCAGCCCTCGCCGCGCGGCCTCGAGCAGCGCCTGGGCGACTGGGTGGTGTTCGAGCCCAGGCTGGCGGAGCAGCCGCCCGAGGACGAGGAAGAACTGCGCACCTACACCCGCGTCTTCACCGCGCCCGTGCACCTGCTGGAGAAGGGCCCCTACGGCCCGAGCTACATGATCGACGGCGTGCACCCCGGCGAGGAAAGCGTGAGCGCCCTGCGCGACGCGCTCCACGAGGCGGGCTGGAGCACCTGGCAGTACAGCAACGACAACTATCGCGTGAGCGACGCCGAAGCGGATGACGCGGACGAAGAAGACGAACACGACGAAGACGACGACCTCCCCGGCCTCTACCTCGCCGTGACCGCGCCCGCCAGCGTGCCGCCGCGCGCCATTGCCGCGCGCGTGGCTGCGCTGTGCAAGGGCCATCAGCTGTGCTGGACCGAGCTGGCCCGCGCGGCCGGCGAGCCGACCGAATGGCACGAGGCCATGGAAGCGCGCTACGGTCTCTGAGCCCCTGCAACTCCACTTTTTCGACGCACTGAACAGATGGGCTCTCCGCTGCACTACTTCGGCATCCGCCACCACGGGCCCGGCTGCGCGCGCAGCCTGCTGCGCGCCTTCGAGTCGCTGCAGCCCGACTGCATCCTGGTCGAAGGCCCGCCCGACGCGGAAGGCCTGCTGTCCTTCATGGCGCACGCCGACCTGCGCCCGCCGGTCGCGATGCTGATCCACGCGGGCGAGGACACGGGGCTCGCCGCCTTCTACCCCTTCGCCGAGTTCTCGCCCGAATGGCAGGCGCTGCAATGGGGCGTGTCGCGCAACCTGCCGGTGCGCTTCATCGACCTGCCGCAGTCGCACCGCATGGCGATCGAGCAGGCCGCGCGCGCCGCCGACGAAGCCGAGGCCGCGAAGGCACAGGAAGCCCCCGGGGCCGAAGCCGGCGAGCCGCCGGGCGATGACGAACACGACGAAGCACCGGCCTCCGGCGAGGAAGCGGCGCTGCGGCGGATCCCCGACGACCCCTTCGACTGGCTCGCCCATGCCGCCGGCTATGCCGACGGCGAGAGCTGGTGGAACCACATGGTCGAGGAGCGCGGCGACGGCGAAGACCTGTTCGGCGCCATCGCCGAGGCCATGACGGCCGTGCGCGCCGAAACACCCGAAGACCGCCGCGGCCCGCGCGCCGCGAAGCGCGAGCAGCTGCGCGAGGCCTTCATGCGGCAATCGATACGCGAAGCCGTCAAGGCCGGCCACCAGCGCATCGCCGTGGTCTGCGGCGCCTGGCATGTGCCGGCCCTTCAGGGCGCGGCCACCGCCAAGGCCGACGCCGCGCTGCTCAAGGGCCTGCCCAGGCTCAAGGTGCTGGCCACCTGGGTGCCGTGGACCTATCGCCACCTCACCAGCGCCAGCGG
The DNA here is from genome assembly GCF_003019815.1 of Variovorax sp. PMC12. Lineage (NCBI taxonomy): Bacteria > Pseudomonadati > Pseudomonadota > Betaproteobacteria > Burkholderiales > Comamonadaceae > Variovorax > Variovorax sp. PMC12. The sequence continues at coordinate 4,509,671 of NZ_CP027773.1, forward strand.
CTACGGCGCGGGCATCGATTCGCCGGGCTGGTACGAGCACCTGTGGCAGCAGGGCCAGCAGGTGGCGGGCCGCAGCACCGGCTGGCTCGCGCGCGTGGCGCGGCTGCTGCGCGAGCACGACCTCGACTGCTCTTCCGCCCACCTGATCGAGGCCACGCGCCTGGCCGACACCCTCGCCGCCCTGCGCGAACGCCCCGCGCCCGGCCTGCCCGAACTCGACGAGGCCGTGCGCAGCGTGATCTGCATGGGCGAGCAGGCGCCGCTCACGCTGATCCGCGAGCGCCTGACCGTCGGCGACCGCATGGGCCAGGTGCCGGCAGAAGTGCCGACCGTGCCGCTGCAGCGCGACATCGAGCAGCAGCAAAAAAGCCTGCGCCTGAAGCCGGAAGCCACCGCGCGCACGCTCGACCTCGACCTGCGCCAGCCCAACGACCTCGCGCGCAGCCACCTGCTGCACCGGCTGCGCCTGCTCGACCTGCCCTGGGGCGCGCCCACCGTCGGCCAGCGTTCCAGCCGCGGCACCTTCCACGAGGTGTGGCAGCTGCAGTGGCAGCCCGAATTCGCGCTGCGCATCATCGAGGCCAGCCGCTTCGGCGCGACCCTGGCGCACGCCGCCACCTCGCGCGTGATGGAGCAGCTGGCCGGCGAAAGCTCGCTCACCGCGCTGGCCGGGCAGGTCGACACCGTGCTGCTGGCCGACCTGCCAGCGGCGGTGCAGGCCGTGACCCGCGCGCTCGAAGACCGCGCCGCGCTCACCGGCGACGCGGTGCAGCTCATCGGCGCGGTGCCGCCGCTGGCCAACGTGTTCCGCTACGGCAGCGTGCGCCAGACCGACAGCGCGCTGCTGTCGCACGTGCTCGACAGCCTCATCGTGCGCGGCGCCATCGGCCTGCCCATTGCCTGCGGCGCGCTCGACGCCGAAGCGGCCGAATCGCTGCGCACCAGCCTCATCGCCGCACACGACGCGGTGCGCCTGCGCGACGGCGAGGAAACCACCGCCGCATGGCGCGGTGCGCTGCGCGCCATCGCCTTCGGCGAGAGCGCGGCGCCGCTGCTGCGCGGCGTGGCCTGCCGGTTGCTGCTCGACGATGCGCAGATCGACAGCGAAGGTGCCTCGCAGCAGCTCGCGCGCAATCTCTCGGCCGGCGCTCCGCCGACCGAGGCGGCAGCGTGGCTCGAAGGTTTTCTCAACCGCAACGCGATGGTGCTGCTGCACGACGAGGCCGTGTGGCCGCTGGTCGACGGCTGGCTGTCGGCGCTCGGCGAAGAACACTTCCTGCAGGTGCTGCCGCTGGTGCGCCGCAGCTTCGCCGACTTCTCGGGCGCCGACCGGCGCGCGCTGGGCGAGCGCGCGAAGCGGGGCGCGACGGGTGGAAAAGGCGGCACGGCGGTGGTCGCCACAGCCGCCGCCGAGTGGGACGAATCTCGCGCGGTGCTCGCGCTGCCGCTGCTGCGGGAACTGCTGGGAGTGAAGGCATGAACACCGACGACACCGTTGCCGCGTCCGCGGACGAGACGCCGCCCTCCACCGACCGCCTGCAGCGCTGGCGCCTGGTGCTCGGCAGCGAGGCCACGCCCAGCTGCGGCGCCGTGGAAGGCCGGGTCCGCGAGATCGACATGGCGCTCGCCGCGCTCTACGAGGCCGACGGCCGGCGCGGCCTGGGCCAGGGCGGCCAGCGCGGCGGCCGGGGCGATTCGGCGCCCAGCGTGGCGCGCTGGCTCGGCGACATCCGCAAGTACTTTCCAAGCCAGGTGGTGCAGGTGATGCAGCGCGACGCGATGGAGCGGCTCAACCTGCGCCAGATGCTGCTGCAGCCCGAGATGCTCGAGAACGCCCAGCCCGACGTGCACCTGGTGGCCAGCCTCGTGGCGCTGGCCAGCGTGATTCCCGCGGGCACCAAGGACACCGCGCGCGCCGTGGTGCGCAAGGTGGTCGAAGAGCTCATGAAGAAGCTCGAGGAGCCGATGCGCAGCGCCGTGAGCGGTGCGCTCAACCGCAGCCAGCGCAACCGCCGCCCGCGCCATTCGGAGATCGACTGGAACCGCACCATCCGCGCCAACCTGCGCCACTGGCAGCCCGAGTACCGCACGGTAGTGCCGCAGTCGCTGGTCGGCTACGGCCGCAAGGCGCGGCAGCCGCAGCGCGAGGTGATCCTGTGCATCGACCAGAGCGGCTCCATGGCCGCGTCGGTGGTCTATTCGAGCATCTTCGGCGCCGTCATGGCCAGCCTGCCGGCGGTGGCGACCAGGCTGGTGGTGTTCGACACCAGCGTGGTCGACATGACCGAGCAGCTGCAGGACCCGGTCGACCTGCTGTTCGGCGTGCAGCTGGGCGGCGGCACCGACATCAACGGCGCCGTGGGCTACTGCCAGGGCCTCATACGCGAGCCGCGCAACACCATCCTGGTGCTGATCTCCGACCTGTACGAAGGCGGCGTGGAAGAAAAGCTGCTGCACCGCGCCAACGAGCTGGTCGAGGCCGGCGTGCAGTTCATCGCGCTGCTGGCGCTCAGCGACGAGGGCGCGCCGGCCTACGACCGCGACCTGGCCGCCAAGCTGGCCGCGCTGGGCGTGCCCTCGTTCGCATGCACGCCCGACGCGTTCCCGGGCCTCATGGCCGCCGCCATCAAGCGCGAGGACGTGGCGGGCTGGGCCGCTGCACAAGGCCTGAGGACCAGCAGGGCTGGATGAACAGGCCCTAACATGGAGGCGGAGACGCCCGCCCATGCCGCCCATGATCCGCCGCCGACCGCTTCTGCTGCAGCTCCTGTCCACGGCCGCCCTCGCGGCCGGCACGCTGCCCCGCGCCGCGACGGCGCAGCCGCTCTATCCCGCCAGGCCCTTCCGCTGGATCGTGCCGTACCCGGCCGGTGCCGGCGCCGACATCGTCGCGCGCACCGTGGGCGCCCAACTCGCCATCGACACCGGGCAGCCGGTGACCATAGAGAACCGTGCCGGAGGCAACACCGCGCTCGGCGCCATCGAGGCGGCGCGCGCGCCGGCCGACGGCTACACGCTGCTGTCGGCCGACAACGGCATGCTGGTGTTCAACCCCGCGATCTACCGCAACCTCAGCTACAACCCCGTGCGCGACTTCGCGCCGGTCACGCTGATGGGCCGGCTGCCGATGGTGCTGCTGGTCGGCCCGGCCACCGGCGAGAAAGACGCGCGCGCGTTCATCGCCGACGCGCGCGCCTTTCCCGGCAAGGTCAGCTTCGCTTCCGCCGGCACCGGCAGCCCGCAGCACCTGGCCATGGAACTGCTCGAGCGCGAGGCCGGGCTGAAGATGGTGCACGTGCCGTATCGCAGCGCGGCGCCCGCGCTGGCCGACGTGGCCGGCGGCCAGCTGCCGGCCATGATGTGCGACCTGGCGGCGGCCCGCCGCTTCATCCAGAGCGGCAGGCTGCGCGCGCTGGCGGTGGCCCATCCGCGCCGGCTGGCGCAACTGCCGGCGGTGCCGACCTTCGCCGAGCTCGGCATGCCGCGCGTCGAGGCCGCCACGCTCATGGGGCTCGTGGTGCCCGTGAACACGCCCGGCGAGCTGGTGGCGCGGCTGCAGCAGGCGGTGGCCAGCGCCATCCACAACCCGGCGGTGCTGGCCCGGTTCGCCGAGCTCGGCATCGAGGCCGCAGGCGACGGGCCCGGCAAGTTCGCTTCGCTGCTGCAGGCCGAAGCGGCGCGCTGGCACCCGCTCATCCGCGACCTCAACCTGGTGCTCGACTGAGCGGCCCGCGCCTTTACGGCAACTTTGCGCGCAGGCCGCGAAGTTCTCATCCCCGGCTAAGAGTCGCTGCCTAGATTGGCGCATCGCCAGAAAGGGTTGGCGGGGCGGTGTGCACGGGCAGGCCGGCCTGCCCGGAAAAACAATGAAAACTCGCCGGTTCCACCACGTCGTCTTTGCGGACGATTTTTTTCGCTCCGCGGCCAACGGCCTGACCTACCACGTCGCGAACCGGCGATTCCTGCGTGCTTTCTTCGACACCGCTCTCGGCCGCCTGGGCCTGCCGGTGCAGGAGGTCGCGCCGCTGTCCGACGGCGGGCGCATCGACGTCGCGCGCCTCATGGCCCGGCTCGACCTGCCCTGCACCCCGGCCGGCTGGGCCCGCGCCTGCATCGCCGACCTGGCGCCGCTGGCGGGGCGCGACGGCATGCCGGCGTTCGACCCCGGCTGCCTGGTGATCGGCTGGGGGCTGACGCCAGCGCTGCAGCACTGCATCGACCGCGGCGGCGCCAGCTACCTCGACATCGAGATCGACCCGCGCCGCTTCACCGAGCACCTGCACTTCTGCGCCCGCACCAACGACCCCGCCATCGAGGCCGCGCTGCGCGCGCGCCGGGTGGACGAGGAGCTGTTCTGGAACCACGCGAGCGTGCTCAAGGGCTACTTCGCCAGGCGCGGCGCCGCTTCGCTGTTCGACCCGCGCCTGCGCGTGGGGCTGTTCTTCGGCCAGAGCCTGGTTGACCTGTCGCTGGTGGGCGGCGGGCGCACCATGCATCCGGCCAGCGTGATCGCGCCGCTGCGCGAACTGGCGCGCGGGGTCGACCTGCTGGTCATCAAGCCGCACCCGTACGAGCCCGCGCTGCACGACCTCGCGCCCATCGCACGGGCCATTCCCAACGTCGCGTGGACGCAGGAGAACACGTATGCGCTGCTGTCGGCGAACAACGTGCACTTCGCGTCGGCGCTGTCGTCCAGCGTGCTGGCCGAGGCGCGCTATTTCCGCAAGCCCGCGCACGCGCTGATCCATGCGGACCGCAATGCGCGCTCGCAGCTGCCGGCGGCATGCTCGGGCTGGATGCCGATCGGCGCCGGGCTCGGCGCGATGGACTTCATGGCCGAGGCCTGCGGCGACATCTCGCCTTTGTCAGCCAATGCCGCCGCCAGCGCATCGGCGTGGCCGGCCGCCGCCATCGAGCAGGCATTCGCGCTGCGCTGGGGCTTCGACGACAAGAGCCAGGGCCTGCGCGACGTGGCCGAGCTGCGCCTGGACCGGCCCTACATGTTCCATCCCGGCAGCCCCGCGGCCGGCTGGCTCAGCCACGGCTGGGCCGGCTTCGACGGGGAGGGCGCGCGCAGCGAGGGCGAACTGGCCAGCCTGGTCATACCGCTGCCCGCGCTGGCGCCTTCGCAATCGCTTGCGGTTTCGCACCAGAGCCCGCACCGCATCGAGGTGCGGGTGGACTACCGCAGCAATGCCAAGGCCACGAGCGTGCACGCCATGTTCGACGGCGTGGTGCTGCCGGCCCGGCGCGTCACGGGGGCGCGGCGCCGCAGCCTCGTGTTCGACATCGAGGCCGCGGCGGCGCGCAAGTGCCTGGTGCTGCAGTTCGTGGTGGCGGACACCGGGCGCTCCCTGCCGCGCCGTGCGCTGGCGCGGCCGTCTTTCACGATCAAGCGGCTGCAGGTGTCGCTGCGCATGGGCCGGGGCGTGGTCTCGGCGCCGCCGAAGGCCACGTCGATGCGATGGGCCGAGATGCATCCGCTGCGCGCGGCGGCCCGCGTGTTCCGCGCGGTGGTCGATTCGGCGCGCGGGGTCATGGGCTAGCCGGCGCGCCGCCCGCAAGGCGCAGCAGCAGCGTGACCCATTGCTGGCGGCGGTCGATGGCGGCCTGCCTGCCTTCGACGCCGTCCGTGGTGTTGCCGGCATTCATGGCGAGCAGTTCGCCCGCCGCGGTTGCCACGGCCCGCGCGAACTTCGCCGCGTCGCCGCGCCACACCACCACCCGGTGCTCGAGCCCGAGCTGCGCGGCGCGCCCGGCGTTGATCGCCTGTTCGGGCTGGTCGGTCAGCAGCAGCAGGATCGGCTTGCGGTACACCGCCGCGATCGACAGCGCCGCCATGCCCGGCGCGGAGACGATGAAGGCGCTGCGCGCTGCGGCCTCGATCCAGTGCTCGTCGCGCGCATGCCAGCGGGGACGCCGCGCATAGCCTTCGCCCACCAGGTGCGCCGGCAGGCCCGCGTCGGCCAGGCCCTGCTCCAGGCCTTCGGCCAGGGCCGGTTCCTCGAAGTGGGGGTTCAGGTAGACAGCGGCGGCGCGCGGCGCGGCCTCCTGTGCATGGGCCACCGCATCCACCACCGCGACCGGCGTCGGCAGCCGCCAGCCGCCGCGCCCGTCGTGGGCCGGCTCGCCGTGCGCGAAGTCATGCGCGATGCGCGCGAGGCTGCGGTCGATCTGCCACGCCACGATGCCGCCGAACAGCCGCGCCACGGCGCCCGGCATGCGGCCCTCGAAGTTGGTCTGCAGCGCATGCCGCAGGCTCGCGCCGTACACGTGCACGACCTTGCGGCGCCAGAACGGCAGCCAGCCCATCAGCAGCAGCGCGGGGTGGAAGGAGTCGTTCACCACCAGGTCCGCGTCGCGGAAGCGGCGGCTCAGCCGCAGCACGTCGCGCAGCATGCGCGTGGGGCGGAACATGTAGTGCGCCACGTTGCGGTCGGTCTCGCGGCGCAGCATGTTCTGCTCCTTGTCGAACTGCACCGCGTAGTGGCGCGAAAGCACGGGCGCGTCGATGCCGAAGCCGGCCAGGAAGCGCGCGCCTTCGTCCGAGGTGGTGAGCACCTGCACCCGCGCGCCGGCGTCGCGCAGCGCGTGCGTCAGCAGCTGCGCGCGCATCAGGTGGCCGCGCGCGTCCGCGGTCGCGAGGTAGAGGATGCGCGGCGGCATCGCTCAGGCGTGATGCCGGTGCCGCAGCGGCCGCGTGGCGCCAGGGCGCAGCCGCAGGGCCACGCCCGCCAGCCACATCCCGGCCGCGCCGGTGATGCCGAAGCCGCGTTCGGTGTCTCGCACCTCGCGCATCAGCTGTGCGAGCCGGGCCTGCTCGTGCGGCGCCACGCAGCGCTGCAGCGTGTGGCTGCACAGGCGGATGTGGCGGTCTTCGTCGGCCAGCACGCGCGACAGCAGCGGATGCAGCGGATGCTGCTGGCCGATCAGCGCGCAGTGGCGCTGCAATATGCGCGAGGCCATCTGCTCCGCGCTCAGGCCGATGGCATAGGCAGGCACCAGCCCGCCGTGCGCGAAGTGCGGCGCATGCCGGCGGATCAGCTGCTGCCAGCGCGCCAGCTTGCGGCGGCTGAACCAGTCGGGCCGGGGTGCTTCCTCGGGCGAGGCGGCGGCCTGGGCGGTGCCGCCGCGCAGGTTGATGGCTTCCGCGAAAAGGCGCGCGTGCAACTGCTCGTCGGCCAGGTGCTGGTCGAGCTGGCGCGCGAGCCAGTCGGGCGGGTCGATGCGCAGCTCACGCTGCAGCGCCTGCTCGGACGATTCCTCGCCCACCAGGTAGAAGCGCAGCAGCAGCATCTCGCCCGCATTGCTCGCATGCAGCTGCCGCAGCGCGGCGCGCTTGACGTGGTGCACGATGCGCGCCTGCAGCGCGGGCCAGCCGCTAAGCCGCGGCGGGGCGAGGCAGTCGAAGCCGGCTGCCGCGTCTGGTGTCTGGTCAGCGGGCATCGGCCTTGGCCTGCACGGGCTGCGGCTGTTGCTGCTGCTGCCAGCCCAGCACGAGCCCGATGAAGCTGTCCTGCAGGAACGCGCGCGCGGCCGCGTCGGCGCCCGCGAACTCGCGCTGCTGTCCGTCGTAGCGCACGAAGCCCTTGCCGCCGGCCGCGCCGAGCACCAGCTTCTCGTTCTTGCGGAAGCCGCGCTGCAGCAGCGGCTGCAACAGCGACTGCGACTCGAGCCCGTACAGGAACAGGTCGCGCTGCACCACCTGGCGCGGGATCTTGCCGCTGAGCGCCTGCAGCTCCAGCGTCCAGTTGCCTTGTCGCATCGCTTCGGCCAGTTCGCGGCCCTTGGCGGCCGGCGCGTGGAAGCGCGCGCGCGCCACCGACTTCGACGCCTTGCCCAGCCCCAGGCCGATGGTGATGTCGGCGTCTCTTGCGCCATCGGTGCGGTTGTCGTCCACCTGCACCAGCACATTGGCCAGGCGCGCCGTGAGCGAGGGCCTGGCCAGCGCTTCGATGACCTGGTCGGCCGTGAGCACCACGCGGTCGGTGTTCGCCTCGTTCACCACGACCTGGTACGGGTCGATGCGGATGTCGTTGAACTCCCCGCCGATAGGCGAGTGCGCGTGGCTGCTCACCGACCAGTCGGTGCCCGAGCGGCTCAGCAGCGCGTGGAAGGTCAGCGGCACGCGCTGGCCGCCGCGCGCCTGGCCCGAGCCCTGCAGCAGCACGTCGCCGACGATGGTCTTCTCGGCGTAGCTGCGGGTGTTGGTGAAGCGGATGGTGTGCGCGGCGCCGTCGAGCGCAGCGCGCGTTTCGGGGTCGTCGAGGGCGAGGCGGTTGCAGTCGTTGCCCGCGCCGGCCAGCGCCGCGAAGGGGCAGCCGGCATCGGACTTGAAGTTGAAGACGCCGCGGCCGGCGAAGTCGGCAGCGCTGGCCAGCGTGAAGGCGCCTGCGAGCGCGAGGCCGAGCGCGGCGCGGCGCGCCGGAAACGAAGAGCGGATGTGCATGGTCTTTGTCGTTTGTTGTTCTTGTGTCGAGTGCCGCTCAGGGCAGGCGATTCAGGGCCGGTGATAGGAGAGCGCCTGCGCGTCCGCGTTGGTGCGGCCCGTGGTGTGCCAGCCGATGCCGCGCGCGAACGCGCCCAGCATGTCGACGGCCGAGAAACCCAGGATCAGCGCCACGCCCGCGAGCCAGCGCAGGCCGCGCAGCGGCGGCAGGTCTTGATGGTTCAGCGCCTTCACGCTGAAGCCCAGCCGCGTGAACAGCACGCACAGCGGGCCGATGGGGCCGCTCTTGGCCAGCCACTGCCAGCGCGGCGACACGTAGCTGCGCAGCAGGTGCGGCGTGAGCGAGTAAGTGTCCTGCCCGCGCATCCAGCGCAGCTTGAGCGCCTCCAGGCGCGTGTCGGGCAGGCGGTGTTCGGTGTGGGCCGTGGCCGCGTAGCGAATGGGCACGCCCGCCGCCTTCAGCCGCATGCCCAGCACCTGGCAGTGCGCGCGGTACACGCCGTCGAGCGCCTGGTAGCTGTGCCGCTCGAACACCTCGCGGCGGAAGGCCACGTTGTTCGCGTAGAAGTTGCTCGTGGCGCCGGCATGGCCGGCGTTGGGGAAGTACATGAAGTCGATGGTCGTCAGCGCGGTGCCGACCACGTTGGCCGCGTAGCTGGTGCGCCCGGCCACCACGGCGGGCGCATCGGCGCCTTGCGTGAACGGCAGCAGCATCTGCAGCAGCCAGTCGTCGTCGGGCAGGCAGTCGGCATCGGCGAACACCACGTGCGTGCAGCGCTGCGCATCGGTGGCCGCGAAGCCGGCGTTCTTGGCGTCGTAGTACCCGGTGGCCGCGTCGATGCGCACGAAGTCGACCGGGCGGCCCGCGAGCGCGCTCACTGCATCGCAGGTGGCGGGGCTCAGCCCGTCGTGCGTGATGACCACCTGCGCGAGCGCCGTGAGCGGCAGCTTCTGTTTCGCGAGCAGTGCCACCAGGCGCTGCAGGCTGGCGCCGGCCCTAGCCTCGGCATCCGCTCCGCCGCGCAGGTTGTTGGTCTCCAGGACCAGCGCGCAACGCGCGGCAACTTGATCGGGCATCATCGAATTTTCCTGTCCGGACATTGTTTTGAAGGCTTGCACCCTGCTTTTATCGCACAACCGCGCCAGCCACCAGTGCAGCGCGCCGCCGGGCCGGCCATGAAGGTCGGCATCTTCGGCGCCGGCTACGTGGGCCTGAGCTTCGCGGCCTGCCTGGCCGAGGCCGGGCACGAGGTGCTCTGCACCGACGCCGACCTGCCGCGCATCGAAGGCCTGCAGCGTGGCCTGATGCCCTTGCACGAACCGGACCTGGAGCCCCTGGTGGCCGAGGGCCTGGCCGCCGGCACGCTGCGCTTCACCGCCGACGCGCAGGCCGCCTGCGGGCACGGCGACGTGCTCTTCATCGTGGTCAACACGCCGGCGGATGCGCAAGGGCGCGTCGACCTGCGGCAAGTGATGGCGGTGGCGGCGGGCATCGGGCGGCACCGCGAGCGCGAGGCGCTGGTGGTGTGCAAGTCGACCGCGCCGGTGGGCACGGCCGACCAGATCGAGGCCGTGCTGAGCGGCGAGCTTTCGCGGCGTGGCGCCTCGCTGCGCGTCGCGGTGGCCGCCAACCCCGAGTTCCTGCGCGAAGGCGCGGCGGTGCGCGACTGCCGCCGGCCCGACCGCGTGGTGATCGGCACGCGGGACCCGTGGGCCATCGACCTGCTGGCCCGGCTCTACGCGCCGTTCGTGAGCGAACCCGAAAGGCCGCTGCTGGTGATGGACCGCCGCTCGGCCGAGCTCACCAAGTACGCAGCCAACGCGATGCTCGCCACCCGCATCAGCTTCATGAACGAGATGGCGCGCGTGGCCGGGCACGCGGGCGCCGACATCGAGATGGTGCGGCGCGGCATTGGCGCCGACCACCGCATCGGGCCCGACTTCCTGCAGGCGGGCGCGGGCTACGGCGGCTCCTGCCTTGCCAAGGACGTGCGCGCGCTGACCCGCATGGCCGAGCGCGACGGCCATGCGTTGCGCATTCTCTCGGCGGTCGAGGCCGCGAACCACGAGCAGAAGGGCCGGTTGTTCGACCTGATGACCCACCACTTCGAAGGCCGCATCGCGGGCAAGACCGTCGCCGTGTGGGGCCTGGCCTTCAAGCCCGACACCGACGACATGCGCGACGCGCCCAGCCTGGTGCTGCTTGAGCGGCTGCTGGCGGCCGGCGCGCGCGTGCAGGTGCACGACCCGGCCGCGATGGCGAATGCGCGCGCCATCGTCGGCGAGCGCGACGGCCTGCTCTGGTGCGCCACCGCGCAAGAGGCGCTGCACGGCGCCGACGTGCTGGCGCTGGTGACCGAGTGGCCGGTGTTCCGCGAGGCCGGCCTTGCGCAGATCGCGCGAGAACTGCGCATGCCGGCGATCTTCGACGGCCGCAATGTCTATGACGCGGCGCAAGTGGAGGCCGCGGGCATCGCGTACTACGGCATCGGGCGCGGGCGCGCGGTGCCGCGCTGAGGCGGTCGCCCGGTCAGTCCTGCGGCAGGAAGGCGTCGCCCGGCGTGAGCGGCGCATGCCGGTAGCTGGCCGGCGTGCGGCTCAGCTTCACCGGCGCGCCGATGCCGCGGTAGCCGCCGGGCATCTCGACCACCATCTCGCGGTGCAGCGTGTGCGGGTGCTGCAGCGCGGCGTCGACCGGCAGGACCGGCGCGGCGGGCACGCCGGCGGCCATGAGCTGCTCGACGAGTTGGCGGCCGTCGAAAGCGGCCATGGCCGCCTCGAGCCGCTGCTTGAGCTCGCCGCGGTTCACCGAGCGCGCACCGGCGGAGCGGTAGAGCGGATCTTCGGCAAGCCCGGGCAGGCCGATGCAGCGGCACAGGCTGGCGAACTGGCGGTCGTTGCCCACGGCGATGAACACGGGGTCGGTGCCGGTGGCGAGTGCGTCGTAGGGGTAGATGTTGGGATGCGCGTTGCCGGTGCGGCGCGGCGCGGTGCCGTCCATGAACCAGTTGGCCGCATGCGGATGCAGCAGCGACAGGCCGCTGTCGTACAGCGCCGCTTCCACGAACTGGCCGCGTCCGCTGCGGTTGCGTTCCTGCAGCGCGAGCAGCACGCCGATGACCGCGTTGAGGCCGGTCACCATGTCGACCACGGGCAGACCGACGCGCAGCGGGCCGCCATCGGCTTCGCCGTTGATGCTCATGATGCCGGTCATGGCCTGCACGGCGGCGTCGTAGCCGGGCAGCGCGCCGAGCGGACCATCGGCGCCGAAGCCGGAGACGCGGCACCACACGAGGCGCGGGAAGCGTTGCGACAGGGTCTCGTAGCCGATGCCCCAGCGTTCCATGGTGCCGGTCTTGAAGTTCTCGATGAGCACATCGGCCTCTGCGACCAGGGCGAGCAGCGATTCGCGGCCTTCTTCTGTCGAGAAGTCGAGGTGCTGCACGCGCTTGTTGCGGTTGAGGCCGTGGTAGTACGAGGCCACGCCTTCCTTGAACGGCGGGCCCCAGGTGCGGGTGTCGTCGCCTTGTGGCGGCTCGACCTTGAGCACATCGGCACCGTGGTCACCGAGGATCTGTCCGCAGTAGGGACCGCCGAGGATGCGGGAGATGTCCAGCACCCGGATGCCTGCGAGGGCGCCTTGGGGTTGTGTCATTTCTGTCTTTCGTTTGTTCTTTCTTTCTTTCGGGGCACGCTCACGCCGACGGGGTACCTTGCTCCGCGAATGTCCCCCGGCCTTCGGCCTCCTCCTTTATTTCGCTGCGCAAGGCACCCCGCCGTCGTGAGCGTTCAGAGCACTGGTTGATCGGCCCGCACGAGCGCGGCGTCCATCGTGCACAGGGCGTCGGGTGCTCCCCGCAGCGAAATAAAGGAGGAGGGGCGCAGCCCCGGGGGACATTCGCGGAGGGGAGTACCCGATGGCCTGTGCACACGCCACGAACGAAGCGGCTGAATCAGTCCAGCTGCGCCCCGGACTTCTGAACCACGTCCTTCCACTTGACCGACTCCGCGGCGATGAACTGCCCCAGCTTCTGTGGCGATGTGTCGGCCGATGCTTCCAGGCCTTGGGCAGAGAACATCTGCTTCACCTTGGGTGAGTTGAGCACCTCGGCAAACGCATGATTCAGCTTGGCCACGCGGTCCGCCGGCGTGCCGGCCGGCGCGACGATGCCGAAGAACACGCTCACGTCATAACCCTTGTAGCCCTGCTCCGCGATCGTCGGCACGTCGGGCAGCGCCTGCGAGCGCGCCGACGTGGCAACGCCCAGCGCGCGCAGCTTGCCCGCCTTCACATAAGGCAGCGCGGTGAGGATGTCGGTGAACGTCATGCTCACCTGGTTGCCCAGCAAATCATTGAGCGCCGGCCCCGTGCCTTTGTACGGAATGTGCTGCAGGTCCGTGCCCGCCACCGAGTTGAAGAGCACGCCCGCCAGGTGCGACGACGCACCGTTGCCCGAAGACGCATAGCTCAGCTTGCCGGGGTTGGCCTTGGCGTAGGCCACGAGCTCCGGCACGGTCTTCACCGGCAGGGCGGGGTTCACCACCAGGATGTTGGGCAGGTAGCCGACCTGGATCACCGGCGCGAAGCTCTTCACCGGGTCGTAGTTGATCTTGCGGTACAGGCTCTTGTTGATGGCCAGCGGGCCCGAGGTGCCGAACATCAGCGTGTGGCCGTCGGCCTCGGCGCGCGCCACGTATTCGGCGCCGATGTTGCCGCCCGCGCCCGCGCGGTTCTCCACGATCATCGGCTGGCCGAGGCGGTCCTTCATCTCGGCGGCGAGCGTGCGCGCCATCGCGTCGGTCGGGCCGCCGGGCGGGAAGGGCACGACCAGCGTCAAGGGCTTGGCGGGAAAGGCGTCGGCCGCATGCGCGGCGGGCACGGCGGCCACGAGCGTGGCGCATGCGGTCAGCAGGAAGATGAAGCGTTTCAAAGGGATGTCTCCGTTTTTGTGTGTTGGGGAAAGCAGGTTCAGGCGATGGCCTGCGCGGTGCGTGCGGCGGGTGCGCCGTTCCAGTCGGCGGGCATCGCATCGGGCGAGAGCGGGTCGCGCGGCAGCACGCGGTGCAGCAGCACCAGCTGCGCCCAGCGCAGGCGCGGCGCGGAGCCGCCGTGCGCGGCCTCCCAGGCCATCGCGATGGCGCTGGTGCAGTGGTAGAGCGCCGATGCCGCCTGGCGCGCGAGCACGTCGCCGCCTTCGCGCGCGGCGGTCTCGGTCAGCGCGGCGGCGCGGTCCAGCGCGTCGCGCAGGGCCTTGGCGAAAGCCGGGGCCAGCGCCGCGTCGTCGAGCAGCTTGCGGCAGTGCGCGCGCAGCACGGGCAGCGAGCCTTCGCGCTTGACCGCGCGGATCACGTCGAGCGCCACGATGTTGCTCGTGCCTTCCCAGATCGAGCCCAGGTGCGCGTCGCGCACCAGGCGCGCATCGCTCCATTCCTCGATGTAGCCGCAGCCGCCGCGCACTTCCATTGCATCGCCCGTCACCTTGCGCGCATCGCGGCAGGCGCGGAACTTGATGAGCGGCGTGAGGATGCGCAGCAGCGCATAGGCGTCGCGCTCGCCGGCGTCGGAGCGGGCGAGCGCCAGAGCGGTCTGGCACACCATCGTGCGGGCCTGCTCGGCCGGCAGGCGCAGCTTGTCGAGCTGGCGCTGCATCAGCGGCATCTGATCGAGCGTGCGGCCGAAGGCGCGGCGCTCGGAAGCGATGAACTCGGCCTCGGCCACCGCACGGCGCATCAGGCCGGCGGCGCGCACGCCGTTCGACAGGCGCGAGTTGTTGACCATGTCGGCCATCTGCACGAAGCCGCGGCCGGCCTCGCCCACGAGGTACGCGACCGCGCCTTCGAGGCGGATCTCGCCGCTGGCCATCGAGCGCGTGCCCAGCTTGTCCTTCAGCCGGATGATGCGGTAGTGGTTGAGGCTGCCGTCGTCCAGCCGGCGCGGCAGCAGGAACAGCGACACGCCCTTCATGCCGGGCTGGCCGCCCGATTCGTCGTCGGCGCGCGCCAGCACCATCGCGAAATCGGCGTCGGGGTTGGAGCAGAACCACTTGTCGCCGCTCAGGCGCCAGCTGCCGTCGGCTTCCTGATAGTGGGCCAGCGTGGCGGTGGCGGCGATGTCGGAGCCGGCGGCCTGCTCGGTCATGAACATCGCGCCCTGCGCGAGTTCGTCGAAGTCGAGCGAGGTCAGGCGCGGCAGAAATTTGGCGACCAGCTCAGGGTGGCCGAATTTCTTGAGCGTGCGCGTGAGCGAATCGGTCATCGACACCGGGCAGCACAGGCCGAACTCGGCCTGCACGAACAGGTAGGTCAGCACGTATTTGACGAGCGGCGGCATCCTGCCCTGCCAGCCCAGCGTCTCGTCGCGGTGCGAGATGGCGGCCAGGCCGAACTCGGCGAGCGCCAGGCGTTCCATCTCGACGTAAGCGGGGTGCTTGAGGATCTTCTGGTCGTCCAGCCCGGTGCGGGTGCGCTGCTTCAGCACGGGCGGGTTGCGGTCGGCGGTGCCGGCCAGTTCGTCGAGCAGGCCGCCCGCGAGGCCGCCCAGGCGCTCGAAGTGCGGCTGCATGTGCCGGCGCAGGTCTTCGGGCAGGTAGAGCGCGAGCAGCGCGTGCAGCTCGGCGTCGGTGGTGAACAGGTTCTGGCCGTGCCGGTCGGGAATCGGATGGGCTTGCTCTGCGGACATGCGCTTTGTCTCCATGGGTCCTTTGGTCTGGCGCATTGTTGGAGCCGCGACGATCCGTGTCTAATATCGATTTGGTCTTGTTCGATTCGATCTGACTATCCATGGAACTGCGGCACCTGCGCTACTTCTCCGTGCTCGCCGAAGAACTGCACTTCGGCCGGGCGGCGCGGCGCCTGTCGATCTCGCAGCCGCCGCTGTCGGTGGCGATCCGCCAGCTCGAGGACACGGTGGGCGCGCGGCTCTTCGAGCGCAACAGCAAGGAGGTGCGGCTCACGCCGGCCGGCGAGGCGCTGCGCGTGTCGGCGCGGCGCGTGCTGCTGCAGGCGGAAGAGGCGGCCGCGGAGGCGCGCGACGTGGCGCTGGGTTCGGCGGGGCGGCTGCGCATCGGCTTCGTCGGCGCGATGCTGTACCGGGGACTGCCGCAGGCGCTGCGGGCTTTCCAGGCGAAGCACCCGGCGGTGCGCATCACCCTGAGCGAACTCAATTCCGGCGTGCAGATCACCGAGCTGCTGAACGACCGGCTCGACCTGGGCTTTGCCCACACGCGGCGCGTGCCGCTCGAACTGCAGCACCGGCTGCTGCTGTCGGAGCCCTTCGTGGCCTGCCTGCCGGCGGAGCATGCGCTCGCGCGCAAGCGGGTGCTGGCGCCGGCCGACCTGCGCGCGCAGCCGTTCGTGCTGTTCTCGCGCGAGGCCTCGCCCGACTATCACGAGCGCATCCTGTCGATCTGCGCCGACGCCGGCTTCCTGCCCGAGGTGCGGCATGAAGTGCGCCACTGGCTGGCCGTGGTCTCGCTGGTGTCGCAGGGGCTGGGCGTGGCGCTGGTGCCGCAGGCGATGCGCAATTCAGCCTTGCGCGGCGCTGTGTTCAGGCCGCTCGACCGCGCGGTGGCGCAGTCGGAGGCCTATGGCATCTGGCGCAACGGACCGGCCAACGTGCTGGTCGAGCGCCTGCTGCAGGGCGTGGCGGACAGCATTGCCGCCGACCAGAGTCAGGCGTAGAGGGGCTCCTCGGCCATTTGCTCGCACTGGTCTTCCAGCACCAGGATCTGCCCCTTCCAGTAGTCGCTGGAGCCGAACCACGGGAAGTTGATCGGGAAGATCGGGTCTTCCCAGCGCCGCGCCAGCCATGCGCTGTAGTGGATGAGCCGCAGGGTGCGCAGGGGCTCGATCAGCGCCAGCTCGCGCCGGTCGAATTCGCGGAACTGCTCGTAGCCGTCGAGCAGGCCCGACAGCTGCGCGGTGCGCTGGGCGCGGTCGCCCGACAGCAGCATCCACAGGTCCTGCACGGCGAAGCCGGTGCGCGCGTCGTCGAGGTCGACGAAGTGCGGGCCGCCGCCGGGGCGGTCGGTAGGCGTCCACAGAATGTTGCCGGGGTGCACGTCGCCGTGCAGGCGCAGCTTGCGCGGCTTGAAGTCGGAGGCCGGCGGCTGCAGCGCCAGCGCGGTGGCGCGGACCATGTCCAGCGCGTCGTTGCAGGCCTTTTCCCAGTCGCGCTGCACGTCCAGCGGGATCTTGTCGTTCTCCAGCAGCCAGTCGCGCGAGTCCAGGCCGAAGGTCTGCAGGTCGAGCGCGGGGCGGGCCTCGAAGGGCTTCGCGCTGCCCACGGTGTGGATGCGCGCGAGGAAGCGGCCGACCCATTCGAGCACCTCGAAGTCGTCGAGCTCGGGCGCGCGCCCTCCGCGGTACGGGCTCACGCTGAAAGCGAAGCCGGCGTGGTGGTGCAGGGTCTTGCCGTCGAAGGCCAGGGGCGGCACGGCGGGCACTTCGCCGGCGGCCAGTTCGAGCGAGAAGCCGTGCTCTTCGAGGATCTCGGCCTCGCTCCAGCGCCCGGGACGGTAGAACTTGACGACGACCGCGGAGCGGTCTTCCAGGTAGACCTGGTAGACCCGGTTCTCATAGGAATTCAGGCCGGTGAGCCGGCCGTCGCCGTGCAGGCCGAGCGTCGCGAGCGCGTCGAGCACCACGTCGGGCGTGAGGCTCTCGTAAGGATGTGTGTTCGCGGGCGCCGCGGAAGAAGGAGTCATGCGGCCATTGTCGCCACACGCGCGCTCCAGGGGTCAGGCGTCGCCGGGTTGTTTGTAAAGAGAAAGGACATGGCCCGCGCGCGGGTCGCCCTTGCCGGCCAGCACTTGCGCGTAGGCGGCCTGCACCGCCTCGCCGCCGTGGTGGCGCTCGGCGCGCAGCCAGGGCTTGTTCGCATCGGTCGCGGTGGCGATGAAGTCGCGCCAGGCGGCCACCATGCGGCGCCCGAACTCTTCCGCGCCCCATTCGGCGGTGCGCTTCTTGATCTGCGCGGGCGCGAAGAACAGCGTGGCGCGCGGGCCGGCCAGGTCCTTGCCGGCGCCCTTGGCGGCGAGCTGCTCGACGTGCGTGCCGCCGATGGAGCTGCTGTACTTCAGTTGGGTGAACCGGCCGTGGATGGCGTTGCGCAGCGCGCCGTTGCCCGCGAAGTCGATGTACACGCAAGGCGTGTCGGCCGCGATGGTGTCGAGCGCCTCGTAGGTCACGACGCGGTCGTAGCAGCCCAGGCTTTCGCAGAAGGCCACGTTGGCCGGCGAAGTCAGGCCGATCACCTCGATGCCTTCGCGCCGGTGCAGCTGGAACGCGGTGCCGTAGGCCGTCTTGCTCGATGCGCTGGACAGCAGCATGGTCCTTGCGCCGAAGAAATCGTTGTCGCCCATGAAGTCGTCGATCAGCCACGAGGTGATGAACAGCGGGCGCAGCAGCGACTGCGTGTCTTCCGAATCCGCGGTGTAGAGCGGGTCGCGCGCGCAGCGGAAATACTGGTTGTAGACGGCGGGCAGCTCGGCGCGGTGCGCCGCCGTGTCGGTGAAGCGCTCGGGCGACAGCCGCCCGGGGCTCAGCACCGCGCCGGTGGCCATCGGCCAGTAGCCGTAGAGCCGCTCGCCCACCGCCACGCCCGGGTGCAGCGACTGCACCACGCTCGCGAAGCCCCACACGGGAATGCTGCCCCAGCCTTCTTCGCCGGTCGGGTAGAACTGCCAGTAGCTCATCGCGTCGCCGAAGGCGGCATAGGTGATGTTGTTCGACGTGAGCGCAAAGCTGTCGATGCGCACGCGCACCTGGCCGTCGGCCAGCGGCGCGTCGGTGGCGGTGTGCAGCCGCGTGGTCGCGAGCTGGTCTTTGCGGATGAGAAGGCTGGTGGTGCTCATGGGCGAAGCTCCGGCAGTGGATCGTGCCCGCGACCTTAGC
The DNA here is from genome assembly GCF_003019815.1 of Variovorax sp. PMC12. NCBI lineage: Bacteria > Pseudomonadati > Pseudomonadota > Betaproteobacteria > Burkholderiales > Comamonadaceae > Variovorax > Variovorax sp. PMC12. The sequence goes on from NZ_CP027773.1 coordinate 4,528,014, forward strand.
CAAGCGCCATGAAAGGCGCCATCGCGCGCAGCGTTTTGGCGTCGCGCGCGAGACATGCCGTGCCTGCCCTGCCGCCCTGCCGCTCTGCCGCTCTGGCGCTCTTCCGCTCAGTCCGAGCGCCCGTGCCGCAGCACGCGGCCCGCATGCACGTCGGCCGTGCGGCCCTCGCGGCAGGCGAGCCGGCCGTTGACGAACACCGCGTCGATGCCCGCGCTGGGCTCGGTGGGGTGGTCGAAGGTGGCGCGGTCGGCCACACGCTGCGCGTCGAACACCACGATGTCGGCATGGTGGCCGCTTGCCAGCAGGCCGCGTTCGTGCAGGCCGCAGCGGCGCGCGCTCAGGCCCGTCATCTTGTGTACCGCCGTCTCCAGCGAGAACAGCTTGCGCTCGCGCACGTAGTGGCCCAGCACGCGCGGGAAGGTGCCCCACAGGCGCGGGTGCGGGCTGGTGTCGTGCGCCAGGCCGTCGGAGCCGACCATGGCCATCGGGTGGCCGAGGATGCGGCTCACGTCGTCCTCGCTCATCGCGAAGTAGATCGCGCCGGCGGGCTGCAGCTCCGCGGCCAGCTGCTCGGGCGGGCGGCCGCGCTCGCGCGCCAGTTCGAACAGCGAGCGGCCGGCCGCGCTGGCGTCGGCCTTCGACCAAGTCACGCGCACGTCGTCGGACTGCGCCACGCGCCCGGGCAGCAGCATGGTCGACGAGGCGTTGTAGGGGTAGCAGTCGAAGCACACGCGCTGTGTTTGCGCGGCCTCCTCGATGGCCGCGAGCGTCTGCACCGAGCGGCCGTGGTTGGCCTTGCCGACCAGCTTGTGGTGCGACAGCACCGTGTCCACGCCCAGCGCGCGGCCGATGTGCAGCGCCTCGCGCAGCGCCTCGTCGATGGCGTCGGCCTCGTCGCGGATGTGCATGGTGACGATGCCGCGCGCGCCGGCCAGCGCGGCGCCCACGGCAATCACCTCCTGCGCGCTGGCGGCGCGCGCCGGCGGGTAGTAGAGGCCGGTCGACAAGCCGATGGCGCCGCTTTCCAGCGCCTGTGCCAGGTCGTCCGCCATGCGCCGCGTCTCGTCGCCGTTGGCCACGCGGTCCAGCCGCGCCATGTGCCGCACGCGCAGCGTCGAATGGCCGACCAGGCAGGCGGCATTGAGCGCGGGCCGTGCCTGTTCGAGCGCGTCGAGGTAGTCGCCGAAGCGATCGAAGCGCCAGGCGTCGCTGCCCAGCAGGTCGAGCGGCGCGGGCGGCGTGACCGCCGAGCACAGCGGCGCCAGGCTCACGCCGCAGTTGCCGGTGACCACGGTGGTCACGCCCTGCGACAGCTTGGGGTGGGCGCCCTGCGGCGCGTCGAGCAGCAGCCGGTCGTCGTGCGTGTGCACGTCGATGAAGCCCGGCGCCACGATGCGCCCGCGCGCGTCGAAGCGCTCGCGCGCCGCCACGCCGGCCAGCTCGCCCAGGCGCACGATGCGCCCCTGTTGCACGCCCACGTCGGCGCGCACGCGCGGCGCGCCGCTGCCGTCGATCACCTCGCCGCCTTCGATCACCAGGTCGAGCATCGCCATGCCTTCAATCGACCTGCGCGCCGGAGCGCTTCACCACGTCGGCCCACAGCGGCGTTTCGCGGGCCACGCGCTCCCACAGCCGCTGCGGCGGTCCGGTGAGCGTTTCGAAGCCGATGGCCGCGTACCTCTCGCGCATGGCCGGCGTGGCGAGGATGGCGTTGACGGCCGCGTTCAGCCGCTCGACCACGGCGGGGGGTGTCCTCGCGGGCGCCACGATGCCGCCCCAGGCCACCACGTCGTAGCCCGGCACGCCCGACTCGGCCACGGTGGGAATGGCCGGAAACAGGGCGCTGCGCTGCGCGCCCGTGACGGCCAGCACCGCGAGCCGCCCGGCCTGGATGTGCGGCGCGATCGAACTCAGGTTGTCGAACATCAGGTCCACCTGGCCGCCCATCAGGTCCTGGATGGCCTGGGGGCTGCCGCGGTAGGGCACGTGCGCCATGGACGTGCCCGTCAGGGTCTTGAACAGTTCGCCGCTCAGGTGGCCGGTGGTGCCGTTGCCGGCCGAGGCCATGGTGAGCTTGCCGGGACGGGCCTTCGCCAGCGCGACCAGTTCGCCCACGCTGTGCACGCCCAGGTCCTTGCGCACCACCAGCGCGTTCTGCACGTAGCCCAGCAGCGCGACGGGCACCAGCTGGCGGTCGGGGTCGTAGGGGAGCTTCGAGAACAGCGCCTTGTTGATGGCCAGCGTGCCCACGTTGCCGTAGCCCAGCGTGTAGCCGTCGGGCGCGGCGCGCGTCACGTCGACCATGCCGATGTTGCCGCTGGCGCCTGGCTTGTTGTCGATGACGATCGCCTGGCCCAGCGACTTCGACAGCTCGTTGGCCAGCAGGCGGCAGACCGCGTCGGGCGAGCCGCCCGCGGCCGAGGGCACGACCAGGCGCACCGCGCGCTCGGGCCAGTCGCCCGCGCGGGACGCCAGCGGCAGCGCCGCCAGCGCGGTGGCCGAAGCCAGCCGCAACAGCGCGCGGCGGGTGGGAATCTGCGGTGTCATGGAAAGCCTTTCATCGTCGAAGCCATCAAGGAATGGCCGCGATGTTGCGCGGCGCGCTCTCCGTGGACAAACCATGTTTGCTGCGTCTAGCATGAGGTTTTCGCATGCACTTTCGCGGTGCTGCACTGGCAAACGCCCACAGCGGCATGCACCGAAAGAGCGCTTTCCTCATGAACACCAACATCCGTGCCCCTTCGACGATGTCGCTGCTGTGCCTGGAGGCCAGCGCGCGGCTGCGCTCGTTCACCGCCGCCGCGCACGAGCTGCGGCTCACACAGGGCGCGGTGAGCCGCCAGGTGCAGAGGCTCGAGGACCGGCTCGGCGTGCGGCTGTTCACGCGCCGCCGCGAGGCGCTCGCGCTGACCGAGGCGGGGACGTACTACCTGGGCGAGGTGGCGCCCTTGCTGCGCCGGCTGGAGCGCGCCACCGCCACCGTCATGGCCCTGAAGGGGCGCGGCGGCGAACTGTCGCTGTCGGTGGGCGCGTCGGTCGGCAGCTACTGGCTCATTCCGCGGCTGCCGGCCTTCACCCGCGCGCACGGCGAGATCACGCTGAACCTGGGCACGCGCGTGGGCCAGGTCGACTTCCGCACCACGCCGGTCGATGCGTCGCTCGAGTTCAGCGACGGCCAGCGCGCCGGGCTGCACAGCGAGTTCGTGCTGCCGCTGGTGCTGTCACCCTACGCCTCGCCGTCGTGGGTCAAGGTGCACGGCAAGACGGTCGATGCCGGCACGCCGCGCTCGGCGCTCATCCACCATCACACGCTGCCCGACGGCTGGGACGAATGGTTCCGCCGCGAGGGCATCGCCGATGCGGCGCCGCGCGAGGGGCCGCGCTACGAGATCATGTCGATGGCGCTCAACGCGGCTGTCGCCGGCATGGGCGTGGCGCTGCTGCCGCCCTACATGGGCGAGGACATGGTGGCCTCCGGGCGGTTGAAGCGCCTGAGCCGCCACGCGCACCGCTACGCCAAGGGCTACTACCTCGTGTACCCGGAAGAGTCGGCGCGCATGCAGTCGCTGCAGGTCTTCAAGGCGTGGCTGCTCGCGCAGGCAGGCGCATGAAAAAAGGCGGCACCGTGGCCGGTGCCGCCTTCAATTGCGAGCTCGCCGAGCGCGCCAGCTGCGCTGGAGCTCTCAGGCGATGGTCAGTTCCACGTCAATGTTGCCGCGGGTCGCGTTCGAGTACGGGCAGACCTGGTGAGCCGTGTCGACCAGCTTCTGCTTGGCTTCGGCGTCCAGGCCGGGCAGCGTGATCGCCAGCTTCACGGCGATGCCGTAGGCGGCGCCGCCGTTCGTCGGGCCGAGGGAAACGCTGGAGTCGATGGCGACGTCTTCCGGCACCTTCACGCCGATCTTCGGGCCGACGGCCTTCATGGCGCCGATGAAGCAGGCGGCGTAGCCGACCGCGAACAGCTGTTCGGGGTTGGTGCCGGGCTTGCCGGAACCGGGCGAGCTCAGCTTGACGTCGATGGCGCCGTCGCTGGACTTGCCTGCGCCGTCACGGCCGCCGACCGTGTGGGCTTCTGCGGTGTAGAGCACTTTGTCGAGCTTGGTGGTCATGGTGATTCCTTTGATGATGGAGTGGAGGGAGGGTGGAAAAGCCTCGGCCGCAAGCAGCCTCGGCGGGGAGAAACGGAGAACAAAAACGGGCGCTGCGTCAGGCGGCTTTCCTGATGCGGTCGCGCAGCGCCTGGATCTGCTGGGTGAGCGAAACCAGCTCGGGCACCGAGCACTGGGCAGCAGCCATCAGGCACTCGGGCACGTCGGCCGCGCGGGTCTTGAGCTTGCGGCCGACGGCCGTCAGCGTGATGTGCACCCGGCGCTCGTCGGCCACGTCGCGCACGCGGGTCACGTAACCGTTGGCTTCCAGCCGCTTGAGCAGCGGGGTGAGCGTGCCGGAGTCGAGCGACAGGCGGTCGCCCAGCGCGGAGACCGTCG